>DATGZK010000058.1:0-9044 GCA_035489755.1 Myxococcota bacterium
AGGGCCGAGACGTACTCGGTGGGCAGGATGTGGTGGTGGACATCAATCCGGTGCAGGTCGCTCACCGGAAACCTCCTTCCTGGCAGAGCGCACGCAGCAACACGCGGGTGCGTTCCCTCTCCTCAGACGTGGGGCACAGCACGCCGACGCGCAGATCGGTGGCGCCCGCCTGTGCGAAGGCCGCGAGCTGCGTGCGGACGGACTCCTCGGGACCCGTCGCGAGGAGATCCTCGGGCCCCTTTACTCCCTCCCGCTCGAGCATGGCGCGATAGGCCGGGAGCTGGCCGTAGAGCTTGAGCTGCTCGGCCGCGAAAGCGCGCGCCCGGTCGGGGGCGTCGCTCACGCAGACGGGCACGCCCGCCAGGATCCGAGGGCCGGGCCTGCCCGCCGCGGCCGCGGCCTCGCGGATGCGCGGCGCGATGTGCTCCGCGACGGTCCGCGCGCCCACCATCCAGAGCGTCGTTCCGTCGGCCTCGCGTCCCGCCAGGTCGAGCATGCGGGGGCCGAGCGCCGCGACAAGGATCGGGCAGGGCGGTGCGTCGATGGCGAGCTGGCCGCGTGCAACGATCTCTTCGCTCTGGATGTTGACAGCCTCTCCCGCGAGAAGGACGCGCAGGGCGCGCAGCATGTCGCGGGTGCGGGTGAAGGGCCGGTCGTAAGACTCACCGAGCATTCCTTCCACGAGGAGCTTGTGGGAGGGTCCGATCCCGAGCACGAGACGTCCCCCCGTTGCGGCTTGGGCGGTGAGCGCCTGCTGGGCGAGGGGGATCGCATGCCGCCCGTAGAGCGGGACGATTGAAGTTCCGAGCTCGATCCCTGGGGCGTCGGCGGCTATTGCGGCCAGGGCCGTCAGGGCGTCGGGTCCTGTGATCTGCGAGAGCCAGAAGCTCGCAAAGCCGTCTTCCGCCGCACGCTGGGCCTCGTCGCGGATCGCCTCAAGGCTCCGGTGGTGGCCGCCGCCGTTCCAGCCGATGCGCATCTCAGACGCTCGGCGCCGCGGGCGGACGGTGCCCCCAAGTGCTGAGGCGATCGTAGGTGCGCACCTCCCAGGTGGCGTCATCCACCTTGCGGCCGCCCCAACCGATCTCGACCAAAAAACCCGAAGGCGTCCTCGCGTAGAAGGAGAACATCCCGTCGTTCGGGTGCTGGCCGAGCGTGTTCGCGATCGGGACGCCGGCGTCGAGGCAGCGGTCGTGGGCGTGCCCGACGTCCTCCAGGGCGCCCAGCTCGAGCATGAAGTGGTGGATGCGCTTTGGCAACGGGGCCTCGGTGAAGGCCACGGTGTGGTGGCGCGGGTTCGCGTGCAGGAACGTGATGTTGAGCGACAGGCCCGGCGCGAGCTCGGTCTGGATCCGATCCGAGAGCTTCATGCCGAGGAGCTCCCGGTAGAACCGATCGTTCGCCGCCGCAGCCCGGGCGACGAGCACCAAGTGCCCGAGGCCCTCATCGCCGGTCACGAAGCCCGACGGCACCGCATCCGAGTGGAAGGGCTTGCCGGCACGCTCCGGATCGCAAAAGAGCTCGACCGGGACGCCGCTGGGATCCTCGAGCTGGAAGAGCCGCGCGACACGCCGAGCCCGAGCGCTCTCGGGCTTTCCCTCCGTCACCTTGCAGCCGGAAGCGGAGAGGGTCTGGACAAGCGCGCACAGCGCGTGCTGGTTGTCCACCTCGAAGCCCACGTAGGCCAGATCGTCTGCCGCTCCCGGATGCACGACGATGCGCTGGGCTTGGTCGTCCAGGCGCAGGACGAGGGAGCCGTCAGCTCCCCGCTCGGAGAGGGCGAGGCCCATCACCTCCAGCGCGAAGCGCTCCCAGGCGCCGAGGTCGCTCGCTTCGAAGCCCAGATATCCGAGTCGTGCGATGGCAGGCATCGTGTCGCTCCCGTGGGTCTAGAGGAAGAACTCGGGCGGCGCCTGGCCCGGGTGCAGCTCGCTAAACCCGAAGGTCTGTGACGCCTTGTCCGGGTTGTTCAGCGCGTGGGCCCGCATGGCGTGGACGTCGCGGAAGAAGCGCTGAATCGGGTTGTCGAGGAACAGCGCCCGGCCGCCGCTCGCCTCGAACAGCAGGTCGACGGCCCGGACGCCCCGTAACACCACGTTGGCCGCCGCCCAGCGCGCGCGCGCGCGCAGCTCCAGCGGAATCGGTTCTCTCTTCTCCGCCAGCCCCCAGATCGGCTCCCAGGTGGAGCGCACCTCCGCCTTCGCCGCGTCGATCTCCACTGCCGCCTCCGAGAGGCGTCGCTGGGCGAAGGGATCGTCGGCGACCTTCGAGCCATCGTAGGCCGCGACCTTCTCCCGCATGTAGCTGCGGTAGCAATCGAGTGCGCCCTGGGCGGCGCCGATCGCCGGCACGGAGATGCAGAAGGAAAAGACGCAGCCGAAGGGCAGCCGGAAGAGCGTGCCTGGGTTCACCGCTTGGCCCGGGTTGGCGAGGTTGTAGGCGTCGACGAAGCGGTGGGTCCGGTGCTCGGGCACGAAGGCCCCCCCGACCACGATGTCCTTACTGCCCGTCCCGGCCAGCCCGGCCACGTGCCAGTTGTCAATGATCTTGTAGTCGTCGCGCGGAACGAGGAACGTGCGCATGTCGGGAACGGGGCCCTCGCTGGGTGCGACACCACCAAGGAACACCCACTGGCAGTGGTCGCAGCCGCTGGAGAAGGACCAGCGGCCGGAGAGGCGAAAGCCCCCGTCGACCCGCTCCACCCTGCCGGTGGGTGCGTAGGACGAGCTGAGCTGGACGCTCGAGTCCTCGCCCCAGACGTCCCTTTGCGCCGGCTCGGGAAAGAGGCCGAGCTGCCAGTTGTGGATCCCAACCACGCCGAGGAACCAGGCACTCGACGGACAGGCGGCGGCCACCTCCATGACCGCTTCATACAGCGTAAGGGGGGACAGCTCGTAGCCGCCCCAGCGAGCGGGCTGGAGGGCGCGCAGCAGGCCCGTCTGCTGGAACTCCTTGAAGGTCTCGTCCGGGAGTCGGCGCAGCTGCTCGCAGGCGGCTGCGCGCTCTCGGATTCCGGGGATCAGAGCTCGGACTCGCTCGAGATAGGCGTCGTGGTCCATGGTGTCGTCTTTCTCAAATCTTGGTTATTCATTCTAGAATAATCGACCAAGATAAAACCACAGTCGGCAGCAGTTGTCAACTTCTGCCTTCCGAATTCCCGTCCGCATTGAAATGATTGATGTTTACGTCGGGTCAACGTGCTTTTGATGTCGCGCCCTGCCCTTTTGGCTTTCCTGGCTGCGATTCGACCTCTGCTGTGGTCTCGCGCGCAGCTCCAAGCCGAGGTTCTCGCGCTTCGTCACCAGCTGCTCGTCCTCAAGCGCCAGTGCGCCGGAAGGCGCGTCCATTTTCAGACCTCCGACCGGGTGCTCTGGTCCTGGCTTTCACGGCTTTGGCCGGGATGCGTCAAGGACTCCTCCTCGTCCCCCCAGAGACCGTGGTCCGCTGGCACCGACAAGGCTTCCGCCTGTACTGGCGCTGGAAAAGCCGGTCGCGGTGCCCTGAACGACCGCGCATTGAGCGAGAGATTCGTGATCTCATCATTGCGATGCATCGCACGAATCCCACCTGGGGCGCTCCCCGCATCCATGGCGAGCTGCTCAAGCTCGGCTTCCGCCTCGCGCAGTCGACGGTCTCCAAGTACCTCCCGAGGCATCGGAAGCCGCATTCCCAAAGCTGGCGGACGTTCCTGAGAGATCACCTTCGGGAAGCCATCGCCATCGACTTCGCCGTGGTGTCTACGGCCTCGAGCGACGCCAGGCTTCTCCATGTTCACGTGACTTCCCATCCGACGGCAGTCTGGACCGCGCAGCAGATGATCGAGGCGCTTCCCGAGGACACGGCCCTTCGGTACTTGATCCGCGATCGGGATTCGATCTATGGAGCCGAGTTCCAGCGCCGGATCGCAGGCATGGGTCTCGAGGTTCCGATCGCTCCGCGCTTGCCCTCGCAAAATGCCTATGTGGAGCGGTTCGTGGGGTCCTTGCGCCGCGAGTGCTCGGATCACGTGATCGCGCTTAACGAACGGCATGTCTGTCGGATCGTCTCGAGCTAACGCTACTGCAACCGCGCGCGGACTCATTTGGCCGTAGCAAAGGATGCTCCTGAGCCGCGGGGAATCCAAGCGCGAGCGTCGGGACGCATCGTGGCGTTTCCCGAGGTGGGCGGGCTTCATCATCGATACGAGCGCATGGCAGCCTGAATGGTGACCGATCACATTCTCGGAAGGCACAGGTGAGCATGGCGGTGATCGGTGCCCGCCTCGGCTGGATATCCCCCGCTGCCTACTTGCCGCTTTGGTTTCTCGCGGCGAAGGTCGTTTACCCACGAGATAGCCTAAGCCTCTGCAACTCTCCGCGGCAAACCTCGCTAAACTCCCGCAAGGGATCGATTGCACTCCTATCCTTCAAGGTCTCCGATAGCTCACGCAACGTAATGTTCGGCTTGAAATACGTCTCGACGATCGTTTGCATAACCCTGTCCGCGCTTTCGATGACCGCTGGCAGTGACAGAACGCGCATCCTGCTAACGAGAGCGTACAACCTCACGAGCTTGGATGTATCTGCCTTATCATGCTCAAGGGCATCTGCGTAGAGTTTTGAGGCTTCTTCGATGAAGTCCTTGTACAGGTCTTCGCGTCTGGCGATATCGTGTGCAACCTCCTCCGCTCTAACTTGTGTGCGCTGGCTCAGCCACGATGCCCCCAAAGACGTGGCCCCACCGATCGCCGATCCCGCCAACGCTGCAAGCGCAGAAACATATGCCAGGTCCATAGTATGTCTCCGCCCCTTCACAGTGAACGCGAAACTGAGCGTGATTTTGGCGCGCGCCTGCGTTCCGTCGCAGCCGAGCCCCAGGATACCAACCGAAATGAGGAGGGCACCGGGCGGCTCTGGGATAGTCGGAACCCACGCCTCCGTCAGGCTGCTGGGCTTATGCCGTCCAACGAATCGTCAGACTGTCGGCCGAGACCGCACGCACGTTGCTAAGAATGCAGCCTGTCAAGTTGGCCCCATCGGATGTGAGAACTCCCTGTCCAAGTGGCGTCGCTGGAGATAGTGCAACCGTCGCCCGAGCCCTCGGAGGTAATGGGCTCCGGCAAAAAAGGTAATCGAACGTTGGCCGCGCCATCTCTTGTGCTTCCCACCGCACCGACGCGGCCCGTTCACCGATCCCCCTGTGAAAACCAGGAGGTCCAGCCCCTGTGCCTTTCGAATTCCCGTCCGCATTGAAATGATTGATGTTTTCGTCGCGCTGGGTCAACGTGCTTTCGATGGCGCGCCCTGCCCTTCTGGCTCTTCTGGCTGCGATTCAGTCTCTGCTGTGGTCTCGCGCGCAGCTCCAAGCCGAGGTTCTCGCGCTTCGCCACCAGCTCCTCGTCCTCAAGCGCCAGTGCGCCGGAAGGTGCGTCCACTTTCAGACCTCCGACCGGGTGCTGTGGTCCTGGCTTTCGCGGCTTTGGCCGGGATGGCGTCAAGGACTCCTCCTCGTCCGCCCAGAGACCGTGGTCCGCTGGCACCGACAAGGCTTCCGGCTCTACTGGCGCTGGAAAAGCCGCTCGCGGTGCCCTGGACGACCGCGCATTGAGCGAGAGATTCGTGATCTCATCATTGTGATGCATCGCGCGAATCCCACCTGGGGTATTCCCCGCATCCATGGCGAACTGCTCAAGCTCGGCTTAAGCCTCGCGCAGTCGACGGTCTCCAAGTACCTGCCTCGCAATCGGAAGCCGCCCTCCCAGAGCTGGCGGACGTTCCTGAGAAACCACCTTCGGGAAGCGATCGCCATCGACTTCGCTGTGGTGTCTACGGTCACCTTTGGACAGCTTTACGTGTTCGCCGTGCTGAGTCTCGAGCGACGCAGGCTCCTCCACATCAACGTCACCGCCCATCCGACGGCGGCATGGACCGCCCAGCAAATGGTCGAGGCGCTGCCCGAGGAGACGGCCCTTCGGTACTTGATCCGCGATCGGGATTCGATCTATGGAGCCGAGTTCCAGCGCCGGATCGCAGGCATGGGTCTGGGCGAGGTTCCGATCGCCCCTCGCTCGCCTTGGCCGAATCGGTATGCGGAGCGGTTCGTGGGGTCCTTGCGCCGCGAGTGCTTGGATCACGTGACCGCTCTCAATGAGCGGCATGTCTGCCGGATCGTGTCAGCCTACGCCCACTACTACAACCGTGTTCGCACCCATCTGGCGCTCGAAAAGGATGCTCCCGAGAGACGGCACGGGCGAGAGCGTGGCGCCGTCGTTGCATTCTCGGAGGTGGGCGGGCTCCATCATCGATACGAGCGGCTGGCAGATTGAATGGTGACCGATGACATTTTCGAAAGCGACAGGATTTCCTGTCGCTCAGTGCACTGATTGGCCTGCTGACCGGTATCGGCGTGCAGGTGGCCGCCGGGGATCCTGTGGTTCATACTCCAAAGCAGCAACGAGCTGTCGCTGGCCGCGGAATACGAGAGGACGAAAGGATCGATAGCATGACACCGCAAGGGACCGTTGCCGTTTCGCCCTATTGAGATGACCTGATTTGGCGAGGGTTGAGTCGGTCGAAATCTCGAGGGAGGAAGTGTCGAATGAATACCAAGCAGGTCATCAAGCGGGCCCACAGCTTTGCGAAACCATTTCGGGTCACCGACCGCAGAGGTTTCAGTCTCAAAGACATCGATCCCGGCGACACGCTCCAGTTCGGCTCCGAGGAGAAGCCGCGTGCCCAGGAAGCACTCGCCATCGGCATCCAGGCGCTGGCCGAACTGCAGGACATGCTCTACGCGCAAGACCGTTGGGCGGTGCTGCTCATCTTCCAGGCCATGGACGCCGCCGGGAAGGACGGCACCATCAAGCACGTCATGTCCGGCGTCAATCCGCAGGGCTGCCAGGTGGATTCCTTCAAGGCGCCCTCCGCGGAAGACCTCAACCATGACTACCTGTGGCGCTGCATGCAGCGCGTGCCGGAGCGTGGGCGCATCGGGATCTTCAATCGCAGCTACTACGAGGAGGCGCTCGTCGTACGCGTGCACCGGGAGTTTCTCGAGAAGCAGACGCTCCCGCCCGAGCTGGTCACCAAGAACATCTGGACACACCGTTTCCAGGACATTCGCAGCTACGAGCGCTACCTGGCACGGAATGGAGTCATCATCCGCAAGTTCTTTCTGCACGTGTCCAAGAAGGAGCAGAAGAGACGTTTCCTCGAACGGCTGGAGAACCCGGAGAAGAATTGGAAGTTCTCGGCCAACGACATCAAGGAGCGCGCCTTTTGGAACGATTATATGGATGCCTATGAGGACATGATCCGCAACACCGCCACCCCCGACGCGCCGTGGTACGTCGTACCCGCCGACAACAAGTGGTTTACCCGCATCGTCGTCGGTGCCGCAGTCGTCGAGGCGCTGGATGCGCTCGATCTGCGCTACCCGAAGGTCAGCAAGGAGAAACTGAAGGAGCTCTCCGCCGCGAAACAGGTGTTGCTCGGCGGCGAGAAATCGTGATCTGCGCCACGTGCGCAGAGCGCTGCCGAGCGAATGAAATGAGAATCATGCTGAACCCCGCTGAGCTCGACGACTTCGTCGCCTGCTCTCAGCAGGAGAACCGCGTTCCACGCCGCATTCACATCCCGGGGCCCGTCGATGACCACGATCCCGTTCACGATGTGGTCGGTGGTAGATCGTTCCCTCGTGCCCCGAGTGTTGTGTCTTCCGATAACTCGATCACCTCGTGAACATTGATGTTTCCCGCCGGGTGGGTCAACGTGGTTTCGATGCTGCCGCCCGCCCTCTCGGCCCTTCTCGGCGCGTTCCGGTGTCTCTTGTGGCGCCAAGCCGCGCTCCACGCCGAGGTGATCGCCCTTCGCCATCAACTTGTTGTACTGAAGCGCCAACGCACAGGGCGACGAGTTCGATTCCGAGCCTCCGATCGAATCCTCTGGGTGTGGTTGGCGCGGTTCTGGCCCGGATGGCGCCATGCACTCGTCCTCGTCCGGCCGGAGACCGTGATCCGCTGGCACCGCCGCGGGTTTCGTCTGTACTGGCGGTGGAAGAGTCGTTCGCGCCCATTGGGACGGCCCACGATCGAAGGCGAGCTTCGTGATCTGATCTTGGAAATGCATCGCGCAAATCCCACCTGGGGCGCGTCTCGGATCCACGGCGAGCTGCGGAAGCTCGGCTTCACGGTCGCGCAGTCGACAGTATCGAGGCACCTACCCCGCCACCGCAAACCTCCCTCGCAGAGTTGGCGGACTTTCCTCCAGACAGTGGGCCTATTCTTCTCAACGCAACCTTCGTAGATAAATCTTGGCCAATAGCAACGATCCTTTGTGCAGTACTGCTAACCAATCTCCAAGGAGATCCGAACGTGGTTCGAACTTCAATAGTCGCTGCCCTCATGCTCAGCGCTTGTGCTGTTGCGACGCCGGCGTCCGCGGACTTGCCCAACGCCGCCACTTTGCTCGCTGATCTCGGCTACACGCCGGATCAGGTCGAAAAGGTGCAGGCTGGGGAGTTCGTGCGTGGCACGATCCAGTCGAGCGGCCCCCGGGAGCTCGTGGCCGCGTTCGCGTTCCAAGTGCCGACATCGCCGGCCGATCTCGTAGCGGATTTGAAGAAGGGCCTACTAGACAAGGTCGATCCGGGAAACATCGCGTTCGGCTTCGTGCAAGGCGCTGGGAGCCCGGCCGACTTCGCGAAGCTCACCTTCGGCGTTGGCGCAACAGCTCGCGCCGCGGAGTACGTCAAAGCCCAGCCCGGTGGCCCTCTGAATCTTTCGGAGGCCGAGATTGCGAGCTTCCAGCAGCTCGGCGCGGACGCGTCGCCGACAGAGGTCGAGCAGGCCGTGATCAGCGCGCTTCTGGCGCGCGTGCAGGCCTACCGGGCCAAGGGGCTCGCGGGAATCGCGCCCTACGCCCGCGACGACGGCGAGACGCGATCACCCGGCAACGAGCTGCGCTCGGCCAGCCAGGCGATGCAGATCCTCCAGAAGTACGCGCCACACGCCTACTCGATGCTGCTCGAATATCCGAACGCGAAGGCGCTTGGCACCGAGGAGACGT
>DATGZK010000059.1:0-36885 GCA_035489755.1 Myxococcota bacterium
GCTGAGGCAAGAGTGCCAGAAGTGCGTGCCATAGGTCTTGCACGCTATGAATTTTTTGCGTCGCGGGAGCGCGCAGATCGAGCACGAGAAGCGTCATCGCCACCGCAAAGACGCCATCGCTAAGGGCCGCGAGCCGCTCGACGCCTTGGCCAGCGATTCGATTGTAGGACGAGTTGATAGCGCTGAGGGCTTGCCGCCTGGGTTTTCGTTCGCGATGCCCGTACGCTCATTGCAGCCGCGGAGTCCGCACCAAGGTAGGGCAGATGGCGATGATTCCGCGAGCAATCCGCATCTCCTTCCTCCCACGACGCCGATTCGGTCGCCTGCATCGGCCTCTCGCGGGGGAAGCTGCATCGAGTGTGTTTGGTGTTGGCGGAGAAGTCCTCCGTCGCCGTAAGTTCGTCGCGCAAGCGTAAGCCCACGAATGTGGACTCTCGGCGTTCCGGAGCGGGGACCCGCATGTTCCGCGGCTCGTCCTCTCGGTGCGGAGGCGGCCGCGCCTTTCTGCCGTTAGCCGCCGAGCCCGTAGAAGCGCACGACGTTCTCGCCCAGCACTTTTCGTTGTGCATCCGGCGGCAGCGAAGCCAGACGCTCGCGGATCTCGTTCACCACGCCGAAGGAGGCATCCAGGTGGGGGTAATCCGAGGCCCAGACCACGTAGTCAGCGCCGAGGTGCTCCACCATCGGTGCCGTAAGCGTCTCGTCCGGGTCCGCCGAAATGACGCATTGGCGCCGAAAATATTCGCTCGGAAGCATACGGAGCGCGGTCGGGAAACCTCCCCTTTGTAGTTTGTGGTCGAGCCGGTCCAGCCACGCGGTGATCCAGTTCGAACCCGCTTCGAGCACAGCGCAGCGCAGCCGCGGGTAGCGTTCGAAGAGGCCGGTCACCATCATCTGAGTGAAGGCGGCCATCACTTCGACTGCGAGGAAAGCGAACATGAACAGGCCGTCCGAACCGGTTCCTCGCCTCGCCCAGCGTGAGAACGTCAGGTCCTCTCGCGCGACCACGTGAAACGCGACCGGCATCGCGAGATCCTGCACGGTCGCCCAGAAGCGGTCAAAGGTTGGGTCATCGAGGGACCGCCCGCCTCGGGCTCCAAGGTCTGGCGAGAGATAAGCGCCCACACACCCGTCGCGGCGCGCACGCTGCACCTCCTCGACGGCACCTTCAGGGTGGAGGAGTGTGATGTGCGCAATGGGATAGAGCCGCTGCACGTCCGTACGGCAGAAGTCCACGAGCCAGCGGTTGTACGCCTGGCAGTAGGCAAGAGCGAGCGCGGGGTCTTTCACGCCCCCCTCCCAGGCGATCCCGATCGTTGGATAGAGCAGGACCTTGTCGATTCCCTCTGCGTCGAGGACTTGAAGGCGCGCCTTGGGGTCGTAGCCGCCCGCGGGTGCGCCGTCCTGGTATGTGCGTCGGCCCGGAATCTGAAACGCGAACTTCTCTTCGCCGGACGCTTCAATGCCGCCGAGCGCACCAAGGCGCCCCTTCAGCATGCGCGTGGGCTTGTTGTCGATGAAGAGGTTCTCAAAGCCGTCGGAGTCAATGCCGACGCGCAGCGCGCGGTCGCGGAACTTCGGGTCGATGTAGCGCTCCCAGGTATCGATGGGCTCGAGCACGTGTCCATCGGCGTCTACGGTCAGGTATTCCCCTCGCATCCTACCCTCCTCAGACCCAGGCGGCTGGTGCAGCGTTCGACGCCGGTTCGGTGAAGGTTGAAGGGTTCGGAATGCCGGGTCAACTTGCTCGCATGACGCCCGGGCGGCGGCACGGTCATCAAGGCGAGGAGAGCGCGGCTTCAAGCACTCCCAGGGAGTCGTCGTTGCGCCGTTCTTTCAAACCGCATCCGTTGGCATCTCCCGGATCGCCCGAGCCGCCGCGTCCGTCAACGCGTAACTCCCAACCTGCCGCGCTGCCAGCGACCTCCATTTCGCCGGTGAAAGGAGCAGCAAGAGTGCCACGAATCCGACGGGAAGCGCGCTCGGTGGATCGACCCAAACGGGGGTCAGCGATTCGTGGCTGCTGCAAAACGGGCCGCGGCTCAGGATCAGTTCCGCGACCGTTCGCAGGATCTCGAATCGGGAACCGCCATGCGTTGCCGGTAGGATGATCGCTTGGAGCGCCATGTGCGTCTGGACGCCGATTTCCCCCGGCGGCTGAGCGCGGATGTGTTCGCCAAGACCCAGGCGGACGAGGAGAGTTGGCAAATCCAGGCCGCATAGAACGGCATTCCCCGGCTCTGCCAGGCGCGGGTTTACGTCTACGAATCGTTCGGTGCCATCGCACCCATCCCGGAGATAGTCGATGGACAGGGCACCGTGCCAATCGAGTGCCTCGACCAAGCGCGCGACGTGGGCGCGGACCGCTGGACGGTCCACCGAGACCTTTTGCACGTCGCCCCCTCGCGGTCCCGCGGTGAGCTGTTGGACGCTATGAGCGGCTACGAGATGGCCACGGTCGGCGAGTGCATAGATGCGCTCGAGCACGCCCGGGGCAAGTCCCTGAACGACCGCACCGCTGGAGAGCGCTCCAAGGGTGCGGAGGTCGCCAAGCGCATGATCGAGCGAAGGCGCGTCGGTCACTCTCCAGATCGTTCCACTTGCGGTCCCGATATCGGCTTTCAGATAGCATGGCCACCCGATGCGTGCGGCTGCTGCCCGCGCTGCGACCTCATCGTGAACTACAACTGTCGGAGGCATCGGGATCCCCAACCTCTCGAGCGTAGCGGCCATTGCGACCTTGCCTTGTATGTGCTGAATCGCATCGAAGCTCGGGACGGGCACGCCCGCGAGTGCGGAGAGTGCGTTGCGCTGCCGGGCGAAGAGATAGACCTGTTCATGCGCGGGATAGAGGACATCGTAGTGGCCGCTCGCGAGAAGCCCCCGGATGAACCCGTAGTACGCCATCGGATCGGAGGCGAAGTGCGGACAGCGGTGCACTCGTCGCACAAATCTCGAGAACCGAGCAAGGCAAAGCCCGCTCGGGTCGCAAACCTCGATGCGGCAGCCCGCTCTCCCGAGCGCCGTAATGGCCTCGCGGGCCGACAAGCTTGAGCCCTCCGAGAAGAGAACCCGCACCGCGCGAGCAGCCAAGAGACGACGCCTCCATCGAGAATCGCGGGGTCGCTAGCGGCAAAGCCTCCGCACGCTGGTCAGGAAATCGCGGACGGGCACGACCCACATCTCACTCTTTTCCTTCCTGTGTTTGGGCGCGCGTTCGGCGCTGCCGATCTACGCGAGATACGCTCCCCAACTTCATGCCGCCGCGCCGCACCATTCAGCCCCAAGGGAGCGAAGGTTCCTGGAAAGACCATGCGCAAGAGCTCCTCATCGAAGTCCGTGCGCTCTACCTTGCCTCGAAGGACCCACGCACTCCTCTCCTCGCCAAGCTCGTGGCCGTATTCGTTGCTTCTTATTTCGCAAGCCCTATCCAGCTCATTCCAAACTGGATCCCCGTCATTGGATACTTGGACGACCTCATCGTCGCCATCGTGGGGCTTCGCTTAGTACGTCGACTGATCCCGCTGGCGCTGATGGATGAATATCTTGGGCAGGCGCGAGAGAGGAACACAGGGCCCAAGACCCTACCCAACGCCGCGTTCGCCCTCGCCGTAGTGGGCCTCTTCGGCCTCCTCATGACATTGGTCGTTTGGGCGATCATTCACTTCTTGCTCGGCTAACGGCTCGCTGGCTGCTCGCGATCGCTCGGAACCCCGCGCCAACCCCATACTCGTTCAATGCGCGGTGCGGAACCAGTCGAGGATTCCACTCCGTCGCAACGGGCCCGTGGCGCGCCAAGCGCACGTCGTCGAGCGCCGAGGACGGGTGTTCCCATTGCTCCCTGGCCCTCTGGGTCGCCCGCCCGGGGATCGGAGCGTCGGGCTGCTTTTTCCCTTGCCTCTCTTGAGTCCGTGGCTGGCTCGCCGATACAGCAACTCGGGCCTGCATAGCCCACCTCCCTTTGAGGGGAAAAAGAACCACGCGGAACGACGGAGGCAAAACCGCGTTCAGCTGCGTACCCCGTGTGAACTGCGGGCGAACGGCCGAACGATTTCTGCGACCCTCTTAGACCTTTCAGAAGGAGGTCTTTCGGTCCGGCTGGTGGAAGACGAAGAGCTTGAGCACGGTACGCCGACTGTCGTGATCGTCACCCTGGCGCGGGGCCAGCACCTCATGATCGAAAGCCTCGTCTGGCATTCGCGTCGTCTGAAGCCACGGCGGAGCGAGAAGGCTCCCTGGGTGTTCGGTCTCGTGGTTGCGAATCCTTCCGAGGCATATCTCAAGCTCGTTGCAGAGCACGCTGAGGCGCGGACCGCACGCTCTCGGCCCGCGGTGTCCCCTCAGCCGCCTGTGGCTCCCACGCCATCGCCAGCCGCCGCCCCGCCGCCCACAGTGGGCCCAGTCTGGCGGGTCCGGCTCCAGCTCAGCGGAAGCCCACGATCGCCGTACGATCCTCGTCGAGACTGAGAGCACTGAGAATGCAGCGGCGCGGGCCTTGGAAGAGGCTGGGGCCGGCTGGATCGTCCTCGAGGTCACCGAGGCCTAAGGCCGTTCGAGGGATCCGCCTCCGGCCGGGTCCTCGCAAACTCCGCGGACCCTGTGGACACAGATTCGATTTCGCCCGCCGGTTCGGCCGAGCGCGTCACCGCCCGATCCGCCCTGAACAGGACTTCGGAACGACCGCAGCGCATCGGCCAGCTCCGCCAACGAGGCTCGTTCGCTTCGTTTTCCAAGCGGCCGGGAACTGCCACACGAGATGCCAGGCCGTCCTGTCTTTTGGCATCGTTTCGCCCATCCGGAAGGCCAGGCGATGAGGGGTGTAGGATGAGAAATTGGACTGGACGCTGCGACGTGTGGCGTTGTCAGCCCAGCAGTGCCTAACGCGTGAGGAGCGCGGCATCGATCGGAGCTCTTGCGTGCAGTTGACACCGGGACCGGCCGCCTCGTAGAGTCGGGGCCACGTTGGCGCATCGAAAGGGGGAGAGCGTGCGCAAGCGTATTCCCTACCTCACCATTTTGCTCGTGCTCCTTTGCTTCGCTAGAGGCCGCGCCACCCAGGCCGCGGATCTCAAGGATTTCTACCCAAACCTGGCCGCACAGGCGCAAGCCGAGGTGGGTGTCTTCCTCACCGGAAGCAGCTTCAGCGGCTCCAGCCAGTTTCTTTCGACCTTCGAGAGCGGAGCGGCGCTCGTGCAATTCAGCTCTCAGATCGCGGACCAGTTCAACTACTACCCCGTCGGCTCTACTGTGGCGGGCTTCACATACAAGTTTGACCCGAACCTCAACATCTTCGAGCGATCCACGGACGGACTTGGACCGCTCTTTTCGGAGCGTGGCCAGACCACGGGCAAAGGAAAGCTCAACATCGCACTTGGTTACTCTTCGATCGACTACGACGTCTTCCAAGGTCAAAACCTCGGGAACTACGATTTGACCAGCGGCGGTGCGCCGGTCATCGTGATTCCGCCGAGCCCGAACAACGTGATTCACGGTCCTACCCCACCCTCTAATCCGGGGAACTCTTTGCCGCCGGGCCCTCCTCCCTTGGTGACCTTCAACGCCGGATCTCTGGTGCTTGGGAAGAGTCTCATTCACTTCGTGATCCCGCCCTGTGGTTCGTCGACCTGCTCCGCGGCCGGTGGATTCCCGGCCAGCGGGACACCCGGGACCTACACGCTCGGTGCGTCTATTCCAAAGGTCAGCCTCGACACCGACATCCATACAGACGTGTATGCCCTGTTCGTGAACTACGGCGTCACCGACAAGCTCGACGTTGGAATTGTGGTGCCCTACCTCGCGACCTGGCTCAAGGGGAGCGTCCAGGCGAATGGACTGATCGATCCCAGTACGGGGAGCACGTTCTCGGTGCGAACGAGCGGCAGCGCGAGTTCGAGCGGGATTGGCGATATCGTGCTGCGCGCGAAGATGAACTTCGTCGAGGGCGAGTATGGCGCTGTGGCAAGCCGTTTGGATTTCTACGTGCCCACCGGCGACGCCGACAACTTTCGCGGCTTCGGCCAGCCCGCCACCGGCGCCTCGCTGATCTACTCAGCAGCCCTCGGCATCTTCTCGCCCCACGTGAGCGTGGGCTTTCTGTGGCGATTTAACGACCAAGCCCTCAACGAAATGCGCTACGCAGTGGGCGGGGATCTCCGGATCACCGAGTGGCTCACGGCGACGACCGATTTTTTGCTCAACCAGAACACGCAACACAACGAGGTAGGAAACTACATCGCCTCGGCGGCCACCGGAATCAAGTTCAATCCGTGGCGCCGCCTTGTCCTTTCTGCGAACCTCCTGTGGCGCCTCAACGAGCAGGGGCTGCGTGCGCTTGTCGTTCCTTCGGCCTCCATAGAATACACTTTCCGGTGAAGCTTCGTCTTTTGCCTCCTGGTTCACTTCTTCTGATAGATGCTTGAGATCACCCATTGGTCCTCGCCGCGACGGATCACGGTGGCAACGTTCTCCGACGCGGCCCCTTTCGTCGTCATGCGGGGACCGGTCAGGCTCAGCTCTTGGCGGAAGTTGATCGTCACGGAATCCTCCTCCACCACGACATCCCGCTGCTCGATGCGCACATCGATGCTGTCGGCGTTCTCGAAGGTGTCTTTCATGTGGGCGCGCTGCGTCGAATTCATGATCCAGACGCGGGCCAGTCGGTCGATGTTGCGTGACTCGTAGGCCGCCTTGTACTCGGCGAGGGCTGCAAGCGCAGCGTCGCGGGGGTCCCGGTGCGGGACCGCCTTCGCGGGTGCCTCCGGCGGGACCGCGCGTGCCACCACGGGCGGCGCCGGCGGTGCGGCGGTCTCGGTCTGCGCCGGTTCCGGGACTGGGACCGCGGACGCGGCCGCCGCGGCTTTCGGGCGCACCTCGATGCGCCGATCGACGCTGGCGACGCCCCCCTGCGCATCTGCCGCGCGGGCTGTCAGCACGAAATTGCCCGGCTTGTCGGCTTTGAAGGTAAATGCGCTGCCCTCCGCCACCGACTTTCCATCAAGGAGGAAACGCGTCGTGATGGGCTCGCCGTCGGGGTGGCTCGCCTCGATCCGGAACTCCCGCTTGTCGCCGAGCTCGAGCGGTGGCTGCGCTCCGGCGGGAAGGAGGCGGAGCTCGGGTTTCCTGTGTTCGACTGTCACATCCCAACGCTCGTTGATGGAGGCGCCGTTGTCGTCCTCGACGTGCACGGAGAGCTGCGCGCTGCGCTCTGCCCGCAGGTCGAAACTCGCGCCGGCAGCGGGTTGCGCCGCGCCGTCGAGGCTCCAGGTGTAGTGGAGTGGAGAGCCGGTAGGCGATTTCACGTCGACGGAGAACGAGCGTAGCTCGCTGCGGTGGAGAACAATGGCACTTTCGCGGGGTATCCGCGCTACGAGCTGGGGCGGTTCGGCCGGACGCGTGGGTGTCGCCGGGGGTGTCGGGGGGGGCGTCGGGGCGACTGCTTCCGCTGGGGGTGGCGGCGGAGACGGCCGATTCCGCCACCACCGGAGCCCCTGCCATGCACCGACCGCGAGCACGGCGGCGAGCACTATGCCCGCGGCGAGGCGAGGCCAAAGGGCCGGCGGCTTCGCTTCCAACGCCGCGAGCAGGGCATTGTGCATCTCCCGGGCATCGCGATAGCGCTGCGCAGGGTCGAACCGGCAGGCACGCCGGATCACGCTGCGCACGGCGGGCGGGATCGCGGCGGGGAACGGGATCTTGAGCTCGGAGCCTGAGTGAATCAGCGAGCCCAAGTAGAGGATGACGTCTTGCCCGCTCGAGCTATCGACGTCCCCCGTTGCGTCGTAAACCGTCTGCCCCGTGAGCACCTGGTAGATCGAGAGGCCCATCGAGAACACGTCGCTCGATGGACCGACCGGCTTTCCGCGGGCTTGTTCCGGTGACATGTAGAGCGCGGTGCCGATGGCCATTCCCGTGCGCGTGAGGCTCGCTTCCTCCTGAACACGGGCGATCCCGAGGTCCGCAAGCAGAGCGCGACCATCGCTCGTGAGCAGCACGTTCGCGGGCTTAAGGTCTCGGTGAACGATTCCCGCGTCGTGCAGCGCTGCGAGACCTGCAAGTACATCGAGGAACAGTGGTGCCGCCTCTGCAAGCGCAAGCGACCCGCGCTGCGAGAGGGGCGGCCCGTCGATGAACTGCATTGTGTAGTAGTAACAGCCTGTGCTCTCGTCCTTTCCGAAGTCGAAGATTGTGACGAGGTTGGGGTGATCGATTGCCGCGAGAAGACGCGCCTCGGACTCGAAGCGGCGAAACTCCTCGCCGCCGGCCGCGCTGGGTTTCAGCATCTTGAGGGCGCGGCGAGCATTGAAGCGCGGGTCCGCGACCTCGAAGACCCAAGCCATGCCGCCTTCTGCGATGAACTGACGCACGGGATACGGCCCGATTTGGCGCAGCTCCTCGGGCTTCACGGTTGCACGCTCCAGAACTGCAAGGACCCACCCTCAAAGACTGCGCTGCGGCGCAGGGAGGACACGGCCAGGTATCGAGTCATACCGCCGGCTTTCGCGCGCGCGGCCATAGGCCAGCTTGCACCCAAGCCCGGGAACGAGGTCGATCGAGCTGCAGTTTCCGGGTCTCCCACCGTGGTTCCGCGCAACGCCTCGCCCTTGTCGTCCCCGGAAAATGTAGCTTTCGGCATAAACATGAAGCGTCTGGGCAGCCTAGGTCAACCCGCGGGGAGGCATCTCCTCCGTCCTCCCCCACCCTCCTTTATGCTCCCGTCGGCTCCCGGGCGGCGGCCTGCAGGCGAACCGCGGGCTGGGTTCTCTTCTCCCCTTCCCTTCGGAACAACAGGTGAATCCGGAAAGCCCTTGCCATCCCAGTCGCTGGGGCGCCCCATGGGTCGGGTCCCATCTCGGGTCCACGGGGTGCAGAGCTTCGATTCAGCGCCAAGGCGAAGCTGGGGGCAACCTCTCCTCCACTCCTAGGGCGTATCGTTGTGGCCGTTCGGGAGAGCGAGGAAAAGGGCGGAACGCCTCAGAGCCGGCGGGCGACTTGGGCGGGGGCGCCCACCCAAAGTCGCCAAACGCCAGCCGCGGAAGATGATGCGGAGGAGAGAATGGAGGAATCCGTGACACACCGAGCGCAGTTGCGAGAGCGAGTCGCCACTCCTCTCCACGCAAGACGCTTTGGCCTTGCACTGTTATCGCAGCGTGCTCGTGCCTGCTCATCTGAGCACTGGCTGCGACGCTCTTCGTACTCCCCCGCGATAGAGTTCTCTCCACCACAGAATTGCGTTGATCTCTTGTCGCCGTCTGCTCATGCTGAGGCAGTTTGAGGGAGTTATGCGCATAGGGTCCGCGCTCGTCGTCGTCTTGACCGGTTGCGCCATGTCACGCACACCTTCTGTCTCGGTGCCTGCGGTGGCTTCGGGGCCCGCGTCCTACCCGGCGGGCGAGATGTGCATCTTCCCCCAATCGGAGCTGGAAGAGAAGCTCCGCGCCCAATATGCAGCGTGGGCCATGATCTACAACCTCTCGCCTGAGGAACGTGAGTGCCTCGCCGGGCGCAAGAGCTTTGACGAGCAGATCCGCAGCTACCGCCGCGCGTGCGACAGCGCTGAACCAGGGAGCGCGGACGCCGTGGTCGAAGATGCGCTCCGGCGTTGCTATGCGGAGCCGAATCCGTAGCGCCGTTTTCTGGGCGCCATCCCCGAGAGATTGATCGCGACACTCGACGCCGACGTAGACCGTTGTCGTCAAGACTGTGGCCGGCATCGCTCGGATCTCGCTTCCGCCTGGTCTTGGCGAACCGATCGCCCGTTTTTGGGTTGCGCGGAGGCTTGCGTGAATCAGACCTTGCACGTGAAGTCCCATTTTCAAGCATTTCACTCTGAAAGGGAGGCACTGAACGGCCGGTCATTGAATCGTCGCCTGCGCCAGGCGAAGATAGGTCGCTGAGCGAGAACCCCCTACCCGCTTTTCTCGGCCTTCGCGCGCCGAGGGCGGTGACACCATGAGGCAACCATGCAAGGCAGGGACAGGTCCCTTGGCCGGGGGGAGATCGCGCACGCGTCAATGCTCGTGAGCTGCATCGCGTGCGGGAGGCTCCACCAAGCTGCGAACCCCTTCGAGTTCCACCCCGTTTGCGTTGGATGCGCGGCAGCCCTTGAGCCGCAAGGAACTTCAGGGCACCGTCGGCGCGGATCCCTTCTCCCTCCTCGTCCCCGAGCGTGAACGCCCACATTCCATCGGGTCCGAGCCAGAGCGATGCCGTAGCGGAGCTCGTTTCTCCCGGATGTGTACGTCACGTGTGAGCGGGTCGCTCGCGCGGAACGGGGACCCGGGTCAGGCGAGGTCCGTCCGGTATTCAGGATGTTCGCTGAGCCACGCCGAAAGGGCACGCATTGACGCTTCGTTCTGCCGATTGATGAAACGATAGATCGGTCCCTCGAACCACCGCCAGGGCGCCTTCGTGAGGTGGTAGCGCTCTTCGAAATGCAGGCGGGTGTGATTCGGGTCGATCGGCTCGAGACGCACGCGCCCTGTCTGATCGTTGCCGGGTTGGCGACTGATCATCGTATAGGTATAGCCTCGGGCCGGCGCGACTTCTGTCACGAGCTCGAGTGCCGATCCCTGGCGCCCAAGCGGGAGTCGGTAGATCACCCGGCGGAGAAGCCCGTTGCCCTGTGCGTCGCCCCCGTGCAGGACCTGTACGCGGATCACCATCGGCGCGTACGAGCTCCAGTGCTCGTAGTCCTGCATCAGTGCCCACACCCGGGCCGGCGGATGGGGCAAATCGAGCGTGTAGCGATGCTCACGCATCCCCGGAAGATGCCCGAAACGGGACGCCCCCGCTAAGCTCACGCGTCTCCATCGGAGGATCCTATGTCCTTTCGTGTGATCCAGTGGGGCACCGGCAATGTCGGTCGCTACGCGCTGCGCCAGATCCTTGACCATCCCGATCTCGGGCTCGTGGGTGTCTTCGTCACGTCTGAGAAGAAAGATGGAAAAGACGCAGGGGAGCTCTGTGGTCGGCCGCCAACCGGTGTCCACGCGACTCGCGACGCGGCCGCACTGCTGGCGGCGGACGCGGACTGCGTCGTCTACACGGCGACTGCGGACCGCCGACCTTTCGATGCCGTGAAAGACATCTGCGGCATCCTCGCCTCGGGCAAGAACGTGGTATCAAGCTCGGTCGTGGGTCTCGTGAACCCGCGCGCACTGGGCGATCGCGTAACCGCGCAGCTGGAAGCGGCGTGCGTGAAGGGCACGAGTTCGTTCTTCACCTCGGGCATTGATCCCGGCTTCGCCAACGATCTTCTTCCACTCGTGCTCTCGGGCCTATGCGGCACGTGGGAGGAGATCCGCGTCCAAGAGATCATCAACTACGCAACCTACGCGCAGCCCGAAGTGCTCTTCGATACGATGGGTTTTGGGAAGCCGCTGGATGCGAAGCCCCTGATCCTGACGCCCGGGGCGCTGCGCTTTGCCTGGGGCGGCACGATCAAGCTGCTCGCCGAAGGTCTGGGCCTCACGCTAGACGAGATCCGCGAGTGCCATGAGCGACGGCCAGCGGCCAAGCGACTCGATATTCAGGGCAACCTGGTCGAGCCCGGCACGATGGCCGCGCTGCGCTTCGAGGTACAGGGCATCGTCGGCGGCAAGCCCGTCCTCGTCGTCGAACACGTGACACGCCTCGATGACGACCTCGCACCGGATTGGCCCAAGGGCCATGGCTCCTACCGCGTGCTCGTGAAGGGCGTTCCCGGCATGCGCTGTGAATTCGAGTTCTGGGATGAGCACGGTGATCACGCGGTGGGTGGTGTCGTGCTCACGGCGACGCGTATTGTGAATGCGATCCCCGCGGTGTGCGAGGCCCCGACAGGATTGTTGTCCGCGCTCGATCTACCGCTCATCACAGGCCGCGGACTGCTGCGCAGGTAGCGAGGCCTGGCCTCGCGTCAAACACACGGTGGAGCCCGCGCTCGTCGGCCGTCGCCTTTCGAAAGTGCCCTCCGAAAACTGCGCGAGTGCTCAGTCACTCCCTGCGGAGCGAGTCCCGGTCACGGAAGGGCCAAGGGGCTCCGCTGGGAAAGCATCGCCTTCCGCGATCGGGAAATGGAGGGTGAAGGCGGTTCCCCGGCCGACTCGGCTTTCGAGCTCGAGCACCGCGTCGTGAGACCTCGCAATTCCGAGCACGGTAGAAAGTCCAATCCCACGATGCTTGCCCTTCGTGCTGAAAAAGGGCTCAAAGATCCGCTCTTGGGTCTCCGGCTTCATCCCACTCCCCGTGTCCGAAACCCTCAGGTAACAGTAGTCTGCTGCGGGACGATCGCGTCCCAACACCACGTGCGGGGCACGCGCCGGATCGAGCCAGCTGCGTCCAGTACTGATCCGAATTTCTCCGCCCCTCTCGCCCAGGGCGTCGCGGGCGTTCACGAAGAGATTGAGTACGAGCTGTCGGAGCTGCGTCGCATCGGCTTCCACAGACAAGGGCTGGGTCGCGAGGCCAAGCTCGATGTGGATCCTTGTCCCGATGGGTGCCGTAGAGACCTCGGAATCGAGCATCTCGAGCATGTCCCGTGCGAGGGTCGAAAGATCAAGTGCTGTCCGCACGGGTTCCGCGGCTCCAGCATAAAGCTGAAGGTGATCTGCAAGCTCCGTGGCTTGCTGGCTTGACCGCAGAATCTTCGAGAGCTTGCGCTGCAGCTCCGGGTTCGCCGGGAGCTGGTCGGCCAGCAGCTCGGCGTTGGCCTTCACGACTGTCAGGAGATTGTGGAAATCGTGGGCTACACCGAGGGCAAGCTCGGCGACGCTTTCCAGGCGGCGCGCCCGGCGCAGCTCGATTTCCGCGCGTTGTTCGTCCGTGACGTCGCGGATGCGCAGACAATGGGCAAGGAGTCGCCCGGCCAATCCCCCTACGGGACGGGCGCTGATGCGAAGCCAACGCACGTCGTCGGTACCATAGCGATAGAG
Source organism: Myxococcota bacterium (assembly GCA_035489755.1). Taxonomy (GTDB): domain Bacteria; phylum Myxococcota_A; class UBA9160; order UBA9160; family UBA9160; genus UBA9160. The sequence continues at coordinate 12,912 of DATGZK010000059.1, forward strand.
CGCGTCCTCGGATTCGACGACAGTTCTCCACCAGCCCTCTTGTGAGGAGAAGCCGGTCGGCGCGGCCAACGGTGCGCCATCCGAGCGAAGCAGCCAGGGGCCGAGCAAAGAAGGGAGCGGCGTCTCCTTATCGAGACGAGCAGGAGCCAGCGCGGCTCGGGCGCGCGCGTTCGCGTAGATGACGCGTCCATCCCTTCGCGCCACCACGAGCCCGTCGGGATTGTCAGAGGCGATCACCGAGAGCGCGGCCGGCATCACTTCAAAGAGTCCGTCGCGCAGCATGCCGACCGCGAGGATCGTCGCCGCCACAGCCAACACAGGAATGGTCGCATTGGCGCCAGTCCCGACCCCCGACACATACACCCAGTGCGCCACGAGTGTAAGCCCGCTCGCCGCAATCATCAGCGCTCCCTGGCGCCGCACGCCGGGCGAGCGCGTGCGCCGCAGGACCCGAATCGCAACTGCAAACGCCCCGAGGATGAGAGCGTAGTTGGGAAGGGCCATCACCCACCAAAGAGGCCCGTAGAGATTTCGCCAGCCGAGTACCGGTACCAAGAAGCGGCCATGCCAGGGATTGGTCGCCATCACGAGCCACATCGCAGCGGCGAAGACGAGTGGCACCCGGATCCAGCGCCGAGCGTCGATCGGTGGGGCTGCACCTCGCTCTTCCGCCCAGCGCAGGGCAAGGATCCACCAAAGCGAGGGCAGGAAGATCGCTCCAGAGTAGTGGATGGTAATCCCGACCTGCTTCCAGATGAGGTCTGGTGCGTGGCCAGCGACGAGATCTCCCAAGGCCCAAAGCGCTGCACAGAGCCCGAATCCGCGAAAGGTCCTGGAGACGGGTGTCTTCGGGAATCGCGTGAGCGCGAGAACTCCGCCTGTCCAGAGCCCCACGAGCACGGCGCCGAGAAGACCCCAAAGCTCCGCTCCGCCCCCCGGATCAGCGGCGCTCATTGGGCGGGGCCGAGATCACGCAGCGTCTGCACCAACTGCTCTCGGGTGAACGGCTTTGGGAGGAAAGCGACGCGAATGTCTTCTGGCAGCCGTCCCCGGGCAATCTCCTCCCGGAAGCCGCTCATGATCAGAATGGGTGTGCTCGGTCGAATCCGTTGCAGCTCCCGCGCGAGCTCATCTCCGGTCATGTCCGGCATGGCGAGATCGAGCAGTGCGGCCGCGACAGGGCCCTTGTGGCTCCGGATCCACTCTAGAGCGACGCTGCCCTGATTGGCAGCGTGTACGTCGAAGCCGAGCCGCTCGAGCATTTCCTGAGCGATCTCCAAGACGTCTGCGTCGTCGTCGACGAGCAGGATGGTGCCCCGAGTTCTCCCATGCTCCCGCTCGTCGCCGATGGAGTCCATTCGCGCCATGGCATTGGGCTGCCTCGTCCCGCGGGTGACATGCATGGGAGAAGAGCGGTCGGATCTGGTCTAAGACAAAGAGAGCGGGAGGGCAAGATGTTTTTCTGCGCTCCGCCTCCCTCCCCTCTCGCGCGCACGTGCGGGCGTTCCGATGCTTGAGGCCAACTCGGCCCCCCTGGCGCAGGGCACCCGTCGGGCGTCCTCCGCGGTTCTCGAAGATCGAGCCTACCGGGCTCTCCGGGCGCTTCGGATCGACGTCCTCTCGTCGGCGTTGGACCGAAGACCTCCCTCGGATCTAGAGTCGGGATACGCATGCGGAGGCAGCCATGGCACATGCGATAGTCGTGGGCGGCGGTCCGGCGGGAGCGAGCCTCGCCTTCTTGCTCGCGGATCGCGGCGTTGAAGTCACCCTCCTCGAGCGGCAACGCGACTTCGCGCGCGAATTCCGTGGTGAGATTCTGCTGCCGAGTGGCCTCGATGCGCTGCAGCAGATGGGTCTCGCGAACCCCTTGCGCGCTGTCCCACAGGTGCGGCCGACCACTCTTAGCGTGTACCTCAACCAAAAGGTGGTCCTCGAGGTGGCCCTCGAACCTGGGCTCTTTGCGGGTCAGTCCCCCGTTGCGATGTCGCAACCCGCCCTGCTCGAGATGCTTGTCGCTGAGGCATCGAAGCGTCCGTCGTTTCACTTTCTGCGAGGCACCCTCGTAAGAGAGCTCCTTCGGGAGGGAGGCCGCGTCGTCGGCGTGCGCGCCCAAACCGAAGACGGAGAGCGGGTCTTCCACGCGGACCTCGTGGTGGGTGCCGATGGTCGCGCCTCGGTGGTCCGGCGCCGCGGTGGCTTCGAGGCGGAAGAGCAGGCGCCTCCCATGGACGTCGTGTGGTGCAAGCTGCCGAGCTTGGGCGACTTCCGCGGTGCGCGCGCCTACGTGGGTCGCGGCCACTTGCTGATCGTCTACCACACTTGGGACGACCGACTCCAGATCGCGTGGGCGATCCTCAAGGGCACCTTCGGTGAGATCAAGCGGCAAGGCATCGAGCAGTGGGTCGAGGAGATGGCAAACCACGTCACACCGGATCTCGGACGGCACCTGCGCGCGCACAAGGGCGCAATCGTCCATCCGTTTCTGCTCGACGTAGTCTCGGATCGCGTGAGGTGCTGGAGTGCTCCCGGCGCGCTTCTGATCGGAGACGCGGCACACACGATGTCGCCGGTCGGTGGACAGGGACTGAACATCGCACTGCGTGACGCTCTCATCGCTGCAAACCACCTCATCCCTGCACTCCGGGCGGGCGCGGACGCCGAGTCCGTCGACACTGCGACGCGGCGCATCGAGGGCGAGCGCCTTCCCGAGATCACGTCCATCCAGCGCGCGCAGGCGATACCTCCGCGCGTCGTACTTTCGCGCGCCTGGTGGGGCGAACCCGTGCGAGGTTTGGTCGCTGCATTTGTTCGCACACCTCTCGGCCGCCGCGTCGCTGCGGATCAAGCGCGGGTGTTTGCTTTCGGGGCGAGCCCCGTGCAGCTTCTTGTCTAGGCGCCGAGAAACGGAATTGGGGGGGCGCTCGCAAGCGGGGGCTCTCCGCACGGAGCGACCCCGTTCCCTTCCCGAGCGGAAGATCTCCACGAAATCATTCACGGCAGGCTTCCCCGCAAACCATCGGTTCGCCCCTGCGGAGCTACGCTTGTGGAAGCGGCAACTCGTTGCAATTCGCCGGCAGGAGTCACGTGGCCGCCTCGTTTCGCAAGGCAACGCTCGACGACGTCTTTGCGATCCATGCCCTCATCGCAGAGTCGGCCCGGGTTCTCTCCCGCGCCGATTACAGCGACGCCCAGATCGAAGCCGCACTTCAATCCGCGTGGGGTGTCGATACGCAGCTCATTCGGGACAGCACCTATTTCGTCGCAGAGTGCGGGGGGAAGCTGATCGCCTGTGGTGGTTGGAGCTGGCGCCGCACCCTTTTCGGGGGTGATGCTCAAGCGGGGCGCGAATCCGAGGCGCTCGATCCGAGCTGCGACGCGGCGCGAATCCGCGCCTTCTTCGTTCATCCCGCTTGGGCGCGTCGCGGCTTGGGGCGAGCGCTGCTCGCGCATTGCGAGGAGAATGCCCGAGCTCACGGCTTCCGGTCGGCGGAGCTGGTCGCAACCCTCCCGGGCGAGCGGCTCTATCGCGGGTGCGGCTATGGAAGTCAAGGCGCACGCGAGTACTCCCTGCCGGGGAACCAGACGATTCGCTTTGTTCCCATGCGCAAGGAACGGATCTAAAGGAGTTTGCGGGGAGATGAGTCATGGTAGGGTCTGGCCGCTGTCCGGGTTAGAGTGGCTAACCTGGGCCCTGGGCACGAATTCGGGTCGATGACGACACCGGGGTCGCCGGGGGCGAAGGTTGGATGAGCGCCCCCTCTCCCCCTCTTCGCGGCTTGGAACTCCGGCCAACTCGAGTCGACGAGCTCGAGACACAATACAGCCCGCTCCGAATCTTCTTCTGGGCAGCTCTCGTCGGCGCCGGCGCCGGTCTCGTGGGCGCCCTCTTCCGAATCCTGCTTCGCAGCTTCGCGCAGGCCCGGGTCGCCGTAGTCGGGCCAGCGGGGTCGCACGCATCCCTTTCGCTCGCTCTTTCGATGGGCTCGTCGGCCTTGATGACGACCGCGGCCCTCCTTCTCGTACGCCGCTTCGCCCCGGAAGCGAGTGGCAGCGGGGTGCAGGAGATCGAGGGCGCACTCGACGGCGTGCGACCCCTCCGCTGGCAGCGTGTCCTCCCGGTGAAATTTTTGGGCGGCATCCTGGCGCTCGGCGGGGGTTTGGTGCTCGGCCGTGAGGGCCCGACGATTCAGATGGGCGGGAACTTTGGAAAGATGATCGCAGACCGCGGGAGATTGCCGCTGTCCGTCGAGCGAACCCTGGTGGCTGCGGGTGCCGGCGCTGGACTGGCTGCAGCCTTCAACGCTCCACTCGCGGGTGTCCTCTTCGTCCTTGAGGAAATGCGGCCTCAGTTCAAGTACACCTTTACGTCGGTCCAGGCAGTCGTCATCGCCTGCGCCACGGCCGATATCGCGGTTCGCATACTGACCGGACAGGGACCTGCGATCTCCATTCTCACATTCAATGCACCGCGCCTCGCCTCACTCTGGCTTTTTCCGATCTTCGGCGCCGTCTTCGGCCTGCTGGGACTCGTCTTCTCTCGCCTTCTCGTATGGGTGCTCGATCGCTTCGCGGGCCTCACGGGATGGGCCGATCGCGCGGCGGGGCCGATCGTCGGTGGGACGATCGGTCTTCTCGCATGGCTCTATCCAGCGACCGTCGGGGGTGGCGATGAGCTCATCTCGTCGGTCTTGGCAATCCCGATGGCTGCGAGTTCGCTGCTCCTCCTCTTCGCCGTCCGCTTTGGCACAAGTGCCGTGAGCTATGGCTGTGGAGCCCCAGGCGGGATTTTCGCGCCGATGCTTGCCCTCGGGACGCTTTTCGGAATGGCCTACGGACACTCCGTCCACGCCTTCTTCCCTCACCTGATCAATCCGGGGGTATTTGCAGTCGCAGGCATGGGCGCCCTTTTCACCGCGACGGTGCGCGCCCCGATCACAGGAGTGGCTCTCGCGATCGAGATCACCGCAAACTACGAACAGATTCTTCCGCTCCTGCTCACCTGCGCCGCAGCTACGATCGTCGCGGAACTCCTCGGGGGCGAGCCGATCTACTCCGTCCTCCTCCGGCGGACGCTTGCGCGAGCCAAAGCCCTCACGGGCCCGCCCAACCTGGTCTAGGGGTTGGCGCCGTGGATCGGCTTTTCGCCGGTCGAAGGCCATCCGGCGTCGCATCCTCTTCTCCGGGGGATTGCGCTTTCATCGCGCCGGGTTTTCTCAAGTCTGCGGCGTGTCAGGTTTGTTTCGGCATTTCCCGGGAAGCCTATCGCCGCTCGCCGACCGAGTCCCCAGTGCCTCGTCCAAGCGAGCGGGCGGCGAGACGGTGCGCGCTGGAAATCGGGCCGGAAGATGTGCAAGGCTTCTGCGAGCGGGGTACGCCTGCGGAAGAACTACTTCGGCTTCGCCACCTGCGAGATCGGGCGGGTGGGAGCGCGGGCTTCGCTTGGGGGTGTATGTCTGGATCTACGATCTGCACGAAAGGATCGCTGCACGACCTCGACGTGCACGACTCCCTCTGGAGATGGGCCCACGCCTAGATCCCAAAGCGTCGTTCGCGTCGGCTTTCTTGCGCCGATGCCCTCCGAGCTCCGCCCACTCGTCCGGGCCGCTTCGCTGCGTCCCGAGCGATTGGACAAGGTGCGGCTGTATCGTGGCCGCGTGGGCAATGCCCTCATCGTGGCAACGACGACGGGCATCGGCACGCGCGCCGCGGCGCAAGCCGCAGAGTACCTCCTCGACTCTGAGCCCGTGGACCTCCTGATCGTCGTTGGGATCGCGGGCGGGGTCGGGTCCGCTGCAGCCATTGGCGATGTCATCGTCCCCGAGCTTGTGATCGACGGAGTGAGCGGCCAGAGCTACCAACCGGCGCCGCTCGGGGGACTCCGGGCATGGGGCCGGCTTGAGACCTCGGACCAGTTTGTCGCCGAGCCGGAGGGTGTGGCGCGCCTCGTCGCACGTGGCGTTGTCGCGGTCGACATGGAAACCGCTTCGATCGCGGCGGTGTGCGTTCGCCGCAGGTGCCCCTGGTCGGTCGTGCGCGCGATCAGCGATCGCGCGGGCGAACTTCCGATCGATATCCTTGGACTGGTGAAGCCCGACGGTTCGCCGAACTTCCGCGCCGCCGCGCGCTACATCCTCACCCATCCCGGGCGCCTGCCCGCACTTGCGATCCTAGCGCGCGACTCGGGCCGAGCCGCCAGGGCCGCCGCGCGGGTCGCCGTGCGCGCGTGTGAGGAGCTGTAGTTCAGAAGGAGTTGAAGAGCCGATCGGTGCCGCACGCACCCCTCTTCTCCGCAGTCCATGCGATCGAGCCGCTCCTCGCTGCTCTTGCCTGCGCTTCGCTCGTCTTTCGCCCGAAGGAGCGCCGAGCAGCGGGGAGATTCAGCGCGCAAACAGTCGCAGCGGAATCGCCTTGTGCGAGTTGTTGAGATTCGAGCGCATCCGACGCACAGGCCCGTTGATCTCGGCGGAGGCGACGCGCGCAAAGAACTCCTCCCAGAAGACCCGCGCTTCGAGCCGTGCCAGCTTCGCACCGAGGCAAAAGTGCTCACCCCATCCGAATGCGAGGTGGGGATTCGGATCCCGCGTGATGTCGAAGCGGAAGGAATCCTCAAATGCCTCTTCATCGAAGTTCGCAGAGGTGTAGTGCAGTACGACACGTTCGCCCCTGCGAATGCGCTTTTCCCGCAGCTCTGTGTCGCAAGCGGCGGTGCGGCGGAAATAGTGCACCGGCGTGGTCCAACGCAGCATCTCCTCAATCGCTGTCGGGAGGCCGCTTGGCTCTCGCTGAAGCGCACGCCATGACTCCCCGTGCTGGAGCAGGACCAAGACGCTTCCGGAAAGGAGCGTCCGGGTCGTCTCATTGCCAGCGATAATGATCTGCACGAAAAGACCCGCGAACTCGACCTCATTCACCTGGTCGTCCCGCGCCTTCGCATGGAGGAGCGCCGAGATGAGGTCGTCGCTCTCCGTGCCCTTGCGCTCCATCGCGAGGCGGAAACCGTAGGCACCGAGCTCGCGACTCGCCGCGAAGGCCTCCCCACCCGGATTCAGCTCCGGGTCGTCGCGACCGATGATTCGATCGCCCATCTCGACGACCCACGGTCGATCTTGTTCCGGCACACCGAGGATTTCGCAGATCACCTGGAGCGGGAGTTCGGCGGCCATCTCATGGACGAACTCGACCTGGCCATGCTCGAGGGCGCGCTCCACCAGGGCCCGAGCGCGCTCCCGTACGAACCCTTCCATGCGCCCGATCCTGCCGGGCGTAAAACTTGCGAGCACCTTGCGGCGCATCACGCCATGGTGTGGCGGGTCCATCGACAGAAGCTGCGAGCGCATCAGTTGCAGCTGGTCGGGCGAGAGATCCTCGATCACGACGCCGCCCAGCTCGGCGGAGAAGATCTCGGGAGCCTCCGACGCTGCTTTCACGTCGGCGTGCTTCGTGAGACACCAAAATCCTCGGCCCGAAGGCAGCTCCTGCCAAAAGACAGGATCCTGCTGGCGCAAGAATCGGAACCGCTCGTGTGGAACGTTCTCGACGTAGAGACCGGGATCGTAAATATCGAGACTGGCAAGGTCGAAGGGCTCGGTCGTGGCTTGCGCTCCCGAATCGACCTCCGAATCTGCGTGATCGACGCGAGGCACGGCGAGCCTCCTCTTCTCCCGCTTCCGCTTCGGTGGGGCGCACAAGCACTCAGGGCGCCGTGAAGGCCGGAGACGATGGAGCCTTCCTAACGCCAACACCGTGCCCAGCGCTTGCGGGCGACGCTCCGATGGGTCTCTCGAGCGGAGTCGCCTTCCAAGTAAGGAGCATCTTGGTCTTAAAGGGGGGTCGGGTCAAGATCCGTGCGTTGTGAGGCGATCGCTCAAGAGAAGCAGTCTCGCCCTTCTGGGACTTACGAGCCGCGTGTCCGTGCGGCTTCGATCCCCATCGGGCTCGGGCGGCCGGCTCTCTCGGATTCGAAGCATCCGCCGTCAGGGGGCAACTTCCCGAGGAAAACTCGAGTTCCCTCGGGATGAGAAAGCCCATCCCTCGCCTGCCGTCAGCTCGCTTCGGTCAGGCGGCGGGGCAGCGGGAGGCTGAAGACCACGAGGTCAGGCCGTGCCCGATGGCTCGACCAGCGCTTGGAAGACCCCTGGCGCTTGTTGATCTGGTTCATGAAACCCTCGGTGGTGTAGCGAAGGGCCTCAGAAAACCCCGTGGCATTGCTGTAGAGAATCTCAAGCGAATCACGCTGTTCGGGATTGAGTCGGACCTCGGCGGTCAGAAAACTGAACAGCGAACCCGTGATGGTCGTGATCAGCTTGGTCCGTCGGATGAGATTGTCGGCGGCTCGCGCCCTTTCCGAGCGCTCGGCGAACTGGAGCTGCTGGTAGATCCCGGATTCGAATAAGCGATCTGCGGCACGTGTTCCCTCTTCCCGCATGTAGTCCGGGTCGCGATGGCCTGCGACGTCCCAATCGGTGTCGAGGATCTCGCAAAATGCGTCGAGAGGGTACCAGCGGCCGATATCAATCTTCTCATCGATCAGGGAGAGCGCAGTAGGTCCAAGGCGAGCTGCGAGCTGCTCGGACGAGATGCGGCGCTTGTCCCGCAGCCGACGGACAGTCACCACAGCCCCAAGCATGAGGCTGCCCTTCACGCTTTGCTGCCTGGAGGAATCGGCCATGGCTCGCTATCGGGCTGCCAGGGGAGACCCTTGAGTGCCCGAGGCGTGCTCGCACGAGCCGTCCGGATGCGGCCGATACCCGCATTCACTCGCTGGGGTGACGAAGCGGCCGCGGCTCCTTTACCCCGTGCGCATCCAGCTCTCGTAACCGCGCGGCACTGGTGCCCGTCCGTACGACGGAGAACGTCCGGCGGTTGCCGCGGTGTCCCCTCGAGCGATTCCCAAGGAAATCGCCTCGCCAGGTCTTTGCTCTCGGCACTTTGGCCCGGGCTCGGCTTCCGGGGAGCTCTACGCAGGAGTTGTGCGCGAGGCGCTCATCATTTTCTGAACCGCCTCAAGGAGCTCACGCGGCGTGAACGGCTTGGCCAGAAAAGCTGCGTTTTCGTCGGACGCGAGCCACGCGCGATCCGTATCCTGCGCGTAGCCCGAAGTAAAGAGCACCCGCAGGTCCGGCCACCGCTGGCGCAGCTGCGCTGCGAGCGACCGCCCGTCGAGTTTCGGCATGACGATATCGGTCAGAAGGATGTCGATGTTCGGTTGCTGGTCGAGCAGTCGAAGCGTGCTCTCGCCGTCCGAAGCCTCGAGCACCCGGTAGCCGGCGTCGCGCAGGACGCGTACCACAACGCCCCGCACCCGGTCTTGGTCCTCCACCACAAGCACCGTTCCCGGCGTGGCAAGCGAGTGCTTGGCGAGGGTCCGTTGCACCGCGGCCGCAGGACGCGTCGCGACAGGGAGCAGGATCCGGAAGGTCGCGCCTTTGCCGGGCGCGCTCTCCACCTCGATCGTTCCGCCGTGCTGCTCGACAATTCCATGGACGCTCGCCAAGCCGAGTCCCGTGCCTTGCCCTACGGCCTTTGTGGTGAAGAAAGGCTCGAAAATGTGCTCACGGGTCTCGGCGTCCATCCCCTCCCCCGTGTCGCTGACTGAGAGCATCGCGTAGCGGCCCCTGCGCGCGGTCGGAGCGCTCCCGGCGGTTTCGTTTGAGACCGCGTATTCGTCCGTGCGGATCTCGATCCGCCCGCCGCGCGGCGTCGCGTCGCGCGCGTTGGTCACAAGATTGAGAAGCACCTGCCGAATCTGATTCCGGTCGGCTTGTACGGATGGGAGAGCCGGAGCAAGGGCGAGCCCTAGCTCTACGTCTTCCCGAACCAACCTGCGGAGTATGCCCGCGGTCTCGCGCACGACATCGTTCAGGTCGAGTACCTCAAGCTGCACCGGATGTTTTCTGCCAAACGCGAGGAGCTGCGCGGTCAAATTCGCGGCCTGTCGCGCCGCCTGACCGATCTGCAAGACCCCATCGTACGCCGTCGGGTCCCCTTGAAGGGACGGCTTCAGCAATTCGGCGAAGCCCAGGATCGCCGTCAGAAGATTGTTGAAATCGTGGGCGACTCCGGCCGCCAGCTGGCCTACGGCTTCCATTTTGTGGGCGTGGCGAAGCGAGGCCTCGAGCTCGACTTCACGGGTCACATCGCGGACCACGCCTACAAATCCAAGGAACTCTCCCGAGGCTCCGCGGATTGGCGCCCAGGTGGTGTCGCGCACCACCCGCTCACCGTTCGCCAGCTGTCGCTGGTAGCGGTCCGAGAATGCTCTGCCGGCGACGACATCGGAGCGGATCTTCGCCACGAGGTCGCTCCGTACCTCGTCATTCATGAGTTGGTCCAAAGAGGGGTGGCCGTTGAAATCGATGGAGCCGTCATATAGGCCTCGAAAGAAAGAGTTCGCATATACCAGCCGCTCATTTGCGTCGAGGACAACAATCCCTTCTTTCGCTTCATCCAGCGCCACCTGCAGCTGCCCACCCTTTCGCTGGGCTTCGATCCGCTCCGTGACGTCACGGGTAAACACCTCGATGCGTCCGTCGGAGAGCAGCCGCGAGTTCCCCTCGACGAAGCGAGTGCTGCCGTCTTTGCACAGCAAGGTGCGCTGCTCGGACATGGTCTCGCCTCGGGCGAGCGTCTCGAGATCGCGTTGGTAGGTGCCACGCCTTGGCTCGGGGAAGATATCGCTGATCCGCAACGCCAAGATCTCCTCGCGAGAATACCCGGTCAGCCGGCAGGCCTGTCGGTTGGCGTCCAAGAAGCGGCCGCGGGAGAGGACGAAGATGGCGTCGGCTCCCTGGTCGAAGAGCCTGTGCGCGCGCTCCTCACTTTGTATGGCGCGGGCGATCACCTTGTTCACACGTCCTAGGGCATCGAAGAGGAGAAAGCCCGCCGCGCCAAAAATACTGAGCTCAACCCACCAGGTCTTCCAAGGCCTGTCCATCGCGTGCGTCGGCAGCATGCCGAGGGTCTCGAGCAGAGCCAGCCCCGCTGCGGCCAAGGCGGAGAGCCCCGCCATCCCGACGGTGGCCCGGCGTCCCACGAGAAGCCCGGCCCCAAGGATCGCCAAGGTGTAGGCCTGGACGGCTGGCGCCGAGACTCCGCCGGTCAGCGCAGCGGCGACCGTGCTCCCGAACCAAAGTCCGCCCACCAGCATTGCCCCGCCGATCCGCGGCCGGCCCGCGCGCGCAAAGGCGCGCGAGGCGAGGAGAGCCCCGAGAAGGCCGACCGCTGCGGCAGTCACGAGCACGGACCCGCGCAAGACCAGAAGGCTCGCGACCGTCCACAGTGCGCCGACTGCGGTGAAGAGGACAGCCGTTTGGCGAAGGCCCGCCAAGACTTGCTCCTCACCCGGCTCGCCGTTCTCCGGCGGCGGTAGGAGGTATCGGAGCAATCGGCGGAGGCGGTCACTCACAGTTGTCCTGTCTCCGCTCGTTAGAGGCGCCCGGGTGCCTTGGAGCCGCAAGCCGGCTCGGCTCGGCCAGAGGCACAAGAGCCACACCTTGCGGTTCTAGGCGCGATCGCTAAGGCCGGTGCTTGTACCCGTCCAGTCTTCTCTTGTCGCTGACACATCGATCTCTTCAAGAATCGCATCGGGATTTTGTCGGCTCTCGCGAGAAAGCCGATCAATTCGGCGTGACCCCCCACACCACCCGAAACCTCGCACGTCCGCTCATCATGCGCTCGACCGCTGCTTGAGCCCAAAAAGCGCGGAAATTTTCAATGATCGCATGCATCCCCATCCCAGCCTGAGGGACCTCGCGCTCTTCGGCCACAATCGGCTCTCGGGCCGTGCGTACCACCATTGCCTTCATGAGGTGAGCTGCCTCCACGGAGAAGAGTAGAAGATCCCGCCCTCTTGACCATGATTCACCTCATGCACGCGGGCCAAAGATCGAGCGACCCCCACGAGGAACGGGACTCCGCCCGCTGACCCGGACCGAGAGGGACAAAGACGACTTCCCGAGCGCGGAAGGCCACCGCCCCCGCCGGTGGCGCCCAGTTGGCCCAGGAGGACGCTTCGGTCAGCTCGCTCGGGAGACAACCGACGCCCGAGCGAGAACATGACGGCGGTACCAAGTCGGCGGGAGGAACGCGAAGAGCGAACAGCCGATGCTCCCGAGTCCCAAAACGGCCGTAACGATCCGAACGGCGGGGGTGATTTCGGTGAGGCGAGCGAGATCTCCCATGAATGCGTATGGGATGCTTGCAGTCCAGATCGCCAGCGCCGAGAAGAGCGAACCCGTGCCCCACAAGAAGAAGCGATCGGTCACGAGTGGATCGGCCAGTCCGAGCGCCTCCCGGCGACGCAGGAGACCCCAGTAGCGATAGGACTCGATCATGTTCCAAAGGGGGTAGGTCCAGATCACGGCGTACTCACAGAACCACGCCGGGCCACCCACCTGTTCAACCCGGAAGCTCCCCTTTGCGGCGCCCAGCGCGAATCCCCCCCAAAGCAGCAGGGCCAGCATCCCGGCCAACGCCTGGGCCCATCGTGTATCGCGGCGGAAGACGTGGACCACGAACAAGAGGAAGAGCGTGACCCCCAGATCGTGAAGCAGCTTGCCGGCGCCGGAGAGCGCGACCGCGACTGGAGGCACCTCTTTCGCGGCAAGCTGCATGCCACCGCGAAGGGCGAAGTTGGCAATCAGGACGCCGTAGCCCAGGACCGCGGTACAAAGGATGGCGCACCCAAGCAGGAGCTCCGGAGCCTCGCGTGTTCGGTGAGCGAGGACGAGCAAACGGACGCTCACCAAGGCCGAACCGAGGACAAACGCTAGGGTTGCGACCGAGTGAAAGCCCTCAATGAGCTCCATGCAATTGCTCCGTGTCGCCCCTGTGAGTGAGTGGCCCGCAATCGAGACAGATCGGCGGATTGGGAGCACTCTTGAGTGTGGACTGTGTCACCGTGTCTCTGCGACTTGGCGTTCTTGCCAGTGGTCTTAGGGTGTGGGGGTCGGGACCCCACAGATCGAAGCTACAGAGAACGGGCGCAATCGACGCTGCGGCGTGCCGTATGTGTTCCTCTTCCGGAGTCGGGCGCTCGTGGCCGCCAGCAAGGCTCGGCGAGCACGTGCTGCGCCGGGCCTTGTCTAGCCGCCCCCCAGGCGCCGGAAGACGTCCTCGACCGACTGACCTTGCGCTTCGGGGGCCATGCCCGCAATCCGCCCAGCGATCGCCGAGCAAACTGCGTCCGGCTCTTTGACCCCGCGGGCTTTGAGCTCGCCGGGGAGCACCCGTTTTACAACGACCAGCATCTGCGCGGTCGTAATGTCGCGCGGGTCAAGACCGGCGCTCTTGAGCGCGAGACGCACCGTGCCCCGCGCGCTTAGATTGTCGAAGGATGTGGCCTGCGCGAGCTCGTTGCAGGTGCGTTCGAAGACCGCCGATTCGCTCATCGTGCTATGCCACGCCTGCCCCGGGAGGGCGATCCAGAGATCCGCTCACCCCACCGCGAACCGGGCAGACCCGCGTGCCCGGGACGCAACGTCGCCCTGATGCTGGCGAGGAGGGGCTCACCGCTGAGAACCGCGCCCCGTACGCCGGTCCAGACGCGTGAGGCGTCGACAATCCTATCGACGGCCCGAACGCACGGCTTGAGAGAACTCGAGGCGCGTGTCGATGAGAACACTCCGCTTCGACACAATCGGACGGGAACCTCCCCGAACCCGCCGTTTCGCCATCGAAGCCAGCGGTCGAATGAGCGTCGAAAGACCAGGCGTTGCAGGGTTTGTCCGCGCTCACCATCGGGTCAAAGGGTCGAATGCGCGAAGCGAGCTCTGCGGCTCCATTCTCGACGAACGGGGGAACCGCGCTTTCACCCCGAGGGCCGGCGATCCCCGACGGGGGCGTCTCTGTTCGTGTTAGCCTTGCACCCAGGCCGCCGTGGGTCTTTGGAGGGAAACCGTGGCCACAGCGTTTGATCCCCGTTCGGCAACCGCTCGCATCGAGCCCGAGCCGCTCCCGACCAATCCGGACGACGTGGAGTCCCTTGACGTATGGGGATTTCGAGACACGCGCTTCCGCGCGCGTCCCGACGGAGTTGTCGAGCTCACGGGCCGGCGCTACGAGCTCTCGGGCCAGGAACTGCCCGACCTTCTACGCTGGGTGCAGGACACGATCCACCCAGACGTCTCGCCGCACGACCTGAACCCTGCGCACTACCCTCCGCCCGTTCCGCCCCCTTTGCGCGACGCGGCCTTCTTGGAGGAACTCGGCAAGATCGTGCGCGCAGATCAGCTGTCGGAGGATCCGGAGCTTCGATTGCGTCACGGGCACGGCCACACGCTCGAGGAGATGTGGGCGATCAAATATGGCTCGATTCCGCGAGTGCCTGATCTCTTGGTATGGCCGGAGGATGAGGCGCAGGTGGAAGCCCTCGTGCAGTCCGCCGTGCGACATGACGTCGTCCTCATTCCCTACGGCGGCGGCACGAACGTGACGGACGCCCTGCGTTGTCCTCGTCGCGAGCACCGGATGATCGTGTCTGTGGATATGGGCCGCATGAACCGGGTGCTTTGGATTGATCCGGTAAACCGGATGGCTTGCGTCCAGGCCGGTGCCGTGGGACGAAACATTCAGCGGCTCCTCGAAAAGCACGGCTTTACACTTGGACATGAGCCCGATTCGGTTGAGTTTTCAACGCTCGGGGGCTGGATCGCCACCCACTGCAGCGGCATGAAGAAGAACCGCTATGGCAACATCGAGGACATCGTAATCGATCTGCGGGTCGTGACCGCACGCGGGCTCCTCGACCGGAGTGCGGCATTCCCGCGCGAGTCCGTGGGAAGCGGCGACGTGCGCCGATGGATCTTCGGCTCCGAGGGCTGCTTCGGCATCGTGACGAGTGCCGTGGTGAAGATCGTGCCGTTGCCCGAGATGCAGGTCTACGGCTCGGTCGTGTTCCCCGACTTTGAGTCGGGCATACGGTTCCTCTACGACCTCCAAGCACGGGGGAATACACCGGCGAGCGTGCGGCTCGTCGACAATCTCCAGTTCCAGCTCTCGCAGATGCTGAAGCCGCGTTCGAGGGGGCTCAAGCAGCTCGAGAGCCGTCTCCAACGCCTCTTTGTCACGAAGGTGAAGCGCTTCGCCCTCGATCGCATTTCGGCCTGTACGCTGGTCTTTGAGGGCGCAAGGCAAGAGGTGACGGCACAGCAGAAGTCCACCTACGCGCTGGCGCGTCGTTACGGGGGGCTCGCGGGCGGCTCGTCGAACGGCCAGCGCGGCTACCAGCTGACATTCGGCATCGCCTATATCCGCGATTGGATCATGAACCATTGGCTGCTCGGTGAATCCTTCGAGACCTCGGTGCCGTGGAGTCAGGCACTCTCTCTGTGCGAGAACGTAAAGCGGCGAATCCACGAGGAGTGCGCGAAGCGAAACATCGCAGGCACGCCGTTTGTGACCTGTCGCGTAACGCAGCTCTATCCGACCGGTGTGTGCATCTACTTCTATTTCGCTTTCTACTTTAAGGGCCTATCGAAGCCAGCGGAAATTTATGCGGAAATCGAGCAAGCCGCGAGGGACGAGATCCTGCGCTGCGGGGGCTCGCTTTCCCACCACCACGGGATCGGCAAGATCCGCCAGCCATTCCTGCCGCGGATCAGCTCGGCGGGTGTTGCAACCTGGGCGCGGGAAATCAAGGCGGCTGTCGACCCGACCAATGTTTTTGGTGTCGCGAATCAGTTCTTCGCGAACCCCGACGCGTAGCGAGCCTCCCCCCGACGTCGCAGATCCTTCTGTGACGCCGGTCGCACAGATCGGTTCCCTCCCGGACGAGAATCTCTCTGTCAGGGAGGTGCGACGATGCGCCAGCGCAGCGTGCTCCTCGTGGGATTCACCGCCTTCCTTTGCCTCGCGTATCAGTGCCCGCCGATACCCGTACTGCCCGCCGGTACACCTCCGGCGTCCGATGTGGTCTTCCAAATCGATTCGAGCCGCGACCGGCGGATGATTTTTCCTACGATCTACGGAACAAACCAGCCGGATTGGAACGGTAAGGCGCGGAACCTGACGCTCACGCGGATCGGCGGCAACCGTCTGACCGCCTACAACTGGGAAAACAATGCTTCAAATGCCGGCACCGACTGGTACAACCAGAACGACGGATACTTGGGGGGTGGCGACATTCCGGCCGAGGCTGTCCGCGCGCCCGCGGCCGCGGCCCTCGCCGCCGGCGCCTCGGCGATCGTCACGGTGCCAATGGCCGGTTACGTCGCAGCAGATAAGCTCGGTGGCGGCGATGTGGCAGCGACACCGGACTATCTGAATGTGCGGTTTCGCCGCTCGCTGCCGGCCAAGGGGGCACCCTTTTCTGCGCAGCCGGATCTGAGCGATCCGTACGTCTACCAGGACGAGTTCGTCTGGTTTCTCGAATCCCGATTTCCTGGTGTGCATGCACAGCGCTATCCCACACTGCTCTACGACCTCGACAACGAGCCGGACCTATGGGCGTCTACACATCCTCGAATCCACCCCTCTCCCGTCCGCTATGACGAACTGTTGGCGCGCACGATCGCCACGGCTTCCGCAATCAAGAATGTAGTCCCGGACGCCCTCATCCTCGGGCCCGTTAGCTATGGCTGGGAGGGTTACCTGACGCTTCAGAACGCGCCAGACGCCGCAGCCCATGGTGACTTCCTCGACTGGTACCTCGACCAGCTGCGCTCGGCCGCTGTCGCAGCCGGTTACCCGCTCGTCGATGTCCTCGACCTGCATTGGTACCCTGAGGCTACGGGTGGCGGAGAGCGCATCACCGACACGGGAACGTCTTTCGCCGTTGTAGAAGCGCGGCTCCAGGCACCTCGCTCGCTCTGGGATCCGACCTACACCGAAGCGAGCTGGATTACGCAATGGTCCACCCAGGGTCCGATCGCCCTCCTCCCGCGCCTCGAAGCCAAGATCAAAGCACACGATCCGGGACTCCTGCTGTCGCTGAGCGAGTACAACTACGGAGGAGGGCAGGATATCTCTGGTGGAATTGCCCAAGCGGACGTGCTTGGCATCCTTGGACGGTACGGGGTGTACGCGGCGGCGCTGTGGGAGCTCTCCACAGACGAGAGCTTTATCTATGGCGCATTTGCGATGTATCGAAACTACGATGGCCTGGACAGTAGCTTCGGGGGCGTGAGCGTCTCCGCGACGACAAGCGATGTCACCCGGACGTCTGTCTATGCCAGCGTGGACTCTTCGAATGATCAGCGAATGGTCGTTGTCGCGCTCAACAAGACGGCCTCGGCGCTTAGCGCCGGTGTGGGAGTCGCACACAGCCTGCGCTTCGCGCGGGCGGAGGTGTATCGGCTGACAGCCGCGTCGCCAACACCCGCTCGCGACGCGGATCTGACGCTCGCAACGAACGGAACCTTCCAAGTGCTTCTACCGCCGTTTAGCGTGAGTACGCTGGTGCTACGCCCGTAGCGTGAGGTCGACCGCGCGCTCGAGGATTCGAGGCGGCTGCGCTTGGGATTGTTTCGCGCGCGTTTCACCATTGGCCTTGAAATGGAACGAAGCCACGGGAGACGGCGCGAATCGTTTGCGCCGCCCACTCCCTCAGTCCGGCCAAACCGGCGGATGCGTGCCGAGGGGAGCGCTCGGCCGCTCCCAGTGTGGTGGAGTCTCCGACAAGCGCAGCGCGGGCGCGAGATGGCTGATGCGGCCGTATGCGGTGGTACTTTCGGTGGAGAAAGCGGCGATCTCCTCAGCCGAGAATGCTCTCGGTCTGCCTCCGACGATTGCTTCGTCGCTTGAGACGAGCCCCCGGGATGGAAGCGCATCCGACCCGCGGCGCTGGATCCACATCGCCGTCTGACACAGAGAGGCGCGCACGTGCCAGCTCCCTCCTTCGCGCGCGCGCCGCGCGAGCCCCACGAGAGCGCCCAAGGCGGCGAGATAACCGGTTGTGTAGTCGCAGGCCGCAGCGGGTACGAGTGCCGGCGTTTCCGCGCCGCCATGGTCGTGAGCCAGTCCAGTCACGCTTTGTGCGAGTTGCTCCCAGCCGGCGCGCTCACGCCAGGGTCCCCTGTGGCCATAGCAGTTGATCGAGACATAGACGATCCCCCGCCCGAGCGCGGCCATCGCCTGTGGGCCGAAGCCGCGGCTTTCGAGGGCGCCACTTCGATAGCCGCCCACAAACACGTCCGCCTCGGCGGCAAGCTGCCTAAGGCGCTCGACGTCATCCACTGCGTCGAGGTCAAGAGCCGCCGAGAGCTTCCCGTGGCCCGTGTCAACCACGAACGGCTCCACGTCGGGAAGACGTGGGCAGGTGACCCGAAGGACTTCCGCGCCGTGCTCGGCCAGCGTGCGGCCGCAGGTGGGTCCCGCCAGCACGCGCGTGAGGTCGAGGACGCGAACACCCGAGAGCGGACGAGCCGCGACGCAAAGTGGCCTCGCTGGGCCCTCACCGAGGCGCGTCACCTCGATCACCGGCAGTTCCGTAAGGCCCTGCCCTTGGGCGTGAGCGGCCCATTGCCGCGCACTCCGCACGAGCGCTCCGCAAAGCCTTGCCTGCGCGAGGGCGTTCTCGAGTTCTTCGGCGTCCCATCCCTGGACCGCCTTTGCGATCGCCTGGCGGTCTTCTTGGCACCCGAGAATTCGAAGAGTCCCTGCAGCGAGGTGCGGAAAGCCGCCGTGCAGGTGAATCCAGCGATCGTTGCGCGCGGGATAAAGCCCGATGGTCGGGCTGATCTCTCGAATGCCGATGCCCGGAGCACGCAGGAATGCGAAGCTCAAAAGCGATGCCCCTGCGTGCCTCAATGAAACGCCGACCTGCTGGTGGCGTCCGGTCCGGAGCTCCCACAGTTCAGAAACTGCGAGGCCGCACGCGGCGAGCGCGGCGGCGCTCATCTGCGCCAGGGGAAAGCAGCATGGGAATACTGGCTCACTCCCCTCGATGAGAACCTGGCCAGGGACTGGCTTCACGAGACCAAGCAGGTCCACGAGCTCGTCAAGGGGCTCGTCCATGATGGGTGGGAGTCTGCCGCGATCGCGCTTGTCGAGCCACACGGAGCGGATCCCCCCGAGTCAGGTCTCCTGCAGCTCGGGCGCACGACGCACCCGCCGATCCGACGCCTCTTGTTTCTCCTCTCGCCGTAGATAACTTCCCGGGCAGCGAGGTTCCATGCGCGTTGTGCTTTCGCTGATCGCCATCTTGGTCCTTGGTGCGCCGCTTGCGAACTGGACCTGGAACGGCATTCGGTTTGCCCTGTGGTTTTTTCACCGGGACGAGACCTCCAAGGGACCTTGATCGTCGGACCGCCAGCACCCGCCAGGCAGATTGTACCCCGGGCCAGTCCCGTTTTTGCCAGCGATAAGACCTCAGCTTGCTGCCACCCCGAAGATGGCCACTTCGAAGTGCCCCGCGAATTAGGAGGCCGAGCCGCGGCCGACCCCTGATTTGACGTTCGGACTGCTGGTCTTAGGCGACTCCGCGTCGGCGTTGGCCGCGCTGCAAGCGCCCGCCAAAATCGTCTTAGGCCTCGCGCACATCCCGGCGGGTAAAGGAGAGCGCGCAAGCGGCCAGCACTCAAGCTTGTGGAACAAAGTCGCAGGGCCCGCGCTGCGCGCACGTCTGTTCGAAGAGCCAAGATTCGTTCTTCGGGCTAAGCCCTGCTCACCACGGAGCGTGCTCTGACGCGCCGTGTATAGGCGGCAGGCGGGAGGAAAGCGAGCCAGACACAGCCCGCGGCCATGAGTCCAAGAGGAGCGATCACGAGACTTCCCGAGGGCGATACCGCGATATCGATTCCAAGAAAACCCAGGACCGAGCTAAAGACGTTGATCACGAATGCCAAAAACATCCCACCGCCCCACAGTCGCATGCGATCGACGACAATCGGATCCGCGAGCCCGAGTTCGCATCGCTTGGCCAGGAGCCGGTGGTAACGAAGGGATTCGAACGCGGCCCAGCCAAGCGGTACTCCCTGAAGCGTCATGAAGAGCCGAAGTCCCGTCCCTTCATTGGAAAGCGCCGCAACGCGCAGGCCCGGCGCGATGCTCTGCAAGACGAGAGCCGCCGCGAGCGCACACGTAAATCCCGCAGTGAACCAGGGAGCCCAGCTCTCCCGCGGACGGAAGACGCGCCAATTGAAGATGCACACGGCGACCATGCCGGACATGTTGAAGAGAACCGAGACCACGAAAAAGCCGAGACGTATCGCCACGTGCATCCCGGTGGCAAGCCGGGCGACACTAAGCAGCGGATAACCGAGGCCCCCCATCAAGAAGAGCGCCAATCCCATCGCAAACTCTGGGAGCTCACGGGTGCGGCGGGCGAGCACCAGGAGGCGCAGTCCGATCACAAAGCTGGCGAGGATGAAGGATAGCCCGCCGATTGCCGCGAGTAGCTCCATCGACACACCGCCCCGGACGTAGGGGAACGTCGTAGACTTCTATCGACGGCCGGACACGAGGGCTTGAGGGAAGTCCCCGAGGCGCGTCGTGCAGTCCCAGAGTCTGCTGGACACGAGTTCTCAGACTAGGCGCCGGTCTCGCTGGCTCAAGTGCCGCGAGAGGGTGCGCCCTCTGGAATCGCACTTTTGCGGCCCTCGGGAAATCGAGCGCCCACAAGATTACTGACTGGCCGGCTCGTAGACCGAACCAGCGAAGAGAACGGCCCCCGTACCGACGTCCGATCCTGTTCCTCGATCGACGATCGCGACAAAAAACGGTTGGTCCGCGACAAACTTGAACGGTGTGTCGCGCGGCAAGGCAACGGCAGTGGGCATCGCCTCCACTGCAGTCGCAGCTGCGGCTTCTGCACCCGCCTCATTGATCTCAAGGACGGCTTCGTGCAGGACTCGGCTGATGAAAAAACCGCTTCCGCTCGACGAAAAATGTGAGAAGTCCGCGGAGCGGGCATCAAAGGCCCGCACCATCCCCAGCTTCTGGAGCGGGCCGAGCAGTTCGGTTCTGTAGCGCAGCTTGAAACGGGGGATCGAGACGCTGCCACGGCGCCGAGGAGCTGCTGAGATCTGCTTCAATCTCTCCGCATCAAGCAAACCTAAGACGTCGGAAAGCCGTTTCTCCTTTGCCGGGATGATGAACCACATCACGGTGCGCTGTTTCGGTCCGAAGCTCAGGCCCACGCCCCGATAGTCATCGGTCTCCACATAGGGGTATTCGTCCGTAGCATTCATCATTCTGACTTTCTGGGTGCTGCCCCCAATCAGCGTAAAGTCGGCCTCTTGTGTACGCAGTTCATCGAATGCCCTGTGCCATGAACCCTTAAAATGTACGGCGCTGATGAGATAGCCGGCTGCATCGGTCGGAATTCTGTCCAGCAGCTGAGGGATCTTGCCCGCAGTTCGGTCTTTGATCCAGCCATTGATGCTCGCGAGGGTGCTGGGGTCCGCAAAGGGGAGAGTGCGCACTTCGGCCGAATAGAAGTTCCTGCATTCCGCCGCAAAATCCTGGTTCAGCTTTACGATCTCGGAGTTTCCCCACAGCGAATTGGCGAGGGTAAGCATGGCATCGGCGCGCGTCAGGGAAATATCAATCAGTGCGCGATTGGCCGGGAGCAACTCCAGGCTCTCGACGTTCATGGTCCTCAGCATTTCGGCGAGCGTCTTCCCCCTGGCCGCGCCGGAGGCCATTTGGAGCGCGGAGGAGATGCTGAACGGCGAGATGAAAAGGTTCTCGCCGTCCTTGTGCAGCTTCGCCATGAGCTCAAAACCGAATCGGTTGTTCCGCTCGGCCAATCGATGCGCCAGCTCGTTCGTCGCAGCGTCCGAATTCGCTTGGGCGCGCGCATCCAGTGGAGCAACCCCCCCGAAGACGAACGCCGCTGCGAGGGAGAATGGGATCGACCACTTTTTCATGCTTCCCCCCGCGGATCCAATGACGTTAGGACGCGTGGGCCGCAGAGAAAGTTCCGCGCGCCCGCGCGAGCAAGAGACTGACCCCGAGATCGCGAACGAACCTCAGCCTTGCGGGACCTTGTCCCCCGGCTGAAAGGCTCCGCAAGATACCTGATCCCCTTCCGAATCAGCTCGGCGCAGGCGACTCTTGGCAAGGAGTGGCTCCGGGGGACCTCGCGATCGGGTTCCCGGATGGCAGAAGGGCTACGCCGCGCATCGCGCCTTCGGTGCGGAGGGTTTTTTTTTGTCGCCGACGGCGGCGCAGGGGATTCTCACAGACGAACCCTTCGCAGCGAGCCATCGCGCGAGCAGCATCTTTCCATGGGGAGCTGCCTTGCTCGCCGCACGCCGCAAGGCATCCAGAAGGCTGGCAAGGCCAAGGCCGAGAGACTCGAGCACCGAAGCTTTGCGCTTGATTGCGATCTGGGGAGCAAAGGCTCACCATCCAGTGAAAGGACCGAGGGCAAAGCAGAGCTCAGGCTCCCTCATCGAGCGGTGAGCCAGGCTATGGTTTTACAGACGAGGGGGGTCAGGAGGAATCAGATGACCGAAAGCATGCACTGGACGGCCGCCGATCTTCCCGAGCTCTCCGACAAAGTCTTCGTGGTCACCGGCGGCAATAGTGGTCTCGGTCTCGAGACTGCCCGCGAACTCGCTCGCAAGGGTGGAATCGTGGTGATCGCCTGTCGCGACGCAGCCAAAGCTGCCACAGCGCTTTCACAGATCCGCGCCAGTGCGCCGGGCGCCTCGGTCACGGCCATGGGCCTTGATCTCGCGAGTCTCGCTTCCGTGCGGGCCTTTGCAGAAGAGTTCCGTGCGAGTTACCGCCGGCTCGACGCATTGTGCAACAACGCCGGTGTCATGGCGTTGCCCTATCGCAAGACAAAAGACGGCTTCGAGATGCAGTTTGGCACGAATCACCTCGGCCACTTCGCCCTCACCGGGCGTCTGCTCGACGTCCTTTGTGCGACACCGGGTGCCCGCGTCGTCAACGTGAGTAGCACGATGCATCGCATCGGCCGGATTCGCTTCGACGACCTCCAGAGCGAGCGGAGCTACGGGAAATGGCGTGCATACGGCCAGAGTAAGCTCGCCAACCTGCTCTTTACCTACGAACTTGCGCGCCGCGCGGAGAAGGCAGCCGTGGATCTCGTCAGCGTTGCTGCGCACCCCGGCTATGCAGCCACGAATCTCCAGACGGCTGGCCCCCGAATGGAGGGCGCGGCCTTAATGGAGCGTCTCTCCCTCCTCGGCAACCGATTGTTCGCGCAGACCTCGGCGATGGGAGCGCTTCCCACTCTCTACGCGGCGGCTGCGCCAGAGGTGCGCGGGGGCGACTACTTCGGCCCGAGCGGCGTCGGGGAGATGTGGGGTAGCCCGAGGAAAGTGCGCTCGAGCGCCCGCTCACGTGATCTAGAGGCCGCGGCCCGCCTGTGGCAGGTCTCGCGAGACCTGAGCGGTGTGAGCTTTCCTCTTGGCGACTGACCCGGGTTCTTCGCGCGAGATGGCCGCAACGGCCTTGCGCCTTCCCACCGGAGGAAGGCTCGGCCGACGACGTGTCGGGTGCGCTCATTCACGACCGGCAGTGGATATGGCGCGCTGAACATCCTCGCGCCAAAGACGCGTATGTTTGATGAGAGCCTCGGCCACCGCAACGATCTCATGCCAATGCTTGTCGACGAAGCGCCTGGCCAGCTCCTCCTGCTCTCTCCAGAAAGCACTCGCGGGAGTGCTTCCTTCGACGAAAATCCCAGCATCCACCGCTTCCATTTTCGCGCGCAAGTAGTCATCGGCTGCGCCGTCGCGGCAAGAACGACCGGTCGCCCGCTCCTCGGCCTGCCGTCCGGCCATTCGCTGGATCATCAAATCCTGCACCAACGCGCGGTTCGCGGCGTCTTTCGCGTCGACCGAGCCCTGACAGTGGGTGAGGTCCACTCCATTGCCCGGAGGATCGATCGTGACAAAGACGAGGTTGCCCGGAACATCGAGGTAAAAGGATGCGATGGCGTGTCCCGCCTCGTGATAGGCAGTGGAGCGTCGGTCCTGCGGCATCCCTCATCCTCGCACGAGAAGGAATCGACGATCCGGGGACGCGCCCGGGCTAGCTTCCTTCTCCCATCAGTTTGGCG
>DATGZK010000060.1:0-68722 GCA_035489755.1 Myxococcota bacterium
TGCCGCCACGTGCCTTCCCTCGGTCGGACCCATGGCGTGCTCCTACAGCTCCACCCCGGCGTGCGGGTCCTTCTCAACCGGGAGCCGACTGCGTTGCTCCCCTCGGGCATCACTGACACTCGGCTTGTGCGGGAGCCCGAGTCCTGGTCCAGGGACGCCAGTATTATCAGAGGTTCGTCGGGTTAGCGACGTCGAATCACTCATCCATCGAAGCCGCCGATAGCGTGCATCTTTCCAAGGATATTGCCTCTGTCGTCCGTGATCCCGTGAGTCTTCATCGGCCAACCCCCTTCGCCTTACGCGAACGCGCCGCTCTGCATACTGAAGCTGTCGGCTCCAATCGCATGTAGGGTGTGAAATGTCACCAAGCATTCGAAGTGACCCTCATCGGCCCGAATCTTCGCCTGTGAGGGGGTCTGGATGCAGGGCCAAGCTGCGCCGTCTCCGCCCGCTCTGGAACGCAAGGAACGCCCGGCGGCCTGCACGCCTTACTGAGATTCCTGAAGGAATCGCGATGGCACGACTGGGTAGACGAGGGCCGACGCTGCCGAACCAGGTTCGCCCAGATCCTGATACGCTCCGGCTATGGGCCGGTGGCCGTGGGCAGCGCTCTGCGTGGTTGCGCAGCTGGCGTGCGGCAGCCTGATGCCCCCTGCCGACATTCCGGTCACAGAAACGTCCCTCGACGAGGCCGCTGCCGTGGTCCGGGAGACGGCGGCTCGGGATCCGAACTTCCAGCTCGTCGAAGGAGGAATCTCCGTCGAGGCCTACCAGTGGAGCTGGCGCGATCGCGTCGTGGTCGAGCCCATGGTCCTTGGCTCGATCGTCGCGCTTGGGGCGCCGCGCATCGTCCGCGAACGGGTGCTGGTGGGTCCGGCCCGCCATTACGTCGCTTTGCGGGAACTGGCAGGCGTTGCCGTGCGACGCTGGGCGATCGGGGCGGGCATCGAGCTCCTCCTCGACGGTGCGACCGAGCCGATCTTCGTGGAAACGAACAATGCGCAGACCGCGCAACGCCTTGCCGCTGCGCTGGATCTCCTCCGCCGCGCACGGCACGGCGGGACCCCGGAGGAGAAGGGCCCGGTGCCACCTTCTGCGAGCGAGTAAGGGGCTCTTCCCGAACGAGGTCCTAGCTGGCGGCGAAGGTACGTTGAGCTACGGCACCGAGGAGCACGGGAGGCTAGGCTGGCGACCTTGTTGGCAGGCGCATGCCCTACACGCCGCCTACGCAACTCTCGAAAGCTGGAGCCAGATAGAGCCGGGAGCCGTCACACCTCGGGCGGGGGCTTGCCACCGGGTCTCGTGCGTCCCACACCACGGCGTTTCATCGGAGTTGCCTACGGCCTGCCGTGCCTGCGGTCACAGACGCCCTCGGCACTTTGAGCGACGATATCGCCGGCCTTGCGCGCTTAGTTCGCGGAGGGCCGCCGGCGCCGTTGAGCGAGCGGGCGTCTGTTTCACGACCGCAACCAGCCGCTCGGTTGCTCTCGGCACCGGCCTACTTCATTCGCTGCCCTTCGGTCCATCGATCTCTAGGCGGCGTCGGAACCTTCGACCGCGGTGCTCCTGACGGCGGGCGGGGTGGACCTCGCGGCGATCAGACGCAGGCGCGTGTGAGCGCTTGCGCTAACGCCTCGCTTCGACACGCCCCGGCTTGGGTCGGGGCGTTTTCCTTTCTGCGCCAAGCGTCGTGGTCTCGTCCGACGCCACCGTACGCGAGGCGCCTCGCTCGGATCGTGCGCCTAGGCAGCGCCCCGCGTGGGTCTGATCGCCTCGATGATAAGCAGCAACGGGCGATCGAGGTACTTGCTGGCTCCGGGAACCTCATCGACAAGCGCCGAGTCGCCTCGAAAATGGCGACAAGTTCGCTTCGATTCCCGCGGCGGCAAGCTCGGGATGGAAGGCCGAGAACACGAAACGGCCGCCTCGCTTCAGAACAGCGAGTGCTTCGAGGAAGAAGGTCCGTAGATTCGTGAGATGTTCCGACACAAGTGCACAAAGCAGCGCATCGAAGCCGTTGCGCCTCACCGGGAAAGCTCGGTTGAGATCGGCTTGAGCCAGGAGAATGTGCGGATTCCTCCGCCGCGCCACCCGAAGCATGCCTTGTGAGAAGTCCAAACCAACAGGTCGCGATCCCGCCGCGGCGAGCGCGGTCAGGTGGGCTCCCGTCCCGCAGCCCGCGTCGAGGATTCTCTGACCGCGATGGGGGCTCAGCACGTCGATCGTGAGCCGCCGATCCAGGGCGACGAGAGGGTTCGGGATGTTGTCGTACACGTCCGACCAGCGATCGTATCCACTTCGGACGCCGGGTCTCTCGACGCGCTTAGTCATACACCTCTCCTTTCCACGAGCGACCCGGTTCGCTAGGCGCTCAGTGTCCCGTCCGATTGATAGCTGCCAACTTCGCACTCCTCGCCGCGCCACGACCCCCGGCAGACCAAGCGTGGCGGGACCACACCTGCCGGGGTTGCCCGCATCTCAGTAAGTGCCTTCGTCCCGACCCGGCTCCTGAACAGGAAAACCTTCGTCGACCTGTGGCGCAGATCCGGCGATCTCGTCCCATGGTGCCTTTGACCCAACAAAGGTATAGCTCGCGACCCGCACGCAAGGATCATCGTCCAAGCATCCGACGTGAACCCAATTGCCCTGCCGCTCGGACTGCGGAGCCCGCAATCCACACGTTCGGCAGAATGTTGTCCGCGCCTTGTGGGACGAGTGTAAACCTGAAGCAAGCCTTCCCCTGCCAACCACTTCGGATTCGCCTCTAGTGCAATGAGGGCCACGCCTGAATCCTTCCGGCACAGGGAGCAGTGGCACTGTAAATCGGGCTTAGCGAGCCCGAAAGCTCGAACCGTACGCCGCCGCACTGGCAGCTCCCGCGGATCATTGGATTTCCCGGTCGCGCGGCACTGCCCAACCCGCCGACTCGATCTCTGCCGCCATCGTACGCCTGCAGAACACCGCCACGATCCGCGCCCACGCTACACCCGAGGCAGCGGTAGCCTAATATTAGAGCCTGGTCGGGCAGCGATCCGGCTTGCCCGCTCGGGATTGCTTCGCATGCTCACCATGGACCAAAGATGCGAGTTCGATCGGCTCGGCATCGTCCCCTTGCCAGACGCCATCGCCAGAGCGGCGGGTGCATGCGCGAGCGGCTCTGGACCGCCTTGAGCCAGCACGGAGTGCTCAGAGCGAAGGGAGAAAACACATGAACATCAACGGCAACACTATCCTCATTACGGGCGGTGGCTCGGGTATTGGACGCGGACTGGCCCAGGCGTTTCTCAAGGGAGGCAATCAAGTGGTGATTGCCGGTCGCCGGCGCGAAGCGCTGGACGAAGTGACTGCGGCGAATCCGGGAATGAAGGCCGTCGTGCTCGACATCGAGAACCCCAAAAGCATCCGTGCCGTCGCGTCTCAGATGGCAAGCGAATTTCCTACGCTCAACGTCGTGATCAATAACGCCGGCATCATGCGTCCCGAAAACCTGATGGCCGCGTCCCAAGACCTGGTTGACGCCGAAGCAATGGTAACTACCAACCTGCTGGGTCCGATCCGACTGACGCTTGCTTTGCTCCCATTGCTGAGGCGGCAGCCGCGGTCGACGATCATGAACGTCTCGTCCGGGTTGGCCTTCCTCCCGCTGGCCATGACGCCAACGTACTGTGCGACCAAGGCCGCCATTCATTCCTACACGTTGTCGCTCCGCTGGCAGCTGAAAGAAACGACCACCGAGGTCATCGAACTGATCCCACCCTACGTCGCAACGCACCTGATGGGCCCGCAGCAGGCGGAAGATCCGCGAGCGATGCCGCTTGAGGATTTTCTGGCCGAGACGATGCAGATTCTGCGAACACAGCCGACGGTCACCGAGGTGTGCGTCGATCGGGTCAAGCTGCTTCGCTCCGCCGTCGAAAGCGGCAAGTTCGACGCGACATTTCAGGGTCTTAATGAATCCATGCCCGCGCCCCATTAGATCTGCTCCCGCAAGGTCGCGATGGGCCTAGGGCCGTTACGAATGCCATCTTGGAGGTCGTTTGCCTCGTCTCAATGGCGTCACGCCGTTCGCGCTGGTCGTGAGGGCTGGCACCGTGGCACTGCTCTATTCACTGGAGCGAGCGGCCCTCCACCTTGGGGCTAAGGGGCTTCATGATCAAGGTCTGCGAACTCGCCAAAGGGGGATGGTGGCGAACCTCTGTGGGCTTTCTTGGGAACCCCTTGGGAGCATCCTCCTCGAACACAGGAGCGGTGGCCCCGCCTCGGGCAGACCACCCGCGCCTTGCCCAGCGCTACGCTCTCTCACATGCCATCGCTTCCGAGGCGTCGGTCGGCCGGGTCTGGCCGACTGCCGCGTAAGACGTTAGGCGTATCCCAGTGGTGCGGAGGTCCTCATGGGTGGCGTACGTTCTTCCGGGCAATATCGGGAATCCGAGGCTTGGCCGGCCCTTCCGCTTGACGAGTGGAAGGACACGTATGCGACGCTGCACCGGTGGTCCCAAATCGTTGGAAAGGTCCGGCTCGCCCACATGCCATGGATCAACCACTCCTGGCATGTCACGCTCTACGTCACCGCCCGGGGGCTGACGACCTCACCGATCCCGTACGGCACCAAGTCTTTTCAGATCGAGTTCGACTTCATCGACCACCAGTTGCCCATCCGCACGAGCGACGGCAAAGTGAGGTCGGTCGCGCTGCGCCCGCGCTCGGTGGCGGATTTCTACCGCGAGCTGATGGCAAGGCTCCTCGAGCTTGGCATCGAGGTGGCCATCTATCCCCGGCCGAACGAACTCGAGGACGCAACCCCGTTTGGCGAGGACGAGACCCACGCGTCCTACGACCGCGATGCGGCCCAGCGGTGCTGGAGAGTACTCGTTCAGGCTGAACGGGTGTTCACAGCGTTCCGCGCCCGTTTTCTGGGCAAGTGCAGCCCGGTGCACGTCTTTTGGGGGGCGTTCGACTTGGCGGTGACGCGGTTCTCTGGTCGGCCGGCGCCGCGGCACCCGGGTGGAGTACCACATCTTCCTGATTGGGTGGCGCGCGAGGCCTACTCGCACGAGGTGAGTAGCGCGGGATTCTGGCCTGGGGGTGGCGCGATCTCGTATCCGGCGTTCTACTCCTACGCCTATCCCGAACCGGACGGATTCCGCGAGGCGGCCGTGCGGCCCGCCGGCGCCGCGTATAGTTCCGAGCTTCGCGAGTTCCTCTTGCCATACGATTTTGTGCGGAGAGCCGATTCGCCCGATGAGGTCCTGCTCGAATTCTTGGAGAGCACATATCAGGCGGCGGCCGACCTAGGGAGATGGGATCGGTCGGCGCTGGAACGGGCAGCCGATCCGCGAAACGCCTGACCCGGCACAGCCAACCACTCAAGCCCATCCGGCCGCCGTGTCACAATCCGGAACCTGCCGGGCCGGCCATAATCCTGGACATAGAGTCCGAAGCGCGCGAACCCCACTTTCTCCACACACGACTCGATGATCTCGGAGGTCTCGTCGAAGGTGGAGATGAATTTTGTTGGATCGGGCATATCCGAATTGTCGAACCCTGGATAGTCGGGTGCGATTGGGTGAAAGCGTTCGGCGAGGGCTGGTATCATAGCGCCCCCTTTCGAATCACACCTGCGCTCTTTCGAACCGGATACGCTTCCGGACCAAGACGAGGAGTACGAACATGGGTGCGGCCGACCACTTCCGAGCGATGGCCCGCAACAACGCGTGGTCTAACCACCGTCTTCTGGGGGCCTGTGGAGGGTTAACTCAGGAGGAGTTCGAGGCGAAACGCATCAGTTTCTTCCCTTCTCTCCAGCGTACGCTCAATCACATTTTTGTCGTCGACCAGCACTACCTCGATGCGCTCGAGCAGGGTGGCCGTGGGCTCGCGGTCCTCGAGAGCGAGCTTCCGTTCCCCAGGTTTGCGGACCTAGCCGTGGCGCAAAGAACGACGGATCTACACCTGATCCAATACTGCGACGCACTGGATGAGGCTGGACTCGGAAGAGTCATTGCAATCGATCGTGGGGAGCACGGCGTTACTCAGGAAGCCGTACAGGCGGTACTCTCTCACCTGTTCGTGCACCAGATTCATCACCGGGGTCAGGCGCACGCCATGCTGTCGGGAACCCGCATCGAACCACCGCAGCTCGACGAGTTCTTCCTCGCCTGGGACGCTCCGCTCAGGGGACAGGAGATTCAGGAGCTCGGTCTTTAGTGTCCTTTCGTGACGGGCGGTTGGCATCGCGTTCTTCGAACTCCCGGTCCAATTGGAACGAGTGTGCGAGTTCGAGCCGGCCGTCGACGAGGTTTCATCCTCAGGGAAGCCGGCGCGCCTCCGGCAGCTCGCTATCAACGACCGCTCCGACCTTTTCGACCTGCTTCTCCCTTCGATGGGCCCTTCTTGGCTCGACCAGAAGGCGGCTTTGTCTCGCGACCCTCGAGCTCCGCCAGGAGGCGCTTGGGAGCGACCTCCCGATAAGCGTCGACCACGACCTCGGCGATCTGGCGCCAGTCGACCGGCACGTCGAGGTGCACGCCGAGCCAGCCGCGATGACCCACATAGGGCGGCACGAAGAACCGCTTGGGATCGGCGGCGACAAGTGTCTCCTGCGCATCACGCGGCGCTGCACACCAGAACGCCAGCCGGTCGTCGTGGTGATGATTGGCGTACATCACGAAGCTCTTTCGGTCCTGCACGAACCAGGTGGGCTCGCCGTGGCTCAAGCGTTCGGTCGCTTTGGGAAGGGAGAGACAGAGGCGACGGAGCGACGCTAGCGGGTTTTGGGCCATCACGTCTCCAGAAAGCGACTCGATGCCATTCCCGGGCGGCTCGGCCAACCAAGGCAGATCGCGGTTCACCCGCGGCGGGACCCGTGACCTTGGCCCGCTCGCTATCACGCTGAACAATCTCCAGCCGGGGCCAATCGACACCGAGATGAATCCCGCAGACGGTCCCACCGCCGAATTCGTAAAGGATGATGGCCTTGAAGCGATTCGGCCAGGCGGATGAAATTGCCGGCCTCGTGTCGCTTCTTGCGGGGCCGGGAGGGCATCAATCGCGGGCGCCGAGATCGATAGTGGGGGGCCCGAACCAGAAGGTCCGGATCAACATCCCTCAACTAACTTCGCCGGTTCCCCAGAAGGCGCAAGAGGAACAGGAACAGGTTCACGAAGTCGAGGTAGAGGGAGAGCGCGCCCACCACGGTGTATGCCCCCACCTGACCGGCCGGCAGCGCAAGCGCCATTTGCTTGAGCCGCTGCGCATCCCAAGCGGTGAGGCCGGTGAACACGATCACCCCTACGACCGAGATCATCAGCTGCAGCGTGTCACTGCGCCAAAACATCCCCACGAAGCTCGCCAGGATAAGCCCCACGAGGCCCATAAACATGAACTGTCCGACTCCCGCCAGGCTGCGCCGAACGGTTGTTCCGTAAAGAGCGAGCGCACCGAACATACCTGCGCACACAAAGAAGGTGTTCGCAACGGACTGTCCGGAGTAGACGAGCAGAATCAAGGAGATCGTGACACCATTCAGCGCCGAGTAGGCAAGGAAGAGAAGGGCTGCGGTGCTCGAGGAGAGCTTCGAAACTCGGGCGGAGAGATAGAAGACGAGCCCCAATTCGGCAAGGAGTAGTCCGAAGAAAAGAATGCGATTTCCGACGAGGGTTTGCACCGCGGCATCGCTGCCGGCGATGCTCACCGCGACTCCCGCGGTCACGGCGAGCCCTACACACATCCACCCATAAACGCCGCGCAAAAACGAAGTGATTCGTTCGCGCGCCAAGCTCTGCGACTCGAACGAGGTCGGAAGACCAGCCGAATCAACGTCCATGAGGCACCTCCGGGACGCGCGCAGCGTAGCATCCCGTGCCGCCTACGCTGGAGGCAGCGGCGGCGGGTAGCTCCCCTGAGCCTCCGCGGGGCGTCTGGCACCGTGTTCTTCCGAGCGAGCCCAGTCAGCTTCTCCACGTCACGTCAGGACCTGGCGGGGAGCACCGCTCTCCCTGGGAAGGGCGTCGGGGCGCGAGGAGCCGGAGCCTAAGGAACGCGTGTCCCGGGCGGTTCGCAAGCGCTCGAGCTAGCTGCCACGCCACTCGAGTTGTGGGATTTGCGAGCGGCTTGCCTGACGCGGCTTACGGCGAAGCGATCTCAGGCATTCCCGGTGGCCCGAGGTTGCGAATGCAGTCGCCGTTCCAGGCGAAGCGCGCGCCGCTATCGACCATCTGGAAGTCCGTGACCTTTAGTGATGCCAGATCCAGCGCGCCAAGGAGCCCGCTCCACTTCGCTGCGGTGAAGCGATCGCTGCGTCCCATCAGCGCCACGTTCCCGCCGTCGGCGAGGATCATCCCGTAGCGCTGCAGCGCTTGCGCAACGACACGCGCGCCCGCGCTCGGCAACGACGCCACCGGATAATCCGGACGGAGGCGCAAGCGTGCGCCGTAGGGGGGAGCGGACGTGCCCCCACTCGCGGCTCCTGTCGCGTGAGTGCCAGGACGCACGTACGTGCGGTTGCGGATCCGCGAGTTCGGCAACGCGAAGCGCACGGCGTGCGGGATGGAACCCGCAGCCACCTCATCGGCCGAGAAGAGAAGCGGAGCGATCGGCAGCCCCGCGGCGTCCGCGCTGGTGCACTGGTCGCCGCGTCCCGTGGGTGGCGGCGCCGTCGCGAGGCTCCAGATCGCGAGGCAGCCGCCGTGGAACGTGCCGCCTTGGATGTCGGCGCGCCACATCTCGTAGAGCAGTTGACTTGGCTTGTACCAGACGATCAGGTGGCAGTCTCCCCCGTTTGTGCACGCATACCCGCTCTCGCCCTCGAGCGCGCCGCCGGGAGGAACGGGCACGGCCGCGTTATCGCAGTCGGGCACATAAAAGTCGCTGGTCGCAATGAAGCTCTGAAACGGCGTCGAGGAGTCGGCCTCGAGCACCTCGAGGGAGAAGTCGATCTGGAGCCGGCCGAGACCCCAGCCACCCTGCGCATCGAGCCACGAGATCACGGCTGACGACTGGGCGTCGAGAGGCGCTCCACTCACATCCTGACCGTAGACGTTGCCGGGCGGGAAGGCGGGCTCCGCAGCCCCTAGAGGAGCTCCGAGGGGCATGCTCACGGCAACTGCGAATGCTGCGATGCGCGGACTCGCGAAGCGCATAGGCAAAGCTCCGGCGCTTTTCAGCCTCCTTAAGATCGACGCTCGGGCATCCCTCAGGCGTGATTTCCGTCACGGTCCCTATGAGAGGAGCCTCGAGCGGCGCCGTCAGGACCTCAAGACCGCCATGTGATCGCTGATCGATTGAATGCGTCGGCGGCTCTTGGCTCTATTAACAAAGTGGGCGAGGGCATTGCGGAACGGTGCGCCGGAGATCTGGATCAACCCATGGAACGGTTTTTCAAAATCCAGGATTAAGTAGATCGCTGTGGAAACCGAGAGCGCGCAGACGAACTGGGTTGCGACGACGGTCAGGTTGCGAGGCGCGAAGAGACCAAAGCTGGCGAAGAGCGCGGTGAGCCAAAAAAACAACCACCACGAGAAAGGGCATGGGGATCGCAGGATCCGCCTGCTGCAACAGCAGCCAGCGCGTGTGTCCAAGATCCATGCTGATCTGTCGCGCACGGTCCCGGAGCCAGCGCTGGTTGTCGTTTCTTGGGCGCAGTTCCTCGATTTTGTCGAAGATACCTTCCCATCCGGGGTTGGACTGCACCTTTGAGGATCCGTGATCTTCTTCGGGCCACATCCGATCGAGCGCGAGAGCAACGGTACCGCGGAGCAGATCGCGAGCGTCATTCGTCTCTGGTCCATACTCGACCAGTACGCGGTCAAGCTGGATGACGTTGACGAACATCTGCGTGACTTCGCTCTTCTGCGCCTCGAACGAGCCCTTTGCCGATGCGATCAAAAGGCCGAGAACAAGGGCGGCCATCGTCCCGATCACGCCAATCCCCAGCATCACGACATCTTTGGAATCCGGGCTCACGTGATGCTCGGCGAGAGCGTCGCCAAGCAGCGAACCCAGCAGCGCCCCTCCGAAGATGCACACGAACACACCAAGCGTGATTGTCTCGGGGCTCAAGAGCGCTTTCTCCACTCCTTCATCCACGCTGCCGCATGGACCGGTTCACTCGGCGCAAGCTTACCGAAGCGCGGATCGAAGAACTGCGCTCGATGCCTTTGCCAGCGCAGCGAGAGTTCTCGCGGCTGCGCGGTGGCCCGCGCAGGAAGAGCGCGGCGCCCCGCCCGACCATGACATCCGGTGGTCACCGGCAGAGCGGGCGAGCGGTAGGCTTCGAAGGGGGAAAGAGATCAGCCGTCAGCTCCACCAAAACCTCATGGCGGGGGATTGTAATGGACGCCGTCCGCCCAACGTGGGATAAAGACCGCGCCGCTGCGCTCGGCGGACTCCGAGGTTTCCGGTGGACCGGAGCCGTTCAGGGTGTGCCTCTTAGCCGGCGAAGAAGGAGATGTCATGCTTCAGAATTCCAAGTCGAAGCTGGGCTTCACTCTCATCGAGCTGTCGGTTGTCATTGCGATCATCGCAGTATTGGACGCCGCCATCGGTCAGACCGTAAAGCTCAACGTCGTGTTCCTGCCGGCGGTTCAGTTGCCGGCGGTTCAGCTCCCTGCGGT
The DNA here is from genome assembly GCA_035489755.1 of Myxococcota bacterium. Classification (GTDB taxonomy): domain Bacteria; phylum Myxococcota_A; class UBA9160; order UBA9160; family UBA9160; genus UBA9160. The sequence continues at coordinate 10,614 of DATGZK010000060.1, forward strand.
TCAAGACTGCGCGGTTGACCTTAAGATCTACGACCTCAGTGGCAAAGTCGTCGCGACGAGCACGGAGACCCTTCTTCCCAATCAATCGAAAAGCATAAGCTTCGACAACGTGGTCCCTGGCACGAGCGCTGCGGCGGCAGGGGACCCGACTGCGGTGGAATACCACGCTTCGGTTGCGATCCCTGCGTGCCCGGATAACAGCACGACGTGTTCGAGGCAAGAGCGCCAGCTCCAAGCGAAATGTTTGGAACATAGTAATGAGTTCGCAAGCAGCCTCGAGTTGATCGATGATGGAACCCGGAAGACCGTTACGGCCCTGCCTGGCGTCTCTACGGAACTGATCGGGTTGCTAAAGGGTGGAGCACCTAGAGCACAAGGCGAATAGCATCCAGCGCGCCGTGAGGAGTGCGATCTAAGTCCTCGGCGCGGTGCGGCATTATCTCCGCGGCGATCGGGGAGGTAGCATCGAGTGGGGGCATGGTGCGAAAAGCCCTCCGAAGAGCATCCGGCGCTCATCGCTTTCGGTCTGTCGGTCCCTATGCGATGGCGAGGGGGGGCTCCACCGATCTCCGAAGCCAACCGCTTCTTGCCGTTACGGGAGATGAGTAGGGCGTGGCCGGGCACCTAGAACAGTCGGCCACTCCGCCGCAACATCGAGCGAATCGCTCGTTGAGCCCTGACGTCATTCTACTGAACGGCAAGGTATTTACGGCAAACCCAGCGCACAGGTGTGCGCAAGCGGTGGCGATTGCCGGCGATCGAGTCCTGGCCGTCGGAACCACGAACGAAATCGCGGGGCTCGCTGATGCTCACACGCGGCGCATTGATCTTGCGGGGCACTTGGTAATTCCCGGCATCAACGACGCGCATTTTCATCATACCCCGGACCCCCGTGCCACCCTCCTTTCATTCCGCAGCATGGAACCTAGCTGGGAAGAGGTCTTGGAGGCCCTTGCAGCCGCAGTGAAGGAGGCGCCGAGGGGATCCTGGATTCTCGGGACTCACGGGATCAACGTGGTGAATGATCCGCGGGCGACGCGCTTTGAGCTGGATCGGATCGCGCCCGACCATCTGGTGAGGCTCAATGCGTACTTCGGCCACGGAAGCGTCCTCAACAGCAAAGCGATCGCGGCTTTGCAGATGTCTGAGGACGAACCCGATCCGTTCGGGGGATGCTGCGAGCGCGTTTCGGGCACCCAACAGATCACGGGAAAGTTTTTCGGCTATGCGCAATGGCCACATTGGAGCAGATTGGCTCGCCAAGCATCAGAGGGGGAGGCCATCGCGAGCGCGCAGCAGCTTGCCCAAGAGGCAATCCGCTTTGGTGTGACTTCGATGCAGAACATGTCTCTCATGGCCACCGACAGGTACGTTCGGGTGCTGCAGCAGGCAAAGCTGCCGATCCGCATTCGCGTGATTCGATTCCCCGCCACAGGGCTTGACTCCCGCGACCCAACCAGAGGCGATTTGCCGAAGCGCCCACAGCGAGGTGCGCGCGTTACGGTGGCCGGCACGAAATGGCTTCTCGACGGGACACCCCTCGAGCGGCGAGCGGCCCTGCGCTCGGAGTATCGCGATCGCGAGGGATGGTCAGGTCAGCTCTATCTACCCGAGCAAGAGATGCGGGCGATGCTTCACGAGTCTCTGGAAAACGATGATCCGTTGCTCGTCCATGCGGTGGGCGACAGGACCGCGGAGCTATTCCTGGGTGCGATGGAATCCGAAGCAAAGCGAGTGGACTGGAAGACAAGGCGCGTCAGAGTCGAACATGGGGACGGCCTGCTTCCTGACCTCATCCCTCGCGCACGCGATTTGGGTGTGATCGTGGTTCAAAATCCGAGTCATTTCGTCTTCAAAGACATCTTTGTGGCGCGTTACGGCGAGCCGTTCGAGTACGTACCCGCACGATCGCTGATCGAAGCCGGCATCCCATTCGCACTGGGCTCGGACGGCCCTCTGAATCCCTACCTCAATATCATGTTCGCGGTGATTCACCCCGGGAGACCTTCCGAGGCGATCACCCGCGAGCAAGCCGTTGAGGCCTATACGCGGGGCTCTGCATACGCCGAGTTTCAGGAAGACGAAAAGGGTGAGATTGCGCCTGGCAAACTCGCGGATCTCGCGGTCCTGTCGCAGGACATCTTCGTCGCTCCCGTCCCTGATCTGCCGAGAACGGAGAGCCTCTTGACACTGGTCGGAGGCGAGATCGTTTACAACTCAGGGACACTGGCGGTGCCCCGCTGAAGGATTCAACGTCGTGCGGGTGCTGCACAATCAAGTGAGGCCCCTCGAAGCGAGGGACCTCACTCTAGATTCGCGCGCGCAGCAGAATAGACCGCTCTCCTAAGCGGGAGGTTTCATGTCTTCGGGCGCGATGTCGCGCACATGCTGGGCGAAAAACCACTGATGCCCCTCCGGATCCTCGGCTCCATAGCGGCGGTCGCCGTAGAACTGGTCCGTAGGCTCGGCGAGGATTTTCGCCCCTGCCTCCTTCGCGCGGATAAAGTGCTTGTCGACGTCATTCACATAGACGTACAGGCTCTGAGTCACGTGGCCGAGGTGCTTTGGATTCTTGTAATTTGGATCAGGGCGCCCCATCATGATGACGCCGTCCGCCAGCTCCATCTCGGCGTGCATGATCCCTCCGCTCGGCCCAGGCATCCGCAGCCGCTCGCGCAGGCCAAACGCCTTGGCCAACCAGGTCAAGGCACCCGCAACATCTTCGTAGTAGAGATAGGGCGTCACCCGAGGCATGTTCTCCGGGGGGTTCGCAGGCATGAAGATCCTCCTCGCGGCGCATAGAGTCCGCACCTCTCAGGGTAACATGAAGCGCTCGGCGCTCAGAAAAGGCGTTCGAGTTCGCAGTTCCCCCGAGCCAGCCCGATCGCCGCGGGGAACTGAATCGGGCTGGCTGCCTCGGCCTCCGAGCAGCGTCGTCCGCGACGCTTCGCGACTCGTCCCACGGTCGGCTGCGAGCCGGGCCGAACGCAAGCTACATTCCGGCACTCCGTGGACGGCGAGCCCTCGCCCGCGCACGTTTTGGTTTGGGCCAGCCCATCGAGCGGGTCGCAGACGCTGCCCTTGCCGCCCCTAAACTTGTGCCAGTGAATCAGACGACAAAGCTTGCGGCGGCTCATAACGAAAATGCGGTGAATATCGCGATGGCCAATCACTCAGAATCGCGAACTCAACACTCCAGCGCGTATCGTTACCAGAAGCGGGAGCTACGCCACGCCGTTTCATGGGAATCGGGAGTAAGGAATGGGACGGCGCGGCCGTTCGGGAAGGAGTCACAGGGACCTTCTTGCCTTCTCAGAGAGGAGAAGGATCGTGGCCTCTCCAAACGTCCGGTGCTGGAGTCGCGTGCGCCTCCTGCTGCCAAAGAACACTGGACGCTCTGGCTGCGTGGCGCCGCGCTCTCGTGACGTCGGTCACAGACCATCGCCCATCCCTCAAGAGACAATGACGTCGGCCTCGTATCGGGTTTTTCCGCGAGGCCGCCGGCGCCGGTAGTTCGCCGCGAGCTCCCCTTCCCAAATCGGAGAAGCTTGCGCCGCGGAGCTCCGGCGCCGGCCCCGTCAGGGCTCGTCCGCCGGTGGCCGAGGTGCCATGACCTCCACGACACCTTGCGATCCCTCTCTCACCTCATTAGATTTATATGCTGACTCAGTGTGGCGGGGCCGTAGGTCGCTCCCGAGGCCAGACCCCCAAAGTAAGACGTTCCATGGCGATTCAATGCACGCGGGAGAATCTATTCCGCGACTGTGCAGACCCGGGTATCGCAATCCCGTCGGCCGCGTGTGATCGTGCGCTAGCGGCCCTAGAGCAGGCGATCGTTGCCGAGCGCAATCCGATCGTGCTTCTCGGACCCATCGGCGCAGGCAAGACCCTCCTCCTCCGTCGGATTGTTGAGCGACCGCCGCCGTTCGTCCGCACTGTTTTCCTTCCTTGGCTGAACGTTCCGGCCGAAGAGGTGATCAAGTGGATCCGCGCGTTCGAAGGAGCCGCAGGATCTTGGGACGATTTCATTGCGGCCGCGCGCGCGTCTCATGCGCGTGGCGTGCGAACGCTCCTGCTCGTCGACGAGGCACAAAGTATGCCGCGCGATTGTGCGGAGCGACTCGCGGAGCTTGTGAGCGGAGCCGGACGCGCAGTACAAGTCATTCTGGCGGGCATGGATGGGCGCTCCTTACAAGCTGCGGTTGCGGTGTTCCAAGGCTGCGCGGAGTACGTCGAACTCGCAGGCCAAGTGACGCCACAAGAGGCCGCCACCTGGGTACAAAGAGCCTTCGGCGCAGATCAGCTCTCGCTTCTAAGGGACCTCGACTGGGCGGACCTTGTGCAGAAGGCCAACGGGGTTCCGCGCCTCGTTCGCTGGGAGGTCGAGCGGCGGCTTGCAACGGGGGATCTTGCGGCAGCGTTGCGCCAAGAAAAGGCAGCCCTCAGGGCGGAAGAGACTCCAGCAGCGAGGTCTGAAGAGGCTGTGGCGCTCCCCGCTGCACGCCCTTCTCCTCAAGTCAGCGTCGCGGCAAAATCGGCCCCCAACAGGCACGTCGACGTGGCGTTCGACGAGAGGGGGACCATCCTCGGCCGCCTCAGCGACAAGTTCCGCCGCCTTGCGCTTTGGAGTAGAGAGGCGAGCAGAAAGGCAGAGCGCGTGGGACGGCGTCATACCCTCCTTCTTGGCCAAGCTCTTTCCCAAGCCGCGAACCAATTCCGCGATGCGGTCCCCTCGCGCACCGAGAACGTGGGGGGACTGGTAATCGATAGAGCGGAGGGCATTGCCGCCCGCTCCATGGCTGCTCTCCGCAACACACGAATCTGGAGTGCGCACTACTGGAGCAAATTGGTGCTCACAGGGCGACGTGCCACCCCTGCCATCAGGGAGGTCATAAGGCGCATCGAGATTTTTCTGAAAAGCATCGTCTTCCGCGCCCGACGCCTTCCCAGGAAGATCGCTCTGCCGCCGCTGCGCTTTATCCCTCAGGCCCTGGCGGCAGTTCGGGGTGCAGCCGGGCGGGGAGCTGAGCGCGCTTCGGAATTCATTCGCGTGAGACGACTCGCTTTCCCTTCGAAGCTGCCAGGGCCAAAGAGCGCTGGTGCGCTCCCCCTTATGCCCGAAATGCGCGTCGGACGGTTTGCGGTCTTCTTAATCGTGGCAGCAGTGGCATTCCTCTTGGGTCGGGTCACCGCACCGCCAATTGCGGGGAGCGGCGCCCGCGAGCTCGCGCCTCGTCCACCGCCGATCGTGTCTTCGGAACCACCTGCTGCACCACTGGCGGCTGGGCAAGGCCAGACGATCGCGCTCCAGTCTGGCGAAGGAACGGAGAGTGCACACGAGCGGACGCCGGAGGCCAACCCTCCACCGCCCATTCCTGCTCCCATGCCTCATCCACAGAACGCCCTTCACACAACGCCGGGGGCTCCCAAGCACGTCCTCGTGAAGATTGATGCTCACCCTCGGGCGCGGATCTGGATCGACGGTCATGACGTTGGGCGGACACCACTTGGGCGGGTGCCACTTGCACCGGGCCGCCACAACTTCCAAGTCACCTTTGCAGATGGACGCAAGATCCACCGCAACCTGGAGATTCAGCACGGGACGCACGCTGTGAATTTCCATTGAAACAAAACCCACTCTCAAGTCCGTTCCGTCTTCGTTGTGAGAGATATCTCCGGCTGAGAAGCCCTTGGTCACGTGATGCGCACTGGCATCGACGCGGATTTTGCACCTCGCTCTGAGACGGCACGTGGGCCGAAAGAGAGGCCGTGGCTGTGACCCCATTGCGGACTCACGACGCGGTCTTGGAGTTGGGGTGTAGAATCAGCGGGGACTCTCGAAATTCCTTTACCGGCTCCTTGGGCTGTTGTGGTCATGAGCACCGAATCGGTGGCTTCCTCGAACTCGCGATCGGCTGGCCTCTGCTTCTTTTACCCGCAAGTTCGGCCGGGTGGCTCGTCTGCGATGGATGTGTTCGCCAGGCCTTTGTTCGGGACCTGCTACGGGCCACAAAGCTCACGCTGTATGTCGCGGGTCTGGCACTCGTCTCGGAGCTGGATCACAGGTTCTCATCGGGTGGCCTCGAAGGTGATTCGAGCCCCGCCTTGTACGCGTCCTTGCTCTCCGCGGCGGGTACGATCGCCATTGGCGTGGTCTGTCATCTTCGTTGGAAGCGCAAGTTTGCGATCGAATCTCAGCTCTTCGAAAGAGCGGAACCGAATTGCACGCCGACTCGGTCGAGCCCCTTCGAGTCTCCAATTCTACGATCCTGACTTCTATGCCCGAAATGCCCCTCAACCCGCGGCTCAAGCGAAAGACCGAGTGTCGGGCACCACTTCAGCGTAGAAGTGCAGGGGGTCCGCTGCCGTACAGAGGGGGCACTCGATGGCGACTCAAGCTGGCATCCGCACCTTTGAGGATGCGGTAGCGCTCGTCACCGGAGGCGCATCGGGCATCGGAAAGGCGCTCACGGAAGCCCTGTCCAGCCGAGGGTGCGTCGTTGTGGCGGCCGACCGCGATGCCGAAGCCGCTGATGAAGTTGCACGATCTACGCAAGGCCGGGGGGCGGTCGGCACCTTTCTTGACGTGAGGGACCCCAAGGGATTCCAAGAGGTGGTGAGGCGGACCTTCGAGACGCACGGGCGCCTCGACTTCCTCTTCAACAACGCCGGCATCACGGGCGGGGGCGAGGTAGTCAACAGCACGATCGACGACTGGCGAGCGGTCATCGAGGTCAACCTGTTCGGCGTGATCCACGGCGTCTTGGCCGCCTATCCGCTGATGCGACGGCAAGGGTTCGGGCACATCGTGAATACAGCGTCCATGGCAGGCTTGGTGCCTACACCATTCGCCGCGAGTTACTCGACGACCAAGCACGCGGTTGTGGGGCTTTCGAAAGCTCTTCGAGCCGAGGCAAGCTACGAGGGAGTCCGAGTCAGCGTGCTGTGCCCCGGTGCCATTCGGACGCCTATTCTAGAGGGGGGCCGGTACGGCGTGCTCACCCCGGGGATCCCGGAGGATGAGCAGCGACGCATTCTGCGACAGTTCTGGCAGCGGTACCGACCCATGGACCCGTTGCGATTCGCTCACGCTGCCCTCGACGCGGTCGCTCGTGACAAAGCGATCGTGGTCATCCCTTCCTGGTGTCTTTGGTGGATCGAACGCGCTTCGCCGACTCTCAGTCTCTTCCTGGCGAGGAGGGTCCTCGCAAAGAGCATGCGGGGTCTCTTTGGACCGGGGTGCGTCCAGGGACGAGACACCCACCCAATCCTGAAGGGGTACCGCCCGGCGAGACACCGCCTCGGCAACTGCGAGCGAGCTGAGCCCGAGCCATGAGCATACGACTTTAATGAGCCCCGACCTGCGAGTACTGAGACACGCCGACGCAGAGTCATTCCTAAAATGCGCCGAACCCTGGCTCCTAAAGGCCGAGGCACAAAACAACCTCATCCTTGGACTCGCGCACTCGCTACGAGCGGAGCCCTCCTCCGACAGCTCTCATCCATGGCTCCTCTCCATTCAGCAGCGCAACTCGGTCGTCGCTTGCGCCCTTCGGACGCCACCCCGCGCCCTCCTCGTCTCGCGGATGGAACCCGCGGCAGTTGATGCGCTCATCCATTCACTCCGCGCGGAGCTGCCTTCACTCCCAGGGGTGATAGGACCCGAGCCAAGCGCAGGCGAGTTCGCGGCTCGATGGTCGAGGCTTCAGCAGCAGCCTTCGCAGGCCCGGATGCGCCAGCGCTTCTACGTCCTGCACCAAGTGCGCGGGAACCTTCCTGCAACGCCAGGTCGCCTGCGACAGGCCACGTCATCTGATCTTCGGCAAGTGGCCGAGTGGGTGGCACAGTTCACGGAGGAAGCGGCAACCGGCGACTCCGACGACCCGCAAGAGGTGGCCGGGCGAGTCATTGGCCGAGGCCAGCTCTACCTCTGGCAAGCTTCAAATCCGGTGAGCATGGCTGCGTGGACGGGTGCTACACCGAGCGGTAGGCGCCTGGCCCTGGTCTTCACCCCGCCGGCCGAGCGACGACGCGGGTATGCCTCTGCGTGCGTAGCCGCCCTAAGCGGTACGATCCTCTCCATGGGAAACAGCTACTGCTGCTTGTACGCGGATCTCGCAAATCCGACATCGAACGCCATCTATGCGCGCATTGGCTATGAGCCCCTCTACGAGGTCACGCAATATTCTCTCGCGCGTGGGCCGTAGGACCGACGGGCATGATCCCCGGTGGGATTGTCAGACGGGTGTCACTTGCGCTTAGGAGGAGCGGAGGACCGATCTCGCCCGCAAGTCTGACCACGCCAAAGAAGTCTGCTCAGCGACCAGAGTTCGTTCCGAAGGACTTTCGCCATTGGCGAAGAGATGGGGGCCTGCGAGTAGTAACCGCGAAGCAGCGACTTGGCGCGGTCAGGATTGTGAGGCAGCAGCAGTCTTCAGGGGGAGGATGGGAAACATGCGAGAGGAAGTTCGAGTCGAGATCACGCCCACTCAAAGCGTGACTGCGCTTGTCTATTCCGCTACGGGGCGTGAACGAGCGGGGATTACCTTGATCCTCGGTCACGGAGCTGGCGCAGGTCAAACGAGTGGATTCATGGTGACTTTGGCGACGGAGCTTGCTGCGCGCGGGTTTGACACAGCCACCTTCAACTTCTGTTACATGGAGGACGGCCGTCGCGTTCCCGATCCGAACGACAAACTGGAGGCTTGTTATCGGGCTGTGATCGAGACGATTCGCGATCACGAGAAGTTCGGCCGCAATGCGCTTGTCATCGGCGGCAAGTCGATGGGTGGGCGGATCGCCTCGCAGATTGCTGCTCAGGATGCTGTGGATTTGGCTGGGTTAGTCCTCCTTGGCTATCCGTTGCATCCTCCCGGAAGGCCCGAGAACCTTCGCGTGAGGCACTTATCGGACGTCAAGGCTCCGATGCTATTTGTGCAAGGATCACGAGACACATTCGGCACGCCTGCGGAGCTGCAACCGTTTATCAAAAAGCTCAAGCCCCCTGCTCAGCTCTACGTCGTAGAGGGCGGGGACCATTCCTTCAAAGTTCCGAAACGCTCGAGCCTGACGCAGCAAGAGGTCTATGAGGCGGTTTACGAACAGATTGGAGAGTGGTTGCGCGCGACGATCGCAATCTGCTGAAGCTTCTGCGCGCTCGGCGTCAGTGCCCTTCGGCTTCGTCCCGTCTTCGAGACCACGGCCTTCTTCGGACCGGAGAATCCGACCCTTGCCTTGGTCAAGTTCGTCGAGGGCGAGTCTGGCACCGTTGAGCGAACGCCGCAGCCGCTGGCGGTGGGTGGTAAGGTCTCGGGCGAAACCCGGGGGAGTGGACATCCCCTCGGAAGCACGTCCCAAAGGAGAATCGTCATGGTCGGTGGAAGCTGCCTATGCGGTGGGATCCGATTCGAGTACTCGCGCGCCGTGACTGACGTTGGAATGTGTCACTGTTCTCTGTGCCGCAAGGTCTCGGGTGCAGCTTCGAACGCGGTGATCGTCGTACCCGAAACTGATTTCAAATGGCTTTGCGGTGAAGGGCTTCGTCAGACCTTCGTTAAGCCCACGGGCTGGTCTACGACGTTCTGCCGAACGTGCGGAAGCCCGGTTCCGCAGAAGCTCCACGGCGCTGCCGCCTACTGGGTACCGGCGGGGATTCTGGATGATGATCCTGGACTTCGAATCGGGGGTCACATCTTCGTGGGCTCGAAAGCACCCTGGGATGAGATCGGCGACAAGGCTCCGCAGTTTGAGGAGCGGCCGATCCCGAACGCGAGCCCGCAGCGCTGATCACATGGTCGGCGCGGCGCCGCCGCGCCGACACAACAGCAGGTCCGGCAAACGTGCGGGCAAAGTGGAGTCGCCGTGCTCTCCCCGCTTCATCGCAGATCCCCTTTTGCGATGCGGGAGGCCGCACGTTGGACCAGCGTGGGCTCACGCGACGAGGGGGCCGCGGCGATTTTCGCCCCGAGCTTTCGTCGTTTTGAACACACCGCGGAGGTGGGATGATGGCCCTGCTGATCAAGAACCTTCTGTTCACCCTTGTCGCACCTGGCACGATCGCTGTCTACCTGCCTTTGTGGATCGCCCGCGGCCACCCGCGAGCCTCAGGCGGCGCGCTTGCGAGCGCATGGCTGCTCCTCGGCTTCGGCAGCTGCATCTATGCCTGGTGCGTGTGGGACTTCGCGGCCTTCGGGCGGGGAACGCCCGCTCCGCTTGATGCCCCGAAGAAGCTCGTCGTGAGAGGGCTGTACCGCTTGACGCGCAATCCCATGTACGTGGGAGTCCTCACGGTGATCCTCGGCTGGGCCGCCTTCTTCGAAGCCGCGATCCTCCTCGTCTACGCCTCAGCGGTCTTCACCGGCTTCCAACTCTTCATCGTCCTCTACGAAGAGCCGCACTTGCTACGTGAGTTCGGGAGGGAGTACGAAACCTATCGAGACCGCGTGGGCCGCTGGCTGCTTAGACCGAGACACGGGCGCCAAGCGTGAGAAGCTGTTCGTTCCGGCCTGAGGTTGCCGGGTCGCTCGCACGATCTCCCGTGTCTTGGGCAATCGCATCGTGATCTCCAGGCGCTACTCCTCTCCCCTTGCATACCCCCTATCTTTCTCCACAGGCGGCTTGCGGCTTAGCGCACCCTGCAACTGGCGCCGCGCGGTGGCGGTTCAAACGTTCGCATGACCCTTGGAACAGGTAACTGCTGAAGGAGAGAGCGATGGTGCGGGGCACATGCCTTTGCGGCGGCGTTCAGTTCGAGGCCGACGAGATCCCTCTCATGACGAACTGCCACTGTTCGATGTGTCGTAAGGCAGGCGGCGCCGCCTTCGGCACCTTCGCGCACGCCCGTCCCGCGCAGTTTCGCTATCGGAAAGGGCAGGAGCTGATCACGCTTTACCAATCGTCCCCTGACAATCGGCGCGGCTTTTGTCGCGTCTGCGGCTCGAGCGTCCCCATCGTGCAGGAGGGTCGGCCAAGCGTAGTGATCCCTGCCGGCACACTCGATGAGGATCCGGGCGTGCGGCCGGCGCTTCACCTCTTTACGGGCTCAAAGGCGCCCTTCTGGGAGATCCAAGATGATCTCCCGAAATTCGACGAATGGATGCCCGGCTACGATCCCAAGAGTCGTCGCATGAAGGAGCGGCAGTCCGGTTCGATGTAGGCCGCATGGGCCCTGCGCTGCCAAAGAGTGCCGCGTTGCGGCGGAGCGGGGAGTCCAGAGCACCTGCGCCATCGCGGAGGGAGCGATCGCAGGTGCGATGCCGCTGCCGTCCGTCAACGCGGCGGGGCGATAATACCACATTCCCGGTCTTCTCCATCTTTAGGATGGAGATGGAGCCGGTGCCCTCCGATAGGAGTGGGGTGAGGACCCCTCTCAAGTGCGTGGCCTATCCGGCCGCGAACCCCTTAGAGGCCGAGGCGCGCGCGGCCGCGGACGCCGAGGAGAATTTCTGGGAGATCGTGGCCGCGGACTGGGTCCCGAGGCGCCGGGGCCAGGGGGGCGTCCTCGTGGTTCAGGTGGAAGAGCGGAAGGGCTGACCGGCGGCTTGCCTCGCGAGGCGGTCTCGCCCACAGCCCTCGCCGAAGGAGGGATTTCGTATCGGGAGCCATGACGCCGGAGAGCAGATTCTGGGAAAAACAGACGTGCCCAGATTCGCGGAACGGCATCCGCCTCGGGTCACTCCTCCAGCAGACCGACCTCCCGGATCGGACCGCCTCGTTCGAGCCGGAGTGTTTTCAGCTCCCAAGCCCCCATCCAAGTCTTCAGTGCGGGCTCCCCGGCGAGCGTGACGGTGGCCTCGGTCGGCCTTCCGTGCGTCTCGAACAGACGCAGGACGAGTGCGTCCCCGCTCTCCGCGCCCTTCAGCGCTCCCACCAACACATTGGCCGGATCCACGGACAAAAGCATCCGCGACGCGCCCCAGCGACCAGGATGCGGATACTGGAAGACGCTCACAAAGGGATGGTGGAGGGCGTGCGCCTCTCGCACGGTACCCGCCTCCTGCCACCCCGCTGCGTGGGGCAGCAGTGCATAGCGAAGCGTCTGCGCCCCCTGGTCGAGGTAGAGGTACTCCCGATCCGCTTCCGCACGGGCAGGCGCGTGGAAGCAATAGATGGGAGAGCGCAGCAGGCTCATGCGCAGGTCGCTCTCCAGGCAGTCGAAGCCGAACTTCCCATCATTCAGCAGCGAGACGCCATAGGGAATCGACTGCTGATCGATCGTGGTTGCAAAACCGCTGAGATCGATCCAGGCCTGTCCCGGCTCCTCGAGGCCGCTCGCCTCCCGCACGATTGTGCTGTAGGGCGCGTCGTAGGTGAGGGCTCCCCGCTGGACAGCGGTCGGCACGGAGAGCTTCACCATCGCGTGTTTCTCGTGCCAGTCTATGTGAAGCACGACATCGATGCGGGGATTGTCTCTGTAGAGTGTGAACTCCTGCCGGGCGCTAGAGCCCTTCCATTTGGTATCGATGCGGAGCGTGGCCTGGGCCGGGCCTCCTTCTCCGGGAGATACGGTCGCAGATGCGAAGCGGCCAATCTCGTTGCGCCAGGAGTGAATGTCGTGTCCCCAGGTATCCCCTGGATCGTCGAGGACGAGAAGCGAACAGGCGGGTGCGCGCAGCACCTCCACGCCGTGCACTTTGTCGAAGAGGCGTACGAGATGGCCCTCCTGCGGATCGAAGGAGAGAAGGTAGAACCGGTTCTCAAGAGAGGAGGGGCCAATCGCCGGGAACGGACTCCCGGCGGCGGCGGGCCCGCCTTGCGGCTTGGACTCCCCCTGCACGAAGCGATACACGCGATAGCCGTGTGCGGGCAAGGTCGCCTCGAAGTGAATGCGCAAGGCCGCAGGGAAGACGTCGGGCTGAGTGGGCTGGAAAGGAACCTCCACTCCATGTTCGTCGACGAGCCGATCGGCTGGCTGCGAAGGCCATCCCCACTGGACTGTGACGGCGTCGGTCCGCTCCCACGCGGACGGATTGAACAGGAGGATCGGCCGGCCCTTTGCGGCGGCGGGCTCGGGGTTCGCATCGATGCGCGTGTCGACGCAGGCGGCGAGCGCTTGGAGCGCTGCGTTCTCGAGACGCGCCGCGATGGAGAGCGCTTCCCCGTAGCGCTGGCGTGCATCGGCATAGGCGGCCGGGAGGCTCGTTCCGGCCAAGGTGTCGTGAAACTGGTTGAAGAGGACCTGCTGCCAGGCGCGAGCGAACTCGGCAGTTGGGTTTTCCCACCCGATTGCGAGTGCCGCGAGCGAGCACCAGCGCTCGGCAGCGGACAGGCGGCTTTCCGCGAGGCGGTTTAGCCGTTTGATCTCTGAGTGAGAGGTGTAGCAACCCGGTGCGTGGTGCTGGAGATCGCCCACCACCGTCGGAAACGTCTTCGCCTGCTCGGCGATCGCTGTGCGGAAGGCGTCGACCGTGCTGAAGATGGCGTTCGGCTCGGCCTCGCTGCGCTGGAGGGCGCGAATGCTCGCGATGCTTTTCCTTGTCGGCCCACCCCCGTGATTGCCGACGCCATAACACAAGATGGCGTGCTCCAAACCCAGCTCTCGGGCCTTCTCGGCGGCTGCCCGCACGAGATCGCCGAGATCTTCCTGCCACGCCGCGTAGTGTCCGACCGGAGGGCGCAGCGCGAGAACCCGGCTCCCGTCCTGTCCCTGCCACCAGAAGAAGGGCTTGGGGATCTCTTTCTCATGCGGCCCCGGGCGGAAGAAGCAGTAGGCGTTGTAGCCGCTTTTCGCGAGGATCTGAGGCAGGCCGGCGTTGTGGCCGAAGCTGTCCGGGTTCCATCCCGTTCTTACGTCGACCCCGAACTTGTCGCGGAACCAGCGCTTGCCGTAAAGCGCATGTCGCACATACGACTCGCCACCAGGGAGATTGCAGTCAGGCTGCTCCCACCAGCCATTGATGATGTTCCAGCGACCGGCGGCCACATACTGACGAATCTCGGCGAAAAGCTCGGGATCTGCCTCTTCGATCCAGGCAAAGGTGGCAGCCTCCCCGCGGCTAAAGATGAAGTCCTGACTCTCCCGCAGGCGATCCACCACAGCGCGGGCCGTCGCAAGCGTCTCCGCATAGCCCTCCTGCCAGGACCAGCGCCAGACCGGATCGAGATGGGCGTTGGCGATGCAGTGCACGGTGATGCGGGGCTGCGGCATCCCTCCATCTTCGCACGGCAGGAAGCAAGCCGACCGGGGAGCGCGGAGTCTTTGGCCCCCTTTCCCCGACGCCCTCCCGCACGGAGGGACACACCCCGCGAAGGCCAGGTCGAACCGCTAACGACGATTTGCCGCCTCGAGGTGGAGTTCGATCAACTTGCTCGGGATCTCGCTCGTGCGGAAGCGGCGGGCTGCGCCAAGCCGGAGCAGGTGGAACGCGGCTGCAGAGAGCGAGATGCCCGAGCCCACGACCGCCAGCACAGCGAGCGGACCCGGTTCCACTTTGAGGTCCGAGACGTGGCTCACCACGACGGCCACGGCGCCGATGCACAGAGCAATCGATGCTCCCGCGGCGAGCTGCACGTCACGCAAGAGCGTCGCCGGGCCGTTCGCCAATGCGCGCCTTAGCTCTCCGGTGGAGAAATAATCGAGGAACCAGGCCGTTTCCTCCGGAACGTTGCGCGAGGCTTGGGGCGCGAGGAGTTCGCCCGTCAGGGGATCGTGCGCGGACTCGCCGCGCCGGTGCGCGGCCACTCCGCTCAGGATTGCGCGGTGAACGGTCTCATCAATGGGTAGGCGCCACGCGATAAAGAACGAGAAAACGGAGAAAATAGCGGGCGTCAGAGCGAAGAGCACCTTGATGGCGAGCACGACTTCGGGGGTCTGCGGGACGTTGGGCTTGTAGCCGATCGATCCGAGGAAGGCGATCGGGATGGCGGCGCTTGGAATCACGACGAACTTGGGGAGGATGGACCAGAAGGCGGCGTACTGCGCCTCGCGCCGCTTTCCGGTGTGGAGCTCGTCGTAGTCGATCACGTCGGCCTGAATCGCCGGCCCGAGAAAGAGACCCGCGCCAAAGGCCGAGCCCGCCCAGCACAGAAGAAGCAGCAGTGCCGTCGTGTCGCCTTGGCCAATGAAGAACATGGCAGCCCCACCGGTTGTCCCCATGGCAAAGCTCGCGAGCCAGGTCGGGCGTTTCCCGAAGCGCCGTGCGGCCCACACCCAGGCAGGAAGGAACAAGAAGCCGGCACCGAAGTACGCACCGAGAAAGATCGCGAGCCAAAGCGGCGGGTTCGCAGGTCGCACCACATACTCGTTGAAGTAGGGCATGAGCGTCCCGGGGATGGCCCCCGGAATGCTCGCCACCACATAGGTCGCGAGCAAGATGCGGAAGGGGCGATTGCGCAGTGCCCGCCGGATTCCGGGGACAAACGGACTCGGCTTCCGCTCGTAGAAGTCGGGGCGCTCGCGCACCACGACCGCCAGGAGGGTGTAGAGGACGATGAGGATGGTCCCGAAGAAGAGGGAGAACGTGAAGAAGACCGAACGCTCGTTGCCGAGCCTTTGAATCAGAACGCCGGGGAGGAGGGCCGCCACAATCGTGCCGAGGATCACGAAGCCCTCGCGCACACCGAAGAGAGTCGAGCGCTCGTTGTAGTCGAGCGTGAGCTCAGGCCCGAGCGCGTAGTGGGGAATCACGTAGGTGGTGTGGGCGAGCGAGTAGAGGATGAAGGTGCCGGCGAACCAAAGAACCGCATCACGCCCAGAAAGCTGCGGCGGGGGCGTAAAGAGCAGATAAAAGAAGACCGCGCAGACCGGTGCCGCAAGGATCATGTAGGGGCGGCGGCGGCCCCAGCGCGTGCGGGTGCGGTCGGAGAAGAAGCCCACCAGGGGGTCACTAATGGCATCGAGTGCCCGAGCCACAGCGATGGCGATGCCAAGGAACCCGAGCGGTACGAGCACCACATCGGAGTAGAACTTCGTCATATGGATGGCGATGGGGATCGTCATGGCTGCGCCGGCAAAGCTCGGTGCGCCGTAGACAAGTTTCAGCCAGAGCGGGACGTGCTCGGAACGCGACTGCTCGGAAGGTTCCGGTTCAATTCGCGCAGCCACGTCAGCCAAGGAAACGGGAGACCGCACCGACGAAGGCCTCGGGCTCCTCGTACGGCAGCATGTGGCCCGCTGCGTCCACCCACGCGAGCTGCGCCCGAGGCACGAGCTCCTGCCAGCGCTGTACGTAGGCTGCCGGCACAAGACGGTCACTGCGGCCGACGACGAGCAGCGTCTCCGCGCGGAGTCGGTAGAGGCGTTTTGCGAGCCGGCGGTTTGGAATCGGGAAGAGAATCTTCCCGGCCATGCCGAGGCGCTTCACGTTGCCGATGTAAAAGTCTTTTAGCGCCTCAAGATTCCGGAAGTCGAGGCCACCGGTGAGAAGCGCTGTGCCGCGCGCAGGGTCGTGGAAGAGCACCTGCGCGACCTCATGCGGGAGCAGCGCAAAGAGGTCAGGAAGCGGCGCGTCGGGAATCCAAAGACCCATGGGAGCTGCGAGCACGAGCTTGCGAAGATCGCGGGGTGCAAGACACGCCATCTCCGCCGCGATCATCCCGCCCATGGAGTGGCCGACAACGTGGGGTCTTTCGAGACCAAGCGCCTCCACGACATCCCAGCCGTGGAGCGCGAAGTCGAGCATGTCCTCGAGCAGGGTCTCGCCGCTCGACTCGCCGTATCCGGGCAGCTCCGGTGAGAGGACGTGGTAGCGCTGCGCGAGTCGGTCGAGAAAGGGGTTCTCCGCCAGGAGCCCGCCCGCGCCGTGCAAGAAAAGGACTGGCGCACCCTTCCCGCCTTCCAACACCCGCACCTTCGCGCCCCGCGCCGTCTCGATCCAGCGGAAGTTCATGACCGCGCACCGCCCCCGAGAGAGGCCTCGGGCCGAAGGCGCTCTTCCATGGGCTTGCACCACCAGCGGTCATCGCCCTTCCACTCCGGCCACAGCTCTCGCAGGTGGGGCATGACGCGCTCGGCGAAGAGTCTCGTCGAGTGGCGCGTCTTTTCGTCGGGCATGTTGCCGTTGTGGAAGAGGCAGAACACGTGACCGACGTGCAAGCCTCGAATCATCTCTTCCATCCGCTGGCGCACGGTCTCCGCACTTCCTGCGATGACATAGCCGCCTTCGATCAGGTCCTTCCAGGTGAGTTTCGTGAACACCTTTTGCATGTCTTCCGTCAGCTGTGAGAGCGCGCCGGACTGGATGGTCTTGATGGTGCGGTAGCCCGGGGCGTCCGCGAAACCGGGGTAGACGTGGAGGCAGCGGTTAAAGAAATAGAGGATGTGCTCGGCGTACAGCTTCTCGGCCTCGGCGTCGGTGTCGGCCACCGCAATGATCTGGGCGAAGGCAGCGCGATAGGGCGACTCGTCCTTCTGACGGGCTGCGACCCGGTCCCAGTAGCCCTGGAGCAGCGCCCGGCCGCGCAGATACCCCCCGAAGGAGAGGTAGGAGTAGTTGTAATCATGGTCGAGACAAAAGTCCCAAGTCTCGATCGAGCCGCCGCCGGGAATGTAGATGGGCGGATGGGGCTTCTGGATGGGCTTGGGCCAGCAGTTCACGTAGCGGAGCTGATTGTATTTGCCGTCGAAGGCGAAGACCTCGTCCTCGGTCCAGGCGCGCATGATGAGCTCGTGTGCCTCGGCGTACTTGTCGCGGGTCAGCGCCGGGATCTGTCCATAGCAGTAGTTGGTGTCCATCGAGGTCCCCACCGGGAAGCCCGCAAGCAGCCGCCCGCCGGAGATCACATCGAGCATCGCGAACTCCTCCGCCACCCGGATGGGTGGGTTGTAGAGCGCGATCGAATTGCCGATGACCGCAATCGCCGCGCGCGAGGTGCGGCGCGCAAGGCCCGCGGCAATGAGGTTGGGCGACGGCATGAGGCCGTAGCCATTCTGGTGGTGTTCATTCACGCCGATCCCGTCAAAGCCGAGCGCATCGGCGTATTCGAGCTGGTCCATATATTGGTGGTATACGAAGTGACCCCGCCGCGGGTCATACAGGGTGTTCGGAATGTCGACCCAAACCGAGCGATGTGTCTGGCGGAAGTCATCCGGCAGGAAGGGCCAGGGCATGAGGTTGAACCAGGTAAACTTCATGGGGGACTCCTCGCCGGAGGGCATCCGGACTCTAGCAGCGCCTCCGAACGGGCGACGGAGCGTCGGACTTGGCTAGGCTGCCTCGAGCCGGAGGAGACCGCACATGACCGACCCCCTGCCCCTTGATCCCCGCGTGCGGTGTGGGCTCGTGCTCGGCGGACTCTCTCGCGATGCCGCGCTCCATCAGGCGCGAGAGGCGGAGGCGCTCGGGTTCGACTCACTTTGGGTCGGAGACCACATCGCCTTCCACGTCCCGCTCCTGGAATCGCTCTCACTCCTGTCCTTTCTCGCGGGGGCGACCGAGCGCGTTTTGCTGGGAACCGGCGTCTACTTGCTCCCGCTGCGCCATCCCACACTCGCGGCCAAGTCCGCAGCGACCGCGGACCTGCTCTCGGGGGGACGACTCATCTTCGGCGTTGGCGTCGGGGGCGAGTATCCGCCGGAGTTCGAGGCCTCCGGCGTTCCTGTCCGTGAGCGGGGCGCGCGGATGGACGAGGCGATCCCGCTGCTCAGGCGGCTTTGGACGGAGGAGCGCGTCGCACACGAGGGCAAGCACTACCGCTTCGGGCCGATTTCCCCCGCGCCCAAACCCGTGCAGCCCGGCGGCCCCCCGATCTGGGTCGGGGGGCGCTCGCCCGCGGCGATGCGGCGCGCGGGTGTCCTCGGCGACGGCTATGTCTCGACCATGGCGTCGCCCGAACGCTACCGCGCGAACCTCGAGCTCGTTGCAAAGCATGCCCACGATCGCGGGCGGAAGATTGCGCGCTTCGGCACTGGGGCGCTCCTATTTACGGTGCTCGACGATAGCTACGAGCGTGCCCTCGCACGTGCCGGGGACATGCTAAGTCGCGTCTACAACCGGCCCTTTCACGATGCCGCGCGCAAGTATTGTTTGCTCGGGCGCCCGAAGGACGTCTTGGAGCAGATGCGCACCTTCGCAGGAGCCGGGGTGAGGCATTTCCTTCTCGCGTCGCTGATCGCACCGGAAGGCTTCGCCAGCCAGGTCGCGAAGGAGATTTTGCCCCACGTTCCCGCCCTCATGGGGTAGGCAGGAACCCGCCGATCGGTTCTGCTTGGCGCTCGCACCGCGAGAGCGCCCATCCCCGCGCGTCGCGGCATCACCTCGCCCTCGGCTCGCGAGACCTGGGGCGAGGGCCCTTTCGAGAGGCGCCCGCGTTAGATCCCTTGGCCCCAGTTGCCGTGAAATCCGAACGGCACTCGGTGCGGAAGCCGGACCGTCGCCAGCGGTGCGGAGTCGACGTTCTCTGCGTCGAGGATCACCAGATCGCTCCGCATCTCAGCGCCGCGATACACCGTCGCCAGCAGGAACCCCTCCCCTTCGGGCGAAGTCGGCGTGCGCGGCACGAAGATCGGCTCCCCCACCGCGTCCTTCTCGGGAACGACGTGCATGCGTCGCCGGCCCGCTTCGAGGTCGTAGTGCACGATGGCATTAAAGCCCGAGGCCTTGGCCGAAGTCGGCGCCAGTCCTCCCGCATAGCCGTGCCGGTAGGAAAGGCCCGAGCGCCGCTCGTCGAGTCTCGGGAACTCGCTCGAGATGTCGTCGAGTGCCTCCTCCTTCACCGTTCCTCCTGCGAGGTCCAGCGTCCAGCGCGTGAGCTTGGCCGTCAGATCCTCCATGCCCTCGGCGCGGTCGCCGGCGTCAAAGAGCGGGAGCCGCGGATAGCGGCACACGTCCGCGACGATTCGACCGCGCTCGGAGTAGGCGTTCATGGGATGGAAGACGTAACAGGGGTTCGCCTCAAACCAGACGATGTCCCGGCTGCCGCCGCTGCGCGGCATGACACCAATTCGTGTCCCTAACTCCGGCTCCCAGCCAAGGGGCGAGCCCGTCTTCTCGACGTTCTCGAGCCGGATCGTGGCCGGGCAGACCAGGAAGATCACGTGCTCCCGCGTCGTGATGAAGTCGTGCATCATGGTCGGCACCGCGACTTCGATCTCTTCGCTTCGCACGAGCGTGCCGTCCTTCGCGACGACGTGATAGCGCAGGAAGGGCGGCGTAAAGCTGTATCCGAAGAACAGCATTTCACCGCTCTCCGGGTCGATCTTCGGGTGGGCCGTCATGGGGCCCACGAGTTTTCCGCGGAAGTCGAAGGGACCGATCGTTTCGAGCGTCCGGGGATCGAGCGCGTGCGGGGGGCCGCCCTCCCAGAGAGCCAGGAGCCGTCCGGCGTGAAACACGATGTTCGTGTTCGCCGCATTGGGCGACGTGGTGGCCGCCCGCGGGTCGGTCTTGGCCATGTCCGCGAGCCCGCCAAAGAGCCCCTCCCCTGCCGCGCGCTCGAGAGAGAACCTCGCCGTGCGGACCCAGCGGTTTCGGTAGGCGACACGGCCGTTGTGGATGGCGAAGGCGTGGATCATGCCGTCGCCGTCAAACCAGTGGTAGCGGCCCGGCGGCGCGTACTGCGGGTTCGGCCCGTTGCGGTACAGCGTGCCGTCGAGCTCCCGGGGCACCTCGCCCTCGACCACGCAGTCGTGGATCTCGCCCTCCAGCGGGAAGGACGCATAGTTGCCTTGCAGGAACGGGTCGTTGGGAAACGGTCGACTCATGAGGGACTCCTCGTCGGGTAAGGATCGGTCGGGAGCGGAAGGACGGCACCTTCGACGCAGCGCACCGCCTCGCGCAGATAATCTTCTTCGCGGTTTCCGTTCCCGCGCACAAAACACTCCATCAGCGCCGCTTCCACCAGCGCGAAAAGCAGCTCGGCCACAATCTGGGCGTCCATGGGACGCAGCAACCCGCTCCGGCCCCACGCGTCGAAGCCCCGGGCCAGCGCGGCCACGATCTCCGCGCGACTTGCGCGGCGCGCGGCCGAGGCCTCGCTGGGATCTGCCGAAAGGCCAAGCAGGCGCGCGAGCGCCCCGTGCTTGCGGACATAGCCAAAGGCGCACTGCAGCATGGCCGCGGCGGAGGGGACTGAACCCAGCTCCGGCGCCGCTTCGAACATGGCCTCGGCGAGGCCGCGGCCGTAGTCGGCCGCCACCGCTTCCAAGAGTCCCGCCTTCGACCCGAAGTGGTGGAAGACGATGCCCTCCGACACACCCGCGTGACGCGCAACGACCGCCGTCGGAGTGCCGGCAAAGCCGTGCTCGGCAAACAGGCGCCGCGCAGCGCTCATAATCCGCGCCCGTTTGTTCTCGGGATCCCGCCTGCGCGCGGAGACGCGGCGGCCGGGCATGAGCTTGGCCCGCCTCGCCTTCCCGCGAGCCGGAGTGCGACGACCGCTCATCGTGCCGCTGGCGCAGGGGCGAGCTTCGCTCCATGCGCCGCCAGGTAGGCCGCGGTCCGCTGCGCAAACTCAGCCGGGATCTCGTCCTCGAGGCGGCAGATCGCGTCCCCGGAGAAAAAAGCCTTGGTGTCACCCTCGATCCGCAGTTCAGGTGCGCCGGGCAGGCGATAGATCGCTGCCCAGTGCATGAAGACGTGATCTCGGCGCTCCTCGGGGCCGTCGAGGGCGAGGACCTCGCGAGAGGCAAATCTCTGATCAAAGCCCTGGGTCACGCCATCAAAGTATGCGAGCACTGCAGCCCGGCCCTTGTGCTCTCCTCCAAAGGGAGGCGGCCCGGAGATGGCGTAGACCGCATCCTCGGTGAAGCAGGGAGCGCAGATCGAGAAGTCGCGGAGGGCATAGGCCTGCTCGAATTTCAGCGCATAGTTCACAAACTGGCTGATGCGGCCCATCGGAAGTCTCTCTTGAGTGCTACTCAATAGTAATCGAGCAGGACTCAATAAGCAAGCACCTTTCGCGGGAGGCGACCCGGTGAAAAGCGGCCTGGCCGAGCGCGGATGCTGCGGGCACGAGGCGTCCCGCTCGGCTCCGCGCGGGCTGGGCCGCCGCGGCTTCGCGGCGGCGGCGGACGCGATCCCGACACTCCGCACGGGGTTCTGCGACCGTGCCGGCATCCCCCCGAATCCCGGAAGGACTCCCCAATGAAACAGACACGGCTCATGCCCATGCCGGGAGGCGAAGAGCCCGCTCGAAGGCCGGCCCAAGCTCGCAGAGGTGCGAGAGACCGTCGGCAAGCAGGCAGCCGTGGCGCGCGTTCTCGGCGAGATGGGCGAAGCCCTTGCAAAATCGATGGCGGCGCGACGCTAGTGGCGGCGCCCTTTCTTACGGGAACACGCCTCGACGCCGCTTCGCCTCGGCGACGCGGTGGAGGCCGCGCATCAGGGACGCCGTGCGCAGGTCCACCTTCTTCTCGCGGGCTACGGCCAGGACCTCGCGAAAGCTGTGCTGCATGATCGCGATCAGCTTTTGATTCACTTCTTCCTCGGTCCAGAAGAACTGCTGGGCGTCCTGCACCCATTCAAAGTAGGAGACGGTCACCCCACCGGCGTTCGCAAGGATATCCGGGACGACGAAGGTGCCGCGCTCGGCCAGGATGTCGTCTGCCTCGAGTGTTGTCGGACCATTCGCACCCTCGACCACCATGCGACAGCGCAGCTCGCCGGCGTTGCGCTCCGTGATCTGGTTCTGGATCGCCGCAGGGATCAGCACTTCGCAGGGAAGCGTCAGCAGCTCCTGCGGCGTCACCGACTCACCGACCGGATAGCCCTCCAAGAACCGGTGCTCCTTCACCCAGGCGTCGAGCTTCGCGATGTCGAGACCATTGGGGTCATGGACACCGCCCTTTACGTCCGAGACCGCAACGACCCGCGCGCCGAGATGCGCGGCAAGGCGCGCGACGGTACCGCCCACCTGGCCGAAGCCTTGGACGGCGACGCGCGCTCCTTCGATCGGCATCCCGAGGTACTTGCACGCCTCGAGCATGCAGGTCACGACGCCCCGGCCCGTTGAGTCCTTGCGGCCGAGCGAGCCGCCGATCTCGATCGGCTTACCGGTCACGACGCCCGGGACCGTGTGTCCCTTCTGCTGGGAGTAGGTGTCCATCATCCACGCCATCACCTGCTCATCCGTCCCGAGGTCCGGGCCTGGGATGTCCCGGTCGGGTCCGATCATCTCGATGATCTCCGAGGTGTAGCGGCGGGTGATGCGCTGAAGCTCGGTCCGGGAGAGGTCGTTTGGATTGATCCGGACGCCGCCCTTCGCGCCGCCAAAGGGGAGGCCGATGATCGCGCACTTCCATGTCATCCAGATCGCGAGGGCCGTGATCTCCCCGAGATCGAGATCCTCGTCAAAGCGTGTGCCCCCTTTGGTGGGACCCATGCTGAGCAGGTGCTGCACGCGGTAGCCGAAGACCGTGTCCACCGTCGAGTAGTTGTCTCGCCGGAAGGGGAACGAGACGACGAGCGCGCGCTGCGGGGTGCGGAGCCGCTCCCAAATGTTGTCGTCGAGCTGCATTAGGGCCGCACTGCGGTCGAGCTGCGCAACCGCAAGCCGATACATCGGGGTATCCCACTCCGGACGGACGGGGCTCATGCATCCTCCTTAAAGTGCGGGGCGCGAACCTAGCGCGCGCGCCTGAAGTTTGAACGTAGGCTTGGGAACGGACTGGCAAAGCCTTCGCCGCCTCGGGGCATCCGATCGGACCCTCGCCCCACCACCATCTCCCCCTGCGACGCGCCAATCCCGCAGACCCGCCCGCCCGTGCACTCCCCGCTCCGTCCATGGCGACTCTGTCCCCCGTCCCACCCATCGGCACCGGCTCCGCTACGCGGGCTGCTGCGAATCCGTCGCCACGCCCTTGTGGTCGGCGCGCTCGCGACCGCGGGCTTCGCTTGCACGGCTTGCTTCAACCCCGGGGTTCGGGGGGCCGCAGCCCACCTCGAAGAGAGCCTCTCGCGCAGCGCGTCTGGCAGCGCTCCGCTGGGAGGTTCCACTTCTACCGCGTGGCTACCGACCTCCCCTCAGGAGCTGTAGCTTCGCCGGGATCCGACGCAGTCGCAGCTTCACCAGATCGAGCGCCATCAGGAACAAGAGATGGAGGCGGATGATGCGCTTGCCCCGGGCTGCCCGGGCAGCGCGGAGCCAGCCGCGCGCGCGCGTCGACTCCGCCAGCGCATCGTAGAGCGCGATCTCCTCTCGAAAGCGCAGGAGATTCTCGGACTGTAGCGCCGTGGCGCTGGCTGTGTGTCGCCGGTACGCGTATGCCACACGGCGGATCCCTACGAGGGTCTCACCCTCGAGCAGGAGGCGCGACAGGAGCTCGAGATCCTGGACCTGTTTCCAGCGCGGCATGAACCGCCGCTCGCCAAGAGCAGCCCGCCGCCAGCAGAGCGTGGGACACATCACGAAGTTCCCGTGGAGAAGGAGCCGCAAGCCGCGCTCTTCCGCGAGGAGGATTGGGCCCTCGCCCCTTGGTGTGAGCCAGCCCTTCATCCAGTCCGGGAACGAAAAGCGGGGCTGACCCGCTTCATCGATGATCTTGGCGCCGCAAAAAAGGGCTGCCGCCTGCGGATAGACCGCGGCCGCATCCTCCATTCGGGCGCAGTAATCCGGCAGCAGCTCGTCGTCGGCATGGAGCAGCGTCACGAGCTCCGTTTCGGCGAGCTCGAGGCAACGGTTCCAGTTGGCGACCATTCCTGCGCCCGGGGCGGCCCGCACGTGACGCACGCGCGGGTCGGCAAGACTGGCCACCAGCTGGGCCCCTTCCTCGGGCCGTTCGCCGTCATCCGAAACGAGGATTGCCGCCGGCAGCCGTGACTGCGCACGTGCACTCGCGATCGCACGCTCGAGGTAGGCGAGACCCGCGTGGTAGGGAATCGCGATCGTAATGCGCTCTACCGTCACGAAGCTGCGCTCCGGGGACTGCTAGACTGGCCGCGCTGCGGGCGGGGAAAGACACGGGGAGCGCGATGGCAGCAGAGCGCTGTGACGAGGGGCGGGAGACGACGACCGAAACCGCCGCGTATGCCGCGCGGCTCGAGCGCGCGGCGCGCAGCCGCTGGCGCCGCTGGCTCGATGTGCAGGCGCCGTACCGCTGGAACCTGCGGCGCCTCGCCCTTGGCCGCACGCTTGAGGTGGGATGCGGGGTGGGCCGCAACCTCCGCCACCTCGGCAAAGGCGCGGTCGGGATCGACCGCAATGCGCTCGCCGTCGACTTCGCCCGTCGGGCCGGGCTCGACGCATTCCAGCCCGAGGAGTTCCGCGCCTCCCCGCACGCGCAGCCTCCTCGCTTCGACACACTGCTGTTCGCACATGTGCTCGAGCACATGAGCCGCGCTGTAGCGGTGGGCCTCGTCCGCGAGCATCTGGCTTACCTCGCGCCCGGCGGCCGCGTCGTCGTGATCACACCCCAGGAGCGGGGATTCGCGAGTGACGAGACCCACGTCGAATTTATGGACTTCGTCCAGATCGATCGCATCCTGCGTGAGAGCGGGCTAGAGCCCCTGCGCTTCTTCTCGTTCCCTCTCCCCCGTCTGTTCGGGCGCATCTTTCCGTACAACGAGTTCGTAGGGATCGGGCGGTTGCCCTGACAGGGGCTCGCGCGGAACGTTCTGCAGGTCGTAGGACAAGAAGGCCAACACAAGCTGCACACCCACGATAACAGGCAGCGCCGCCAGCATCACTGTGCCACTCGTGGCCGGGACGCCGGTGTCGTGGGACAGCCACCAGTGTCGCACGCCGACTGCGCTTCCGAAGGAAATGAAAAGAAGACCCACTACGATCTCGATCGACGCAATGTTGAAATTTCGCAGGTAGTAGGAGTAGAAGATCCGCTTGAGCGTGTTCTTTGCATGTCCGAAGAGGAACACGGGCACGATTCGCGGCACGACGAGCGTGCTCTTCTCGTTGCTATAGATCGTCGGCATCCGAACATCGCAGACCACCGCGCGCAGAATACCCAAGCGGAAGAGTAGGTCCGACTCAAAGAAGAAGCGGCGCGAGAGTTTTTCGAAGGGGAGCTCGCGGGCCACTGCGCTGTGCAAGGCGGTAAAACCATTGGTCGGATCGATGACGTTCCAGTAGCCGGTCGAGAGTTTGGTCACGAAGGAGAGCACGGAGTTTCCCGCAAGCCGCACGCCAGGCATACGCCGGAGAGAGTCGAGATCATGAAAGCGGTTGCCCTTGGCGTAGTCCGCCTTGCCTGCCACGATCGGCGCGACAAGCCGCGGGATCTGTGCGGGGTCCATCTGTCCGTCGCCGTCGAGCTTTACGAGCACGGTGGCGCCGTCGGCAAGTGCGGCGCGGTAACCCGTGAGCGTCGCGCCTCCTACGCCCTGATTCTCCGCGTGGCGCAGCACCCGAACGCGGGGGTCGCGGCAGTGCGCCTCCACGTGGTCCCCGGTGCCTTCCGGGCACGCATCGTCTACGACGTAGATCGCGTCGCACTCCCTCCCGATTCGCGCAATCACCTCCAGGACATGATCACGCACGCGGTAGCACGGCATCACGACGGCGATCATCCGAGAAAGCCTCCTCCCGTTCGGACCGCGCTCGGCCCGGGGCCTTGGGCTCCCCGACCCTTACGCATATCCATCCCGTGACCCCTGCAGGCGCTCAGCGCTGGGCGGACTCGTAGGCCTTGATCGAGGCGAGCGCGCTGCGGGCGTCAGGGGCATCGGGGAATTTCGGAGCGAGCGCAAGCGCCTTTTCGTAGGCGCTGGCTGCCTCGTCGCGGTGGCCGGCCTTCTCGAGCGCGACGGCGCGGCGGTAGGGGAAGCTGGCCGTCGGCTGATTCGAAGCCTCCGCGAGGGAGATGGCGTACTCGAACTGCCGCACCGCAGGGTCGTAGAGGCGCTTTTGGAGGTATACGAAACCGAGGGTGTCGGCGACGTCCGGGTTCTGCGGAAGCTGCGCCTGCGCCTCCTGGGCGAGGTGGAGCGGACGCTCGAGGTCCTTGCCCGTACGAGCCAGCAGGTAGGCGAGATCGTTTTTGACACCCGCCACGTTCTGCGGCTCGGGCTGCGCGAGGATCTGCTCGTAAAGCGCGGTGGCGTCGTTCTCCCGGCCGAGATTCACGTACACACGGGCGAGTGCTTCTTGGCTGGCCGGAGGGAGCTTGCCCTGCGCCCGCAGCTCGCCCAATTCCTGCGAGGCCTGATCGAGGTGGCCGGTCGCGGCCGCGCGGCTCACGAACTCGTTGGCGAACTCCGCGCGTGTGGGTTCGTGCACCATGGCAAGTCGTGCGTCCTCCATGGCGGCAGGCGCGTTCCCGGCGGCGGCGTGGGCCGATGCGCGCGCCGCGTAGAGCGCGGCTGGCACGTTTGCGCCCGCCGCTTCGAGCGCGGAGGAGTAGAGCGCGTTGTCGGGGAGCGGCCCTCCGGCCTGAGCGTGAGCGGTCTCCGCGAGCTGCATCCGGGCGTCGTAGGTCTTCCCTTCGAGCACGTATGCAATCGGGTCCGCGGGATCCAGCTCAGCGGCCTTTTGCGCCGCGGCAAGTGCACCGTCGAGGTCTTGCTTCGTGATCAGGCAGTCCGCGCGCCGGTTGTGCGCGGGCGCGTAGGTCGGATTCTTTTCTATCACCTCGTCAATCAGTGCCTTGGCTTCATCGGGACTTGCGATGATCAACAGCGACGCCTCTGCCATACCGGCATCCAGCCGCTTGGGATCGAGGCGATAGGCTTCCCGGTAGTAGAAAAGCGCTTCCGAGTACTTCTGGTCCGCCGAAAGCACCTGTGCGATCTCGAAGTTGACGTCGGCGCTCTTCGGATTGAGCTGCAGTGCGTTGCGATACTCGAGCAGGGCCTCGTTAAGCTTGCCTTGCTGGCGGTACAATTGACCGCGCTCCATGTGGGCGCGGAACTTTTGCTCCGGCGAGCGGCAACCCGAACTTGCAAAGGCGATGACCAGGACGAGGACGAACGCAGGGCCGCGTGATCTCCGAGAGCCATCGAGCATCAGCGGTGAGCCTCCTGCGCCGTGGCGCCGAGCTCCACGAGCTCGGATTCGGCCCTCGCGCGATCCGGAAATGCTCCCGCGCCGAGAGCCTTTTGGAAGGCGGCGCGTGCGCCGTCACGATCGCCCGCCTCCTTGAGTGCGAGGCCGAGATGGTAAGACGTGGTCGGGGCATCTGGCTTCTTGTCGAGCGAACGTCGAAAAGCCTCCGCGGCCCGTTCGTACTCACCGCGCTTTAGGCGGACGTAGCCCAGCGTGTCGAGGGTCTCGGCTGTGGGCTCCGAGGCGACCGCCCGATCGGCCAGGCGCAGTGCGAGGTCGAGGTCGGCGCCGCGCTCCGCCAGGATGTACGCCAGGTCGTTCGCAGCTCCCATCACCTCGGGGTTATGTTCGACCACACTGCGCAGGCGCCGCTCTGCGTCCTCCCGCCGACCTGCCGCCAGTGTCAGCTGAGCAGCCGAGTAGGCATTCGAGCCGTCGCGGGGTTCGAGCGAGCTCGCGCGGTCGAAAAGCTCGATGGCGCGGTCTCGGTTGCCCGAGAGCGCTTCGAGCGTCGCGAGTCCAGCCACGGCGGGAGCGTAGTTCGGATCGAGCTTCGACGCTTTATCGAAGTTCGCGCGGGCTTGCTCAGGCTTGCCGAGCTTGACCAAGACACGACCCTGGAGGTCGAGGAACGCCGGCACATCGGGATGGGCGGCAACGGCGCGATCCGCCCGAGCGGCGGCGGCGTCACTCCTGCCTGTCGCGAAGAGACCATCCACCAGCGCACGTAGGGCCTCTGCGTTCGCCGGGGCGGTGTAGTCGAGGTCGGCGTGCTCGAGCAGGTACACCACCGCTGCCTCGCCTCCGCTCTTGCGCTCGAGGCCCGCGAGCAAGACCCAGCCCGCAGCTTCGCTGCCCGGGAGTGCGCGCAGCGTCGTCGCCGCCTCTCGCGCCCCCTTTGCGTCGCCGCCGTCAGCGCGTGCCAGAGCGAGGACGCGCAGCGCAGCGGGGCGCCACGGCGAAGACTCTTGCGCGACGGGTCCGACGAGAACCGCGGCATCCGCGGGATTGCCCGACGAAAGGAGTGCGCTTGCGAGCGCGATCCTCGCAGCGGCGTTCGAGGGATCAAGGCGAAGCGCGGTGCGGTACTCGGTCAGCGCGCGCTCGCGATCCCGGAGCTGCTCGGCGGTCTGTCCAGCCAGGACGTGCGCACCCACGTTCTCGGGCCAGCGGGCGAGCCCCGTTTCAAGGGCGTCAAATGCCTGGGCAAAATCCTTGCGGGCGTAAAGCAGCTCGCCCCGCAGGAGCTCGCGGGGCGCTCCGTCGGGAAGGGAGGTCACGACGGCCTCCGCACCGTCAAGATCTCCTCGAGCGATCAGCAGGTCCCCTCGCTCGAAGCGGAGCCGCTCGTTGCCACCTGAGAGGTTGACCGCCTTGTCGAGGGACTCGAGGGCGCGGTCCAAAGCTCCGCGACTGCGCTGAAAGTCGGCGAGTGCTTTCCAAGCCTCGAACGAGCTCGAGAAGTCCTTGGCCAGTCCCAAAAGCGTGGCTTCCGCCTCGTCGTTGAGGCCGCGGCGTGCCAGGTCCTGCGCGAGACCCAAGCGCAGGGGGATCGAATCGGGTGCGAGCTGGGTCGCTGCCTGCCAGAGTTTCGTGCCCTCTGCGGCGCGGCCATGTGCAGTGTACATGTCGCTCGCCGCACGGAGCACGCCAGGGTGAGTCGGATACTCGTCCACACACGCAACGATCGCCTGTTCGGCACGCGCCTCGTCGTGACGCTTGTCTCGGATCAGTTGCGCGCGTTCCGCACAGGCCCGCGCCGCGAGCGAGAGATCGCCGTTGGCCTTCGCCTTTTCAACGATCGAGTCGTACGTCTTCTCGGCCTCAGACACTCGGCCAAGGAGCAGGAGCGCGGCCACGCGGACAAGGTCGCCACCCACTTGCTTCGGCTGGAGCTCGTTCAGCTTGTCGGAATCCGCCAGAGCCGCCGGCAAGTCCCCCGCGTTGAGATGTGCCTGCGCACGGACGCCCCAGGCTGTGAAGCGGCTCGGGTCCTTTTCAATTACACGATCGGTCGCGGCCACGGCTTCGTCATAGGCCTGTCCCGAGACGAGCGCGGAGGCGAGGAGGATCCCTCCTTCGATGGCGTAGGCATCACTTTGGCTGGCCTTGCGCAGCGACCACACCGCCTCGGAGGTGCGCCCGGTCTGCACAAGGCCGACCCCCAACAAATAATTCGCTTCAGCGTTGTTCGGACTTTTGGCGAGGATCTCGCGCAGGGGCTCGAGGGTCTCCGCATAGCGACCGCTCGCCTGCAGCGAGCGCAGCTCTGCGAGATGCTTGTCCACGCTCTGTCCGCAGGCGCAAAGGGCGACTGCGAGGAAGAGAAAGGCGGCCGGGGATGCATGGGAGAACAGACGAGAGCGCGCAACCATCCGAGTCTCCCAGGGTGAAGAGCCCGCCACCGTAGCGCCGGTCATTGGGCCCACCAACGCCCTTTTGCTTGCGCAGGCAAGCAATTGGAGCTGATTCCGTGGGGAGCGAAACGGCTTCTCTCCGGGAGTGAGCGAAGGTGGTCCATCTTGGGGGTACCCGCGGGGGTGCCCGGTTTTGGGAAGAGCCTTAAGAAGCCCGCGGCATCTCCAAGAGGAAGAAGGCTCCGGCGCAGGCAGCGGCCCGCAACGCTCCCGAGGGCGGGCATGAACGGTCACCTCGTAAAGGCGTGAGCGGCAGCGCAGGCGGGCAGGACGCTCGCGGCAGTGAAGGGTCTACGGAAGGCAGCGGAGCCTGGATTCGACCGCTTTTTCGCGCTCCCGAACGAGCCGAGCTCCGCGGGCGTTCGCTATGGCCCCGGCTTCCACGCCCTCGTGCTGGATCTCGCGGGAAAGTGGATCGCCATGGCCCGCGTACGCGGCTACGACTCGCAACCTGGGCCCACGTGCATCTGCTGCGCGGCGAGTGCTAGGAGGGCTGTCTCCACGCTCGAGCGTGCTGTCCCTTCGTGGCGGACCGCAGGACGAGCTCTCACGCCAGGAGCTCAACGACGCGCGCACAAAATTCGCGGAATCGCAGGCCGCGGCCACCCCATAACACGCGCATCGCCCGAAGCGCGGGATCCCCCGACCGAGGGCAGAAGACGAAACCCCGAACGAGCCCACGCGCCGCGAGTGCGTCCCTGCTAAGCTAAGGCCTTCTCACTCCCAAATCATGGAGCCCATATGCCCCGCCACGCAGTCGGGGGCGATGTCGACGCTTGGTGCAACCGCTGCAAGCTCGTCCTCGCCCATACCATTCATGCCATCGTCGACGGAAAGATCCGTCGCGTGCACTGCAATACATGCAAACAGCAGCACGCCTACCGGGCGCGTGCACCGGGAGAGAAGGCCGAGCCTCGCAGCGGCTCGCGTGCGGGCGCACGGCCCCGCGTGCTTGCCTACGATGAGCTTCTCGGCGGCCGTGGTCTGGGCGACGCGCGTCCCTATTCGACGCGTGAGCGTTTCGAGGCGGGGAGTGTCCTCGCGCACCCCGTGTTCGGCCTCGGCGTGGTGACAGACACGCGCGACGGCCGCAAGATCGAGGTGCGGTTTCCCGAAGGCGCTCGCACCCTCGCGCAGGGGCGCTAACGCGCTCGCGCTTCCGAGAAAACCTAGAAGCCGAGCTCACGCAATGCGACGGGGCGTCTCTCTTTCACGCTGCGCTCGGCGGCGCTGCCGACTGCCACGGCGAGAGCTCCATCCTCCACGCTGACGAGCGGCCTCCCACCGCTGCGGATCGCGTCCCGGAAGGCGAGGTGCTCGAGCAAGGTGGACCCGTGATGAGCCCCGCTTTCGCGCGCGCGGGGGTCGAGCTGGAAGCGGATCGTCGTGGGCTCGTTCCGCTCCCGCCGGGTGAGCACGAGCTCGTGGCGCGGGAGGAAGGCCTCGGCCTTGCCGCGGTCGCCCGTCGCCGCGATCTCCATCTCGTGCGTCGAGTTCTCCGCAAACATGCAAAGGTCAAGCAGCCCCCGGGCACCCCGATCGAAGTCCACCACCACGTACGCGTTGTCGAGGATGTCTGGCGCTCCTTCCGCATAGCGCTCGTCCAAATGGTTTACGTCCATCGCGCCGGAGCCGTAGACCAGCGTGGGCCGCTGCTCGGTGATGAGATTCATGAGGTCGAAGAAGTGACAGCTCTTCTCAACGAGCGTACCGCCGGTATTTCGCGAGAAGCGGTTCCAGTTGCCCACCTTCTGCAGGAACGGAAAGCGGTGCTCGCGAATCGCAAGCATCCGGATCCGCCCGACCGCGCCGGCGCGAACCTCCTCCAAAAGGCGCGCCACCGGTCGCATGAAGCGATACTCCATCCCGACCCAAACTAGGCCGGGATGCTTGGTGGCCGCCTCCATCACCCGAAGGCAATGCTCGATCTCCGTGCACAGCGGCTTTTCGACGAGGACGTGCTTGCGGGTGCCAAAAACCGCCTGAAGCACCTCGTAGTGAGTGAAGTTCGGCGTCGCAATCACGACGGCATCGACCGGCGCGCGCACGAGGAGCTCGCGGTAGTCCTTGTATTCTTCGACATTCCCACCCGCGGCGAGCTTGCCAAGGCCGCGGCTCCGCTCGTCGGGGTCGGCGATGGCCGTGATCCGCACGCCGGGAACGATCTTCAAGTTGCGGATGTGCTCGCACCCCATCATGCCGGTACCGATGATCCCGAACTGGATGGTGTCGCCCGCCATCTCGCCTCCGTGGGCCACGCCGCGCTGTGATAGCCTAAGCTTCCGATGGACGCCCTCCCGATTCGGGCCGAGCCGCGCCCGCTCGGTCGAAGCTCGTTGCACGCGTTCCCGCTTGCCTACGGCTCTTGGCGCTTTGCGGGGAGCTCACTGCGGGAGGCGCGAGCGAAGATCGACGCGGCACTCGAGATCGGCGTGAATCTCTTCGACCACGCCGATATTTACGGTGGGGATGGCGCAGCGGAGGAGCTCTTCGGAAAGGTTCTCGCCGAAGCGCCGAACCTGCGCAGCCGGATGCTCGTCGCCACAAAGGGCGGAATTGTCCCCGGGGTTCCCTACGACTCGAGCGCCGCGCATGTGCGCGAAGCGTTCGAGGCTTCGCTCCGCCGGCTCCGCGTTGACACGATCGACCTCTACCAGATCCACCGCCCGGACCTGCTCGCTCATCCCGGGGAGGTTGCCGATGTCTTCGTCCGCCTGCGGGATGCCGGAACGCTGCGGGAAGTTGGGGTATCGAACTACACGCCGTCGCAGTTCGAGGCGCTCCAGCGCTTCCTGCCTTTTCCCATCGCAACCCACCAGCCCGAGCTCTCTTGCTGGGCGCTGGCGCCGCTGCGCGACGGCCTTCTCGATCAATGCCTGCGCCTGCACGTGACTCCGCTCGCCTGGAGCCCGCTCGCGGGAGGTCTGCTCGGCCTCGGGGTCGCCGAGGCGCGCGGCCGCGCGGGCGGAGAGCGTCTTGTCGCGCTGCTCGGAATTCTCGACGCGCTTGCCGCGCGCGAGGGCGTGGGCCGCGCGGCAATCGCGCTGGCCTTTCTGCTCGCCCACCCCGCCGGCGTGATCCCCATCCTCGGCACGCAGCGCGTCGCGCGCATCCGTGAGTCGACCGATGCGCTGCGAGTGCATCTCTCCCGCGCGGACTGGTATGCGGTGCTCGAAGCATCCCAAGGAGCGCCGCATCCGTGAGCGCCGCCGAGACCCATCGCGACCCGGTGGAGGTGGCGTGGTTCTGCCCGCTCTGTGACGACGACTACGAGTACCTCGGTGTCCACGATCCCACGCTCAAGAGCTCATTTTCCCACTGCCGCGATGTGCTGCTTCGCGCCGAGGCAAACGGTTTTGACAACATCCTGTGTCCATCCGGCTACGCACTCGGCATCGACAGCGTGGCCTTCGCTGCCGGGGTCGCCCCGCTCACCTCGTCCATCCGGCTCCTGGTGGCGGTACGCTGCGGCGAGATGTTTCCGCCGCAGCTTGCGCGCCAAATGGCGACGCTCGACCGCATGCTCGGCGGACGCCTCACGATCAACATCATCTCGAGCGATCTTCCCGGCGCTCCGCTGGATTCGAAGCCGCGCTACCAGCGCACACGGGAGTCCATGCGCCTCCTGCGCGACCTGCTTGGCGGAAAGCCCGTCGCGCACCGCGGCGAGTTCTACAACCTCGAGCTCGCGCCCCCGGCACTCAAGACGATCTCGGGCCGCTGCCCACCCCTCTACTTTGGAGGGCTGTCCGAAGAGGCCCGCTCCGTGGCAGCCGAGGAGGCGGACGTCTTTCTGATGTGGCCCGAGCCGTTGCCAGCGGTCCGCCGCCTTCTCGACGACATGCGAGGTCGCGCCGCGCGCGCCGGCCGGGTGCTCCAGTTCGGCTACCGGGTGCATGTGATCGTGCGCGAGAGCGAGGCGGCGGCACGCGCCGCTGCACAGACCCTCGTCTCCCGCCTCGATGACCAGCTGGGGCGGGAGATCCGAAAGCGCTCTCTCGACCACGCCTCCGAGGGAGTGCGGCGGCAGGCGGAGATGCGGGTGGCTGCCGACGAGGAGGGCTTCGTCGAGGATCACCTGTGGACGGGCATTGGCCGGGCGCGCAGCGGCTGCGGCGCGGCGATCGTGGGAGACCCCGACCAGGTGCTGGCGAAGCTCGAAGCGTATTCTGACCTCGGGATCCGTGCCTTCATCCTTTCCGGCTACCCCCACGCGCGGGAGTGTGACCTTTTCGCGCGCTATGTGCTGCCTCGCCTGCGCCGTGCGCCACTCGAAGGTGCTGCCTTCTGAACTGGCCCGGCCGCCCTGAACGATCGGAACCACAGGTTTGAGGCCTGCGCATCCACAACCCAAACGGTGGCGGATGTCTACGAGGTTGCCTTGTAGCGGCGCCCCATCAGCGCGACTGCACCGAGTGCGACGAGGACCAATACCGCGCCGGCCAAGAACGTGGCCGGCGGACCGCGACGCTGCCACAGCCAGCCCGCGAGGCCACTCGCCATCAGCAGCGCAACCCCGAGAACGAAGTTCAAGATGCCAAAGGCCGTGCCACGGGCCGACGCGGGTGCGGCATCCGCGACGAGCGCGGAGAGCAGACCCTGTGTCAGCCCCAAGTGAATCCCCCAGAGCAGAACGCCCGAGAGGACGAGCCATGGACCGCTCGCCGCCGCAAGCACGAGGTCGGCGACGCCGAGAATCGCGAAGCCCGAGAAGAGCAGAGGAAAGCGAGATCCGCGATCCGAGAGTCGCCCGGCGGGATAGGAGAACCCTGCGTACACCACATTCATTGCGACGAGCATGAGGGGCGCCAGTGCTGGACGAAGCCCCACACTCTGGGCGCGCAGGATCAGGAACGCCTCGCTGAAGCGCGCGAGGGTGAGCAGGCCCGCGCTCGCGACGAGCCACCAATACGCCCTTGGAAGGATGCGCCATGCCGCTCCGTCCCGGACGGGAGAAGGCACCGGGGTCTCGCGCGCGGCCGGCGGCTCGTCCACACCCAAGAGCATCAGCGCAACGGCGACCAACGCCGGAGCGGTGGCGATCCAGAAGACGACACGGAAGGCTCCGCCCGTCGCTACCATGAAGAGTGTCGCAAGAAGGGGTCCGACGAACGCTCCGGTGGTGTCGAGGGCTTGTCGCAAGCCGTAGCTCGCCCCGCGCAGTTCTTGCGGCGCAAGCTCCGCCATGAGCGCGTCGCGCGGCGCACCTCGCACGCCCTTGCCGATGCGATCGACCAAGCGCGCGGCGAAAACCCACTCGATGCTCCTCGCGAGCGGAAAGATGGGTTTTGTCACGGCCGCGAGCGCGTAGCCCGCGAGGGCGAGGGGCTTGTGGCGCCCGAGCCGGTCGGAGAGCGCTCCGGACAAAACCTTGGTGATCGAGGCCGTTGCTTCGGCCACCCCCTCGATCAGGCCGACCGAGATCGCGCTCGCGCCGAGGACGCTCACGAGAAACAGCGGGAGGAGCGCGTGGATCATCTCCGACGAGACGTCCATGAAAAGGCTCACGAACCCGAGAGCCCAGATGCTCCGCGGGACGGCGCCAAGGCCGCTGCGCTTTGCCGAGGGGTCTACGGCTTGTGCCCTTGGGCCGTTCGCAACCACGGATCTCCCAGTTGCTGTCCCATGGCCTCGCGGATCCGTCACACCCCACCGCGCGGAGAGCGCGCCATCTCACCGGGGCGCCGCAAGGCAGGCAATCCTCGGCGCCGCCGGCGCTCGCTTGGCAGCTTGCCTCCATCGGTCGCATGAATCGGCGGGACCACGCGACCTGCGGCGCTTTCGCACAGGGGAGCGCAAGGTTCGCCGAGATCGACGAGCAAGTCCATCGTGGAGCGCCGTCAGCGCCGTGGGGCCACTCACCAAGAGCCCGCGCCTTCTGCGAATGCGCCGGGTTAGAATCGCGGCCGCATGACGCCGCTCTCGGTTCTCGGCTGGATCAGTGTCGCCACGGCCGGTGCGGGTGCCCTCGCCGTTCTCGCCACATCGCGGGGCGAATCGCTCTCGAGCACGTGGTTCCTCGTCGCGGCCCTCGCGGTGTCTGCCATTGGCTACAGGTTCTACTCCGCCTTCCTCGCGGCGAAGGTGCTGGCGCTCGATGACTCGCGCCCGACACCCGCGCACCGGATCAACGACGGCAAGGACTTTGTGCCGACCAATCGCTGGGTCGTGTTCGGACATCACTTCGCAGCGATCGCGGGGCCCGGGCCGCTCGTGGGCCCGATCCTGGCCGCGCAGTTCGGGTATCTCCCCGGAACGCTCTACATCGTGATCGGCGTGGTGCTCGGTGGGGCCGTACAAGACTTCACGATTCTCGTGGGGTCGATGCGCCGCAGCGGAAGGAGTCTCGGCCAGATCGTGCGCGAAGAGATCGGGCCCGTCGGTGGCGCCGCGGCCCTCGTCGGCGTACTTGCCATCATGCTGATCCTCATCGGAGTGCTGGGTCTGGTGGTCGTGAACGCGATGTTCGGAAGTCCCTGGGGCACCTTTACCGTCGGATCCACGATTCCGATCGCGCTTGCGATGGGAATCTACATGGTCCGCATCCGCCCCGGCCGGGTGCTCGAGGCGACCGTGGGCGGCGTCGCCCTTGTTTTGCTCGCGGTCGTGGCGGGGGGCTGGGTGCACGACCACGCGGCGCTGCGCGCGGCGTTCGATCTCGACAAGAAAACCATCGCCCTGGGTCTCATCAGTTACGGGTTCGTGGCAAGTGTGCTGCCGGTCTGGATGCTTCTCGCCCCCCGCGACTACCTCTCCGCCTTCGTCAAGATTGGGACCGTGTTTCTCCTGGCTGCGGGCCTCCTGTGGGTGCGGCCCGAGGTAAAGCTGCCTGCGCTCACACGCTTCATCGACGGAACAGGCCCCGTCTTCGCCGGCAAGCTCTTTCCCTTCTGCTTCATCACCATCGCTTGTGGGGCCATCTCGGGCTTCCACGCCCTCATCGCAAGCGGTACGACACCGAAACTCCTTAACAAGGAGAGCGACGCGCGCTTCATCGGCTACGGCGCCATGCTGATGGAGAGCTTCGTCGCCATCATGGCGCTCCTCTCTGTGTCGGTCATGGAGCCGGGGATCTATTTCGCCATCAACTCCCCGGCGGCATTG
Source organism: Myxococcota bacterium (assembly GCA_035489755.1). Lineage (GTDB taxonomy): Bacteria > Myxococcota_A > UBA9160 > UBA9160 > UBA9160 > UBA9160. Next base: position 48,005 of record DATGZK010000060.1, read on the forward strand.
CTTGGAAGCTCCCCGGAGAGCGCAGCCACTGCGATCCGTGCCTGGGGCTTTGCGCTCGATCCCGTGCTCCTCGAGACGCTCACGCGTCAGGTCGGTGAGCAAACGCTCCTCTCACGGACGGGCGGCGCCCCGAGCCTCGCGGTCGGGATGGCGGAGATCTTTTCCAGCGCGCTGGGGGGCGGGGCCGTCAAGGCGCTCTGGTACCACTTCGCCATCATGTTCGAGGCACTCTTCATCCTCACGACGCTCGACGCCGGAACGCGCGTTGGGCGCTTCATGATGCAGGACCTGCTCGGAAACCTCTGGGCGCCGCTCGGACGTACGTCCTCCATGCCGGCCAACATTCTCGCCTCAGGACTCATCGTCACGGGCTGGGGGTATTTCCTCTACCAGGGCGTCGTGGATCCCCTCGGCGGCATCAACTCACTCTGGCCACTGTTCGGGATCGCCAATCAGCTGCTCGCGGCGACCGCGCTCGCCGCCGCCACGACGATTCTCGTGAAGTCGGGCCGCGCCCGCTTCGGGATCTCAACGCTGCTCCCCCTTGTCTGGCTCCTGTCCGTCACCATGACGGCGGGCTGGCAGAAGATCTTCCACGGCGACCGCCGAATCGGATTTCTGGCCCAAGCCGACTACCTTTCCGGCCAGCTCGCCGCACACGCCGTTGCGCCAGAAAAGATCGCCGAAACCCAGCACGTGATCCTCAACAACCGACTTGACGCCGCCGTGACGGCCGTCTTCATGGGGCTTGTCGCGATCGTGATTCTGGATGCCGCGCGGGGCTGGTGGAAGACGCTTCGCGGACCTGGACCCGAGCCCGCGCGCAATGTGGAGGTGGTGAGGGCATGAGGTACATCCTGAAACGAGCGTTGGCGGCACTCCGCGGATTCCTGGCGGGATTTCTCGGAATGCCGGCCTCCCGGCTGGGTGCGGACTCGACGCAGGCCTGCGACGGAGCCTGCGAGGCCGCCCGGATGCAGCGTGCGCTCGAGGCACGCAGCGCAGGAAGGGGAAGTTGCTGCTAGCCCCGCGAAGCCCCGGGGGCGAGGCGTTAAGGTGTCCGTGCGAGCGATGCGGCGACCGGCGTTGGCCTTTCGTGCGAGCCCGATCCTTAGGAAAAGGAGAACAGTGGCCACAGCAAAACCGAAGGGCTGCGAAAGCGCTGCGTTTCCGGCAACAACATCCTGACGGACCTGCCCTTCGAGTCGGCGAGGGAGCTTGCACGGGCGAATTCGGCGGCGAGAGCTCGGGAGCAGCCAGCCTCTTGCGCGTCGAGAACGAAAACGCCGCTCTAAATCCCATCCGACCCTCGATGCGGAGCGCGCGCGAGTGCGCGCTGCGCAGGCCGACGGCGCCGCTTCCCGTGGCGAGTGGTGGGGTTCGCTCCACGGCGTCCCAGTCACGATCCGGGACACGCTCGACTAGAGATCCTTGGGCTCCGCAACACGAGCGCCGCCGACGCGCTCCGCTGGGCCTCCCTTTCCGGACTGCGCCCGGGACTCGGCCTTGGCGTTGGCCCGGCGCTGCGCAATCGCGCAGAGTCCGTCCTCTTCAATCTCGAGGGGCAAGTTGATCCGGTTGTAGTAGTTCTCGACGGCGTTGAGCCAGGTCAGCTCCACGATCTCGCGCTCGGAAAAGTGCGTGCGCACGGCGGCGAAGGTCGTGTCCGAGACGCGTCCGTTTCGCGTCGCCTCCTCCACGTAGGCCAGTGCCGCGCGCTCGCGATCGTCGTAGAGGGGGCTCGTGGACCAGTCCGGGAGCGCCTGAAACTTCTCCAGGGAGATGTGTTCAAGCACCGCCGAAGCCCTCGCGATGTCCACGCAGAACGAGCAGCCGTTCACCATCGCCACCCACGTTTTCACGAGATGGCGCAGCGGAGCTTCGAGGACCAGCCGCTTTCGCTCGATCTGGACCAGTCGATAGGCGAGCGGGAGGAGTGCCGGCATGCGGGCATAGACCACCTTCATCGGCGTAATCACGCGTCCGAGCTCTCGCTCGCAGAGCCAATAGGCGATGCGTGCGATCAGGGTGGGCGGCTTCTCGATGGCTGTGAGTCTCATGGAGATCTCCTTTCGGGCCTTGCGGCCTCGCGTGCCGAGTGCAGGGTGAGGGCCACGAGGATGAGCGCGGGCACGAACACGCCCGGCAGGTCGAGCAGCCAGTGGCGCGCGTCCAGGGCGCCACGAGAGAGATCCAGGAGATGGACGGCGCCGTGGCCGACCACGAAGACCGCAGCCAGCGCCACGCAGGCAAACCGCACCGCGACCTGTGAGGTCACCGCGGCCCAGACAAGACCGATCCCCGTCGCAAGGAACGCACACCCGATGTCGCGCACAAAGTGGACGTTCAAAGGACCCGTGTCTGGTACGCCCGCGGGAAGATTCGCGTACCAAGACTCGGGGGCGATCAGCATCCAGAGTGCGTTCATGAGGTCGAGCGTGCCGAGGAGAAAGAGGAGGATCGACCATCCATTCATCGAAGGATCCTTTCTTTCACGAAGGGCGTGCCTGCCCCGGTAGACGGAGCTCGGCTCCAAGCCGCGTACTTGAGGGCAACACGGCGCCGCGTATCCCCGCGCAGTCGATTCCTGCCCTCACATCCGCCGCCCCGAACTCCGCAAGCCGCGGCCTTGAACCGTGCGTCCGGTATGGGCGCGCACGATCCGACCGAGGATTGCCACGCCCTCTGCGATGCGCCCTGGCGAGAGGTTCGCGAACCCGAGCGAGAGGCAGTCGCTGCCCGAGCCATCGAGAAAGAAGGCGTCGCCACGCGCATAGACCACACCTGCTTCGAGGGCCGCGGCCAGGATCGCATCGGGGTCGGCACGCGGAGGGAGTCGGACCCAGAGTGCAGTCCCTCCAGCGGGCGCAGCGGCAAGAGTGCCCTCGGGCAGCTCTTGACCTACAGCCTCCAGCAGCACGGCGAGGCGCTCGCTGTACAGGCGACGGACACGCCGAACGTGACGCTCAAAAGCGCCCGCGGTACTCAGCTCGACGAGCGCGGCCTGTGCCAGGGTGGAGGTCTGAAAGCTCGCAGCCAGATGTGCCGCTGCGATGCGGTCGAGGAGCGGACGCGCGGCGACGATGTAGCCCACCCGGAGTCCGGGAAAGAGGGCCTTTGAAAAGGTTCCGACATAGACCACCTGGCCGGCGTGGTCGAGCGTCTTCAGCGCGGGCGAGGCGGGAGCGCTAAGGCGCAGCTCGCTGTCGTAGTCGTCTTCAAGGATCGGAACTTGGTGCTGATCGGCGAGCTCGAGGAGCGCGTGGCGACGCCCTTGCTCCAGCGCTACGCCCGTCGGGCTTTGCACCGCCGGCGTCGTGTACAGGAGCTTCACGCGGCGCGCGCGCAAGAGGCGCGCGAGCTCCACGGTGCGCAGACCGCCGGTGTCTACGCCGATGCCCACGAGATTCGCTCCACAGGCACGGAACGCCAGTGCGGCGCCGAAGTATCCGGGCTGCTCGAGCGCCACGGTATCGCCCGGATCCAGCAAGACGCGGCCCACAAGATCGAGCGCCTGCTGCGCACCGCCTACGATCACAACGTCTTCGGACCCGCACACGATGCCCCGGGCCACGAGCGCGCGGGCTACCTGCTCGCGCAGCGGCGGCCAGCCCCGTGGATCCTGATGCCCGGCAAGGTCTGGACCCTGTCGAACAAGAGCCCGGGCGCACGCCCGTGCCAGATCCTTGACCGGGAAGCTCGCGCGATCGACTTGCCCTCCTCGGAAGTCGAAGGGGAAAGCGCGACCCAACTCGATGCGGCGGAGCGTCGCCGGCAGTGGGAAATCCCGTGCACGAAGGGCGAAGAGCCCTCCCCACGCGAAGCTCCGCGGCTCCACCGCCGCAAGTGACCCTTGCGGCGAGAGCACGTCAGCGCGAAGGCTCCGTACACGCTGTCGCACCTCGCCTTGCCGCCGCGCAGCCACAAACGTTCCCTGGCCCACATGGGAGGTCACAAGACCGAGTTCGCCGAGGGCGAGGTAGGCCTGGGTCACGGTATTGCGTCCGAGTCCGAGGGCACCGGCGAGCTCCCGCGTCGCCGGCAGCTTCTCGCCGGCAGCGAGGCGTCCAGCCTGGATCAAGCCACGCAAGTGCTGTGCGAGCTGTCGGGAGACCGGCTCGGGGATCCGGCGGTCAGGTCGGAAGGCGAGCTCGAGCACCCCACCAGCCTAGGAGAGCCAATGTGGTCCGCCAAGATCCAATTGGCTCTCTGGGAAGAGATCCAATGCCGGCGCCTCCTCTCGCCCCGGATCCGGCACGGGCCCCCCGTGCGGGCTAGCCTCGCCCGGCACGCGACGAAGACGGCGGCGCGTTCGGAGAACGATGGCAGCAGGCACTGTGCCGCAGGGCAGCGACGAGGGTCTTCGCGAACTGGGAGGCGGCGGGCGCGAGGACAACCTTCGCTTTCGCCTCGTGCTGCGCGTGCTCCTGCGCTGTCTCCCGTGGCTGCGAGCGGTCCGCGGGCACCTCGCGGCGATCCTCGCCGCCTACGCGGCCACCGCGCTCATCCTTTTCCCGATCGGGCTCCTGCTCTTCGACATCGTCTGGACGCGCATCCTAAACGGAGAGCCGCTCACCGCGCTCGAGGCACGCATCCTCTCCGTGAACCCTGCCCTCGGCGTGGGGGTGCACGCGCTCTCCCCGCAGCTGCGCCACTCCATCGCTCTTGACCTCGTGTGGTTTTCGGCCGCGCTGGCTGCGGTCGTGACGCCGCTTTTCATTGGTCTGTTCTACTACCAGGTGTGGATCCTGCAGCGCATTAACCAGCTGCTCCGCGTTCAGCTGTTCGACCGCATCCACGCCCTCTCCCTTCGCTTTCATGCCGACAGTCGCGTGGGCGATGCGATCTATCGCCTCTATCAAGACAGCGCGGTGGTGACGCAGCTGATCGAGGTCCTGTTCTTGACGCCGCTCTACGCGGGCGCGCGCTTCTTGTTCTCCCTTGCGGTCGTGGCGCTGTTCGATCCCCGGCTCGCCCTCGTGCTGGCTCTCACCTGGCTGCCCTGTCTGTGGCTCGGCCAGCGCATGTCGCGCCGGATGCGCGTTGGCTTTCGGCGCTCTCGCGAAGCCTCGAGCGCACTCACCTCGAGGATCCAGGAGACCATCGCCGGGATGAAGGTGATCAAGGCCTATGGTGCAGAATCCCGAGAGCAGATTCGCTTCGAGCGCGAATCGCGCTCCGCCTTTGCCGCCGCGTACGCCGCGCGAAGCCTCTTCGCCCTGTTCAACGTGGTCACCTTCAGCGCGATCGGCGCCGCGATGCTGACCGGCCAGGGCATGGCAACCCTCGCGACCCGTGCGGGGACCGGGCTCTTCGCGGGACAGGTCCTCGCGAGCATGGGCTTTGCCGCCTGGAACCTTGGCCTCTACAACGTCTTTAAGGAGCGATTCGGCGATGGCTCCGGCGCCGTTCGACAGCTCTTCCACGCCTGGGCGCGCGTCCAAGACATGGCCATCGGCCTCGACCGCGTGTTCGAGATCCTGGATCTCGAACCGGAGGTCCAGGACGCCCCGGACGCGGTGGAGATGCCGCCGCTTCACTCCACCGTCGCGTTTCGCAAGGTCAGCTTTCGGTACGAGGCCGAGCGCAGCGCGCTCGAGGATGTGGACCTCGAGGTGCCTGTGGGAACGATCACCGCCATCGTGGGCCCGACGGGTTCGGGCAAAAGCACCCTCGTCGCCCTTCTGCTCCGCCTCTTCGACCCCGACCGGGGCCGGATCGAGGTGGATGGAGTCGACCTGCGGTGCTTTCGCGTCGCGAGCCTGCGCTCGCGGATCGCAATCGCGCTTCAGGAGAACGTGCTCTTCGGTGCGACGGTGCGCGAGAACATTCGGTATGCCGTTCCCCATGCGAGCGATGCGTCCGTGCGCGAAGCCGCACGCATCGCCTGTGCGGACGACTTCATCGCCGCCCTCCCCGATCGCCTCGACACGCTGCTTGGCGAGCGCGGAGCCAAGCTCTCCACGGGACAGCGCCAGCGTCTGTCCATTGCGCGCGCCGTTCTGAAGGACACCCCGATCCTCGTGCTCGATGAGCCGACGGCGAGCCTCGACGCCGAGACCGAGCTTCGAGTGCTCGCGAACCTCGCCGCCTGGGGCAAGGGTCGCGTGATTTTTCTGATCACCCACAGGCTCTCCACGATCCGCCGCGCCGACCGAATCGTCGTGCTCCAAGAAGGCCGGGTGGTCGAGCAGGGCACACACGACGAGCTGCTGGCGCGCGGCGGTGCATTCCACCGGCTGGTGGCGTTCGAAACGGCAGGCGAAGCGTGAGGGGGCCCCTCGAGGAGAGCGAACGCATCGGCCATCGCGAAACGCTGCGCCTTTTCGCGCGGGCGCTGCGCTACGTGCGGCCCTTTCGCGGGCGCTTCGCGACGAAGGTGGGAATCACCCTGGGCTCCCTCATCCCTCCTCTTTTCTTGCCGTGGCCGGTGAAGATTCTGATCGACCATGTGATCCAGGGCCGGCCCCTGGCGGACGCGGTGGCGGCCTACCCGTTCTTCGTGCGACCGGCGGTGGCCCTGCTCTCGGGCGGTTCCCCTCTTGGCATCCTGCTGTGGACGACCGGGGCGCAGTTCGTGCTGCTGCTCGCGATCGGCGCGATTGGAACGGCCCTGCGCGAAAACGACCAGGTGGAGGCCTATCTCTCCGGCGGCTTCGACAACGCAACCAACACCGAGAACGAGGCAAACGCTGGGTTTAGCTTCGTCGGGGGCCTCATCGGTCTCATCGACTTCCACTTCACGCTGCGCCTTACCCAGGACCTGAACCACCACTATCGCTCGCGGCTCTTCGAACGCATCCAGGCGCTCCCCATGACGGCCTTCGATGATGAGCGGATCGGGGACGCGGTGTATCGCGTCATGTACGACACGCCCGCCATCACCAACACTTGCTACCGGCTCCTCCTCACGCCCATCGCCGCGCCGTTCGGCTTGTTGTTGTCGGTCGGCGTGCTCGAGCTTGTGTTCGGCGCGCACCCGTTGCTGGTCTGGTCCGCCCTCGCATTCCTGCCGCTTTCAATCCTCGCTTCCGTGCCCTTCGCCGGGCTCGTTCGCCGGCGCGGGGAACGAAGCCGAAAGGCAGGTGCGACGACCACCTCCACCGTGGAGGAGGGGGTCACGAACGTGCTGGCTGTGCAAAGCCTGGGCGGCCACGGCCGCGAGCAAAAGCGCTTCGGCCTCGACTCCTGGGAGAGCTTCTCGAGATTTCGTTCCTACCTTCTCGTCGGGATCCTCGCCTTTCTCGTGGCACTGATCCCGGGAGTCTTCATCGGAGCGCGTGCATACCTTTACGTGGTCGACCTCGTCATCGGGGGACACATCAGCGTCGGCGATTTCACGCTGCTCTTCACGTATTTCGCCCAGATCGGATTCTTCGCTGTGGAGATTGGCGCGCTCTGGATTCGCGTCCAGGGCTCCGCGCCCGGTTTGCATCGCGTCTTCTTCTTGATGGATTTGCCGGGGGAGAAGGATCCGGCCGGCGCGCGCCCCCTTCCCAAGGTCACGGAGAGCGTTCAGCTCGATGGCGTCGATTTCGACTATCCAGACGGGACGCCAGCCCTGCGCGGCGTGTCGCTGGATTTGCCCGTCGGCAAGGTCACGGCACTGGTGGGACCCGCCGGCGCTGGCAAGACCACGCTCGCGTACCTGGTTCCCCGGTTCCTCGAACCAACGCGAGGCCGCGTCTTGCTCGATCGTCTCGATGTCGCGCAGGCCACCCGCGCATCGCTCCGCGAGCAAATCGCCTTCGTGTTCCAGGAGACCGTGCTGTTTGACGACACGGTCGAGGAGAATATCCGCATGGGCCGGCCGCAGGCCTCTCAGAGCGAGATCCGGCGCGCGGCGCAGCAGGCCGGTGCCGACGAGTTCATCCGGCGGCTTCCGCAGGGTTATGCCACACGCCTTGGTCGCGCTGGGGGCAAGCTTTCGGTGGGCCAGAAGCAGCGTCTCGCGATCGCCCGCGCCCTTGTGCGCGAGGCGGGCATCCTCATCCTCGACGAGCCGACTTCGGCGCTTGATCCGGAAACCGAGCGAAGAGTGGTCGCCGCCCTGCGCGAGGCGAGTCGTTCCCGAATCGTCCTCGTGATCGCGCACCGCCTGTCCACGGTGCGGGCCGCGGATCAAATTGTCTTCGTGGAGGAGGGCCGCATCGTCGAACGCGGTAGCCACGAGGAGCTGATGGGGCGCACGGGCGGGGCGTACCAGCGCTTTGTCGAGCTTGAAACGCGCGGAGCCGCCTGAGAAGCACAGATCAGACGGAAGCGGCCGGCCCCGCGGCGGACGGGGCCGGCCTTCGAGGCCGGCGTTTGGGGGATCGTACCGGCCTACTCCATACGTCGCTGATGTCATGGAATATTTCGGGCGGGTGAGCGGAGCGCTGCGTGACTTGTCTCACGGCACCCTGTGTGCGGATCCGCAAGGGCGAGTGACCGGCGTTACCAACGCATCCAGCCGCGGGAAGAGGAGGCCGACACCCCTCCTCCGCGAGCAAGGTCGAGGAGTCCCAGGCGAGCCCTCCCAGGAGCGGAGGCTCTTGGAGTCCATGGATCACGGCCGCCGAGGTAGATGGGCAAGCGAGCAGCCCACATCCAAAACCAGGCTCACGTCCGTAGGAGAGAGCGGATGGGTGCGCGTCAGGCGCGGGACGACCAAGCCCTGATGGCGGCGATGGCTGCAGCCGATAGCTCCGCCCTTGAAGAGATCTACGATCGCCACGCACCGCGGCTTCTCGCCATCTGCATTCGACTCCTCCGGGACCGCAGCGAGGCGGAGGACGTGCTCGTCGAGGTGTTCTGGGAGATCTGGGAACGGGCTCGGCGCTACGAGGGTGCGCGCGGGAGTCCCCTTGCGTACCTCGCCACCGTGGCGCGTAGCCGGAGCCTGGACCGGCTGCGACGCCGCCGGCAGGAAGCGCGCGTCCGGGCGGCGACGCAGAGCTGGGCGGCGCCCGATTCGACCGGATCTGCCGAGGCGCGGGGCCCGCTCGCCGATGCGCTGGCCCAAGAGCAGCGCAGGCGCGTGCGAATCGCCCTCGACGCTCTCTCGCCCGTGCAGCGGCAGGTGGTCGAGCTTTCCTTCCTCGACGGGCTCTCCCACCAGGAAATTGCCGAGCGGCTCGGTGCACCCCTCGGGAGCGTCAAGACCTGGATCCGTAAGGGACTCCTCCACCTGCGGGACGTCCTCCGGCTGCAATACGGCGAAGGGGAGACGGCATGAGCTGCGAAGAGCGCGCGGAAGAGATTCTCGAGTACGCAGCCGACGCGCTTGAAGCCGGGGAGCGCGAAGCGGTCGCCCGCCACCTCGCCACCGGATGCCCCCGCTGCGCGGGGGCCTTGGCCGAAGCCGAGAGCGTGCTCGCGCACCTCACGCTCTCGCTGGCGCCGCTTGACCCGTCCCCCGCGGTCCGCGCGCGGCTTCTCGCGAAGCTCGAGGGCGTGCTCCCGGCCACGCCGAGTGCGCTGCCCGCACCCCGCCCCGCTGGAGGCGCCGCCGTCACTCAAGCTGCGGAAGCCTGGGGTGGTGCAGGGAGTTGGCGCGCGGGCATTTCCGCTGCGATCGCTGCCGGCCTTGCGGCTCTGGTGACCTACTTTGGGATCGCCCACCCTTTGGTACGGCAAATCGACGCGCTGCGAACCGAGCGTGAAGCGCTTTCGACGCGTGAGACGGCGCTCGAACGCAGCCTCGCAGAGCGGGATCAGCGAATCGCAAGGCTCGAGAGTGAAGCCGCGCGCAGCACGGAGACGGTGCGCATGCTGCGCTCGCCGGACGTGGAGGTGGTGCCCTTGCGGGGCGCCGCGCCGCAGCCTGGCGCCGCAGGCCGCCTTTTCTTCGATCCCGCAGGCGGTCGCTGGTACTTCCATGCCTCCCAGCTCCGGCCGGCCGGACCGGGAAAGACCTACGAGCTTTGGTTCATCAACCGCGCCCAGCAAAAGATCCCCGCCGCGACGTTCGACGTGGATACACACGGCGAGGCGACGCTCCTGGTCGACGTTCCCGAGAGCGCGGGGGCGCTCGGCCTGGCCGCGGTGACCGACGAGCCGGCGGGCGGCGTGAAGCAACCCACGGGGGAGATCCAGCTCTTGGGGGAGCTCACGACACCCAAGTCCTAGCCCAAGGCGCCCGCGACGAAGCTCCCGCCGCGACCGCTTCCCTCGAAGCTCGGAAATGGAAGTGCGCTTTCGCCGTCCACAGGCGCCCCCGGCCCTCGAGAGCGGCGAGCGCCTGAGCCGTGCGAGCGGCGCATGCTCGGCGCCGGAGGATCCTCTGCGTGGTAGTCTCCGCGGCTCGCTTCGGCGTTCGGGCGCGAGGAGTTCGCGACATGCGGGAAGTCTCGGGCAAGGTGGCGGTGGTCACGGGAGGCGGGAGCGGGATCGGGCGCGGGATGGCCCTCGCGTTTGCGGGCGCAGGAATGCACGTCGTCCTCGCGGACATCGAGGCCGCGGCGGCCGAGGCCGTGCGCAAAGAGGTCGAGGCCCGAGGGGTGCGCGGTCTCGCCCTACACACAGACGTCTCGGATCGCGCGTCCATGGAGAGACTCGCCGAGCAGACCTTTCGCGCCTTTGGCGGCGCGCATCTCCTGTGCAACAACGCCGGCGTCTCCGTCTTCGGACCCCTGGACCAGACGAGCGACGCCGATTGGCGCTGGGTGTTGTCGGTGAACCTCGAAGGGGTAATCCACGGCATCCAGGCTTTTGTGCCGCGGATGCGTGACGCGCGCAGCAGCGGCCATATCGTCAATACGGCTTCGATCGCTGGACACGCAGGCTTCCCGGGTCTCGGCGTCTACTGCACGACCAAGTTCGCCGTGGTGGGGCTCTCGGAAGCGTTGCGCCAAGACCTGGCGCCCCACGGCATCGGTGTTTCAGTGCTGTGTCCGAGTTTCGTGAAAACGCGCATCGCCGAGTGCACCCGCAATCGCCCCGCGAACCTGGGTGGCCCGGGCGAGATTCCCGAGCAAGCGGGCGCCCTCCTGCAGCAGATCGGGATGGAGGCGGAGGAAGTCGGCCGGCAGGTGCTCGAGGCGGTACAGGCCGACGAGCTCTACATCTTCACTCACCCGGACAGCCGCGCAGTGGCGGAGCAGCGTTATCGGAATCTGCTCGGGGCCTACGACGCGGCCGCGGCGCGGAGGGCGGGCCGCAGCGAGTCTTAGACCGCCTCGGGAATCGCAGTGCCGCGAGGCTTCGCCTCTTGGGCAGACCGCGGCGCGGGTCCCAGCCCACAGGCCTGAGGGGTCTCTAGGTGCCGCTAATCGCTTCGAGCTCTCGCTGTCGCGTCTCGGGGAGCAGCAGCACCAGAAATCCGCCGGCCACAAGCGAGAGGGAAAGCAGCGTCGTCATGCGCGCCACGTTGCCGGGCACCTGAGTGCCGAGGGCCAAGAGCCCAAGTCCCGTTACCGCCCCGATCGTCTCGCACAAGGCATTGACGCCTGAGGCCGTGCCGCGCTGAGAGGTGGGGAACAGCTCGCTGGCGAAGGCGCGCACCACGGTGTTGCTCGCGCTCACACAGAAGACAAAGGCGATCCAGGACGGCGCAAGGCTCCAGCCCGGACCGTTGTAGAAGACGGCGGCGAAAACCGGGAATGCGACCATCGTCACGGTCCCAATGAGGCGCCGCCCGTAGCGATCGCCCATACGGCCAGCCAAGATGTTGCCGATGATTCCGATCCCGCCGCCCACAAACACCATCACGGAATACTGCCAGGGTGCCCAGCCGTGGACGGTCCGCGTGAAGAAGCTCGTGAACTGAAAGACGGACACCGCGCCCACCGTCGACAAGAATGCAATCGCAGCGACGATCGCAAGCCGGCGGGGATGCTGACGCGCGAGGAGCACGGCGGTCGCGAGCGCCGCCGAGACACCGCCGACGCGAGGAGACGTCACGTCTTCGTGCCGCCGGGCGGCGTCCATTCGCTCAAAGCGTTGGGTCTCGTGAAGTCCCCGGCGGAAGCGAGGGAGCAACAGCAGCGGGATGATTCCGACCGCGTAGAGCGCGCGCCAGCCAAAGGGAAGCACGTCGATGGCGGCAAAGAGGGCGGCGCCGAAACCGATGCCACACGAGCCGAGCGCACCCAGCATCCCAATCGCCCAGCCGCGGTGCTGCGCCGGAACCTCTTCGGCGAGGATCACGAAGGCCACCGCCATGCCGGCCGTCATGAACGCCCGGGTTGCCATCTGGAGAGCCACGAACTGAAAGGGCGACTGCACCCACGCCGTGAGAAGCGTGCCCGTGCTACTTGCAACAAGGGATCCGAGGAAAAGGCGCCGCCGACCAATCCGGTCGGCGAAAGCCACGATGCCAAGGGCCGGCAGGGCGCCTAGGCGGATCATCATGAGGTCGGTGCCGAACTGAGACTCCGCGATCCCGAGGCTCGCCGTGATATGGGCCCAGGCCGCAGTCAGCATTGAAAAATCGTACTGCTCGAAGTAAAGCGCCAGCGATACGAGTCCCAGCGTGCGGAGCTGGGCGGGTTCGAGATCCGGGACCGAGCCGAGGAAGTGCGGGATCCAGAGCGGGCGGCGTTTTTTGGGCGGAGCGATCGTGCGGTGTGCCGCCTCCACTAAAGACCGACCGCGTATCGCGTGCGCGCGTCCTCCGCTGAAAGCATCGCGGCCTTGGCAAGCGCCGCGAGCCGAGTGCCGTCCTCGAGATCCGAACGCTCCACGCGCACCTGAAGGGCACGCGCACACGCGAAGGCGTCCGTCGACGTGTCGACCATTCTCACCTTGGTGCGCCCGGTCGTGGGATCCATCAGCGCGTCGAACGGGACCGGCACGATCCGGCCCTGTTGCCGCGTGATCAGCACGCTGCTTGCGCCCGCAAGCAGCGCGCGCACGGCGCCCACACCGAGGTCGCGCGTGTAGTCTCGATCGAAGGCGATCGGCTGGCCACAGCGCAGCTCGTAGCCCACGTCCTTGTCGCCGATCTGCACCTTCACGCCTCGCGCCGCGAGCGCGTTCGTCACCTCGGTGCGCAACACTCTGCCGAGCGGCACTTCGGCGAGGCGAACGTGGCCATGCTCGTCGCGCGGTGCATCTTTCAGCACCTCGAGTTCGCTGGGTTCGAAACGCTCTGCGATGCCCTCTGCGATGACGGCGACTCCATCCGGGCGGCCAGCGGCCAGCCGCTTCACAATCGAACCTTCGAGAATACGCACGACGTCGCCGAGTCGGATCGGGCCGGCGGGAAACTCCTCGGGGATGAGAGTGACGGTTGCACCCGCCGCTTTGCCGGCCCCAAGCGCGAGGTGCCCGGCCTTGCGCCCCATCATCACGATGAAAAACCATCGGCCCGTCGTGCGCGTGTCCTCGGCGATTCGCTCGACCACTGTGGTCGCGTGCTCACGAGCCGTCTCAAAGCCAAAGGTCGGGATGTCGCCAGGGAGCGGCAGATCGTTGTCGATGGTCTTCGGCACATGGACCACCCGGATGCGACCGGCTGCGGTGTCGGCGACTCGTTTTGCGGAGAAGGCGGTGTCGTCTCCGCCAATCGTCACGAGGTGGGTGACGCCTAGGCTGTCGAGGGCTTTCACGACGTTCGCGAGATGCTCGGGCTTCTTCGTGGGGTTGGCCCTTGAGGTGCGCAGGATGGAGCCACCTTGCAGGTGGATCCGTGAAACCTCCTCGGCACGCAGCTCCTTGACGTGGGAGGGATCCCCCTGCATCACGTGGGAGAAGCCGTCGAGGAGCCCGACCACGCGCGCGCCCGCGCGCGCCGCGGTGAGCGCCGCGGCCCCGATCACGCCGTTGATGCCGGGGGCGGGGCCGCCACCGACGACAATTCCAAAGATCGCCATAGTGAGTTCCCTTCCGCTGTTCCGGTGGGTCCGGCACTGCCATCTTAGAGCGGGGGCAAGGCGGCGCGCAGCAGCCGTTCGGCGCCCGCGGCGAGCTCCTCCACGATCACCGCGGCCGGCTGTATGGCGCAGACCTGGCCGACGGACTCGCCGGCATAGAGCGCCATCGCTTGAATCTCTCCCGTCGTCGTCCGCGTCGGGCAAGGCACCCCAAACCGAGGGACCGCGATCCGCCGGCCCCCGGCGATCTCGATCTCCCCTGTCACGTCCTTTGGAAACGCGCGCGCCGCTTCCACGCATGAGCGCAGCACGCGATGCGTTGCATTGGGCCACATGACCGAGAACGTGTCGGTCAGCACCGTGTCTTCGGCCCCGGCCTCAACGAGAGCCTTCACGTAGGCGGGGTGCGCACCCGACTCTCGGGCCGTGACAAAGCGGGTCCCGACCCGCACTGCCGCCGCGCCCGCAGCGAGCACGGCTGCCATGGCACGCGGCGTTGCGATCCCGCCGGCGGCGACCACGGGCACCGACAGGGATCCGAGCACCGAATCGAGCAGCGAGAGCAAACCGAGCCGACCCCTCACGTGCCCTCCGGCTTCCTGGCCCTGCGCCACCACGAAGTCGCAGCCCGCGCCGGCCGCAGCGCGCGCTTCGTCGACGGACCCCACCTGCCACGCCGCGAGGGCGCCGCCCGCGTGCACCTCCGACACGAGCGTGGAGTCGGGCTCGCCCCAGAAAAACTCAACCACCCGTGCCGCCCGCGCCGCGATGCCGACGCATTCACGCTGCTCCAAGAATGGAAGGAGAAAGCTCACGCCAAATGGCCCGCGCGTGGCGCTGCGCATCGCCGCCAGCATTTGTGCGAGGGCCGCTGGCGGAACGAGAGTCGCCGTCAACATGCCGAGCGCCCCCGCCTGGGTCACGGCGAGGGCAAGCTCTCGGGTTGCAACCCCTCCCATCCCCGCCTGCTGAATCGGGGTCTTGCATCCGACGAGCCGCGTGAAACGGGTATCGAGCACGCCTCTAGCGGCCGCGCAGGCCGCGCAGCAGCGCTGTCTTCCACCCGCCGACGCTGCCGAGGCGATCCAAGGGAAACTCCTCCGCCGGCTCTTCCCGGCGCGGGCCCCCGACGCCGCCGAGACCGAGGTCCACGAGCACCTCGTCGGCAAACGCGCGCATCTGGCGGTGGACGATCGTTCCTTGGGCGTGGTGCAGGATCGAGAGCGGGCGGCCATGCCCAGAGTTCAGCGCTTCGACGCGCGGGCTGCGCGAGAGGTAAGACGCATAACGCGCCCAGCCGCGCCGCGCGATCTCGGCTTCGAGAACCGCCCTTAGATCCTGACGCGGATCATCCACGTGGGTGCGTGCATCCACGAGGGTTAACAGGATGCGCGCCCGCGCGGCGCGGTCGCTGCGCTCAAGGATCGCATAGACCTTGCCCGCCTCTTCCAGGGACGCCCAGTCTGCGACGGGGAGGACGATGCGATCCGCAGCATGAAGGGCGTTGAGCGTGAGGGCTTCGAGGTCGCTCTTCGTGTCCAGGACGATGAGGCCGCCCCACTGCGTCCGCTCGATGATGCGGAGCAGAGTGCCCGGATCGTCTGCGCGCGCCTTCAGGCTTGCGAGGTCCGGGGGCGACGCGACGAAATGCACGCCGTACTGCCCGAGCTGGATCACGCGGTCGAAACTGCGCTCGGCCCAGGCGTGTTTTAGGTTGCCGCCGCCGGGCACGGGCGGCCGCAGCGTGAACATGCGATCGAGGGAGCCCTGGTCGTCGAGGCCGACGATGAGAACCGGCAGGTCCTCGCGCAGGGCTCGCACGTAGATTGCGAGGTTTGTGGCCACGGTGGTTTTTCCGACGCCTCCCTTGTTTGAGGCGACGGCGAGGACGCGCGGGGCATGGGCGCGCGCAGGACTGGGGGGAACGCGCTCGGACACGGCATCGAGGATAGGCATCGGGTAGGATTGCGGCCATCATGCCGGCGGTCGCCCTGATTCCCGCCCGCTATCAGGCCTCGCGGTTCCCGGGAAAGCCGCTTGCGTCCATCGCCGGAGTGCCGATGCTGCGCCGCGTGGTCGAGGGTGCGCGCGCTGCAAAGCGCGTGCGCGAGGTGATCGTTGCGACCGACGATCCCCGCATCGCCGAAGCCTGCGCCGCCTTCGGCGCAACCTGCCGAATGACCTCGCGCGCACACGCCACGGGCACAGACCGCATCGCCGAAGTCGCCGCCGGGCTCTCCGACGACGTGATCGTGAACGTGCAAGGCGACGAGCCGCTGATCGAGGGCTTCGTGATCGACGCCCTCGTCGAGGCCTTGGACGCGGACCCCGAGGTTCCGATGGCCACGGTCGCCCACCCGGCGGAACCGGCTGCACGCGAAGACCCAAATCGCGTGAAGGTGGTGGTGGACCAGCGCGGCCGTGCCCTTTACTTCTCGCGCAGCCCGATTCCCGCGCGCCGTAACGGAGTCGCAGGTCCCCCGCCGACCTTGCAGCACGCGGGGCTTTACGCCTACCGGCGCCCATTCCTCATGCAGCTCGTACAGCTCGCGCAGACCCCTCTCGAGCAGTGGGAGGCGCTGGAGCAGCTGCGTGCGCTGGAGCATGGTTTCGCGATCCGCGTCGCGGTCGTCGAAGGTTGGCGCAGCCTGCCGGTGGACGTGCCGCAGGATGTGGAGCGGGTGGAGGCGCATCTGCGCGAGGCGGGGCGGTGCTAACCGCCGCGGTTCTCGGCTTCCTGCTCGGGCTTCGCCACGCGAGCGATCCTGATCACGTAGTCGCAATCTCCACGATCGTGGCCCGTCACCGCAGCGCGTGGGCTGCGTCTCGCGTCGGTGTCGCGTGGGGCCTCGGCCACAGCCTGACCATCGTCGCCGTGGGAGGCGCAGTGGTGGTCCTCGGACTCGCCTTGCCTCCGCGCCTTGGGCTTGGGCTCGAGCTCCTGGTGGGGATCGTGCTGGTGGCCCTCGGCGTCTCGAACCTGCGCAGCTTGAGGACGGGCGGGCGGGCGCACGCCGCCTCTCCTGACCACGGGCGTGGCGCGCCCCTCGGCCCGCTTCGCCGCGCCTTCTTCGTGGGCCTCGTCCACGGCCTCGCCGGCAGCGCGGCGGTTGCGATCCTCGCGCTCGCGGCCATGCCGGGACCTCCCGCGGCCATCGTGTATCTCGCGATCTTCAGCCTCGGCACCATCGTAGGGATGGTCGCCATCTCCCTCGGCGTCGGCGCACCCCTCGCCCTTGCGAGCGGGCGCTCTCGCGCGCAGCGCTGGATCGTCGCAGGGAGCGGAGCCGTGTCCCTTGGACTCGGGCTCTGGCTCGTCTGGAAGATCGGGGTCGTCGAGGGAGTTCTGCTTTGAGGGAGGATGCCATGCACTCCGACACCGTGCTTGTGGAACACGACGGGGGCGTCGCCACCGTCGCCATGAACCGGCCCGACGCGATGAACGCGCTCAGCAACGAGATGCTGGCTGCCCTCCCGGAACGCTTGCGCGAGCTCGCGAGTGACCCCGACGTGCGCTGCGTCGTTCTGACCGGTACCGGCGAGCGGGCATTTTCTGCGGGTGGCGACGTAAAGGACATGGCTGCGCGGGGGCCCGCAGCGGGTCCTGTGGGAAGCGAGCGCAAGGAACCGCGCCCGTGGGAGGACGCGGTCGATCGGCTGGGCTTGGCGCAAGAGGCTTCCTGGCTCCTCCACACGATGCCCAAGCCGACCCTTGCGGCCATCAATGGGGCCTGCGCGGGCGCGTCCCTGTCGATGGCGCTGGCCTGCGACCTGCGCATCGCCTCCGACCACGCCGTCCTGCTCACAGCATTCGCGAAGATCGGGTACTCGGGTGATTTCGGCGGGAGCTGGTTCATGACCCAGATCGTCGGCACGGCCAAAGCGCGTGAACTCTACTTCCTCGGTGAGCGCCTCGACGCGGCCGAGGCCCTGCGGATCGGACTTGTGAACTGGGTGGCTCCGCGGGAGAAGTTCCGCGAGGAGGCCCGGGCACTGGCCGCTCGCATCGCCGCCGGGCCTCCCCTTGCCCACCGTTACATGAAGCGCAATTTGAACTTCGCACTCACGGGGGACCCGCACACCGCATTGCGTCTCGAAGCCGAGGGCATGATTCGCACCGGTCAGACCGAAGACTTTAAAGCCGCGGCCCGCGCGTTTCTGGAGAAGAAAACGCCGACCTTCAAAGGACGCTGATCCTGCAGGAGGGGCGCCGAGCGGCAGGTCGCCCGGCGGCCCTGGCCCTGCTCTTTCTTGTCTCCGGCGCCGGGGCCTTGATCGCGGAGACCACGTGGATGCGCTGGTTCCGCGAGCTCTTCGGGGCGACCGCACCCGCTGCTTCCGCCACCCTCGTGGGCTTCCTCGGCGGCCATGCCGTCGGCGCGGCGCTGGCTGCGCGGCTCGTGCCTCGCTTCCGGCGCCCGCTCCGGGCGTATGGGCGTCTTGAGCTCGGGGCAGCCTTGGGAACGCTGCTCGTCCCGCTCCTCCTCGCCCTGTGCGAGCGCGCGACCCGGGGGTCCTACGACGCGCTCCGCGCCACGCCGTTGCTGCTGCTTTCTCTGCGTTTTGGAATCGCGCTCTTGGCGACACTTCCTGCGGCGCTGTGCTTTGGAGCAACGCTTCCCGCTGTTGGCGCGGCGGTTTTGAATGACATTCGGCGCCTTGGCGCGGTCGGCTCGGCGCTCTACGCCGCCAATACGCTCGGCGCCGCTGCGGGAACCGCGCTTGCCGCGTTCTTTCTCCCCGACTGGATCGGTGTGCGCGCAAGCTACGCGGTGGCCGCTGCGCTCTCCGCCTGCGCAGGCGTTGGCGCGCTCGCTCTCGCGCGCGGTGAGCGCGATCTCGGGGCCGCCCCGGTGCCTTCGGCGGCGGCCTCCGTCCCCTCGAGTCCGCCGCCGCGCGCACGGGCCGCGGGCTGGGGCTCGCCGCGCGGCCAGGCTGCGCTCGCGACCCTCTCCGGTGTCGGTACCTTCGCGGCTCAGGTGCTGCTCGTCGAAGCCTTCGCCCAGATTTTCAATGGCTCGGTCTATGCCTTCGGAGCGGTGCTCTTTGTCGTCCTCCTGACGCTCGCCGCAGGCGCTGGGGCGATCGCGCTGATCGAGCGCCGGGCGCTCATCGATCCGCGCACTCTCCTCGGCGGAGCGCTTGCCCTGGCTGCCCTGGGCTTCCTGGCCTTCCCAGCTCAGCTCTCCCGCGCGACCGATGGCTTCGCCTATTTCGGCACGGACCAGCCGTGGCCGGGCTACCTGCTCGGGGCACTTGCCACCACGTTCGAGACCGCGGGGTTGCCGCTCTTCGCCGCTGGGCTCGTCTTCCCCCTCACTTTCGCGCTCGCCGCCCGGGCGCGGCGGGAGGGCGCTGGCGACGCGAGTGTGGGTTCACGCCTCGGCCACCTTCTCGTGGCAAACACCCTGGGCTCCATCGCCGGGGCGCTTGTCGCGCCCTTTGTGCTCCTGCCGACGGGGGGCCCGTGGTCGTCTTTCATTCTGCTGGCTGGGCTCTATGCGCTCCCCGCGATCGCGCTCCCCGACGCAACGGCCGGGCGACGCGTCGCCCGCGATGCGCTCTTCGTTCTCGGCTGGCTCCTCGTGCTCGGCTTCGCGAGCCCCGTGGGCTTGCCCCTGGCTCGCCTCGAGCGCGGAGAAACCCTCGCGTTCGCCGAGACCAGCGCGGCCGGCGTGGTCGCCGTCGTCGACCGAAGCGATGGGCGGGTCCTGCGCACGGACAACTTCTCCGTGCTCGGCGGCACTCGGGAGAAGGTGCATGAGGAGCGCGAGGGACACCTCGCCCTGCTGCTCGCGCCGAGCGCCCGGCGCGTCGCGTATGTGGGATCTGCCACCGGCATTAGCGCCGGTGCGACCCTCGCCCACCCGATCTCCCGCTTACATCTGGTGGAGATCGTGCCCGGCGTGGCCGGCGCCGCACGGCTTTTCTTCGCGGACGCAAACCGCGGGGTCTACGAGGACCGGAGGACGCAGGTCGTGCTCGACGACGCAAGAAACTTCCTGCGGGCGACCAAGGAGCAGTTCGATCTCGTGATCGCAGACCTCTTCGTTCCCTGGCGTGCGGGAACAGGGTCGCTCTACACCCGAGAGCACTTCGACGCCGTGCGGGAGCACCTCGCACCCGACGGCGTCTTCTGCCAGTGGCTTCCCCTCTACCAGCTGAGCCGGGGAGAGCTCGAGACCATCACCGCAACCTTTCTCGACGCCTTCCCCCACACAGCCCTTTTCCGGGGCGACTTCTACGGCGGCTTCCCGATCGCCGCGCTGGTCGGCTTTCGCGGTCACGTGCCCTCGGCGGAGGAGGTGGGCTCCGCAGCGCTTCGCCTCGCCGCCGCGGGCGAGGCGGACCGCTGGGTCACCGATCCAGCGGGCCCCTTCGCGCTGTACGTGGGACCCCTCGCCCCCATCGCTCCTTCCCTTGCGCAGGTCCCGCGCAACAGCGACGACCGGCCGCGGATCGAGTTCCTGGCCGCCCGAAGCCACTCCGGCGGCGCACGCGGGAAGAGCGAACCCCTGGTCGGGCTCGCATGGTCGCACTTTGAGGACGCCGTACGCGGCGCGGCACGGCGCACGGGGGATGAGCTCTTCCCGGAGCTCCCGCCCGAGGCACGTCGCGCGTCGGAGGGTGGGGCCTTGCTCCAACGGGCGGGAGCCCTTTGGGTCGCCGGGCGCTTCGACGACGCGGGAGGCGCCCTTGCCGAGGCGAGTGCGCTGATTCCAGCGCGGCTCCTCTCCGAGGCATCGGCCGATCCCACGGCAGCGGAGGTGTGGGGGAAGTGAAACCTCGCCCTTTTTGGGGGGTCACGGCTGTGCGGCCCCCTGGTCCGCGGCTCCGCCCTTTTCCTTTCGAGGGAGCTCCCCGCGGGTGCGTACAATACATTAAGAATGCATGAAGGCTGGCTCTCGGGCCTCGTGCAAAA
>DATGZK010000061.1:0-8326 GCA_035489755.1 Myxococcota bacterium
TTCACGACTTCCGAGTTTCCAGACGAGAAGTAGCTAAGCAGGCGTCCACAAGCGCGACACGAGAGAAGAAGCCACGAATGAGCGCAAGCGCACACGCCTAGTGCTGCACTCGGCCTCACAACGACCGATTCTGACGTCCACCTCGGCCGATCCTATTTCAGAGACCCGGCACAGAAGTTGCTTCTCAGTTGTTCAAGGGAAGAGGTTCTGGGTCCGTCGTCGTGGACCCGTTTACGGAGCCGCTCTTACTTCCCACCTGGACTGCGGCGAACTTCCTCCCGAAGTGTCCCTCTACCTTTGGGAGGGAACCTCGATGGCCGCCGGACAAGTCTCGCATCCGCTCACCAAAGCTTTCGTCATCGCCGGAATGCTTGCGATGTGGGTCGCGCCTTCGGCTAAAGCTGCTTTCGGCATCTTTTGGTCGAGTGGGTTCGGTGCGATCGGGGCCGCGAACATCGACGGCACGGGCGTGAATCCGAGCTTCATCACGGGGGGGTACGGCGGCGTCGCGGTGAACGATACGTACGTCTACTCGTCGAATTTTGACGCGAATACGATCGCGCGAGCGAACCTCGACGGTACCGGGGTGAACCAGAGCTTCATCACGGGGGCTAATTTCCCGTACGGCGTCGCGCTCGACGGTAAGTACATCTACTGGGTGAATGCCTCCACGTCCAAGATCGGCCGCGCAAACCTCGACGGTACAGGTGTGAACCAGAGCTTCATCATGGGACTATCCAGCGGGCTCTGCGTCGCGGTCGACGGTAAGTACATCTACTGGGCGGGGTCCCGGATCGGTCGCGCGAACCTCGACGGCACGGGCGTGAACCAGAGCTTCATCACGGGGGCCTCTAGCCCTGAGAGCATCGCGGTCGACGGGACCCACATCTACTGGTCCGAAGGAAACACGATCGCGCGCGCGAACCTCGACGGCACGGGTGTCAACCTGAGCTTCATCACGGGGCTCGGTTTCGAGCCGTACGGCGTCGCGGTCGACGGGACCCACATCTACTGGACGAATAACGGAACGATCGCCCGCGCGAACCTCGACGGCACGGGTGTCAACCTGAGCTTCATCACGGGGGCCGATAGCTCAAACGCCCTCGCGGTCGACGGGACCCACATCTACTGGGACGGAGTGAGCACGATCGGCGGCGCGAACCTCGACGGTACGGGTGTGAACCAGAGCTTCATCACCGGGGGTCAATGAGCCGTCGGCGTCGCGATCTCACTTGTGCCAGAGCCTGCTACAGGCCTGCTCGTGGGGAGGAGTGCTCGGTCTTGCGATCACACGACGCATAAAGGCGTCAGCACGCAGCTGCCTCATCTCGTCGACACGCCTCGGCTTCGGTCGGGGCGTTGTCGCTTTTGCTGCGGGCATCACGGGCCTCGCCGTCCGACGCCCATCGCGAGGCGCCTCGCTCGGAGAGCGCGCGGCATTTTTGCAACTCCTCAGCAACGCCGCTTGCTGAGTCGAAAGAGCGCTGAATGCGACCTCCGGTACGAGCCACAGCTCGCTAAAGGCCATGTACGCTGCGCTCGAGTCCCGGTGCACTTAGTGCAGCCTCGAACTCCGGGCTCCGTCTGGCGCCGTGGATGCGGAAACCGCGCTTCTCGTACGCGCGTCGCGCCGGCTCGTTACCAATAAAGTAGGTGATCTGAGCGAGTCGGTGGCCCGCGATGGCTCCCCGTTCCAGGATTGCTCCAAGCAGCTGGTCCATCAGTCCCAGTCGCCGGTACTGGGGGAGGGTCGCGACCCATTCGACGATCCACGCGGCAGGATCGTCGGGTATCAAGCAGGTGAAGTACGGCCCGAGCCGCTCCTGGCTTGCTCTCAACTCCTCTCCCGACCAACCGAGTGCGCGCCCGGCATCGGCCATGGCCTCTCCCGGTTGCAGCCTCTGCTTGTCTTCGGCAGGAAAGCCGCTCAGGGCCGCTGCGAGGTTGCCGTTCAGCTCGGCGACGAGGAATTGGGACTGGTGGCACCAGCTCGAGCGCGTGGTCGTCAGCAGGCGTTCGAGGAAGCGGAGCTTCTCGGCCTCGGTCTGGTCGCCAAGTGCAAGGTCCCAGGCGCCTCGGGCCGTGTGAGAGCGTGATGCCGCTAGGACACAGCAAGCGAGTAAGGGCACGTCGTCTAGGCGCGCGGGTCGCACGATGGGATCCGCCATTGCTCTCGCTTCCTCCTTCCCTTCCTCCGTCCATGCTCCGAGGCCGCCCCGACACGCATCGTGGCAGACATGTGAATCGAGAGCCCGAGAGCGAAGCGCCGCGCGCGACGACCCCGCGGACCACGGGGTGCGGGCCGCTATGGCGGAGAGTTTTGGGCATTTGCCGCACGATTCCTGAGCTCATAAAGGATCGTCTCGACGTCCGGAGAATGGAAGAAGCGCAGCTCCGAGCCGTATTTCTTCGGCACCGCGAGAGTAGAGTGACGGTAGATGGAGCCTTCAAGGCCCCATTTGCTCTCGATACCTACGTCCCGAATGACGCCTGCGTGCTTTAGGATCTTGTCGCCGCGATAGAAGATGAGGTCCCCGGCCGAAGCAGCTTCCGCGGATCGACGCCGCGGCATCTGCGTCTCCTTTCGGTCCTGAATGACCCGCAGCAATGGGTCGCTAAGACGCCGGGGGTTGAGACAACGCCATCACCGATACTCAGGCAAGCACTCCGCCTGGCGTTTCCAGATGCTCACCGCTTGGTGACAGAACGCGACCTTCTCCAGCAAGTGGCACGGGATCTCGAGGCTCGGGGGTTGATTGATAACGCTCGCGGTTTGTTCCTTGATGAGACACTTCTCAGCGCTGGTGCAGCACACCCGAAGCGCCTCGGGCGGTCGTTCCTGGCGTTCGTATTAGAACCGACCGCTGAAAGCGAGGCGAGATGAGCGCCAACAAGCAGTCTGCCGATCCGCGGCATGGAGTCGATCGATGAGGGCGAAGCCTAAGGGACCAAAGCGCGCCTCTCGCGTGAAGAGCAAAGCGCGTGACCAGCTCGGCAGGAATCCAAGCGAGCGTGAGGTGAAGGACTTCATCGTGGCGGCGATCGAGACGTCGCTCTCTGGGAAACTCAAGCAAATGGGGTTCAGCAAGCGCGAGGTGAAAGATCTTCTTGCAGGCTCGGGCAAGGCGTTGACCGCGGCGGTGAGGGAGAAGCTCAGCGATCGCGAGGTGAAGAAGTGAAGCCGAAACCCGCTGCCAAATTCGACCGCACCTGGAAGGCCCAACACGGGTCACCGCCCTCTCGGAGTTCTCTCTCCTGCTCGGCGACGACGTCTAGCCGGTTGCGATCTGCGCAGCTTGCCGGAGCTCCTCCGGCTTGTACACGACCAAGTGAGTGCCCTTGCGACCGATCCAGCCCTTCTGCTCGAACTCACGCAGACTCGGGTTCACAGTCTGGCGCACAGCGCCGACCAGCGTCGCAAATTCACTCTGCGTGAGCGGCACATCGATGACGGTCTGACCGTCCTCCCGTCGGCCGAAGTCGTGCGCGAGTTCGAGCAGGACCCGCGCCACACGCGTGCGGACATTGCAGAATATAAGCTGCTCGACCCGGCTGGCGATCCGCTGGCGTTCCGATCTGCTTGGTCACCTCGAACGTGAGTGCCGGACGGGCATCAAGGAGCCGGCGGAACACCGCGCGCGGGATTCTGCGCACGGTCGAGAGCGTTGCCGCTTGGGCGAAGTTTTCCCGTACATCACCGCTGAAGACCGCGAGCACCCCGAACACCTCGCCGGGGGAGACGTAGCCCAGCGTGATCTCCCCTCCCGACTTGGAGTGTCGGAAAATCCGCACGCGTCCTTCCTCAAGGATGTAGACGGTGCTCGGGTCGGGCGTCGGTGCAAAGATCATCTCGCCCGCGGCGTATGTGCGGAGGCTGGACTCGCGCTGGAGCCCCTCGCTCTCCTTACGCGAGAGCCCGCTTAGCCAATCGATGTGATGAAGATGCCAGAAGTCGGTCATGCAACGACCCGGTTGAAAACTGATAGTGCAGGACAACTGGTGGCGCGCCGGGGGGCCGGGCCGCGTCGATCCGCCTGCTGCACCTCGATGGCCTCGCTGAAGTGGCACCCGACGCCGAGGCTAGCAGCTTCGTGTCTGCCGCGTGACCGCGGCCGTCCGCCGAGTGGCGCATCGCCCGCTGCCGGGTCCTTTTGTCGCTTCGCCCTCGCTCTTCGGCGCAATGGAAGCGCCAGGGCGCGCGGCTGACCGATGGAGAGCGTCAGAGCACGCCGAGCCGCTCGAGGTGGAGGTCGATCGCCTCGACGATCCTTCCTCTCCCGAACGGCGTCAGATGCCCGCCGCTGAACCAGTGAATCGAAGGCCGTCCCCAGTGCTCCCACAAGGCATGCGGATGCTCCGGCGGGACGATTCGATCGCCGCGGCCCGCGACGATCAACGCGCGCTCGCGCGGAACGCGGAGCGGATGCGCGAGCGGCGAGTGGACGCGAAACGACGCGCGCAGCTCCTGCTGCGAGAAGGCGGGCGGGAGCCCGCCGCGGTAGCGGCGGCTCATCAGGAAGAAGCGCCACGCGAGGTCGCCCATGCAGACGGGCGGCACCATCGGGACGACGAAGTCGAGGTCGTCCCACAGGCTCGCCGCGAGCGCGGAGAGGTAGCCGCCGAGGCTCACGCCGAGAAGACCCACCGGGGCGCCGGTCGTCTCGCGCAACCAGTCGATCAGGAGGCGGATCTCGTACATCGCCTGGCGCACCGCTTCGGCGAGGTTCGCGACGTGCGGGACCGCGAAGCGCTCGCCCGAGAAGCGTGCGTCGGCGGGCGTGCGCGCGCCGTGGTGGGGGAGAGTGAGCAGTGCGACGTCGAGACCCCGCGCGAACCATTGGCTCGCGAAGAGGACGAGCGCGTCGATGCGCGGCCGGCCCATCGTGAAGCCGTGCAGGCCGACGACGGTTCCGCGCGGCGGCTGGCGCCGGTGCACCCAGTGCTCGAAGAGGATCCACTCGTCCGTGGCGCTCGAGGGCCCGACGCCCGCCACGTCGCACGGGCGGTAGCCGCTCCGCAACGCGCGCCCGACCGCCTCGCCACCGGTGAGCATTCGCCCGTCGTGGTCGACCTTCGCAAAGGGCCTCGGCGGCGGCTCGAACACGAAGAAGCGAGCGGGCTCGCGTTGCAGCGCAGGATCGAGCAACGGCGACGCGGACGCGCGGAGCTCGTCGAGACGCTCGGGTGGCGGCATCAAGAGCGCGTCGACGGCGATGCGCATTGCGCCGAGAACCGTCGCGTCGAGTGCGGTTCCGGCTTGCGTGAGGAGGCTGCTCGCCCACGACTCCGGCGGGAGCTGCGGGTCGGGAAGCGAGGCGATCTCGGGCGCGCGGCTCAACGTGTGCCCGCCTTCGGCGCCGAGGATAGGCGACCTCGCGCGCTACTCGACCCAGGTGAGGGACCTGTGGCTCCCAAAAACACCATTGTTCTCACCGAGCGCCACGCGTGCCGGATCCCTTCCACGTATGCCCGCTACTACAACCGTACGCGCACCCATTTGGCGCTCGAGAAGGATGCTCCCGAGCGACAGCGGGTGTATGAGCGACAGCTCGGGCCCGTCGTCGCGTTCCCGGAGGTCCGCGGACTCCACCACCGATACGAACGAGTCGCAGCGCGATGCGTGATGGCGTTATCGAAAGGGACACCGCATTGTAGCCGCGGATCGCCGGCTGGGGGTACGATCTCCAGATGGAACGCGCACTGGCCCTCCTGCCGCTGATCGTCGGGCTCGCGCTCCCCGCCTCGGCGCTCGAGGGGCGCATCGCGGACGCGGCCGGAGCGCCCGTGGCCGGCGCCTGGGTGAGCGCCTCGCGCGGCGATCCGTCGCACTCCGTGACGGTCTTCTCCGACGGGGCCGGTGGCTTCCGCCTGCCCGCCCCCGAGGGCGCGGGACCGCTCGGGCTGCGCGTCCGCCGCATCGGCTTCCGCGACCTCGGGCAGTCCGACGTCGCGGCGGACGCTTCGCTCGCCCTGGTGCTCGAGCGCGAGACCGACCCCGCCGCCGTCGCCGCCCAGCTCCCGGCCAACCGCTGGTACGCGCTTGTGCTCGATCGCGTCGCGGACCCGGTGCAGCGCGAAGAGCTGGTGCGCCAGTGCACCTACTGTCACCAGCAGGGCAACGCGGCGACCCGCCGCGTCCGCGACCCCGAGGAGTGGCACAAGCTGCTGGCGCTGATGGGCCGCATGGGCGGCATGGTGTCGAGCGACCTGCGAGCGCAGATTCCCGAGCTCTTCAACGCGGCCTACGAGCCGACGCATGCCGTGCCGCTGCTCACGGCGCGCATGAACGAGCCGGACTTCGCACCGCCACCGCCCGCCGAGGTGCTGCGCACGCGCATCGATGAGTGGGAGCTCGGCGGCCGCGCCTCGGTACTGCACGACATCACGGTGCACCCGGACGGGCGCATCTACTCGGTCGACATGAACGAAGACAGGCTGTACCGGCTCGATCCCGCGAGGCCCGACGCAGAGCGGGCGTCCTGGCTGGTGCCGCGCGGCGACCTGCCGCTCGGCGGCGTCTTCGCGGCGGTCGGCCCCCCGGTGCCGGCGAACTCGAACGCGCACGTGGGACCGCATTCGCTGCAGGTCGCGCCGGATGGCGCGCTCTGGATCACGCTCGCGCTCGGCAACCAGCTGGCGCGCTTCGACCCGAAGAGCGAGGCGTGGAGCGCGCACACGCTGTCGGAGGGCTATTACCCGCACACGCTCCGCTTCGACCAGCGCGGGCGCATCTGGTACACGATCGCCGCCTCGAACCACGTCGGCATGTACGACCCGGCCACCGGCGAGGGCCGCGAGCTGCGCCTGCCGGCGCGCACGCTCGCGCAGGACGCCGTGCTGCGCATGATGCCCGCGCTGCTCTGGCTGGGGCGCCACTTCGACCTGCGCGGCGCCGCGGCCGGCGGCGGCAGCGGCATGACGGTCCCGATCCCCTACGGCATCGACGTCGCCCCCGACGGCAGCGTCTGGTTCAGCCAACTGAACGAGCACCGCATTGGCAGGATAGACCCCGGCAGCTTCGCGATCGAGATGGTCGAGACGCCCTTCCCCGGTCCGCGCCGGATGCGTTTCGACTCGCAAGGGCGGCTGTGGATCCCCTCGTTCTCGGGCGGCCTCATCGCGCGCTTCGACCCGCAGACGCGCGAGTTCAAGAGCTGGCAGCTGCCGGACCAGCCGCAGGTGCCGTACGCCCTCCACGTCGACCGGCGCAGCGACACGGTGTGGATCTGCGGCACCGAGAGCGACTCGCTGATCCGCTTCGAGCCGCGCGCGGAGCGATTCACGGTGTACCCGCTGCCGACGCGCGTCACCTATACGCGCGAGATCGACTTCGACGCGCAGGGGCGCGTTTGGACCTCGAACTCGAACGCACCGACCTGGCAGATCGAGGGTGGGGTGCCGAAGATCGTGCGCCTCGATCCGAATCCGGGATGAGCTTCCCGGACTCCTGCTCGCGCTGCTGCCCGAAGTTCGAAAATGGCGTCCCCAACGGGATTCGAACCGCCTCCGAAGTCGCGTAAGTCCGCGAAACGAAAACGTTCAGGCCCCTGAAATCTTGTCGGTGGCTTGTCGGTGACGCTCGCCACCTGAAGCTCTAATTGCCGACCCGCGACTCAAACATACGGCAGGTTTGGAGGGGGTCCCGGGAATCGAACCCGCATCAAAAGTAAAAAAGACAAGTAAAATCAAGTACATCCCGAGGGGAAGTTTGTCCCCAGTTTGTCCCCAAGCACTCACTGGTTGTCTTCTTCCACGGGCCGAACGTCGCATGGAGGTCAGGTCGACGCGTCGCGATCTCGGAGAGCAGGCGTACCACGAGACCCTATGACCGAGGACCGATCTCCACCTTGAGGGGACGCCTGAGAGGCATCTGACAGCGAGCTGGAAAAGACCTACGTCGTAGTTACATTGTAGCCGTGCTCCGGTTTGAGTGGGATGACGCCAAGGCCGATCAGAACAAACGCAAGCACCGCGTGTCGTTCGAAGAGGCGCAGACCGTGTTCTACGATGAACGCGGCGTGCTCGTCGAAGACGAAGATGAGGAGGATGACCGGTTCGTCCTGATCGGCCTCAGCGCCACTTTGCGTGTCCTGGTCGTAAGCCACTGCTACCGGGCAAAGGACCAGGTGATTCGGCTGATCTCCGCGAGGAAGGCGACGGCCTCGGAACGCAAGGACTATGAGAGGAGGTGGAAACGATGAAGAAAAACTATGACTTCTCGCAAGGGAAGAGGAATCCGTACGCCCGCCGGCTAAAGCGGCAGATCACGATCCGCCTCGACGAGGATACGCTGGCATACTTTAAGGGGCTCGCGGAAGAGGCGGAG
>DATGZK010000062.1:0-38898 GCA_035489755.1 Myxococcota bacterium
CTTCGCCAAGAACCGCCATCTGCTTGGATTCGACAACCCCTCCAAGGCTCTGCTCACCACGGTCAAGGAGGCCGTCGACAACGCCCTCGATGCGTGCGAGGAGGCTGGCCTCTTGCCGGAGCTGCGCGTGGAGATCGTGCAGCTTGGGGAAACCCGATTCCGCGTCGCGGTGGAGGACAACGGTCCGGGCATCGTGCGCGCCCAAGTTCCCAAGGTCTTTGGTCGGCTGCTCTACGGATCGAAATTTCACCGCCTTCGCCAAAGCCGCGGCCAGCAGGGGATTGGGATTAGCGCGGCGGGCATGTATGGCCTGCTCACCACCGGGAAACCTGTGGTGATTACCACGAGAACCGATCCCAAGAAGCGCGCCCATCACCTCGAGCTTGTGATTGATACCCAGAAGAATGAGCCCAAGGTGACGGGTGACGCCGAGGTTGACTGGGACAAGCCCCACGGCACCCGCGTCGAGATCGAACTCGAAGCGGCCTATCGGGGGGGGCGTCAAGGCGTCGACGCCTACCTTGAGCAGGTCTCCCTCGCCAACCCTCACGCTGAGATTGTGTACGCCCGCCCAAAGGACACCGAGGGAGACGCTGAACGCCGCTTCGCCCGGGTGACGGACGTGCTGCCGCCCGCGACGGCGGAGATCCAGCCGCATCCCTACGGCGTCGAACTCGGCGTTCTCATGCAGATGTTCCGTGACACCAAGGCGCGCAATCTGAAGACCTGCCTGCAGACAGACTTCTCGCGCGTCTCGGCGCGCATCGCGGAGGAGATCTGCCAACGTGCTCATGTCCCCGAAACCCGGCGGCCCGGAGAGCTCGGCCGGGAGGAGGCGGAGCGGATCCACGTGGCCATCCAAGCCACCAAGATCATGGCTCCCCCGACGGACTGCATTGCACCGATTGGGGAGGAGCTGATCGAGCGCGCCCTGCGCGCCGAGGTCAAGTCGGACTTTGTGGCTGCGGTGACGCGCCGACCCGAGGTCTATCGCGGCAACCCCTTCCTCATCGAAGTGGGCCTGGCCTACGGTGGGGATCTCCCGGCGGAGGAGCCGGTCACGCTGTTTCGCTACGCGAACCGCGTACCCTTGCAGTACCAGCAGGGCGCGTGCGCCATCACGCGTGCCGTGATGGGAACCGACTGGAAGGCCTATCACCTCCAGCAGCCGAAGGGCGCTCTGCCGATCGGTGCGATGCTGCTCATGGTGCACATTGCGAGCGTGTGGGTGCCGTTTACCTCAGAGAGCAAGGAGGCCATTGCGCACTATCCGGAAATCATGAAGGAGATTCGCCTCGGCCTGCAGGAGTGCGGTCGCAAGGTCTCGCACTTCATCAGCAAGCGGCGCCGGGAGGCAGATGAGGCGAAGAAGCGCGCCTACATTGATCAGTACATTCCTCAGGTGGCGATCGGATTGCAGCAGATTTTGGGGTTCGACGATGGTGAGCGCACGCGTGTCGTGGACCGTCTCAAGGACGTCCTCGAGCGCAGCCGGAGAATGTAATGGCTGCACGGAAGACCCCGAAAGCAGAGGCAGCGAGTTCGAGTCGCGCCAAGGCGCCGGCGAAGGCAAGCGCGGTCGCGGCACGCAACGCGGCCCAGGACCACATGACGATCGAGCTCATCCGAAGCGCGGCGACCGAAGTGCACGGAGACATCCGCCAGCAGAAGAAACCCGACCTGGCCTTCCCCGTTCGCGCTCTCGGCAACGTCACGTACTCGGAGAAGCGGGGTTACTTCGAGATCGGTCGCCAGAAAAAAGTCCGCACGCTCACCGTCAATACCGTGAAGAGCTTCGCGCAGACGCTGCGCATGATGGGCCTGTCCAAGGAGCTGATCGAGACGAACGATTTCGCAACCAAGCGGGACGCCTATTACCAAAGCAAGAACTGGGAGGAGGCTCGCTTCGACGAGCAGACCGAGTCGGACACCGTGATGGATGACATCGAGGCCCTGTTTTCCGTGCGGGGGGTCTCCCGGGAGCAGCTCCGCTTTATCCCCGATGAGCACGGCGGGGCCGTGGCGGGGAACCTCGTCGTGCTCGACCCCGATCGCGAGAGCGGCGTGGTGGAGCGAATCGACTGCACCCGCTTCGGCTCTGGCGCCTACTCGATCCCCTCCACGGTCGAGCACCTCTCGTTCGAAACGAACGCCAAGTTCATTCTCGCGATCGAAACCGGTGGTGTGTTCCAGCGCCTGCAGAGCCATAAGTTTTGGCAGACCGCCAACTGCATCCTGGTGTCCATGGCCGGCGTCCCGACGCGCGCGACGCGGCGCTTTATTCGCAAGCTTTCGGACGAGTGCAAGCTGCCGGTCTTTGCGTTCGTGGACTGCGATCCCTACGGAATTTCGAACATCTACCGCACGCTCAAGGTGGGATCGGGGAACGCGGCCCACCTTTCGCAGTTCTTCTGCGTGCCCCACGCCCGCTACCTCGGCGTCACACCGCAGGACATTCTCGACTACCGGCTCCCGACGCACCCCCTCCAGGACGTCGACATCAAGCGCGCGAAGGACGCGCTCAAGAACGACCCCTTCTTTAAGGCCCACAAGGAGTGGCAGAAGAGCATCGACCAGCTCATGAAGATGGGGGTGCGCGCGGAGCAGCAGGCGCTCGCAAAGTGGGGACTGAACTATGTGATCGACGAGTATTTGCCGCGCAAACTCGCCCACCCCGAGAAGTTCCTCCCGTGAGACGAGTCACCTGCCGAACCCCAGGGGACACTTACCGGGGGATCCCGCGCGTCCGCGGGAGGGGGTGAGAAGTGGGTAGGCTTACGCGGTGGGCCGCCAGCGCGGCTTTGGCCCTCCTTGCCGCTCCCGCGGGTGCGAGCCCCGTGGTGGTGAGCTTTACCGGCAACTTGACGACCGTGACCGATCCGCAGGGACTTCTGCCCTCATCCCTCGCGCCAGGGACAAGCATCACGGGCGCGCTCTCCTACGCCTCGGGCGCTTCCTGCCAACCGGTCTTCCAGCAGCCGAGCACCTGCGAGTACATCGTCTCTCCTTCGAGCCTTACCCTGTGGCTCAACACGACGCCGGTCGCGAGCGTAAGCGGGCGGGCCTACCTGTTCGTGCAGGATAGCCCCCTCGTCGCCTCGTTCTCGGCCAGTGTCGGCGCGCCGGCGGGGAGTTCGGGCGGCTCCGGCCCGGTCTGGCTGAGCGGCGACCTTCAGCTCTCGGACCCGAGTTCGACGGCCCTTAGCGGCACAGGACTCCCGACTGTGCTTGACCTCGGCGGCTTTGCGCAGCACACCTTCGATGCGGGGGGATGCTACGGGGGTACCTGTACGGGGAACCCCCTCAACCAGTTCCAGATCGTGGGCACGATCACGTCCCTCCAAATGGTACCCGAGCCGGGCACCGGGACGCTTCTCGCGTTTGGTCTTTTGACCCTCGGCCGGTGGAGGAGCCGCGTGAGACGCGGCTCGCGCCGTGCCGCACGCTCGTTCACGCGGCGGCCCCGCTAAAACCCGCTCGGTCCCTCGGGAGGGGTCCCGAGGCACCCGCGCCTCCCGGGCTTGCGCTTGGGACTCGGGGAGCGTCCTCGCGCGTGCTAACAATCCTCGTTCGGCGAAAGAAGGGCTCTCGATGAAAGGCATCATTCTCGCGGGCGGCTCTGGAACGCGCCTCTATCCCGGCACGCGTGCGGTCTCCAAGCAGCTCCTGCCGATCTACGACAAGCCGATGATCTATTACCCGCTCTCGACCCTCATGCTGTCAGGAGTGCGCGAGATCCTTCTCATCACGACCCCCCACGATCAGGAGGCCTTTCGGCGCCTGCTCGGCGACGGCGCGCGGCTCGGCCTTGCGCTCTCCTATGTCGTTCAGGAGCGCCCGATCGGTCTGGCCCACGCCTTCATCCTGGGCCGAGAGTTCGTAGGAAGCGAGCGGGTCGTGCTCGCTCTCGGTGACAACATCTTCTACGGCCATGGTCTCCCCGACTTTCTGCTCCGGGCCGCCAGCCGCCAAAGCGGAGCGACCGTGTTCGGCTACTGGGTGCGTGACCCCGAGCGTTACGGCGTCGTGGAGCTGAGCGAAGAAGGGCGCGCACTGCGGATCGAGGAGAAACCGAAGGCACCTCGCTCCCATTGGGCGGTCACCGGCTTGTATTTCTATGATAACCGCGTGCTCGATATCGCCGCCGCGCTTCGACCTTCGTCCCGGGGCGAACTCGAGATCACCGATGTCAATGCCGCCTACCTGCGCTCAGGGGATCTCTTTGTCGAGCGACTCGGCCGTGGCATTGCGTGGCTCGACACGGGAACTCACGAGTCGCTGCTCCAGGCGGCGAATTTCATCCAGGCGATCCAGGAACGGCAGGGACTCAAGGTGGCTTGCCCCGAGGAGATTGCCTTCCGCCTCGGCTGGCTCACGCGCGACGAGCTGCTGCGCGAGGCAGAGGCCATGAAGAGCAACGAGTACGGCGTCTACCTCGAGGCGATCGCCAAAGAGGAGCGCTAGGGGATGAAGTCCCACGCCACCGAAATCCCCGGCGTCCTGCTCGTGGAGCCGCAGGTCTTCCGCGACGAGCGTGGCTTTTTCCTCGAGTTCTTCCAGGCCCGCAAGTACGCCGCGGTTGGGATCACCGCCGTTTTCGTCCAGGACAACCACTCGCTCTCGCGAAAAGGCACCCTGCGCGGCCTCCACGCACAGCGGCGCCGGCCGCAGGGCAAGCTCATCCGGGTCATCGAGGGCGAGATCTGGGACGTGGCCGTCGACATCCGGCCAGGCTCCCCGACCTATCGCAAGCATGCGTCCGCCGTCCTGTCGTCGGAGAATTTTCGCCAGCTCTGGGTTCCGCCCGGTCTCGCCCACGGCTTCTGTGTGCTCTCCGAGCGTGCCCAGGTGGAGTACAAGTGCACCGACTTTTACGACCCCACGGACGAGCTGGTGGTCGCCTGGAATGATCCTGGTCTGGCGATCCCCTGGCCGATCGCGGCTCCTGTGCTCTCGGAGCGTGACCGCAAGGGAATGCCCCTCGACGAGGTCGCGCCGAAGCTCCTGCGCTCCGACGACACGGCGGAATGAGGCGCGCCCCGCGGTGCGTCTTCTGTGAGATCGCAGCCGGGCGAGCGCCCGCCGCGCTTGTCTTCGAGGACGCCTCTACGCTCGCTCTCATGGACATCGCGCCGGCGGCTCGCGGTCATGTGCTCGTCATCACGCGCGAGCACTTCGAGACGCTCTATGAGCTCAGCGCTGAAGCGGCGCAAGGTGTGGCGCTCACTGCGCGACGCGTCGCACTCGCGCTGCGCTCCAGCCCGACGGGCTGTCTGTCATCCAATCGAACGGTGCCGCCGCCAACCAGACCGTACCCCACTATCATGTGCACCTGATTCCTCGGCGCACAAGGGAGGGCTTGCCCATGCACGGCACCGGCGCTGCGGACCCGGAGGCTCTTCAAACCCTGGCCGCTGCCATCGCGCAGCACGTGCCCGCCGCGTGAGCTGCCCGTGAGCGTGGTTCCCCTGCGCTCGGATTACGGCGGTGGCGTCTATCGTCGGCGCATCCGACTCGGGGCCGAGGACGGTCTCGTCCGCGGGAGCCTCGTCGACGACTTCCATGATTTCACCGTCCGCCTCGAGCACGACGGTGTGCGGATCTTGAAAATCGAAGGCGCCGCCCGCCGCATTCCTTGGCTGACATGCCCGGCGGCGGCAGTGCCCCTCACTCTGCTCGAGGGCATGACCCTCACCCGGTCGCTTCGCTCGATTGCACGCCACACGGACCCGCGCGCGCAGTGCACCCACCTGTTCGACCTCGCGAGTCTCGCGGTGAGCTTCGCCGCCTCGGGCGCCGCCGGGAAGCTCTACGAGCTCGCGGTACCCGATCGCGTGGGAGCGCGCACGCAGGCGACCCTCAGCCGGGACGGCTTGCCTGTTCTGCGCTGGCAGATCGACGGCGCGCGCATCGAGGATCCGCCGCCCTTCGCGGGCCGCTCGCTCGCGGGCGGAGGATTCTTGGAGTGGGTGGAGGCGACGCTCGATGCGGACCTCGCCGAGGCGGCGCAGGTGCTGCGCCGCGCAGTCGTGATTTCCTTTGGTCGCCGCTTTGATTTCGACCGCGTGCCCGACGCCCGCACGTTCCAAAACCAGGCGGGAGGGGCTTGCTTCACCTTCCATCCCGAGCGGGTGGCCGAGGCCGTTCGGATCGTGGGAAGCGTGCGCGACTGGACAGCGGGACTGCCGGACGTCGAAGGTCGACTCTAGAGATTCGACGGTCGATCCAGAACGGGCGAGATCCTCCAGATCTCGCGTGCATACTCGCGAATCGCGCGGTCGCTCGAGAAGCGACCGACCCGGGCCACGTTCAAGATCGCGCGCCGCGCCCAGGTCTCTTCATCCACGAAGTCGAGCGAAGCCCGCTCGTGCGTTGCTTCGTAGCTGTCGAAGTCGGCGAGGTGGAAGTACTCGTCCCCGTGCTCCATCAGGCGCTGCCAGATCGGGCGAAAGATTCCAGGCTCGCCGGGGCAGAAGCGGTCGGAGGCGATGGCGTCCACCACCCGGCGCACATTCTCGCTGCGGTGGTAGTACGCCCACGGGTCATAGGCAGCGCTCTTGCGCAGCTGGCTCACCTCCTCGACCCGCAGCCCAAAGATGTAGATGTTCTCCGCACCCACGGCCTCTCGAATCTCAACGTTCGCGCCGTCGAGCGTCCCGATCGTGAGGGCGCCGTTGAGGGCAAACTTCATGTTGCTCGTGCCCGACGCTTCCTTGCCCGCCGTGGAGATCTGTTCTGAGAGGTCGGCGGCGGGGATGATCCGCTCGGCCTGGCTCACGCGGTAGTCGGGAAGGAAGACCACGCGCAGGAGGCCGTTGACCGCGGGATTGGAGTTTACGGCGTGCGCCACCCCATTGATGAGCTTGATGATCAGCTTTGCCATCAGGTAATCGGGCGGCGCTTTGCCGGCAAACAAGTACACATGCGGAGTCTCCGGCGCCTTGCCCTCTTCAATGAGCTCTAGGTACTCGTGGATCACGTGCATCGCCGCAAGCAGCTGACGCTTGTACTCGTGGATGCGCTTGACTTGGACGTCAAACAGCGCGAGGGGATCGAGCCCTAGGCCCGTCAAGTCACGAACCAAGGCGGCTAGGCGCTCCTTGTTGGAGCGTTTTATGGCGCGGAATGCCGATCGGAAATCCGGGTCGTCGGACCAGGGCTCGAGCGCACGAATCTGCTCGAGATCGGTGATCCAGCCATCCCCGATCCGGGAGGTGATGAGAGCTGCGAGGTCGGGGTTGGCGAGCAGCAGCCAGCGGCGCGGCGTAATGCCGTTGGTCTTGTTGCTAAAGCGCTCCGGCCACATTTCGTGGAAGTCGGGCACGAGTTCGCGTTTTACAAGATCGGTGTGAAGTTGCGCGACGCCGTTGATCGAGTGGCTCCCCACCATCGCGAGGTGCGCCATCCGGAGCTGTTGCGGCCAGCTCTCCTCGACGATCGACATCCGGCGCATGCGATCCACGTCGCCCGGCCAGCGCTCCGTCACTTCCTTCAAGAATTGGTCGTTGATCTGCTCGATCAGCTCGACGTGTCTTGGCAGAACGCTTGCGACCAGGGGCCGTGGCCACTTCTCCAGCGCCTCGGGCATCAGCGTGTGATTGGTGTACGCGAAGGTCCGCTGCGTGATGCTCCACGCGGTCTTCCACGGCATCCCCTCCTCGTCGACGAAGATCCGCATCAACTCGGCCACGGCGAGCGCGGGGTGCGTGTCGTTCAACTGGATGCAGACCGCGTCCGAGAGGTCCGCGAAGTAGCCCGAGCGGCGGCGGAAGCGCCCGACAATGTCGCGCAGCGCGCAGGCGACGAAGAAGTACTCCTGCAGGAGCCGTAGTTGCTTGCCGGTATCGGAAGTCGCGGGCGGGTAGAGCACCATGGAGATCGTCTCAGGAGACTTGTGCTCGCGAAGCGCGTGCAGATAGTCCCCCTGGTTGAAAACCTGCATGTCGAACTCGTCGGAGGAGCGTGCGGAGTAAAGGCGCAGGAAATTCACCGTGCGTCCGCCGTATCCCACAATCGGCATGTCGTTGGGAACGCCCACCAACACGTGGTAGTCGACCCAGCGCGAGCGCCGGGGCTCGTCCGCGTGGCTGACGTAGCCGTCGTGCTGGAGACGACCGTAGATGGGAACGAGACATGCCTCGTCCGGGCGCTCGATCAGCCAAGGCGTGCCGAGCCGACGCCAGCTGTCGGGGCGTTCTCGCTGCCATCCTCCTTCGAGGACTTGGCGAAACAGGCCGTAGTCGTAGTTGATGCCGTAGCCGTAGCCCGGGAGTCCGAGCGTCGCGAGGGAATCCAGGAAGCAGGCGGCGAGGCGGCCAAGGCCGCCATTGCCGAGCGCCGCATCGTGCTCGGTCTCGCGCACCTCTTCGAGGTCCACGCCAAGCTCTCCGAGTGCTTGGCGGCACTCCTCGTAGATTCCGAGGTTGTGCAGATTGTTCCCGAGGGCGCGGCCGATCAAGAACTCGAGGGAGAGGTAATAGACGCGCTTGGCTCTTGCCGCTTCGACCCGGGCCTCGGTCTCGATCATGCGCTCGATCAAGAGATCCCGGGTGGCCAGGGAGACCGCCATGAAGAGATCATGGCTGCCGAGCTCCTGCCATCGCTTGCCAAGGGAATAGAGCACCCGGCGCTGGATGGCTTCGCGCAGCCTGCCCGGGTCGATCGTGGTTCCCGCGGCCCTACTCACACAAACACCTCCACGGCGCGGTCGCCGAGAGCATCAAAGTCGCTGAGTGCGGCGGGGGGAATTGCCGGCTTCGTTTTGGGGGTGGGGCGCAGTTTCGCGGTCTCGGTGCGTGGGTGTCAAGCGCCTGGAGCGGTATGTGCCAGCCGGTGCTCAGTCGTCTTCTTCGACCTCCCACGCCTCCTCTGCAGTCGCACCTTTTGAAACCACGAAGCTGGCGCCGCAGAAACTGCACATCACCGGATCGCCCGCCTTCTCGTCGCCCCCAAAGACGAGGTCCGCATCGCACACCGGGCAGCTCGGTTCTCCCACCATAGGATCTGGATCGGAGTCCCTCGCCGCCTGCTTGAGGATTCCGCGGGCGGCCCCCGCTCCTCCGTCTCTGGGCGGAGCCTGATACAGTCCGGCGAGGAGGGAATCGCATGAAACTGCGTGTCCGCTCGAGCGCCTTGGGTCTCGCCGCTGCGGTTTTGACCGCACTCTTCGGCGCGGGCTGCGGTTACAACCAGATCCAGGTCGCAGACGAGGCCGTCAAGGCAGCCTGGGCCGAGGTGGGGAACCAGTACCAGCGGCGCGCTGACCTCGTCCCGAATCTCGTCGCCACCGTGAAGGGCGCCGCGGACTTCGAGCGAGGGACGCTCGAAGCGGTCGTGCAGGCGCGCGCCAAGGCGACAGGCATCCAGGCGACGCCCGAGCTCGTGAACGATCCCGAGGCATTCAAGAAGTTCGAGGCCGCCCAAGGCGAGCTTTCAGGCGCCCTCGCGCGGCTGCTCGTGACCGTCGAACGCTACCCGGATCTCAAGGCAAACCAAAACTATCGCGATCTCCAAGCCCAGCTCGAAGGTACCGAGAACCGGATCGCCGTCGCCCGCAAGCGCTACATCGATGCGGTCGCCCAATACAACGCGCTCGTGCGTTCCTTCCCGACAAACCTGACCGCGCGCTTCCTGCTCGGCGCGCAGGTGCGCCCGACCTTCGAGGCACGACCGGGGACAGAGACGCCACCGGAGGTCAAGTTCTGATCCGAGCGCTCCTGTTCGCGGCGCTCGCAGCGGTGTTTGCGCCGACGGCCCAAGCGCTCGAGGTGCCGCCGCTGCGCGCCCGGGTGAACGACCTCGCGGGCCTCCTGCCCCCAGAGCGCCAAGCCCAGCTCGAGGCGCGTCTCGCGCGCTACGAGGAAGAGACCTCCCATCAGATCGTGGTGCTCACGGTCCCTTCGCTGCAAGGGGACCCGATCGAAGACTTCTCGATCCGCGTGGCCGACGCCTGGAAGATCGGTCACAAGGGCCTCGACAACGGCATCATCATCGTGTTCGCGCGGGATGAAAGAACCGCCCGGATCGAGGTGGGCCGCGGGCTCGAGGGCGTGGTCCCCGACGTCGTCGCCTCCCGGATCCTGCGCGATCGCATGATCCCCCTGTTCCGAGCAGGACGCGTGCCAGACGGTTTCGACGCGGGAATCGACGCGCTCATGGCGGCGGCTCGAGGAGAGGAGATTCCCGAGGCGCGACGCCCGCGGCCGGACGCGCATCGCGAGGGCGAGGGACCCCTTGGGCTTATCGTGATGTGGGCTCTCCTCGGGGGTTTTCTTGCAGCTCCCTTCCGGCGGGGGCGGCTGCGACCTGTGGGCGCACTTTTCGCGGGCGGTGTAGCGGGGGGGCTTACCTATCTGATCGTGGCCAGCACGTTCTGGGCGGCGATGGCGGCCCTCCTCGGCGGGCTCTTCGGCTGGATCTCCCCCGCGAGCGCTCCGCTTCGCCCCGGGCGCCCTGGCTTTGGGGGCTGGGGTGGCGGCGGCTTCGGGGGCGGAGGCGGCGGCTTCGGAGGGGGCGGAGGCGGCTTTGGGGGCGGCGGCGCCTCGGGGAGCTGGTGAAGACACCTTCGGCACTGATCGACCCGGCCGACCGGCTGCGCCTTGAGGCGTCGGTGGTCGAAGCCGAGCGCGCGACCGCGGGCGAGCTCGTGGTGTGTGTGGTTCGGGCCTGCGATGAGTACGGCAGCTTGGGTTGGCGCCTCGGCGTTACGCTGGCGGCGCTTGCTCTCCTTGGCGGGGGAGCGCTTTGGCCTGAGGCGACCCAGGTCGACCTTCTCGGCATGCAGTGCGCGGCCCTCCTGCTGGGGCACGGCCTTGCCCGCCTGGCTCCCATACGGCGCGCCCTCTTGCCCGAGGCGTTGCTCGAGCGGCACGTCGCCGAGCGCGCCCACGCGGCATTCGCAGAGCACGGACTCACGCGCACGCGAGGGCGCACGGGTGTCCTGCTCTTCGTGGCGCTCCTCGAACGGCGCGTCGTGGTCCTGGCGGATGAAGGCATCCACCGGGTGCTCGGTCCCGACGAGAGCTGGCAGGCAGTGGTCGACCTCGCGACCGAAGGTCTGCGCTCTGGCCGCGCCGTGGAGGGGCTCGATGCCGCGATCCACCGCTGCGGCGAGATCCTGCGGGCGCACCTCCCGGCCTCCCCGCGTCACCTGAACGAGCTCCCAAACGCCATTGTGCTCGAGGATTAGACCCCCGCGATTGACGCGCACCTCGTCGCGCTGCTAGAAATTGGCCGGACCAAAGTGGTCGGACCACCTCCCTCTTGCCACTTCGCGACTGAGTTCGCGTGAAATCCATGAGTCGTTCGGACTCCACCCAATCGACGCGACCCGAGCTGATCGCGCAGCGCCTTCGTGGCGAGATTCTTGACGGCATCTACAAGCCGGGAGAGCGCCTCCCCGCCGAGCGAGAGATCGCAAGTCGCCTCGGCGTGCACCGCAGCTCGGTGCGCGAGGCGCTCAAGCGGCTCCAGGAGCTGCGCCTCGTCGTGATCCGACGTGGCGACGGAACTCGGGTAGCCCCCATCTCCGGCGCGAGCGTAGAGCTGATTCGCGATCTCCTTTTGGCGGGCGGTCGGCTCGACCCCATCTTGGCCGAGCAAATCCTGGATGTGCGCGAAATGTTGATCGCAGGGGCGGCTCGTCTTGCCGTCGAGCGCGGAGACGATGCGACCCTGGAACTCGCGCGGGCGCTCGTCGCGGTCCTCGGCGATCCACAGACGCGAGACGATACGTTCCTCGAAGCCATCGAATCACTGTTTGATCTCATGGCGCGCGCGAGCGGGAATCTCGTGCTCCAGCTCGTGCGCAATGCGGTCCATGCACGACTCGCGAAGCAGCGCGAGGTGCGCCTCGCGCTGCGACCGCCGGGGCCGGAAGTCGCCCGTGCGGCCCGCGAGATCGACGCCGCCCTTGTCTCTCGCGACGCGACGGGACTCGAGGAGGGGGTGCGTCGCTTCCTTCGTGCCAGCCGCTCGCGCGCCCTTGCCGCCCTCGAGGAGCTCGCGGCCCCGCCATCGGAAACGTCTGCGCCAACCCAAGGCCAGAGGAAACCTGCACCGCACGCTTGACCCGGAGGTCCGTCGTGACGATCACATCAAAAGCCCTTCCGACACTGCATCCCAAAGGGAGCGACAGCGTGGGCGCTGCCCTCACAGCCATCTACAACTGGAACTACGAGAGTGAGATCGACGAGCTCCGAACGCTCTACGCCAATGCGCTTGAGCGACAGTGGATCGCGGTGCGTGATCTGGACTGGGATGTCGAGATCGATCGTGAGGCCTTCTCCCGCACCTTCTCCGTCGGCGGCGTCCCGATCCAGAACACGCGCTTTTGGCAGGGACTGCCGCTCGAGACGCGCTGGGAAGCTTCGCGCCGCACCGCAGCCTTCATGCTCTCAAATTTTCTGCACGGCGAGCAGGGTGCGCTCATGGTGGCCGCGCAGCTGGTAAACGCCGTACCCCACACCGATGGGAAGTTCTACGCTGCCACCCAGACGATGGACGAGGCGCGTCACGTCGAGGTGTTTGCGGCCTACATCGGCAAGCTCGGCCACGTCGTACCGATCGCGCCAGGACTAAAGAAGCTGCTCGACGCGGTGTTGGCGGCGCCCGGCTGGATCGAGAAGGCCGTCGGGATGCAGATCGTGACGGAGGGGCTCGCGCTCTATGCCTTCCGCGACATGCGAAATCAGACCCAGGAGCCGCTGCTGAAGCAGCTCCTCACGTATGTGTCGAGGGACGAGGCGCGTCACACGGGCTATGGCGTGAAGTACCTGAGCGCGATCGTTCCCACACTTTCGGACGAGCAGTGTGCGGAGCTCGAAGACTTCGCGTTCGAGTCGGCGCGCCGGCTCCTCGACTCGCGAGCCGGGGTCTCGATGCGTGACTCGGTGATGGAGATTTGGCGCGGGTCAGGGATCGATCCCGGGCTGGCGTTCGCCGAGATCGCGAAGGAGCGGGAGACGCTGCTGCAAGCGATCCAGAAAACCGGCGGCCGCCGCGGACCGGTACGCGGTTTTGTAATTCCGACGTTGCGCACGATTGGCTTGTTCAGCCCACGGATCGAGGCGCATTTCGAGGATATGTTCGCGCACATCGCCGGCCCGGGTCTCGGCCCGATCGCCAACGATCCGAAGGGCATCCCCGAGGACCTCGAGGCTTGGGTGAACGAGGGCGCCTAGCGCGGGGTCGCCTCGCGCGGACCGGAACTCGTCCAGGGATACTCCTCGAACGGAAACTCGGCGCAGCCCTTGGCGCCTGCCGTCGGGTACTGCTCCGGAGAAAAACCGCGCCCGAAGGCGGCGAGCTCGCGAAAGACGCGGCAGCGCTCACGCTGTGTAGGAAGACGCGGGTCGGCGTCCACATCGGAAAGGATCCGCTCTGGTGTCTCCGCTCGGGAGGCCATCCTCACCCCGCCATGTTCTGCGGTGTCGAGCACGAGGTACCGGGCCGCGTTCGCGCTGGAATCATCCCACGCCGTCCACTCCGGCTGATCGCCGCGGGTGCCCTGCCCTGGCGCGCCCGTCTTCGCGAATTGCGCCCAATACGACATCATCGCTCGCGAAAGTGCTTCGCGGGAATTTCTGTTCTTCTCGGTGTAGATCACGTTGGCCGCCCGTCCAAGCTCAAAGTGGCCGAACACAAACGGAATCTCAAGGCCATGGGCCGCGCCTAGCATCTTCGAGAGGTCCGCACCGAGCAGGGTCGGCTCCTCGTCCCAGTCGAATCGGTAGACGAACACGGAAGGCAGCGCCTTGCGCATCGCTGCCGCAGGCCGATCGGCCCCAGTGGCCTTCCACATGCGCGCGAGGTATTCGGCGCTCGTGAGGTAGCTCTGCTCGTCGATGAATCGGGGAAGGAGCCACAAGACGCGACGGATGCGCGCTGGATCTCCGAACATGAAGAGGCGATTTTCGTCGCGGTTTGTGCCCAGCATGACAGGAACGACGTTCCAGCCGTCGGCCGTCGCCAGCTTTTCCAGCGGATCGCCCGCGGGCAACACGGTGCCGTCGCCGAACACACGGGGCAGGCCGCTCGGTCCACTCTGCGCCCCTGCCTTGTAGAGAGCGAGGAGTTCCTTTGGACTCTCGCCGCGCAGATAGTCGGCAATCTGCACATCGCTCATGGCTTCGAGCTTTGCCTTCGCCACCTCACGGTTGGGCGCACCATCGGCTTGAAGCAGACTCAGCAGGATCTCGCTCGAACTGAGCGCGTTGCCAGGCTCCACGTCGTCGACATAATTCTCGGCCTCACTCGGCTTTAGGATTCGAAGGCTTCCGCTCTCGACAATCGCGTGCTGGAAAAGACCCCGGGCCTGCGGCGCGAGCAGCAGCATGAAAACGTTTGTCCCGCCTGCGGACTCGCCGAAGATGGTGACATTGGCGGGATCGCCGCCGAAGACCGAGATGTTCTCGCGCACCCATTCGAGGGCCCGGATGAGGTCGAGGATTGCGAAATTGCCGGAGCGCTCGGCTTCGCTTTGCGCCTGGGCCCGCAGCGCGCGGTGTCGGAACCAACCGAAGGGCCCGAGGCGGTAGTGCACGGCGACAACGAGCACGTGCTCCGTCGTGGCGAGATTCCCGCCGTCATACAGCGCTGTATGCCCGATCGTGTTGCCACCGCCGTGGATCCACACGAGGACGGGAAGACGCGCCGCGCCCTTGGGCACCGCAGTCGGTTCGAATCGCGGGGCCCAGACGTCGAGCGTGAGGCAGTCCTCGCTGCCCACGACGGTGCCGCGCCTGCCCTCCACTCCACCCAAGGGACTCGGAAACTGCGGGCAGGGCGGCCCGTTCCGGATCGCCTCGCGCGTCCCCGTCCACGGTGCAGGGGGCTGAGGTGCGCGCCAGCGCAGCGGTCCGATGGGCGGATTTGCGAACGGGATTCCGAGCCACGCGTGCGCTCCGTAGCGCCCCTCGCCACCGATCAGCTCTCCCGACGCTGTGGTGCGCGCCGAGGCGGGATCGGGCGCTTCGATGCTCCACGGTTTGGCCCGACCCCGGCATCCCGCAGAAGTGACCGCGAAAGTGCAGATCGCCGAGAGCAGGAGTGCGCGCCGCAGACGGGGCGGGACGCGGCAAAGCGAGCGTAGTCGCATGGAGCCTCCACAAGTTGCGATGCGAAGCCTAGACGTCCGACGCGCTCCGCACGGCCTCCCCAAAGAACGGGGGCCGCGGTCGCTCGCGGGGGGCGCCCACTCGACATCCAGCGCAAGGAGGCGCAAATCCCTCCGCTCCCGAGTGTCCTCCGTTCTGCTCTAGGGCTCGAGGGCCAGCACGCGGCCGTCGAGCGCGGCGGGGAGCTCGAGTCCCATCGCCTGCGCCAGTGTCGGGGCGATGTCGACGGTCGCGGCCCGCCCCCGGACAACTCCAGGCGCTACCCCGGGGCCAAAGAAAACGAGCGGTACGGCGCGGTCGTAGAGGTACGGCGTGCCGTGGGAGGTTCCCGTGGGAGAGGGCGAGAACAGGCAGGTGGGTGCGGGCTGCAGCGTGAGGTCGCCGCTGCGCTCCCGATCGAACGAGTTGCGGTAGAGCGCAGCGAACGGCGCGGGCCCACGGCCCCCTTCGATCTCTTCCTGGGTCCAGACGTGAACGATGCCGGGCTGTGAGCCGAGCCAGCGCCCTGCGAGGTCTACAACCCGCGCGACAGGCACATGACGCTCTTCTGCCAACCGGCGGTTCACCGTGAGCGAATACCCCGACGCGGTCGTCCACGT
Organism: Myxococcota bacterium; assembly: GCA_035489755.1. Taxonomy (GTDB): domain Bacteria; phylum Myxococcota_A; class UBA9160; order UBA9160; family UBA9160; genus UBA9160. The sequence continues at coordinate 15,716 of DATGZK010000062.1, forward strand.
CGCCGGGGGGCTCCCCTTCGGATCAAGAGCGAAGTGAAGCGCTGCGGCAAGGCCCTCGGCCAACGCTCGGCTGCTGCCGCGACCGGTCGGGAGTGGACACTCGCTCGCGCCGCTCTCGACCAGCCATTCGGGAAGCTCAAGCACGCCGTGATCCGCGGTGAGGACGACCAACAGGCTGCCCTTGCCCACTTGAGCCTCGAGAAACGCGAGGAAGTCCCCTACCGCGGTGTCCAGTCGGAGCAGGGCGTCGCGGGCTTCCTGGCTGCCCGGACCGTACAAGTGACCGACGGGATCGGTTGCGGAGAGCGAAATCGCCAGCAGATCCACTCCGGGCCCCGATCCTACCCGCTCGCTGCGCACGAGCGCCCGGGCGAAGTCGAGCGTCACGTCGTCGAGAAACGGCGTGTAATAGAGGCGCTCAAGAAAGGTCCGTACGTCCGGATCGCGCACGGGATGTCCGCTTGTGCGCCCAAACTGTGCCGATTCCGCCGGATAGTCATCGCGCCTTGCACCATTTGCGGGCGCGCCGGTCGGGTGCTCCCAGCGGTCCGGTACCCGTGCCAGGAATGCCGGCTCGCTACCGGCTGGGCGATTGAACGCGCGCACCCATTCGGGGAGATCGTTGCGGTAGTAGTGGCTTGTCGTGAAGCCCTGCACGGGACCCCGATCAAGCCAGTAGGCGGCGTCGGGACGCTGGCCGCCGAGCGTGATTGCAGCCCGGTCCTTGCCCGAGAGGCTGAACACCCGCGCGCCCGGCTGGCTGGCTTTCAGCCAGTCGCCGAGTGCGCTGACCCGGATCTTTCGCGGGGATCGCCCTTGCGCGGGCTCCGACCCTCCGCCGAGCACGGCCGCATCCTGGGCGTCGTCTTCTACGCAGTAGACAAGCTTGCCCGTGTCTCGTTCGACGAACTCGTTGGATGGAATGCCCGCCGGCCCCGGATGTCGGCCTGTCAGCATGGTCGTGTGGCCCGGACAGGTCTCGGTGTCCGCGTGTTCGAGCGCCGCGTCAGCGAATACCCGTCCCTCCCGCATCAGTCGGCCCAGGCCTCCGGGAAGAGCAGTCGACAGGCGGTCCGGGCGAAGCTGATCGACCGCGAGCAGCAGGACGAGACGCGGCGGAGCGCCGGCCACCGGCGACGCGGCCGCGCGAGGGGGCGCCGCAGAAGGGCGCGCACAGCTCGCCAAAAAGCCTATGGCAAGAGCCGCTGCCGCGGCGCAGGCTCGCAGGCTCTAGCCCTTCGCCCGGCACTCGGGACAATGGCCGTAGAGCTCGTGGCGATGGCGCAGCAGGCGAAATCCGTAGCGTTGTGCGATCTCGTCCTGCGCGGACTCGATCATCGAGCACTCGAACTCGATGATCTTGCCGCACTTCGTGCAGACCAAGTGATCATGATGCTCGTGCTGAATCTCATAGCGCGTGACGCCGCCGTCGAAATGACGTTCGTTGGCGAGACCGGCCTCGCACAGAAGCTTCATGGTCCGGTACACGGTCGTGAATCCGATGTTGGGGTGCTTGCCACGGATACGCTGGTAAAGATCTTCGCTCGTCACGTGACCTGTGGTCTCGAGAAAGGCCTCGAGGATCGCCTCGCGCTGCTTTGTGTGCTTGAGGTGGTGATCTTCCAGATAGCGGGTCAAGGCCTCGCGTTCGAGGTCGTGGGGCATAAAGTCACCCTAATCAATGGCCTGCCGGACTTCAACTCGCCGTTAGAGCTTCGCAAGAAGCTCCTCGGCCGACTCGGCGACGACGTCGTCGGGCTCCTGGAGGAGAAGCCGCAGCTGCGTGCGCAGCCCGCTCGTCGCTCGCAGCTTGCCCGATTTGTGGGCTGCGTGAAGCGCATCGAGAACCGCGCCGACGATTTCCGGGTCGCGCGCATCAAGAAACAGCGTGAGCAATGCCAAGTCCTCCGGGAGGCCGAGCGCGTCGCGGTACGCGCGGCAGGCGTCCGCCATCGCCGGGGTCCCGAATGCATCGCGCACCGCGTTTTCAAGTCGTTCCCCCTCGGCGCCGCCTTTCGCCTTGGAAAACAGGCCGTCGAGCTGCTTTAGGTAGTGCTGCGTTGCGGCCCGAGACCGCTCCTTGGCGGCCGGACCGCGGGGCTCAGACGATGAAGTGTGCCGCGATCGTCCACGCATCGCGTCGATCTCGCGCCAGCTCCGGCGGGGGCGGTCGCCCTTCTCGTCGTCGCGGCTCATGGTGCCCCCTCTCCTGGCTCACGCCTTGCTGACTCGGAGCTGCGAGCTGCAAGCCGCGCCCTTCGGGCTTCCGCCGCGGCAAGATTCTGCTGTGCGGCCTCGTTTGAGCAGTCGAGTTCGACCGCGCGCCGGAATGCGACGAGGGCTGCGTCGTGCTGACCGGCCGCCACGCGGGCGAGGCCGAGGTGGTTCTGGATCTCGGAGGATTGGGGCACGAGCTGGGCGGCGTGCTCGAGATCCGCAATCGCCGCCGCGGCGTCGCCTCGATCGAGCGCCTGCGTGCCCCGCTCGTAGAGCCGGGCCCCCTCGAAGGTCGCACAGCCAGGCAGGGCGAACGCGAGGAGGGCGCCCACGACGACCGGGCGAGCGAAAAGGGGGAGGGACGGCAGCCTCACGCGCTCGTTGTACTCGGCGGTTCGCGCCGCCGCAACCGCCATTTCGCGAGATTGTCGTTGCCGTTTCGAGGGCTCCGTGTTACGAGTGTGGCGTATGAATTCGAGCATCCCGAACCTCCTTGTCCGTTCGGCCCGTGGCGCCGCGTTGGTGCGCGGCGAGCACGAGCGGGAAAGTGAGTCGCGTTCGTCCTTAGCGTGAGTGGAGCCCGAGACGGCCCGCCACGGAGGCCGCGGACGCGAAAGCGTCCGCGGCCTCCGGCGTTTTGGAGCTTCTCATGGTCACGCAAATCGCTACTCCCGCGACTTCCCAGGCGCAGGCCCGTGCGGGCGGCATTCGCGAAGTCGCGTCTTTGGCTTATCCGATTGTCCTCACCCAGCTGTCACAGACAGCGATGCACATGGTCGACTGCATCTTCGTGGGGAGGCTCGGCGCAGCCCAGCTCGGCGCCCTTGGCTTTGCGGGCATCTGGCTGTGGACGGTGTTCTGCGTCTTCAGCGGCTGCGCGAACGGCGTCCAGACGTTTGTGTCGCAAGCCCACGGTGCGGGGGACGAGGCCTCATGCGGGAAGTGGGCGTGGCAGGGCATCTACGCCGTCGTGCCCGCGGCGGCGTTTGCGCTCCTGCTGTTCGCGCTAGGTGCCGACGCCTTCCTCCGGCTTCTCGGAACGACGCCGGAGATCCACGACTACGCCCTCGCCTACGTGCGGATGCGGCCGCCCGGCTTCGCGTGTCTCGCGCTCTGGATGGTGCTTGCCTCGTTCTTTCGCGGGCTCGGAGACACTCGGACTCCGCTCATCGCGACGCTCGTTGCAAACGGGGTCAATGCGCTCCTGGCGTACGCGCTTGTGTTTGGCCACTTCGGACTTCCCGCCTGGGGAGTCGCCGGCGCCGGTACGGCCACTTCCATCGCTGAGGCGGTGGGCGCTGCCTTGCTGTTCGCGGCGCTTTTCCGTCGCCGTGTGTCGCGCGCGTTTCAGACGCGTCCGGTCGCGCCAGATCTGCGCCAGATCCGGCGCTTTCTGCGGACGGGCGCCCCGATTGGGGGCCAGTGGCTGCTCGACATGAGCGCCTTCGCGCTCTTCACAACGCTGGTGGCTCGCATGGGGAATGTCTCGATGGCGGCGAACCAAGCGATGTTGTCGCTGCTCTCGCTGTCTTTCATGCAGGCAGTGGGGATCTCCCTTGCGGCGATGACGCTGGTCGGACGCTACAAGGGCGCGCGCGACCTCGACTCTGCAGCCCGCAGCTTCCGCTCCGCGGTGAAGCTCGGGCTCGTGCTGGCGGCCGTGGTGGCCGTGCTCTTCGTGAGCGCGCCGGAGTTCTTGCTTCGGCTTTATGTCAGCGACACTCAGGTCCTTGCGTTTGGGCGACCGCTGCTCGCGCTTGGCGCGGCGTTCCAGCTTTTCGACTGCATGGCGATCGTTGCGTCAGGCTCGCTCCGTGGCGCCGGCGACACCCGCTGGCCTTTCCTCGTCCAGACAAGCCTCGCCTGGACGGTCCGTCTTCCCCTGGCCTGGCTGTTTGCGGTGACGCTCGGAGGAGGAGTCGTCGGAGCTTGGTACGCGGAGTTCGTGTTCGTCGCGACGCTGTCCGCCGCCTTCGTCTTTCGCTTCCGTTCCGGTGCTTGGCGGCGAGTCGCGATCTAGGCCGCCGGAAGCTCTACCTGCGCCAGCACGGGCAGGTGATCCGACGCGCGCCGCGCAGCCGCCGTGGTATGGGCGCGCACGTCCACGATGCGCGCTCCGCGTGCGTAGACGCGATCGAGGGCGAACACCGGCGCGGCGGCGGGAAAGCTCGGGGGCCACTCGAGCTCCCCGTGACCCCGCATTGCGACTTCGAGCGCTCGCGTCGCCTTGCAGCGGCGCCACGCGTTCATATCGCCCAGCAAGATCGCAGGGCCAGTCAGAAGTTGGGGGTGTTCGAGCAGTTCGCGAACCTGGCGGTGTCGCGTTCGGTCCACGAGCGCGAGGTGAGTGGCGACGACGCTGAGCGAACCTCGATCGGCTTCGAAACGCGCCGCGACGGCGATCCGCCGCTCGAGGCGTGAGAAGGACAGGTCGAGGGTCGAGACGTTGAGAATGGGCCAACGCGAGAGAATCGCATTTCCAAGTTCGCCGTGGCGGTGCATGCGCGTCGCAGCGAACGCGAGATGAAGGCCCATCACGTCGGCCAGGCGCTCGAGGGGATCTTCGCCCTCGAGCGGTCGCAGTACCTCTTGCAGGGCGATCACATCGGCGTCGAGCTCAGAAATCACAAAGCAAGCCCGAGCGGGATCTGGATCGCTCCGGCCATTGAGACCCGTCCAGCGGTGGACGTTGTAGGTGGCTACTTGGATCTGGCGTCCCATCGCAAAGGGATGGATCGGCACAGCGGGCGCGCGAACCAAGCACAATTCGCGCAGAGCGAGCTGACCCAGGAAGCTGCGGTTTTTCGGCGCCGAGCCTGACGGCTTAACGCGCGTCTTCTTTCGCGCACGTTTGGCGACGAGCTTGCGTGCCTTTTGCGCACGGGATTGAAAGCGCTGACGGAGGTTGGACATGCGGCGGATGTGGCTTGCTCCGACCGGAGGATAGCTGAAGCTGTTGCCGGCGCGCGGGTAGGAGCTGCGCGGGCCGGCAACCGGCAGCCCCTGGGCAACCCTTGTGCCAAAGCGAGCAATTTTGAGCTGTCACCCAAGCGACGCGAGAGGCCGGCCGATAGACTGGACATGCCCCGCAAAGCGAGTCCGCTCGCATCACCGCTGGACGCCCCGCCGGTCCGAGCCGCCGCTCGCGCGCTGGTCGAGGCGGTGGCGCGCGAGTGTGGCGCCCGGGCCCTCGATGCCGACGCCTACGAGCGCGCGCTACGCGAGGTAGGACGCCTTCGCGGGCGCCCGCTGCTGTTTCCCGCGCTTCTTTCAGGGGCGGGCGGCGGAGCCCGCGTCCGTTTCGCAAACGGGCGCATTCTGCTCGACTTCATCGGCGGAATCGGGGTGTACGCGTTCGGTCACTCCGAGCGCGATCTGCTCGAAACCGCGGCCGTGGCCGCCGCCGCCGACACCGTCTTTCAGGGGCACCTCGCGCCGGGTCCCGAGTACCTGCGACTCTCGCGGGCTCTCTCGCGTCACGCGGGAGCGCGTCTGCGCCACGTGTGGCTCGGCACCTGCGGCGCGATCGCGAACGAAAACGCACTCAAGATGGTCCTTCAAAAGCACGCGCCGGCCGATCGCATCGTGGTTTTCGAACACGGCTTCGCGGGACGCACGACCACGCTCGCCGAGCTCACCGACAAGCCGAGCTTTCGAGAGGGACTCCCGTTGCGCGGGAACGTCCTCCACGTACCCTTCTATGAGCACGGCGACCGGCACTCCACCGCTCGCAGCGTGGCGGCGCTCGATGCGCACCTTGCGCGGTATCCCGGGCAGATCGCGGGCATGCTCTTCGAACTGGTGCAAGGCGAGGCCGGGATTTGTACCGCACCGCGTTCGTTCTTCGCCGCGCTGATGCAGCGCTGTCGGGCAGCTGGCATTGCCGTGTGGGTGGACGAGGTGCAGACCTTTGCGCGTACCGGCGAGCTATTTGCGTTCCGTACCTTCGAGCTTGACCCATGGGTCGATCTCGCGACCGCCGGCAAGGTGCTCCAAGGCAGCGCGGTGCTGTTTTCCGCGGAGTACAATCCGCGCGAGGGTCTCGTCGCGGGAACCTACGCGGGTTCGACGGTGGGGATGGCCGTGGGCGCGCGGATCATCGAGCGGCTCGAAGCCGAAGGCTATCTCGGTCGGCGCGGCAAGCTCGCCGCCTTGGGTCGTGGTGTGACCCGGCGCTTCGCCGCACTGCGTCGCCGCCTCCCGGTCGCGGTCTCCGGGCACTCGGGCATCGGCGCCATGCATGCCTTTGTACCGTTCGACGGGAGCCGAGAAGCGGCGATGGCAGTGCTTCGCGCATGCTTCGACGAGGGCCTGTTTGCCTTCAGCGCCGGTGCGGGCCCGACCAAGGTGCGCTGGCTGCTGCCGGTGAATGTGACAGAGGAGGAGCTCGACACGGGCTTTGCGATTCTCGAGAAGGCGCTGCGTCGCGTCGCCCACGAGCGGGGTCTTCCGTGCTGATCCTGCGGCCCGTCGAAAAGCGCGACCTTCACGACCTGGTTGCGCTGGCGCGGCAGCTCGATTCCATGAACCTACCCGGTGATCCCGAGTTCTTGGAACGGCAGATCCACGCGTCGCTGGCCTCGCTGCGTCTTGGCGCTCCCGAGCTGCGCACGGGACGCGCAGATCACGTCTATGTGTTCATGCTCGAGGACAGTGAGGCCGGGCACTGCGTCGGCAGCTCGCAGATCCTCGCCAAGCATGGCTCGCCAGGGGCGCCCCACTACTGGCTCGAGGTCTCGGCCGAAGAGCGCCACAGCCGCGACCTTGGCAGGCGCTTTGTCCACACCAAGCTCCGGCTGCGATCCAGCGAAGATGGTCCGACCGAGATCGGGGGCCTGATCCTCGATCCCGCCTACCGGAGGCATCCCGGGAAGTGGGGCAAGGCCCTTTCCATCGTGCGGTTCGCCTACATGTCCGCACACCCAGAGCGATTCGAGCGTGAGGTGATCGCGGAAATGCTCTCACCCTTCGAGGCGCCCGGCCAAAATCTGCTCTGGGACGCGTTTGGCGCCCGCTTCACTGGGCTCACTTTCCGTGAGGCGGACCACCTCTCGGCGCGCAGCAAGCGCTTCATCGCAGATCTATTTCCCCAAGACCCGGTGTATGTCTCGCTCTTTCCCGAACCGGTGCAGGCGGTGATCGGGACGCCCGGCGAAACCGCGAAGGCGGCCGTTCGCATCCTCGAGAGAGTCGGCTTTCGATACCTAAACCAGGTCGATCCCTTCGATGGGGGCCCGTATTACGGCGCAGCACGCGACGCCATCTCCTCCGTGCGCGACCGCCGCGAGCTTGTGCTGCCCTGCTTTCCCGAAGAAGGCAGCGCCGAGATGGAGGGACCGCTCGCGCTCCTCTCCGCCGAGGCCGCCCTCGGATTCCGCGCAACGGTGGTCCCCCTTTCCCCGAATGGAGCACCCGTCGTCTCGCGCGAGTGCCGCGAAGCGCTGGGCGTCAAGGCCGGCGATCGCGTCGCCGTGACGCCCCTGCCCTAATTGCGATGTCCGACGTCTTAAGAAGGTTCTCGCCCGCAGACCCGAGAGACGAGATCGGGACGTTCGCGGTCGCGGACCAGTCCGCCGTAGATTGCGCCGTGGCACGCGCACGCGCCGCCTTCCCTGCTTGGCGCGACGCGGGACTTGCCTCCCGCGAGAAGGTGCTTCGACGCTTCGCGGCGATCGTAAAGAGCCGCTCCGACGAGCTCGCTCACCTTCTCGCCCGCGAAGTCGGGAAAGCACTCTGGGACGCGCGGGCCGAGGCGGCGCTCCTGCCCGCCAAGGTCGATGTCACCCTCTCGGAGGGGATGCGGGCTGTGGCACCGATCGAGGCAGCCGCGGGAGCGCACGCGCTCTTCCATCCCCGCGGCGTTCTCGCGGTCCTCGGCCCTTTCAACTTTCCCGCCCACCTCCCGAATGGTCACATTGTTCCCGCCCTCGCCCTGGGGAACACCGTCGTGTGGAAGCCGAGCGAGCTCGCGCCGGCCGTTGCGGGCTGGGTGCACGGAGCCTGGCGGGAGGCCGGCCTTTCGCCCGGTGTGCTCGAGGTCGTTCATGGGCCCGCAAAGACCGGGCAGTTCCTGGCCCTCCATCCCGACGTGGACGCGATCCTCTTCACCGGTTCGTGGGCGGTGGGTCACAAGCTTGCCAAGCAAGTGCTCGACCAGCCTTGGAAGCTCGTGGCTCTCGAGCTCGGCGGCAAGAACGCGATCATTGTCCTGCGCGATGCCGACCTCTCGCTCGCGGTAGCCGAGGCAGCGGTCTCGATCTGCGCCACGACGGGTCAGCGCTGCTCCTCGACGAGCCGCATCTTCGTCGAAAAGCCAGTCTTTGACGCCTTCACCGAGCGGCTTGCGCGGGTCCTGCGAGGTGTGCGGGTCGGGCCTCCGCTTGAACCTGGCGTTTTCATGGGCCCGCTTGTTTCCCATGCCGCACACGCCAAGGTGCTCGGCTACCGGGCTCTTGCCAGGGAAGCCGGCGGCGAGCGCGTGCTCGACGTCGACCCCGCGCTGCCCTCACCCTTTGTGGGACCCGGTCTCGTACGCTTTGCCGACACACGACAGGACCATGCGTATCAGCGGGACGAGATCTTCGGGCCGGAGGCTGCTCTTTATCCGGTCGACAGCCTCGAGCATGCAATTGCAGCGGTGAATGATTCCGACTTCGGACTCGTGGCATCGATCATGACGGCCGACCGCTCGCAGTTCGCGCACTGCCAGGGCCGCGTGCGGACCGGGCTCCTCAACTGGAATCGCGGCACGATCGGCGCGAGCGGTCGACTCCCCTTTGGAGGCACGAAGCGCAGCGGAAACGACCGGCCCGCAGGCATTCTCTCGGCCGTCTACTGCAGCGTGCCCCAGGCTTGTCTCGAACATACGGGCGGATTCGATCCAGCGACCCTTCCGCCCGGGATGCCGCCGCCTTGAACGCACAGCGAGTCTTCCGGACGGTCCTGATGGGCGATCCGACGTTTTTTAGCGTCAAGGGTGGAGCGAACCCCCACACGCGAACGCGCTGGGGTACGCGACGGATTGTGAACAAGGCCACTGCCATCTCGCAATGGGGCCGCCTGCACGATGTACTGCGCGACCTGGGAGTACGCGTGCTCGTGATACCACCCGCCCCGGACCAGCCAGGTCTGGTGTACCCCGCCAATGCGGGCTTCCTGACCCAGCTCGACGCTGAGCTGCCGCTCAGCCACAAGACCTTCTACCTCTCCAATCTCTTGCCCACGCGCGCCGGTGAGCGCGCGCACTACGAGAAGCTGCTCCAAACCCACGGATTCCGAACTGAGCGCATTGACGAGCGCTTACAATTTGAGGGCGAGGCTGATTTCTTTCCGGTCGGCAACCGCTGCCTGTTGACGCACGGTCGTGTCGAGCGTCAGCGCTTCGTGCCAGTCTTCGCGATGCCACCTTGGCGACGCGTATACGGCTTTCGAACTTCCGCGAACGTCGAGCCTACTCTGTCTGCAATCGTGGCTCCGCGGCCGGTTGTCCGCGTGGAACTTGTGCTCGAGGCCCACTACCACGGAGATACCGCGCTCTGCGCCTTTGGCCCCGGGCGTGAATACCTTCTCGCGTATCCTCGTGCCCTCGAGCCGCGGTCGTGGGAGCGCGTTCGCGAAGCGATCGGCAAGGGAATCCTAGAACTCTCAGAAGACGACGCCGTGCACTACGCCGCCAACTCATTCACGCTCTCGGCGGGTGGTGAGTCGTGGCTCGTCATGCCGGCAGGGCTATCGGATCGGCTTCTGGCGCAGGTGCGTGAACGCGGCGTAACGCCGGTCGTCGTGGATGTCTCCGAGTTTCTGAAGAAAGGCGGCGGTTCGGTCAAGTGCATGATCGGGGACCTGGGACCCGTGGTCGATAGCGACCTCGTCGGAACTTCTTGACAGCGCTCGGGATTCCGCCGCTCCACCGGATATGGTCTTCGGCGCTTCGGACCGAGGGGCCGTCTGGGGGCCGTCCGGGGCCGTGATTCGGTCGGCGAAACCGTGCGATTCCGTCGGCATAAAATGGCCGTAGGTATCGAGGAGCAACTTCGCCGTCGTCCACCCACCCTGCGCTTGGATCCACTTAAGTGGCGTTCCCCGCGCCATGTGCAGGCTCGCCCAGGTGTGGCGGAGGTCATGCGGCGTGTGACGCCTGCCCTCTCCAAGTGCTTCTCGAACCACTCGGCGGAAGACCTTCTCGCGGAAGTATTTGTCGAAGAGGAAGCCACCAGTCGTGTTGGGGAAGACGAGACGCCCATCGGGGATTGGGAACACGGTGGGCATACACTCGGCGAGAGCGCGGCAGAGCCGGGTGGAGAGTTCGACGACTCGCTCCCGACCCGTCTTTGTCGGCCCAAGGTGCTCACCGCTTGAGAAACTCCGAGCGATCCGGGCCGTGGCGCCCTCCAAGTCAAGGTCTGACCACCGCAGCGCGAAGGCTTCGCCAAGACGGCATCCCGTGTCAGCCAGGAAGAGAATCAGCGGGTAGAAGCGAGATGCGCGCGCGGCAGCTACCGAAAGAACCCGGCCAAGCTCATCGGCAGAGAGGATCCGGGCCGGCGAGACTGTCATCGACGATGAAGCCCGCCGCCGGGGGCGCCCCCGCTTCCACTCCTCAACGGGGTTCGTTCCGATGAGGGCCTGTGCGCGGGCGTGCGAAAGAATCTGCCGCAGCACGTTGAGTGCCATGTCGATGCTCTTGACGCTTCTCGGACGACCCGTGTCGATGCAGTGGTCGTAGAAGGCCTGAATCTCGCGCAGGCCGACTGCGCGAATGTCGGCCCCACGGAAGAAAGGCACGAGATGCACGTACGCTTGCGTATCAACTCCTCGCCCCTGCCCTGCGCCGACAGCTGCAGCGCCTCCGCGGTGGACGTTGAGTGAACTACTGTGGTCGTCGGGGCGGGTGCTCGCAGAACGCGGAGTCGAATGGAGACACGGGGGGATACCCTAAATCTGACCGCCTACTGGGGGCCGCGTCCGTCCGGCTCTCTGTGTGCGAGCGCTGTATACACTAATAAGAGTAGATCGTCAAGGAAGGGGGTCTTGCGGTCGCCGTTGACGGGACAGACCCGAGCTCTAGCTGCCGCCCAGCGTAGCCTCGAGCACCGCCGCTTCACGCTCAAGATTCCGCATTCCGATCCACCGCGCCGCTGCCCGGGCCGCACCGAGTATATTTTCAGTTCTCCAGTCGGCAAACGCCTGCACTTGGATCATTGTGTGTTTTCGGTGAGCACCGCCGGCTTCAACGAATCCAAAGTCCCCGACGTCATTGTCAATACGATTCGGAACTTCAGTTGCCACATCGCAAGAGTCCGGACGCCACTCGACCTCAGATCAGAGCTTGCCGCGCAGGCTCCACCCGAGCATCAGCAGTCCGCTGGCGACGATCCAGCTGCCGACAACCCGTACCGCGATGCGCGCCCATGCCGCTTGCAGTTGCACGACGAGTGCGGCGGCTAGTGCGACCAAAACGAACACTGCGAACACGAGTCCGAGCAACGCCACGGAAGCAGCGCCAGCCTGGCCCATCCCTGCTCCATTCAGATATCCGTGATAGAGGCCCAGCAGCGCTGCCAATGCGGTCGTCGCGCGTACTGATAGCCTGGCGTCCATGACGACCAATCCGCCCAGCAGCAGGAAGGTGATTGCGGTTTGCACTGCGTTGGCGTTCACCGTCGCCGCGGCAAGTCCGGCTAGCCCACCCATCAGCCACGCCGCGGGAAGCACGAAGAGTGCTCGGCGACCGTAGGCTGAACCGCGAAGTCCGGCCAATAACGCGAGAGCGAGCACTGGAACCAGATCCTCCGGGCTCATCAGGAAGTGCGTCAGCCCGTCGTAGATGGGCCCCATTCCGCTCGAGACTAAGTGAGCTTCGGCCGGCGCGGGACACATCGCGACCATGAAGACAGCGATCGCGTAAATCGGCAGCCAGGATTTGCTTGCAGCTCTCATGCGAACGCCTTCCACATGAAAAAGACGCCGCCCACCGCGACGAAGGCGCCGGCGGCGCGCAGCATTCGCTGTCCCCACATCCATCGATGGACGACGCCGATGCTGATGCCCACTCCGTGCAGGCAGCCGGTTGCGATGACGAATCCCATGCTGTAGAGCAGACCGCTCTCTCCGGGCGGCAGTTCCGTGCCGTGCGCGTGTCCGTGGAAGATGGCGAAGAAGCCGACCAATGCCGCCGCCGCGGCAAGGGGCGGACGCACCTCGAATAGGACGGCCGCGCCGAGCAAGATGGCCGAGGCTGCAATCCCACACTCGGTTCCGGGCAGTGGCACGCCCATGAGCCCGAGCATTCCGCCCACTGCCATCACCATGGGGAAGGCGACAGGCAGAAGCCAGATGGCCGGGGAGCCCAGTTGTGCGCCCCAGAGGCCGACGGCGACCATCGCCAGTACGTGATCAAGTCCAGAGATCGGGTGCTCAAAGCCCGTGACAAACCCTTTGGCTTCGCCTGCCTGTGGGTGCGCGAAGGCAACCTGCGCCCAGAGCAGCATCGGCACGAGCAATATCAGACATCGCGTCGCGCTTTGCAGAGTGCCGCACCCAGGGTTGTTGTGCCCGGGAGGCGTAGTCCGCGTGCTCCTCACCGCCCACCCCCGAGGAGAATAGCGACGCGCTGTATGGTCCAGAAGGCGCCGAGCGTTCCCACGGTATACCCAGGCAACGCTTCGACCCAACGCGGCCAATGAATCTCCAGGATACGGAAGGAGCGTTCCAGCGATAGCACCAGACCCACAAAGCTCAATTGGCCGATTTCTACCCCTACGTTGAAGCTCAGCAACGCCAGTGGCAGGTCCGTTCGTGGCAAGCCTGCGCTCGTCAACGCACTCGCAAAACCAAAGCCGTGCAAGAGTCCGAATGCAAATGCCACCACCCATGGATTACCAAGGGTGAAGCTAGTTTGCCCACGCCAGGAGCGAACGATTTCTGGCCCAAGAAAGAGAATGCTGAGGGCGATCGCAGCGTTAAGGGGAACCATCGGCGCATTGGCGTAGCCCAGCGTTGCGACGCCGAGCGTGATGCTGTGGGCTACGGTGAAGGCGGTGATGGTTTTCAGGAGCATCCAGCGGTTCTTTACGAGCAGCAGCAACCCGAGCACGAACAGCATGTGATCCGCACCGAAGAGGATGTGTTCGACGCCGAGCTGGAGATACACGCCCGCCACGGACCAGCCGCTTTGCCGCATCGGGATGCTGGCCGATGGTTCTTGCCCGGTCAGCCGCTGCACCCATTTCGTGCCATCGGCAAATTCGATGCGGACGAGCGCATCTGTCATGGTTCCTTCCAGCCCGAGAATGCGGAGCGTCTGTCCGCGCAGCGTGGGGGCACGCAAGGTCCATTGCTGAATGGCCGCGCCGGGCCGGGTGCGTGTCGTCACCGGCGTCACCGTATTACTGTCGCCCGAGAATTCGGGTTCGAGTGCCAGCCGCGCAGCGCCTAGCATCGGCGTTTTCCAGAGGACGCTGAACTCACCTGGCTTTTCTTCCCGCAGTTCGAGGTACGCGGGGCGGAGTTCATGAGCGAAGGCCGAAGCGGAGAAAAATAGAACGGCCAGAGCCGCCACCGCTTGCAGCAGCCGATGCGACGGGGCTGCGACAAGGCGACTCGAGAGCGCCGCTTTCACTTCGGTCCCTGCGCTACGATTGCTGTCGCTTGCGGGGCGAGCCCGTCAAGGGGACCTATGAGCGGCTTGACCTCCTCGTCCACGACCACGTGGTATTTACTCACTAGACTCGCGTAATACTGTTCGTCGGCCTCGCGCTGATGTTCGTCGCGCCAGCGTTCGCGCACTTGTGGTTCCACCTCGGAAAACTCAAGTTGTCGGACCGGCTTCACCTCCGTCACGTGCACCAAATGCAGGCCGAAACTGGATGCGATCGGGCCATACCATGCGTCCGGGTTCAGGGCAAAAATCCCGTTCGCGAACGGGTCTCCGAACTGACCGGCGACGGCTTGCCTATCCTCGTCGCTTACCTCGGCGTCAAGCGGGAAGGGATCGCCAAGCCTCCTGGTGGCTGCCGGGCCGCGCGATAGAGCGGCGAGTGCGGCTTTGGCATCGGCCGCGGCGTCGAGGCGCTTTTCGGGGTCGAAAAAGACATGAGTAAACGAAACGCGCGAGCGAGTTTGGAAACTCTCCAGGTTCGCTTGGTAAAAGCGATGCAGGTCGTCGTCTGTCGGTTCAGTGAGTCGCGACGTATCTTTCACGACGAACTCGACCTTCTGGGCGAGACGGCGGCGAATGACGAGGTCGTTCTGATCGAGGCCCATCGCCCGCGCTTCGCGGCCGAGCAGTTCCTCTTTCAGATACCCCGCGGCCAAGGCGTGCAACTCCTCGCGTGTCGGCGCGCGCTGCTGCTGACGCTCCCAAGTTTCCGCGAGAAACGCGATCTCCCGGGTGGTGATGCGCACCGGGCCGGCGCCGTTGTCCCAATTGCCAGACTCGCCGCGATGGAGCCACCCGTACACGCCAAACAGCAGCGCGCCGAGCACCAGAAAGTGGACCAGCGGCTCCTTGAGCCATCGTTTCATGGCTTATACCAGATGGGCGAAGTGTAGGCCCGGCCGGTGGTCGTCATCGGAACGTTGGCGGCCATCTTGACGCCGAAGCGCTTCTGGTCATACGCCGTCCAGCGAGGCGACGGGATCTGGATCACGCGCACGTAGTAGAACGCGTGCTCCTGGGGATCAAACGCCGGGTCCTTCCAGTATGCCGAGAGATACGCGGCGCCGATGGAGTTGCTGTAGGTGGCGTTAGCGACGTCTACCGTGTTGCCCACTTTGGTCTTGCAGCGGCCATCTGGACCGATCTTGCGCCCGCCGGAGACCGCCACGTCGAAAATACGCTCATTCGACTTCCCGTCTTTGCCCAGCCAACCCTTGATGACCTGGATGCGGTCGAGGTTGGGACCGTAAGGGTCGCGCAGCGCGAAGACCACGAAGGCGGGACTCTTGCCGGCCGGAGCGTTGGTCAGATTGCCGCCCATGGGCACACCGCGGGCGTAGCCCTGCTCCGCGAAGTTGGGGCGGTCCTTGTCCGCCGATACGAAGTCCCAGCCCCCAAACACACGGACGATCGGCCGTTCGCCTGTGGTGGCATAGACCTCCTTGCGCTTGAGCGCGTCCCAGATCGCCTCGCGGGTGTTCTCGCGCGACCACACGCCACCCAAGCCCGCAGGTATATCCTGCCAGTAATAGACCGAAGGCTTGCCGTCTGCGTACTTTAGGACTGGGATTTGCCAACGCGTCGGTGAAGGCGCATCGAAAATAAACTGACCGAAGAAGTTGTCTTGCCGCGAGTCCACCACGCCAATGTGCGCATCGCTGGCGCCCACCATGCCGAACTGGTAGGGGTTGGCACCAAGCTTGCCTTCCAGCTCCAGCCCAATCTTGAGCGCGGAGCGGGCGTACTCATACTGGAGCATGTCCTTTTTCTTGGGCGTCGTGATATTCGCGAGATTACCGAAGTCCCAAAGTTCGAAGTTGGCGAATTCGTCGGTCGGGGAAAGGTAGGGGTGGGCCTCGCTGTTGCCCTTGATCTGCGTCACCTCCATGAGCGGTTCGTGATTGATCCGCGACTCGGCGTAGGCCCGGTCCATGGGTTTGTGGTCGTAGGTCTCGGCCGTGTACATGAGGCCATTGCTGAGATTGCCGTTGTGAGGGATGGCGAGCACCTGGCCGCCGGTTTTCTTCTCATATGCGTCCATGTACTTCCAGAGGTCCGCCGGATCCGTGCTGTCGAAGGCGGAAAAGGGAACTGTCTGCTTCACGCGGTCCGCGTTGTCGCGGAAAATAAGCGTGCGATGAAGATTGTTGCCCTCGGGTACCGACGTCCATTCGAAGCCGTGGAGCGTGGTGAAAACCCCGGGCTGATTATACTTCTCGGCTGATTCGTAGGCCTCCGCCCAAGCTGACGCCTGAAGCTTGGTGTTGTTGATCGGGTCCTTGCCCGAGGCAATGGCCCCGAAAACTTCCCAGGCACCCTCAAATTTCTGTTGTGCGTTCCCCTTGGACAAGTCGTACCACTTTTTGCCGGTAGGGTTGGCGAGCAGCTCCGGGTTGCCAGTCGCAAGTTGACCGGATATTCCGAGAAATTCAGCATGGTCAGTGATGGCGAGCCAGTCGAGCGGCCGTTCCAGTTTGAATTTCAAACCGGTGGTGGTGGTGACTTCCTGGCCCATTGCAGAGCGGAACAATTCGTCGGGTCCCAGCGTGATTCCCATCAGTCCAGCGTCGGCGGAGAGGGCGGTGTGGATGTGGGTAAGGCCCCAGAGGACTCGGTTCGGGTAGGTCTGGCCTACATTGGGGGAATATTGCTGGTTTTGTTTCTCTACCGGGGCCGCCTCCTGCGCCGCGCCGTACTCGGAGCCCCACGTCGCAATCAGCAGTACGATCAATGCCCGAGTGGAAATGCGCTTCGCTAAGCGGTTCATCGGTTTCGCCTTTCCAGTTTTATTTCTGTAATTGCTTGATGCGTTGCTGGTTTCGTGCGTCCTGGATTGTGGCTTCCCATAACCTTCAAGTCGCCCTTTGTGCCAGGCCATCGGCAACATGATGCGCCCAGGCCGCGATCGTGAGAGACGGAGGCGTCCCAGCCGCAGCCGGTAGCGCCGCCGCGTCCGCAATGAACAGACCCGGATTGCCGTACACCTCGCCTTTGTGATCGACAACGCCACGATCTGGAGTTGGGCCAAGGCAGGCGCCACCCCAAGCGTGAACGGTGATGGGCCTCTTGATCGCCCAGGTCTTCAGGCCGGATTCCATTTCCAGCGTGCGGAAAGCTTCCCGTATTTTCTCGAAGATCGGCTGTTGTTTTGCATCGTAGTCCACTGTCACGCGCCCGTTTTCGAACCTTGCCGATGCCGCTCCCGTGTCTGCTCCCATTCCAATAAGTGGAGCGGTCTTCGCTAGTTTCTTTTTCCAGCCGGGCAGCAGCGGCACGGTATCGATACCGGCCAAAGCCCACATCCCTACGAAAGGAGTATCCTGCCCGTCCACCTTGAAGCGGCCAAGAACTGGGGCGGTCTCGAACAGGGGAGGTTGCGCAGAGTTCTTGAACCAGGCGCCAATGAAATCTCCGTTACCGCCAAACGTACGGCCCAAGGACGGCATCGGGTTGAGGCCATCCGGCCCCAACCTGCTGGTAAACAGCAACTGCAGCGTATTCATCGTCCCAGCCGCAAGGATCACTCGCTTCGTGCGGACCACTTCTTTGTGCCCATCTCTGAGACCAGAGAAATGCACGGCGTACTCATTCGCACCGACCGCTGAGTCTCGAACGACTTTCGTGACCTCGCACATGTCGCGAACGGTTACGCCTTTGTTGAGCACGGGCGCCAGATAGATGAAATCGACTGACGCCTTGGCTCCTCCCCTGGACCCGAGAAAGCCGTCCCCGTCAAATGCGCAGGTCTGGCGCTTCACTCCTCCATCGCCTTCGGTAACTTTCCCGACTTCGCTCTTCGAGCAGGGGACCTTGATCGCCATGTAGGGCTGGGGATCTGCCGGGAGACATCTGCCGCCGGACGACGCGGGCAGCTGCGTCCAAATTGAGTGGGGCACCCAAAGGTCTTGGGAGAATCGAATGGCCCCCATGTCGACCAGGATTTTCTCGTAGTATTTCTCTATTTCGTGATGCTTCAAATCCGGATGTCGACCTGTCCAGTAGTCCGGATCTTGCGGTGGCACGAGCATGCCGAACCAACCATGGCTGCCTCCGCCCACCGCCGAAACCGCAAACACATAGAGCCCCGGATAAAAGAACACCTCGTACAGGCCGGACTTGTTTAACGTCAGGTTCCAACCGCCCCAATGGACGGTTCGCAGCAGATGCGTGAGAGCCTTCATGCCGTATGGAAACGGTGCTCGTCTGGCAATACCCATGGAACGGACCGGCAGCGAATCACGCCACGGTCCGCGTTCCAACACCAGGACCTTGAACCCCGCCAGAGCCAAGCGATTCGCTGAGATACTGCCGCCGAACCCGCTGCCAATAACGACCACGTCCGCGTCGGAGGTGCTCATCACGCCCTTGAATATTCTGGTGCCACCCGGTTGGGGTGGTAAATCCACAAGATTAGGCTCACCGCCAAAAGCAAGGGTACGTCCGCCCACATGTGTGCATGTTCATTGCGATAAATGAACGCCTGCGGAATCATCAGCGAGGCGTGCAAGACATTGGCGAGGATGCCGTAGTCGAACAGAGCGGCGTTAGCTCTGGGGTCCTTGGCGCCACGGATCAGCAAAATCGCCCATGCCAGATACAGGACAGCGACCATGAATACATAGGGGTGGAACGCGTCGTAAGGCGACTCAGGATGGGCCGGACCAATGCACCAATTTGCGAATTCCGCGGATGTGATGCCCCACAGGAATCCAGGCGCATAGACAAAAGGAGCAAGGGCCATCGCGACAATGAGACCCCAGCCCATGATCCTCATCACCAGAGCCGATCGTTGGAGATTCTTACTAGAGTTACTCGTTAGCGACCTCCCTCGACCGCCAGCAATGTGGAGCGCCGTGTTACTAGAAGGCCAAATTCGTTACAGCGCACGCGCCTCTCCAGCTCCGCGCGCAACGTTTCAGCCATGAGTTGGCATGGCAAAACGGTCTTCCTGTCATCGTCGAGAAAGCACCTTGGCGATTCAGAAATACCGACTGCGATCGCCTGCTAACTGCTCGCACTTCTTGGCATAAAGCCGAATTTGCTTGCAACATACTACCTGGTTTGGGAACATCGGATATCCGTTTTGGGCCAGCCACAAGGTTCATTCATGCTGACACCAGAGCCTTCGAACTATTTCGAACACCTCATTCGCGACGCGGATTCCTACGGGGCCATGCTTTCCGAGGCCGATCTCGAGATTTCTCAAATTGAACCCGGATGCCTGAGCGGTCGTCACGTGCGCTTCGGTCTGCCGGGCGGTCAGTTCTCCTATGTGGAAACCAGCTTGGCACTTCGCGGAAACGGCACTTTTTCAGACCGGTGGACGCTCTCAATCATATTGGAGAGTACAACGCCGTCGTGGCAGCACGGGATAGAGGTTCGTCCCGGGTCATTGGTGATCCACCGGCCCAATGCGGAACACGACGCGGTTTATGGCCGGAACTTCAAGGTTGCGTGCTTCAGTGTTTACGACCAGGTTCTTGCCAAACACCTCCGGCAACTCGATCCACAAGTTCAAGATGTACTGCGCCGACCTTGGTCGGTGTTTGAGCCGCTACCCAACTCGCGACGGAAAACCATCGAACACTTTGCGGAGGCCGCGGCTATCATTCAGTCTGCGCCGCAGGTCCGCAACTCGCGCCGCGCGACGGCAAAGTTCGAGGAGGAGTTGGTATGTCACTTCCTGGGGGCCGTAGCGCAGCAGTTTCCGGCGCATTCGATTGGAACGGACCGGCGTGCCGCTGCAGTCGTGCACCAGATTGATCAGGACGCGCGGAAATCTATCCTGATCAGCTCTTCGGTGACCGAACTCTGCGCTGCTTACGAGGTGCCGCGACGAACTCTCAATCGCGCATTCCAAAACTCGCTCGGAATGGGACCGGCCACTTATCTCCGGCGTGTCCGCCTCAATGGTGCCCGTCGCGTTTTGCAACGGAAAAGTGCGCGCTCGGCCACGGTGAGCGATGTTGCTCTCGGGTTCGGCTTCTGGCACCTCAGCCGCTTCGCTGAACAATACAAACAATTGTTTGGTGAATCGCCCCATGAAACCCTGCGCCGCGCAGACGGAACACGTGCCATCGTCACTTGATCGGCGCGAAGGTCTCGAGGTAGCAGGTTGCCATTGCCAAGAGCCTACCCGGTGCTCCGATGGCGGTCGTGGGCAACGCGCACCGTAGGGTGTCCCCTGGGGCTTCGCTGCGCGACGGAACCCGCCCGGTGGACACCGTCGCGCCAAGGGATCCCGGGCTTTCGCGAGGCAACCGGCACACCCTCCTGCGTTGCCCTCCCAAGATTCCCTCTCCGTCGCATCGACCGCGGTGTCCGTACCGCGAGACTGGGACCGCAGGGGCGTGCGCTGCTCCACGGATTTCCGAGACTCGCTTCCGTCTTCACCTTGCGATCGTCTTCACCCTTCGCGCCGGGGGCTGTGGCAAGGGCAGAGGATCCCGCTCCCGAAGAACCAAGCGCCTTGCAGTTCGTGCTCCTCATCGGAACGGTCTTGGTCATCGTGACTGTGGTGCTGGGCGGGAAGGGGTAGCTCCCGTCAATTAGGCTTGGCGCCGAGCGCTGAGTCGCCACGGGTGGTCTCACGATGCGCTGAGCGCACTGCAAACACCACCGTGGTGATCTCGCCCGGGGTTGCGGTGTTGGCTGCGCTAAGTGCCTAGCGCCGTGCGCGGTCTCGCGCGGCTCCACCGAGCGCTCAGCGCTGAGTCGTCCGGGCGCGCCGCGGCTAAGCGCTGAGCGCTTGGCCGCGGAACTCGCGACAAGCGGAGCGCTGACAGGCCTTGTTTGCCCTGTTGGAGGGCCCGCGATGCTCGCGACGGAAAGGCGGGCGAAGCGAGATCTCTCGCGCGTGGCCTCGTCGAGCGGCGAATCCGGGCAACCTCTCACGAGGAGGACGCGGTACGCGGCTGCTTAGAATGACCGAGTCATTCGGAAGATGATGAGATCGGGGCGCACTCGCTCCCAACTCCAGAGGTTCGGCTTGCCGTGCTGGGTCGCCATCCGGTTCATCAATCCATCCGTCTGCCAGGCGAGCACCTCGGGGTAGGCGGTGGCCTCTGAGATCTCGATTCGATAGCGGTCGGCCCACTCGGGATCGGGCTGTACCTGCCAGCGCGAAAAGTTGAGAAGGCTAGCGCTGAGCGTGGTCAGGAGACGCAGGTCGCGACCGAACGCCAGGAAGCGCTCCTTCGGGTCGCTCGCCTTTCCAGCCTGCGTGCGGCTCAGGTACTCCATCTGCTGATACAGTCCTGCTTTCAGCAGGCGCTCCGCCGCCGCCGCGCCGCGCTGCCTTAGATATTCGTTGTGCCCACCGCCTTCGACATCCCGCAGGAGTACCACCATCCGCTCGTAGAGGCGAATGTCGTACCACTGCGTGAGCTGAACGACTTGATCCAGAATTTCCGGATCGGCCGGTTCGAGCCGACGGTGGAGTTCGTCGTGAGAAATCTGGCCTGCGGAAACGAGCTTCAGGACGCTTTCGGCAATGCCGCAGAAGAGGGAGCCCTTAATCGACGGGAGGGCCGGCATCTCGGTCACCACCTCTTTCGGCAGCATCGGCTGCCCGAGCCATCCCCTTGAACGGGGCGACTCGAGGGAGCCGACTGGCGTCCTGACGCGAGCGGCGTCGCGCCCTGCCCGCGCTCGCGGCGTGACGGCGGGTACGCGCGCTCGGCGAGTGAACTCCCGTCAGTCCAGCTCGAACTCCTCGACGATCACAATGAAGACGCCCAAGATATCCTGATGAGGCTCCTCCCAGTGCCAGTCCACGATTGTCCAGCCGTTCTCCACGGCATCTCGCGCCGCGCGATCGACGGCCTCTTCCCAGGAACGCGCGCTGTAGGTGAAGGTTCTCTCGCGCGGCATCGCATCGACCGTACCACGGCACCGTCACGGCGCATCGGTAAACGCACGTGCACTCCTGCCACCGGGGGTGCCTTTTTAACGACGGCGACCTGCTGGACTACGTCGATTGAAGTCTCGCGCTAGCTTGCTGTCAGATTGGACCAGAAACACAGGGGACGGAACCATGGCCACCCAAAACATGCAGGTACTGTTCGCAAATCGCCCGACCTGCTGGGTCCAGGAAAGCGACTTTCGCGTCGTGGAAACCGCAATACCGAAACCCACGAATGGCCAGGTGCTGGTCAAGAGTGAATTTCTTTCCCTTGTAAGGACGCGGTGAGGTTTCGGGTGAGTAGCGAATCGTCAAACGGGCTGTCGCAACTCCACTCACGCCGCCCGATTAGGAGTTAACACCCAGCGCAGGAAGCGTGATTCGGAACTCGGTCCCTTCCCCGGGCTCGCTCGCGACGTCGATCTCGCCTTCATGGTCCGCAACGATTTCGCGCGCCACGACGAGGCCTAGCCCGCTCCCATGCCCGGCTTCCTTCGTCGTGTGGAAGGGCTGAAAGATCTGCGAGACCTGGTCCTGCGGGATGCCGACGCCCGTATCGCGAACGCGCACTTCCAGTCCCCCGTCGCTGTCCGTCCCGAGGCTCACCACAATCCTTCCGCCTCGAGGCATCGCGTCGACCGCGTTGAGGAGGAGATTCAAGAAGAGCTGCTGGAGCTTCTCCGAGTCACCGCGAATTTCTGGGGCCGGCGCAAAGCGCCGCTCGACAGCGACTCCCCGCCGGCGGAATTTTTCAGCCAGAAAGGAGAGTGAGTTGTCGAGGATGGGTGCAACGGAGATCGGGATGCGCACGGGATCCCGTGGCCGCGCGGTGTTGAGGAGGGCCTGAATGATCCGCGAGATCCGGTCGATCTGCTCCCGGATCGTGCGCAGGCGCCACCGACCGCGCTCGTCGCTGACCGAGGACTCGAGCAACTCGGCGTGGCCCTGGATGACGCCCATCGGCGTCCCAATTTCGTGGGCAAGTCCCGCCACGAGCGTCGCCACCGAGGCGAGGTCCTCGGCTGCGCGCGCCCGCCGCTCGGTCAGCCTGAGCTCCGCGCGCTGGTCCTCGAACTCCCGGGCAAGGTGCCGCCCTTCCGCCGCGAGCTCGCGGTTCATGTACTCGAGTTCCCGATCGTGCTTCGCCATGTAGGCCTCCATGGCGAGCTGCGCGTCGAGCAGGAGCTGCTTCACAAGGGCGGAGAGCGTCCGCTCCGCACGCTGGGGCTCGGTGCGGAAGGCTTCGACCACGGCTGGCGCAAGAAGCGAGAAGTAGATCGCGTACGCCCCGAGGTACCAGCGCGGCTCAAGGCCGATGCGCTCATGCGTCTCACCGATCGCGACCCGCTCGGCCAGGAACTCCTCCTCGTAGGAGGCACTTCCCAGAGACAGGAGGTACTCGCG
>DATGZK010000063.1:0-66770 GCA_035489755.1 Myxococcota bacterium
GTCTTCATCATGTTCGCTTCGAGGTCGGCGAAGCTCTTCTGGTGGCGATCCTTGAGCTGTTCCCCCTTCTCGGTCTCGAGCTGCTGGCGCGCCTCGCGGATCTTCTCGCGTCGCTGCTCCCGCCGCTGCAGCTCCGCCGGCAACCCTCCGCTGCCATCTCCGTCGCCGTGCTCGTCGTCCTCGCGCGCATTGAGCTCGTCCATCTGCGCCAAGATCTGCGCGATCTCGTCGTCCAGCTGCGCCTCCGCCTCCCGCATCCGACCGTGGCTCATCGCCTTGGAGCGCGACGTATTCGCCCGGATCTTGCTCCCGTCGATCGCCACCCGCCCCAGCTTCGCCAAGCCCGAACGTCGCGCGATCCGCACCGTCTCGCGCAGTACCTGTGCAAAGTCCTCGCGGTGACGATCCCGAAACCGATTGATCGTGCGAAAGTCCGGCCGCAGATCACTCGCCAAGTACCGGAACCGAAGATCCCAATACAGCCGCCGCGCAATCTCGCGGCCGCTGTACACCCCCGCAATCGCCCCGAACAACCACAGCTTCAACAGCGTCCGGGGTGGGTAGGCATGCTCGCCCATCACCCCGTAGCGGCGCTCGAAGCCGCTCAGGTCGAGACCCTCGATCAGGTCGTCGACGAAGAACACCGGGTCCGAAGGGTCGAGCGCGTCCCCCACGAAGCCCGGGAGCAGTTGCCCTTGTCCCTGCTCGTATGCTTTGAACTGGATCTCATCCCCCGTGACTGTCATTTTATCCGCAATGACGAGTCTTGGGTCACTCTCCTAGCCCTCCAAAAGCGTGCGCGCGGTCGGCGAAACGGTCACGTGGGCGACGTCCGGCGCGGTGCCGAAGAGTCGATCACCCCCAAGCCGCGTTACGCCGTACCAGAAGTGCTCGTTTCGGAAGTGATGAAGTCTGTGGTTCCGCCACAAGCGCTGGTAGTAAGGCGTCCGCGGCACAACACGCGTGTGCACGAGGAAGTGGACCGCTTCGTAGTGGAGGGTGAGTGCGAGATGCACGAGGAGAGCGGTAAGGGCAAGTTCACGAGTCGGCGCGAGGCGGAAGCAGAGAAGGACGAGGATCGGCAATGTGTACAGATAGGTGTGCAAGGGAATGAAGAGGATTCGATAGTTCCAAGGATCTTGGTGGTGCGCGCGATGACTGCGCGGTACGGGCAAGTCGATCTTGCGGCCCAGCAGCACGAAGGGCTTGGCGTGCAGCACAAACACGTGGATCAGCCACTCCTGGACGGGCCAATACAAGAGGACCACGGCGACGACGACGAAGTCGAACGGCGAGAAGCCGCCGGCGCGGACGCGACCCACGAGAGCCAGTCCCATTAGCAGAAGGAGAATCCGCGGGCTGCCATGGCGAAGGAAAATCGGAAGCGCCTCGCGCAGCGTGCGCGGGCTGTGCTCGAGACCGACCGCGCTACGGCCTTTCGTCTCGGAAACGTTCATCGGCTGCGTCGCCCCCGCACCTGTGGCTTGTGGGGAAGGGCGTACCTTCTGCAGGACGGCCTTGATCGCCTCCTCGCCCTAGCGCATGAGGCCCCGAGCCCGCGCCTCCGCTTGGCCAGCATCGCCGCAGCCGACAGCCGCCACGATCGCACAACGCCGAGAGCCAGTTCACCAGATGGCGTCACGATGAGATCCCCCAGCAAATCAAGCCCTGCGGAGAGGCGGTAGTCGAGCACCTTTGAGATGCCCCCATGCCGAACCGAGACGAGGCGTGCCGGCTGCAGCCGTCGTAGCGCCTCGCGCACAGAGTCACGATTGACACCGAGCGCGTCGCCTTCGCAGGGTGGCCCAGAGCGTTCTGGATCCTCCCGGATTGTCAATTGGTATGACAATCTTGGAAGCGCTGCGTCCTTACTGCCTCCGCCGCGCCTCCTTCAACACGCGCGCCAGCTGCACGCCGGTGTGCGATTCGGACACCTTCGCGACTTGCTCCGGTGTGCCGCGTGCGACAAGGCACCCGCCGCCCGGCCCACCGCCGGGCCCAAGGTCGATCACCCAATCCGCTGTCTTGATGACGTCGAGGTTGTGTTCGATGACGAGGACCGTGTTGCCCGCATCGACAAGACGTCCGAGAACGTCCAGCAGTTTCTTCACGTCGTGGAAGTGAAGGCCGGTCGTCGGCTCGTCAAGCACATACAAGGTGCGGCCCGTCGCGCGACGGGCGAGCTCTCGCGAGAGCTTGATGCGCTGCGCCTCTCCACCCGAGAGCGTCGGCGAGGGTTGCCCGAGATGCAGGTACTCGAGGCCCACGTCCGCGAGGAGCCGAAGCGGCGGCGCGACCGTCGGGTGCGAGGCGAACAGTTCGAGGGCCTCGGCCACCGTGAGCTCAAGCACGTCCGCGATCGACCGACCCTTGTACCGGACGGCCAGAGTGGCTGCGTTGAAGCGGCGGCCCTGGCATTCTTCGCACTTCACATATACGTCGGGCAGAAAGTGCATCTCGATTTGGCGTACGCCATCGCCCTGGCACGCCTCGCACCGGCCACCCTTCACATTGAAAGAGAAGCGGCCCGGCTTGTAACCATGCACGCGGGCATCCGGCAGGAGAGCAAAGAAATCACGAATCGCGTCGAAGACCTTGATGTAGGTCACAGGATTGCTGCGCGGAGTTCGCCCAATCGGACGCTGATCGATGCTGATCACCTTGTCGAGCTGCTCGGTGCCCGCAATCGCTCGATGCGCGCCAGGCCGTCGCGTCGCGCCGTGGAGCTTGCGCGCAAGTGCGGGATAGAGGATGTCATTCACAAGTGTCGATTTTCCGGCACCCGATACGCCCGTGACCGCCGTCAGGACGCCGAGAGGGATTTCAATGTCCACGTCGGCCAGGTTGTTCTCGCGGGCACCGAGCAGCTTGAGCGCGCCGGTCGGTTGACGTCGCTCGGCCGGGACCTCGATCCGCAGGCGCCCGGAGAGATACGCGCCGGTCACCGACTCACGGCTCCGCACGAGGGAGGCCGGCGTGCCGGCATGGACGATCCGCCCACCCGCAACGCCTGCGCCTGGTCCGAAGTCGATCACATGGTCGGCGGCGCGGATCGTCTCCTCGTCGTGTTCAACCACCACCACCGTATTCCCGATGTCGCGCAGGCGAAGGAGGGTGTCGAGCAGACGACGATTGTCGCGCTGGTGCAAGCCGATCGACGGCTCGTCGAGGATATAGATCACACCCGTGAGCTCGCTCCCCACCTGGGAAGCCAGCCGAATGCGCTGCGACTCGCCGCCTGAGAGAGAGGGTCCGGCGCGGTCGAGCGAGAGATACGACAAGCCGACGGCCGCGAGGAAATCGAGGCGGCCGCGGATCTCTTTCAGCAGCTCCGCTGCGATTTCGCGCGCTGCGCCCTCGAGCGCGAGCTCGCTGAGGAACTGGCGTGCGTCCTCGATCGTCAGGGCCGAAAGCTCGACGATACTCTTGCCTCCGATGCGCACGGCGGCGCTCTCGGGCCGCAGTCGCACACCGCGGCACGCCGAGCACTCGGTATCCCCGAGGAACTGTGCGTACCAGCGCTTGGCACTCTCCGAGCTGGTTTCGCGGAAGCGGCGCATGAGGCGCGGCAAGACGCCCTCCCAGGTCATGACAAACGATGCCTTGCCGCCCTCCTTGCCCTTCCAGGACACACGGAACTCGCGTTCGCCCGCGCCGTTCAGCAAGAGCTCCCGCTGCCTCTTGGTGAGCGCCCGGATCGGCACGTCGAAGGGAATGGCGAGCTGCTTCAGAATTTGGGTGCGCAGCCCACTCCAGCTCGACTTCTTCGAGATCTCCTTCCCCCACGGTTTGACCGCACCCTCGTCGAGGGACAGCGACTCGTCGGGAATCACGAGCTGAGGATCGATTTCCACCCGCGAACCCAATCCGTTGCACTCCGAACACATGCCTTGCGGGCTATTGAAGGAGAAGCTCTGCGGCGTGAGCTCCGGAAACGAGATGCCGCAGGCGCTACACGCCATGCTCTCCGAGAAGACCCGGTCCTTCTGGCCCTCGACCGCAGTGATTAGCGTTCCGCCGCCGACCTTAAGCGCCGTTTCCACAGATCCCGTGACGCGAGAGACGAGACCCGGTGCCACCACGATGCGGTCCACCACTGCCTCGACGTGATGTTTTCTGCGCTTGTCGAGCGTGCTTACGTCCTCGGAGAGAACGATTTCGCCGTCGATTCGCAAACGCACGAAGCCCGACTTGCGGGCATCGGCCAAGAGCTCGCGATGCTCGCCCTTGCGGTTCACGAGCAGCGGAGCGAGAAGGGCAAGGCGCGCGCCTTGCGGCAGCGCCAAGATCTCCCGGGCGATTTGCTGCGCAGTTTGGCCGCGCACGGTGCGACCACAACGGTGGCAATGCTGCATGCCGACGCGCGCATAAAGCACGCGCAAGTAGTCGGAGATCTCGGTGATGGTGCCGACTGTCGAGCGCGGGTTCGTCCCGGTTGTCTTCTGTTCGATGGAGATGGTGGGCGAGAGGCCGCGGATCGTGTCGTATTTCGGCTTCTCCATCTGGCCGAGGAACTGGCGGGCGTAGGCGGAGAGGGACTCGACATAGCGCCGCTGACCCTCGGCGTAGAGGGTGTCAAAGGCAAGAGACGACTTCCCCGAACCCGAAACGCCGGTGAGGACAACGAGTTTCTTCTTCGGGATGCGGACGTCGATGGACTGGAGGTTGTGTTCGCGGGCGCCCCGGATCAGAACGTGATCGAGTTCCATGGGTAGGGCAAGAAGCTTAACTTGGGCGAGCCCACGACGGAACGAGGCCATGCTGCCAGCCTTGTGACAGGAGGCTCTTGGGACAGGCAGCGAGCTCCCGCGGGTGTAACCAAGGGTCTGCGCGGGCTCGCCGGCGTCCCCCTAGCCGGGGCGGCCCGGCTTGGACCTTCACGGGATCGGACCCAGCCACCGATCGCAGCGCAAGGCCCGCGCCTGCACTCGCTGGAGCCGCGATGCAACTCTCCTTGGGGGGGCGCGGTCGCCTGGGCGACCACCGGAGGCCATGGAATCTGCTACGCAAAGCGCGAGGAGGATGGAGCATGATCAAGCCTCGGGTCTCGCGCGTATCGGTTTCCGGCCGCTCTTTCTGGGCGGCGGGAGCCGTGTCCGCGCTCGCCCTTTGTCTCGTCGGGGCGAGCGGGCCCGAGCAGGACAAGCCGTCCGGCGTTCTTGTCGAAGTCGGCCGCGCAGACTATCTGCGCTATTGCGCCTCCTGCCACGGCGTAGACGCCCACGGAAAGGGCCCGGTGGCGGAGACGCTGCGGACCCCTCCACCGGACCTCACCCAAATCGCGAAACGCCACGGCGGCAAGCTCCCTGCCGGAGAGATCGCAGCCTTCATCGACGGTCGAACCATGGTTTCCGCCCACGGGCCGCGCGAGATGCCGGTCTGGGGAAGGATTCTTGGCGAGAAGATCGCCGAGGGGACCACCGAGGACGAAGTCGCGCGCGGTCGAATCGATGCCCTCGTCGCGTACTTGATGTCGATCCAAGAGTGAGCACGCCGCAGCGCGCCGCGTCCCCGCCGAAGAGCATGGGGACAGGGCTGCGCCCGCGAGCGCCTCACCGTCGTCACACCTGGTCGATGTGCCCTACTTCGTGATGTTTCCGGTCGGGATATCGCGGAACGGCTTTTCCTTGTCCACGCGAATCTCAGGCGGCAGTCGCAGCACCCGCTCAGCGATGATGTTCTTCAAGATCTCATCCGTGCCGCCGGCGATGCGCAGACCCGGAGCGCCGAGGTACGCGTCCTGCCAGAGGGCCTCTTGCGGCGTCGACGCTTTGTCCGCAAGCGCTCCCAGCGCACCTTGCAGTTCCACCGCGAAGGCGGCCATCTGCTGGCCGAGGGGCGCTCCGACAGCTTTGCCGATCGAGCCTTCGGGGCCCGGAGTCTGGCCACGAGAAAGCGCGGAAAGCGTGCGATAGCTCGTGTACTGGAGGCCTTTTGAGCGCACGTAGAAGTCGGCGAGCTTCTGGCGCACCGCCGAGTCTTCGATCGCGGGACGGCCATTGCGACGAGTCTGCCTTGCGAGCCGGAGCAAATCCTTAAACCGCCCCGAGCCTGTACCCGCGCCGATCGCCACGCGCTCATTCATGAGCGTGGTGAGCGCAACGCGCCAGCCGTCTCCCACCGCACCGAGACGGTTGGAATCGGGTACCCGCACATTGGTGAAGAACACTTCGTTGAAGCCCGACGAGCCGTTGATCTGTTTGATCGGCCGCACCTCGATGCCGGGCGAGCGCATGTCGACGATGAAGTAGGTGAGGCCAGCGTGCTTCGCCGCATTGGAATCGGTGCGCGTCACGATCATGCCCCAGTCACAAAAGTGCGCGCCGGTACTCCAGATCTTCTGACCGTTCAGAAGCCAGTCGGTCCCGTCCTTCGTCGCTGTGGTACGAAGGCCCGCCAGGTCAGAACCCGCCGCCGGCTCGCTAAAGAGTTGGCACCACACCTCTTCACCGCGCAGCATGGAACGCACGTACTTCTTCTTCTGCTCGGGCGAACCGTGAGCCATGATCGTCGGACCTAGCATCCCGTGACCGATCGCGTAGATATTCGGCGGCACCCGAAACTTCGCCTCTTCTTGATTGAAGATTACCCGTTGCATCGGCGTTGCATCCTGACCCCCGTACTCCTTGGGCCAAGTGATACACGCCCAGCCGGCGTCGGCTTTTTTGGCCTGCCAGGCCTTGCACGATTTGATCGTGGCTTCGTCCTCCCGCTCGCCCATCTCACTCGGGGCCACCTTCGAAGGATCGAGCGGCTCGGCATTCTTCTCCAGCCAGCCGCGCGCCCGCGCGCGGAAGGCAGCCTCTTCCGGGGTATCGTTAAAGTCCATCTCGGGTTCCTCTCGTCGAGTAGAATGGGACTAGGCAGCGTCGCGCGATTCAAGTCGCCGGATTAGCTTCTCCCGCCATTCCGCTGCGCTTCCAAGAGCAAGGCCCAGCAGCTTCGCCCGGCGGTAGAACAAGTGGCAGTCGTATTCCCAGGTGAAACCCACACCGCCGTGGAGCTGGATCATCTCTTCCGCCGAAAGTGAAAAGGCGTCGCAGGCCGCAATTCGGGCCCCGGCCGCAGCGACCGGCAGATCCTCCGCGCTGCTCGAGAGCGCCCACGCGCCATAGTAGGCGTTGGAGCGACCGAGCTCGAGCGCGCAGTACACGTCGGCCATGCGGTGCTTGAGCGCCTGGAACGAGGCCACAGGACGGCCGAAGGCGTAGCGGCCCATGGTGAACTCGCGCGTGATCTCGAGCGCGCGCTGCGCAGCGCCAAGCTGCTCGAAGGCCATCATCACCGCTGCGCGGTCGAGCACTCGTTCGAAGATTTGAAAGCCCTTGCCCGCGTCTCCGAGCAGCTCCGCCGTCACCCCTTCGAAGCGCAGGCGGGCTTGGGACCGTGAGGGATCGAACGACTCGAGTGAGGTGCGCGTGACGCCACTGGCACCGAGATCCGCGAGCGCGAGGCAGGGCGCCCCCTTGGCGTCCTTCGCCAGCACGACGGCAAGACCCGCGCTGTCGCCGTCGGGGACCGGGACCTTCTCGCCGCTCAGTCGCCCGGCGTCAAAGCGGGTGGAGACAAACTCGGGGTCCAGAAGATCGCTGGCGCCCTCGGCGAAGGCAAAGGTGCCGATCAGCTCACCCGAGCAAAGCCGGGGCAGGTACTTTTTCCTTTGGAGTTCGCTACCCGCGAGGAGCAGCGCTTCGGTCGCGAGATAGACCGACGAAGAAAAGGGGATTGGAGCGAGCGCTCGCCCGACTTCC
Organism: Myxococcota bacterium; assembly: GCA_035489755.1. Lineage (GTDB taxonomy): Bacteria > Myxococcota_A > UBA9160 > UBA9160 > UBA9160 > UBA9160. The sequence continues at coordinate 7,752 of DATGZK010000063.1, forward strand.
TCGGCAATCAAGACAAGCTCGAGATAGCCGAGACCCGCCCCCCCATATTGCTCGGGCACAGCGGCGCCGAGCCAACCCATCTCCGCCGCTCCTTTCCAAAGGCCCGAGTCATAGGGCTTCGAGGATTCGAGAACGGCGCGACAGACCTCAAGGCCCGAGTGCTCGGCCAGATAGTCCCGAGCCGTCTTCTGGACGAGCTTCTGGTCCTCAGAAAATTCGAAGTTCATGCAGCGGAACTCCTCTTTGACTGGAGAGTCAACCGGGCTGCCAGTATAGAACGTGGGAGGCGGGATGGCGCTCTCCTTTGCGAACCGGGAGCGTCGCGAGTCCACATCACCGGGGGCAGGCGAGAAGCCGTCCCACTTTGGTGCTGGTGATCCAACCCCTGGGCCCCCGGGAGGGGGGCGCGCGGCCGCGCCCTCGGAGGCCCCATCTCGCGGTCGCGAGATCGGGAAATTCCGCGCGGCCGAGGAGCTGGAGCCGCGGGAGCTTGCGCACCCAGGGGCGCGGCCGCGGGTGGAACGCGAGGCCAAGTTTTTCGCCTCGGGGCGGCTCCGGCGACTTCGGGGAGAAGGCGCTCGCGCGCAGGAAGGGCAGGCCAGAAGCCTGGCAGGACAAAAGAAGCGACCCGCCTACCAGGACCCGAAGGTCGGAGCCCCTTCTCGGCCCGGTCGAGGCAAGGCCGGCAAGAAGTGCCGACCCGGTCCCGCCGCGTTAGAGATAGGTCAACCAGCGCTCGTACTTGCCCTCGCGACCCGAGACGACGGCGAAAAAGGCCTCCTGCAGGGCCTTCGTCACGGGGCCGCGCTTTCCGGTGCCGATCCGGCGGTGGTCGATCTCTCGAATGGGCGTTACTTCGGCCGCAGTCCCGGTCAGGAACACTTCATCCGAAACGTACAGCTCGTCGCGGGTGAGCGGCGTCTCTGTGACCTGCATGCCCTTGTCGTGGGCGAGCTCGATCACGGTCGCTCGCGTAATTCCGTCAAGAATCGTGGGGAGCGCAGGCGTCCGGATCGCTCCGTCACGCACGAGAAACAGGTTCTCGCCGCTCGCCTCAGCTACAAGGCCTTGTGTGTCGAGGAGAATCGCTTCGTCATATCCATCGAGCAGCGCCTCACGCTTGGCAAGAATCGAGTTTACGTAGTCGCCACAGGTTTTGCCCTTGGTCATCTTGGCATTCACGAAGTGGCGAGCGAAGGTGGAGACTTTGGCGCGAATCCCCTTCTCGATGCCCTCTTCGCCCAAGTACTTACCCCACGGATAAGCGATCACCGCGACGCGGATCGGGTTGTCCGCAGGATTGAGACCCATGACCCCATCGCCAATAAAGACAAGGGGGCGGATATAGCCCTCGGACAAGTGATTCGCCCGCAGCGTCTCGAGGATCGCCGCTTCGAGCTCAGCTTGGCCAAACGGGACTTTCATGAGATTGATATGAGCTGAGTCGAGCAATCTCCGCACGTGTTCTCGGAGTCGGAAGACGGCCGAGCGTCCGCTCTCGGTTCGATAGCAGCGGATGCCCTCGAATACGCCAAGGCCATAGTGCAGCGTGTGGGTAAGAACGTGAACCGTTGCGTCGGCCCAGTTCACGAGCCGACCGTCTAGCCAGATCTTCTCTCCCGTCAAACGAGGGGCTGTCGCTCCCGCCATGCTTCCTCGCCGGGCTACCGGCGCAGAAGCCGCCCGATCAGCCCCTTTTCCTTCTCGCGCCGCATGTGCATGAGGCGGAGCTCGCGCAGCGCCTCCACGCAGTCGGACTTGATCTGCACGCAGCGCGCGAACATCTTCTCGGCGATGTCGACGCGGCCGGCGGCCTGGTACAAGCGGCCGAGGAAGAGGTAGGGCTTATCGCGATCGGGCGCCAGCTTGGCACCCTTTTTCACGTTCTCGAGCGCTTGCTTCAGCACACTGCGGTCGTTCGGTTCCGCCAGGTACCTCGCCCAGCCAAGATGGGCGTGATACTCGCCCTCCTCGGGATACAACTTGACGGCCCACTGGAAGCACTCGACCGCTCCGGGAAAGTCGCGGCGCTTGAGCTTGACCTCGCCCTGCTGAAACTGGAGCTCCGCCTGGACGGCCCGCTGCCCCTCTTCGAGCTCCGCGGCAGCGCGCTCGCCGCGCCTGCGCTCGAGCAGGTACTCGGTGCGGCGGCGTGACTCCGAGAGCGTCTCATGCGCCTTTGAAACCAGGCCGAAGATCTCCTCAGAAAGCCGCCGCACCGCATCGCTCGCATTGCTGTAGCGGTCGGGGTGGGTCTTCTTCGCGAGTTCGACATACGCCCTTCGCACACCATCGTCCGAGACCGACTCCGGAACGCCGAGCACCTCGAAGTAGTTCTTGCCGCGCAGGCGCGCCGCCATTTGCGCGAGCTCAGTGCGCAACACGCTCTCGGCCGGATCGTTCCCGCCCTCGACCGGGCGAGGTGTCCCAGAGGTTGACGCGGACACTGCGGGCTGCGCGGGCGAGGCCCGCTCCCGCAGCTCCAGCATTTCCGTGACGAGCAGCCCATAGAGAGTGCGGCGGATGCTCTCGCCCTGGTCTCCGAGGTCTCGCAGACGCATCGTCCCATCGAGTGCGCGCAAGAGCAGCTGCTCGCCGGGATCGAGGTCGATCTCCTGGAAGCGGTAGAACGGGCTCTCGCCCTGCGCTACGAACAGGTGCGCGCGCGCCTCGAGGAAGTCGTCCACCTGTCCGATCGGAACCCGGCGCCGGACACCATCAAGGATCATGTTCGCGGCGCTTTTCTCAAGCGCGAGGGCGTTGCCCCCCTCGAGGCGTGCGCCCGTCTCCCAGCGGAAGTGGCCGCTCGGCCACTCGAAAATCTCGAACAGCTTCTCCTCGGCCTGGGTCACCAGTGCCGCCGCCACGTCCTCGACCGAGAGCAGCTGCATGGCCACGAGGATGTCGCCTTGGAGCCCTTCCCCGCGCTTCACGCGGCGGAGTGACTCGGCCATGTCCTCCGGCGAGATCTGCTCCATGCGTACCAAAAGATTCCCCAGGCACTCGTTCACGAGATTTGACTTCACGGCGACGGGTCGACCGTCGCGCAGGACGATGGCCTTCTTCTTCTTGCCCGATTCAAGACGCAGAACGCCGTTCGCCCGCAGGCCGTGCAGATGGTGAAGCAGCGCGGGGAACGCCACGTCGCTGAGCTCGCCGGCGAGGGGTTTGGCGGAGACCGAAGCTGGACGGCCACCCTTTTGCGCGCTGCGCCGCCGTCGCGCGTGCTTTGCTGTGACTTCGAGGAGGGCTTCGAGCGGGACCGGCTTCGTCAGGAACTCCGCGACGCCCAGCGCATTGGCGCGCTCGACATATTGCGGGGTGCGCGAGCAGCCTGAAATGAGGACCACGGGAATCGTCGAGAGGGGCGCAGGGGCGGCGCGCAGGACCTCGAGCACGGCAAAGCCGTCGCGCTTGGGAAGCAGAAGGTCGAGCAGCACAAGATCCGCGGGCCCTTCCCGGAGCCGGCTGAGCGCCGCTTCGCCGTCGTGCGCGGTGCGGACCTCATAGCCCTCACCGGCCAAAGTCTTCGACAGGATCTCGCACAGGTTGCGGTCGTCGTCGACGCACAGGACGCTAAGGCCCACGCTTATCCCTCCGAAGCCACCTTTCGCGAACGAAGTTCGCGCAGGTCGGCCCCCGCCCACTCTTACCCGCTCGTATCGGATCGACGGTGTATGAAACTGTGCCCGTGACCATGGTCACAGTGCCGATCTTGCACGCGCGCTGCGTACGCGTCTCCGGCGCGTTGCGTGGTGCCTGCGGATCGCTCGCCGATAGCCCACGAATGCAACTCGTTGTTGCACCGTTTGGCGTCAGCGCGAGGCCCCGCTGTGCTTGGCGAGGGATAGGCTGTAGGGGGCCCGCGCAACTCCCCGTTCAGTCACGATTGCGGTGACGAGGCGTGCAGGCGTGATATCGAAGGCCGGGTGCCGCACAGGCACACCCTCGGGCAGGATCGGGCGAGAGCTGACCTCCGCTATCTCAGCGCGGCCACGCTCCTCGATCGGAATCGCGTCACCGCAAGGCGTTGCAAGGTCGAGCGTTGAGATCGGAGCAGCCACATAGAAGGGAATCCCATGCTCGCGGGCGAGCACAGCCAGGCCGTAGGTGCCGATCTTGTTTGCGACGTCGCCGTTGGCGGCAATCCGATCCGCACCCACCACGATGAGATCGATTTCAGCGCATCTCATGAGGTGCGCGGCCATGTTGTCCGTGATCACCGTGACGGGGATACCATCGCGCTGGAGCTCCCAGGCCGTGAGCCTCGCACCTTGAAGATAGGGCCGCGTCTCGTCGGCCAGCACGCGGATGTGGCGTCCCGCTTCGAACGCCGCACGCACCATGCCGAGCGCGGTGCCATATCCGGCAGTCGCAAGCGCTCCGGCGTTGCAGTGCGTGAGGATGCGCGCACCCTCGGGCACCAGGGGAAGCCCGGCCAGACCAATGGCCCGGCACACCGTGACATCCTCCGCGAGGAGCCGCTGCGCCGCCGCCACGAGGCGATCGCGTACGCTCTCGACCGACGCATCCGGCTCGGCCAGAGCGGCATCCGCAAGCTCACCCATGCGCCCGAGCGCCCAGAACAGGTTGACGGCCGTGGGGCGCGTGCGCGAGAGGCGAGCAACCGCCGCGTCAAGGTCGGCACGGAGTGCCACGAGGTCGCGCGCTTCGCTCACGCAAGCTGCACGCGCGACCCCGAGGGCCGCCGCGCACCCAATCGCGGGAGCACCACGCACTGCCAAGCTCTCGATGGCCTTCGCGACTTCCTCGACGCTGCCGAGGGTCAGATAGACCTCTTCCAGCGGAAGCCGCCGCTGATCGAGGAGAACAACTCCATCCTCGCTCCAACGCAGGGTGAACCAATTGCTCACTGCGACTGCTTCTTCTTGCTGCCGCCGAGCAGGCCGTCGAGTGCGTCCAGCACCTCGCGACCCGCACCCTGGCCGAGCTTCTCGTCGAGCTTGCGCTCGAGCTTTCCGCGCTCGCGCCCGAGCGCGTAGCTCGCCGCAAACGAGGCCGCGTCCTCACTGCGAATGGAGACCTTGGGTTCCGAAAGCGTTCCCGTGACGTGGGCAAGCGGGATGACGCGGGAGTTGGCCGCGGCCGCACTGGCTCCCGCGGCCGTTTGCGCCGCCACCTTTGCATCGAGCTCCTTGTCGATCGTGAGCTTGCCCGTCATATCGACGCTCTGATCGGCGAGTCCGAGCGCGCCGCGGAGATCTACCATGTAGTCTCGATAGATCATCTTGAGGTCGTCTGTCGTCGCATGTCCGTCCGCAACGACAAAGGTCCCCCCGATGGATTCGAACTCGTCCTCATAAAAACGCTGGAGATCCTTTCCACCTTGCGCGCGCCCGGCCGCCAGGGCGAGCTCACCGAAGCTGCCGAGCTGGTCAAAGGTGCCGCGCAGGAGTGAGACCCCGCGCAGCCGTCCTCGGCCGACGTCGATCCGGGCGGTTCCGCGCACGGTCTCGAGAAGCGGTGCTCCGGAAGCTACGGGACCGGAGAAATCGCTCTTCAGCGTGAGCGGGCCCTCGAATACATCTTTGCGCTGGCTGAACGCGTTGATGAGCGCCTTCGAATCGATCTGGTTCGCCCCGAGCTGCACGCGATAGTGCGGGTGCGTCGCAAGCGCTGTGAGTTCGGCAGCCACGGTGAAGGGCTGACCCGCGATGTGCACCACGAGACCACGGGTGCGCACGACGTCCCCTTGGACCTCGAGGCTGCCATCGATCGCCACGGGCGGTTTGGCCGGAAATTGCACGATCAGCCGATTGAACGCGGGCGCGCCCTCAAGCTCGAGGGGTTCGGTGGTCACGGCGAGCGTTCCGGGCACAATCTCGCCGTGAAGTCCCGCGCCGCCGAGCGCAGGGAGTAGCGATTCCCAACCGCCCACATCGAATGGCTTTGCCCGGAGCTCGAGTCGCGTGCGGCGCCCGGTGCGAAGCGTGCCCTGCGCGTCCAGATTCTTCACCTTAAGATGCACGTCATCCACACCGAGAGTGCCTTGCGCGTCATGCACCAGCTGCCCGCTTACGGTTGCTGGTGTACCCACAGGTTTCGTAAAGCCTCCCTGATAGACGAGCTCGGCAGCGGTTGCATCGACGTCGAACTTTCCCGAGAGATTCGCGGGCTCTCCCCTGAGCTGCGCGTGCAGGGCGAGTGGACCGTGCACGGCGATCGATGCGACCACGGCGTCGGCGTTCGTGACCTTGAGATCGGCGTCGACCGAACCTTGCGCTGTCGCAGACCCTTGGACATGGACTGTGCCCTCGAGCCGTCCGGCGAGCGACGTGGCGGTCTTCCCTGCGTACGGCTTTGCCGCCGCCAGCTCGACAGCCTCGAGTGTCGCATGAAGGTCGACAGTGCCCGAAGTCGTGCTCGTACCTTTTGCGCGCAGCAATCCGCCGCTGTCGAGCCGCCCCGAAAGCGAGAAGTCGATCGGAGCCGCGACAGAGGTGCCGGTCGCTTCAGCCTGGATGTCTGCGAGCGTCCATGTGACGGTCGGTGCAACGCCGTGGTCCTCCAGCACGACCGTCCCGTTGTGGAGGGTGAAGTGGCGCACGGCAAGCCTCAGGCCTTCGCCCTCGTTTGAGGCCACGGCTGCGGCTCCCGTGACCGGGGCGGGCGCTGTCTCGGGAGCAGGTGCGGTCCGGGGCATACGGACGATACGCAATGTGGGTTTCACGACATCGAGGGAGTCGACGACAAGCGTTCGTGCCAGGAGCGGGAGAAGGGCAACCCGCAGAGCGGCCTCCTCCGCGGAAAAGAGCGGCGGCTCACCGGGCGTGGTCGCAGCCACCACCGGTCGTAGCACGCGCACGCGAGGCGGAAGGATCCCGATGGCCAGTCCGTCGAAGCGGACGTCCCGCCCCGTCGCTTCCCGGGCGGCCGCTTCGATCCGAGCCCGCACTTCGGGCCGATCCACCAGACGGGGTAGTCCGACAGCCAGCACAACGAGCGCGAGGGCGAGCAGCGCGCCGAGAACCGCGAGCGCGCGAACCAAGAGCCTCACAACTTTTATGCCTTGAGCTTGCGCGCCAGGATGTCGCGCACGACAGCCGGGCTCGCCTTCCCACCGGTCTTCTTCATGACTTGGCCCATCAGGAAGTTCAGGATCTTCTCTTCGCCGGCGCGGAAGCGCTGCGCATTTTCGGGATGGGCAGCAATGACTTCGTCGGCGGCGCGCTCGATCTGCGCGCTGTCGGAGACGGCTTCGAGGCCGCGCACCGAGACCAGCTCCGCCGGATCGCCCCCGTGCTCGACGAGTTCCGGCAACAGCTCGCGCGCGCTCTTTGCCGTGATGCGACCCTCCTCGAGAAGGCGGAGCAGTGCCGCAAGCGCTTCGGGGGTGAGCTTGGTCTCCTCGATCTCCTGCTCGCGCTCCTTGAGCGCCTGGAGCACATCGCGCAGGATCCAGTTGGCAGCCGTCTTGGCCGGGACCCGGGCTGCGACCACCGCCTCGAAAAAGTCGGCGAGCGAGCGGCTCACCGAGAGCAACCGCGCGTCGTACGCCGAGAGGCCGTGCTCGGACTCGAAGCGGATGCGCCGGCGCTCCGGCAGTTCCGGGAGGGTCAGCCGCGCGCGCTCGACGACTGCGGCCTCGAGCGCGAGCGGGACCAGGTCCGGATCGGGGAAATAGCGATAGTCGTCGGCATTCTCCTTGGTCCGCATCACGCGCGTCTTGCCCGTGGCCGAGTCGTAGAGGCGTGTGGCTTGAATGATCCGGCCGCCGTCGTCGAGCACGCGGGCCTGGCGCTCGATCTCGGTACGGATCGCGTCCTCCACAAAGCGAAAGGAGTTCAAGTTCTTGATCTCGTTCCGGATCCCGAGTTCCTGGGCGCCTTTCTTCCGAAGCGACACATTGGCATCGCAGCGAAAGTGGCCCTTTTCCATGTCCCCATCCGAGACGTCGACGTAACGCAGCAATTGGCGCAGGGTGCGCAGGTAGGCACCGGCTTCCGCGGGCGAGCGCAAGTCGGGCTCAGAGACGATCTCGAGGAGCGGGACACCCGCACGGTTGAGGTCCACCTGCGAGCCGTTGCGCCCGTTCGCCGCTGCGTCGTGGATCGACTTGCCCGCATCTTCCTCCATGTGGATCCGGGTAATCCCGATGCGCTTGGCGAAGCTTCGCCCGCCGGGTTCCTCGCCGTCGATCTCGATCCAGCCTTTCGTCGCAAGCGGCTCCTCGTACTGGGAGATTTGGTAGCCCTTGGGTAGGTCGGGATAGAAGTAGTTCTTCCGTGCAAACACCGAACGAGGATGCACCGTACAGTTCATGGCGAGGGCGGTTCGCACCCCGAATTCCACGGCGCGTGCGTTCAGCACCGGCAATGCGCCCGGAAGGGCGAGGCAGACGGGACAGGCGTGGTGGTTCGGGTCGTCGCCATAGCGCACTCGGCAGCCGCAAAAGAGCTTCGATTCCGTGCGGAGCTGCGTGTGCACCTCGAGCCCGATCACCACTTCGTAGCTGGAATGCGCGTCGACGCTCACGCGGGCTCCGGCGGCCGACGGGTGTGCCAGTCGGTGCGCCGCTGATAACTGTCTGCCGTGCGCAGGAGTGTCACCTCATCGAGCGGTTTGCCGAGAAGCTGGAGACCCACTGGCAGGCCGTGCGCGAAGCCGCAGGGAATCGAGAGGCCGGGAATGCCAGCGAGGTTGGCGGACACTGTGTAGACGTCGGAGAGATACATGCGCAAAGGGTCCGACGCCTTCTCGCCCAGCCGAAACGCCACCTCAGGCGCGGTCGGCGTTGCGATCACGTCGCAGCCAGCGAAGGCCTGGTCGAAATCGTGGCGCAGGAGTGTTCGCACCTGCTGTGCCTTGCGGTAGTAGGCATCGTAATAGCCGGCCGAGAGTACGTAGGTACCGAGCAGAATGCGCCGTTTGACCTCCGCGCCAAATCCTTCGGAACGTGTCCGTCGGTACATGTCACCGAGGTCCTTTGCGTTCGCGGCGCGGTGCCCGTAGCGCACGCCGTCGTAGCGGGCGAGATTGCTCGAGGCCTCGGCCGTCGCGATCAGGTAGTAGGTCGCAATCGCGTACTTCGTGTGGGGAAGGGAAACCTCGCGCGTCTTCGCCCCGCAACGCTCAAGCTCGGCCACCGCCTCGCGCACGCACTGAAGCACCGCGGGGTCGACGCCCTCCTCCACCAGATATTCGCGTGGAAGGCCGATCACCAGCCCCGAGATTTCTCCTGACAATCGCTGCGAGTACTGGGGTACGGGTTCCGGCAACGAAGTCGAGTCGTGGGGGTCGTGACCGCACAGCACCTCGAGCGCCGTAGCGCTGTCGGCAGCGGACCGGGTGAAAGTGCCGATCTGGTCCAGGGAAGACGCGAACGCCACGAGTCCGTAACGCGAGACGCGACCATAGGTCGGTTTCATCCCCGCGATGCCCGTGCAGGCGGCCGGCTGGCGGATGGACCCCCCGGTATCGCTGCCGAGCGCAAGAGGCACGACGCCTGCCGCGACCGCGGCGGCGGATCCGCCCGATGAGCCGCCAGGCGTCCGCGCGAGGTCCCAAGGATTCCGCGAGGGTCCATATGCGGAGTTCTCGGTGGACGAACCCATGGCGAACTCATCCAGATTCGTGCGCCCGATGATCACTGCGCCGGCGCGCCGCAGCTTTGTCAGCACCGTGGCGTCGTAGGGCGAAACGAAACCGGCGAGAATCCGCGATGCGCACGTCGTGGGCTCGCCGGCTTGAACCATGTTGTCCTTGATCGCGACGGGAATGCCCTCGAGCGCAGACCGCCGCTCGCCGCGAGCAACGCGCGCGTCCGCCTCGGCGGCCTCAGCGCGCGCGCGTTCCGGGCGAAGGCCCACGAACGCACGGAGGGCCGGCTCGAGTGCCTCGGCGCGCGCGAGCGCTGCATCGGTAAGCTCGCGGGACGACACCTTGCGGCCGTCAAGCTGCGCGCGCAGTTCCGAGATCGTGCCGAGCGGCCCGGCCATCAGTGCTCCTCACCCTCCAGCACGGGCGGCACCACAAATGCCGAGTCCTCCCGCTCAGGCGCATTCGCGACTGCGAGCTCAGGAGGCAAACCAGGAACGGCACGGTCTTCGCGCAAGGGTGTGCGGACGGGGACGGCGTGGGAGGTAGGTTCGACTCCCGTCGTGTCGACCGCGCGCAGGAGCTCCACGTAGTCGAGGATGGCGTCCAGCTGGCTGGTCATGCGAGAGGCCTCGTCGCCGGAGAGCGACAGGCGGGCCAGCGTGGCCACGCGCTCCACCTCCTCGCGCGTGATCCTGGACATAATGCTGAGGCTAGCAAGTGCTCCCCCCACGCGATAGCCTCGCGCGGCCACATGACGGAGCCTCATCAAGCTTTTTCCGACCTCCCCGACGATATCCTCGCTGGCATTCGCGACCTTGGGTGGACACAGCCGATGCCCGTCCAGACGCGCGTCTTGCCACTCATGAAGACAAAGCGCGACCTGATCGTGCAGGCTCGAACCGGCAGCGGGAAAACCGGGGCGTTCGGGATTCCTATCGTCGGGGCCGTCGAGACCCCCCTCGCCGAGACGCAGGCTCTCGTGCTCGCACCCACGCGAGAGCTCGCGAATCAGGTGGCGACCGAGATCACAGCCATGGGCAAGCATCGGGGCGTCCGGACGTTGCCGATCTACGGAGGTGTCGGCTATGGAGCGCAGGTCGACGGGCTCAGGGCCGGTGCGCATGTTGTCGTGGCGACACCGGGGCGCCTGCTTGACCACCTAAACGCCGGTCGTTTGCGCCTCGATCACGTGAAGGTGCTCGTGCTCGACGAAGCGGACGAGCTGCTCTCGCTTGGCTTTTGGCCGGACATGAAGGAGATCCACTCCTATCTGCCCTCCATGCGGCAGTCCTGCCTTTTCTCCGCCACGATTCCCGAGAAGGTCCGCTCGCTCGCTCGCGTTTTCCTCCGCGATCCTGAGTTCGTCACACTCTCTGAGGGGCAGCTCGCACCGAGCGAGATCGAACACTTCTTCTATGTGACGCCGGCAACCGAGAAGGAAGCAAATCTCGTTCGCGTGCTCGAGTACGAAGATCCGGAAAGCGCCATCATCTTCTGCAACACGAAGGATGAAGTGCGCTTCGTGACGTCGTATCTCCAGCGTCGCGGATTCAATGCGGACCAGATTTCAGGGGACCTCGCACAGGCGGCCCGCGAGCGGGCGATGGCCGCGATTAAGTCCGGAGAGCTCCGATACCTCGTGGCGACGGACGTCGCTGCCCGGGGGATCGACATCAGCGAGCTCTCCCATGTGATCGGCTACAGCACCCCCGATTCACCTGAAGTCTATGTGCACCGCACCGGGCGAACAGGACGTGCCGGCAAGGCCGGTGTCGCGATCTCGCTCATCTCCGGTTTGGACATCGGGAACTTCCGCCACCTCCAACACGTGAACAAGATCGAGATCATGGAGCGCAAGCTGCCGACCGAAGCGGACATTCTTGCTCGCATTCGTGAACGGCTCGAAGTGAAGGTGGAGCACGAGATGCGCGCGATCCCCGAACGCGATCGGGTGTGGAAAGTGGATCGCCTGATTCCCATCGTGGAAGCCATGGCTTCGTCGGACGAAGGGAGGCGCGACCTCGCAGCGATTTGTGCCTCCTACCTGCGCGAGCACCGGCCAGAGACCACGGTGGCCGAGCCTGAGCTCGCCGCCCAACCCTCAAGACCGCGCGACGCCGGCAGGCCGGGCAGCGGGGGCTCGGCTGGCGGCGGAAGCCGCGCCGGCCGCGGACGGCGCCGCCGGCGCTCTTAGCGCTACGACCCTCGATCTTTTGTGAGACTGCAGAGAGCCAGGGCCCCCGCCTCGAAGAGAGGGCGCGGCGGGTCGCTCTCTCGTTTCTCGCGAAGACGGCTTTCTGCGCGGTGCGGGCGTGTTCGGCACCGCGATCGAAGACCGCTTGCCGCACGAAGGCCGCGCCTCTGCGACTTCCTCGACGCGCGCGGCGGCGCTAGAGCGGGCGAGAGGCGGGTTCGAGCGCGCGGAGCGGCTCCTGCCCACCCGAGACCCAAAGGCGACGCTCCCGAGCGTCGAGCGCAACCGCCGCGACCCTTGGCTCCGCCGGTGGTGAGAAAAGCTCCTCTGCGCGCGCGTACTGAAGGAGCAGCGCGAGCCGGGCGGGCCGGTCCAGGCCGGGAGTCGCCAGCGCCTTGGCGGCGATCTGCGGCCGATGCACGGGCGCATCGGGCGACGCCAAGATTCCGTTCTGTGTAAGCAGGCGTTCGCGCTCTGCGCCGGCGACTTCAACGCCCACCAGCCCGCCCGCAGCGTCGGCGATGAGAATCGTCGCCCGCCCTCCGGCAGGGCGGTGCAGGCACCATTCCTCGGCCCCCTCGACCCTTTCGAAGCGTTGGAGGCACTCCTGAACCAGTAGAAACGCTGGTGCGGCGCAGGGTGAAGAGGTGAGCGGTGCTTCGAGGGTGGTGCAGGCTACCGCGAGACCGGCCGCGTTCAGGCCCGCGACACCGCCCGGGAGCCAGGGTGCCACGACCTCCAGGGACGCGAGACCATTTTCGGGTTTGCTCTCCCGCACCCGCCACGGCAACTCCGCGCCACGCGCCGCCCATGCGAGTGTCGCCCCGCTTCCCGTCCACGTTGCAGTGAAGCCCCAGAGCGCGGCGGCACATGTCACCGGGTGCTCGCGCCACCGCCCGGAGCCAAGCTCACCTGCCAGCGCGCTGAGGAGGATCCGAGCGGGGACGCGCGCGCCACGTGCAACGCCCTCGAGCCGCTCGGCGAGCTGAGGAAAGTGGCGCCGCAGATCGCGCTCTAGGGGCCGCGGGGCCGAGGAACCTCCGAGGGCGTCGCGCAAGCTGCGAAGGGCCGCCGCACAAGCCTCGCCCTGATCGAGGCCAAGATCGCGGGGTGCCCCCTCACAGCGAACGAGATTCGGGAAGCCGTCTACGCCGAGCGTCACCGCGCAGCTTTCTCGGCGAGCGGGAGCACTTCGTTGAGGGAGCCGGTGCGGTAGCCCTCGAGGTCAAGGGTCACGAACCGAAAGCCGAGGGGTTTGAGCGCGGAGGCAATCGCCTGTGCCATGGCAGGGTCGAGCGCATAGGGAAGCTCCGCCGGATCGACCTCGACGCGCGCAAGTGTTCCATGGTGGCGCAGACGCACCTGACGGAAGCCGAGACCACGCAAGAGCTCTTCGGCCTGCTCGACCTGGCGCAGCCGCTCGGGTGTGACCTCCGTGCCATACGGAAGCCGCGACGAGAGGCACGCAGAAGCGGGAAGATCGGCCGTCGGCAAGCCGGCCGCGCGTGAGAGGGCGCGAATCTCCTGCTTCGAGAGCGCCACGTCGAGAAAGGGCGAAACCACACCGTGCTCCGCCGCGGCCCGATGGCCGGGGCGAAAGTCACTTGTGTCGTCGGTATTCACACCATAGGCCACGGATTCGAAGCCCTGATCGGCGCGCACGCGGCCGAGCACGTCGAACAGCTCGGACTTGCAGTGGTAGCATCGGTCCGGCCGGTTGGCGCGATACTCCGCGCTCTCCATCTCTCGGGTCTCGATGAAGCGATGCGCGATGCCAACTTCGGTCACGACGCGTTCGGCCATCACGCGATGACTGTTCGGATAGGAGGGGGACACCGCGGTCACGGCGAGCGCAGAAGAACCGAGCGCGCGATGCGCGGCCCAAGCGAGGTAGCTCGAGTCGACGCCGCCGGAGAGCGCGACGACCACGCTTCTGAGGTCGCGCAACCGGTGGAAAAGCTCTTGCTGTTTGCGTGCCGCAGCGCTCTTGAGATCTTCTTCGCCTCGTGCACTCGGCTCGGGAAGCGGAGGGACCAAAGTCATGGTCTTAGAGTACGAACGGGCCTCGAGCCGGTCAAGCGCCGGCGGGCGGTGCGGGGGCCACGCACGCCACGACATGCACTGTCGCGCCCGTGCGAAACCAGGCCTCAAGCAGCGTGAGCGCGAGTGCGGGCGCCAATCCGACGGCCCCGCCCGCGAGGAGTTTGAGCCGCGTCATGAGGTCGAAGGTCGCGGCCCCTCCGGCCGCTCGATCGTGAAGGAGCGTGTAAAGACCGTTGCGGGGGAGCGAACGCATGTTCAGCGCACTCTGGATCCAACCGAACGGGTTCTGGCGCAGCGAGAAGTGGTGTTCGGATTCGGTCGTGAATCCCGTTCGCTCCAGCAGCTGAACAAGCGCGGCGACAGGGAAGTGAAACAGGTGCCGGGGCAAGTCGAGGTGGAACCAGGCCGGTCCCGCCCAGCGCGCCTGGGCACTGGAAAAGTTTGGTACGGCGACGACGAGACGTCCGCCGGGGCGAAGGATGCGGCGTACCTCCTCGAGCGTCTCCCGCGGGTCGCGCAAGTGCTCGAGCACGTGCCAGATCACGACCTCGTCGAAGAACGCGGCGGGGTAGCCGGCATCTGCGAGGTGCGGGGCGATACGAACCTCCGCCCGCGGGTCGGTCCCGCGCGCTGCCGCGGCATTGGCCTCGACGCCGTGGGCCTCGAAGCCGCGCTCCGCGATTTCCCGCAACAAAACGCCGCGACCGCAGCCCACATCGAGAACACGGGCCGCGGGAGCAAGCTCCCTCAAAAAGAAGCGCACGTGGCGACCACCGATCAGCCGGACCAACCATTCGATGGGGAGAAGGAATTTCGCGGTCGAGGGATCTCCATAATAGGCCTCCGGATAGAAGGCCTCGATCTCGGCCTCGCTCGGAAGCGGAAACAGCCGGCCCGTGCCACAGGTTTCACAGGTCACGAGGCGCGACGCCAGACCCTCGACTTCGTAGGCAATGCGCACATCACGCGCGTCGCACACCGGACACGGCTCGTGCGCGACTACGCGACGGCCAAAATCGTCCGCTTGGCGTACAGCGCGTTCGTAGTAAGCCTTCGTCATCCGGCTCCTCGAAGGACCGCGCATCGTGCGGGGTCGCTCGGCGCCGGTCAAGTCCGAAGTCCTGGTCGCGGGCTCCGGCGTGAGGGGTACTATTCAGCGCGTGAGTGCAGTCGACGTCGTTGGCATCGATCACGTCGTCCTGCGTGTGGCGAACCTCGATCAGGCGCTGCGGTTCTACTGCGAAGTGCTCGGCTGCCGCGAGGAACGCCGCCTCGGACCGCTCGGCCTTGTGCAACTGCGGGCCGGCACGGGCTTGATCGACCTAGTCGATGCCGTGGGACCCCTGGGCAAGCTTGGGGGACCGCCTCCTGGGCAATTCGGGCGAAACGTCGATCATGTGGCGCTGCGCATCGCGAGCTTCGACGAGGCGAAAATCCGGGCTCACCTCGAGGCGCACGGCGTGGCACCCGGGGATGTCGGCATCCGCTACGGCGCGGAGGGCAACGGTCCCTCGATGTACATCCAGGACCCCGACGGAAACACCGTCGAGCTCAAGGGCCCTCCAACCACCTAGCTCGGGGCGCGAGCCCAAAAGTACCGCGCCGCGCCGCCGGGCACGATCGAGACCTCGCCGGTCTCGACGAACCCCGCCTCCCGCAATGTCGCATGCAGCGACGATGCGTCGGGAAGACCGTGCAGGTTCCGGTGCGTGCGCAAGAAGAGGTCGAAGACGGCTCCGCCCGAGGCAGCCCCAAGCAGGCGCGACGCAAGCGCGGTCGAAGGAACAGGAGTCTGGATCGCGAGCACGCCACCGGGCGCAAGCTTCGCGAGCACCCGCCGAAACAGCGCGGGCCGCTGGGTGGGCGGGAAGTAGTAGATGTTGTTGTTCAGCATCGCGAGATCGAAGCTGCCTTGCGGCAGGTCCATCGTCATGAAATCACCGGCACGCACCTCGCCACGTCTCGAGACCTCCGCCTCGCGCAAGAGCCGGCGGGCTTCCTCGGCCACCTCCGCATCGAGTTCGACACCGAGGCCGTGGGCGTCGCGATAGCGCGTCAGAAAACCGGCCAGGTAGGTGCCGTAGCCACAGCCGACATCGAGCACGCGTCGCGCGATCTTGGCCTGCGGCACTCGAGTCAGCGCATCGAACGCCCGGCCCTCGATCAGGCGGGACGCTGCGGCGGCTCGCGCGGCTTCACCGGCCGCGCCGTGGAGCGGCCGCTCTGCCCCTTTCATGAGCGCGGGGAGTGACTCGAAGCGGGGATGCCAGCTCAAAACCGCCTGATCGAGCATCGCATGGAGGGCGGCTGCATCGGGCGAGTCGAGGAGCCAGCGCACGGAAGCGCCGACCGTGTAAGCCTCGCCACTTCGATCCACGAGACCCTGGGACTCGGCGGCACGCAGCCAGGCGGCGACGAGATCCTGCGCAAGCCCGAGACGGCCCGCGAGTTCGGTCGAGGTGTGGGGGCGGCGCAGCGTTTCGAATAGGCCGAGACGGACGCCGGTTCGCAGCAGGTGGACCCGGGCGAAGGCACCGAGTGTGGCGCTGAACTGACGGAAGTGGAGGAGGTCGTGAAGTCCCGGGCTCACGCGTCCGCCGGCTCGAGCTGGGCGAAGCGGACGACCACAGTCTTGACGCCGACGCGGTCGAATCGCACGCGGAGCTTGCGGCCGGCGCCGGTGCCCGTGGCCTCAAGCACGGTGCCCTCGCCAAAGATGGGGTGACGCACGCGCGCACCCCGCTCGCTGCGGATCGCATCCTCGTCCTCCGACTGCCCTACGGAGTAATCGAGGGCCCGACCTCGCTCCCCACGGGCAGGCGCGGGGTCAAAGTCAGCGCCCATCGTCAGGCCGGGCGGGATCTCGGAGAGAAAGCGCGAGGGTGTGGCGAAGCTGTGCGACCCGTAGCGCCGCCGCTCGCGCGCACAGCTCAGGATGAGGCGCTCGCGCGCCCGGGTCATCCCGACGTAACACAGCCGCCGCTCCTCCTCGAGTCCCGCCGCATCACGGGTCGAGGCGGAATGCGGAAAGATCCCCTCTTCCATCCCGACCAGGAACACAACGGGAAACTCGAGGCCTTTGGCCGTATGCGCGGTCATGAGCGAGACACGGTCGGCCGTACCCTCATACGAGTCGAGGTCGGAGACCAGGGCGACTTGATCCAAGAACAGCTCGACCGGAGAGCGCTCGTCACCGGGTGAGCTGGTATTCGCTGCGCCGAAGTCCTCGGCTCCTGCCAAGAGCTCCCGCAGGTTCTCGAGGCGTCCCTCGGTCTCAGGCGTCCCCTCGCGCTCGAGGTGTGCAAGGTATCCGGTGCGATCGAGGATGCGCGCCAGGGCTTCCGCCGGCCCGAGCGCCGTGACCTCGCGTGCGAGAAGCGCGAGCAATTCAAGAAAGGCGCTCACCTTCGGGCCCGAACGGCCCGCCTCCCCGCTCTCGGCCACCGTCGCGAGCGCTTCCCGCAGCGTGAGACCCCGCTCTGCGGCGAGCGTCTCCGCACGCTCGAGCGTGGCCTTCCCGATCCCGCGTGGAGGGGAGTTCACGATGCGGCGCAGTGCCATCGGGTCCGTAGGGTTTACGATCGCCCGCAGGTAGGCGAGCGCATCCTTCACCTCGGCGCGCTCGTAGAATCGGACGCCCCCCACCACCACGTAGGGAACGTTGTACTTCAACAGCTCTTCCTCGAAGGGACGTGACTGCGCGTTCGTTCGGTAAAAGACAGCGCATTCGCCGTATGCGCGGCCCTCCTCCCGCGCTGCGGTCAGAATCTGCCGGATGACGAACTGCGCCTCATCGCGCTCGTCGCTCGCTTCGTACAACCAGATCTTCTCACCGCCGGACCGCTCGGTGAACATGCGCTTTTCCTTGCGGGCTCGGTTGTTCGCAACGAGCGCGGTGGCTCCCTCGAGGATTGCCTGCGTCGAGCGGTAGTTGCGCTCGAGCTTGACCACCGCGGTGTCGGGATAGTCGCGTTCGAAGTCGAGGATGTTGCGCAGATCGGCGCCCCTCCACCCGTAAACGGACTGATCCGGGTCGCCCACCACGCACAGATTGCGATGCTCGCCCGCCAGCTGGCTCACGAGCTTGTACTGAACTCGGTTCGTGTCTTGGTACTCGTCGATCATGACGTACTGCCAGCGTCGGCGGTAGTGAGCCGCCACCTCGGGAAAGCGCTCGAAAAGCTGCGTGGTCTGGAGGATCAGGTCTCCGAAATCGAGCGCGTTGGCGTCGGCCAAGAGCCGCTGGTAGACGGCATAGACCTCGCTCGCGAGTTCATCGTCGAGGTCGCGTGCCGAGCGAGCAGCTTCGGCCGGCAGGACGCCCGCGTTTTTCCATTGATCGATCCGCCAGCGCAACCGCCGCGGCTCGTTGAGCTTGGGATCGAGACCGTGGCGTCGCAGCGCCTCCTTCACTTGACCGAGCGAATCGTCTTCGTCGTAGATTGCAAAGCCGCGCGAGAGACCCAGGTGCCCGATCTCCCGGCGCAAGATCCGCACGCACGCAGCGTGGAAGGTCGTGACCCAAACGCCATCGGCCGCGGGCCCAAGGAGCTTTGTCACCCGCTCCCGCATCTCGCCTGCCGCCTTGTTCGTGAAGGTCACGGCGAGAATCGCGTCCGCCGGGATCCCACAAATCCCAATCAGATACGCAATGCGGTGTACAAGGACGCGCGTCTTTCCGCTCCCAGCGCCAGCCAGAACCAGCAGCGGGCCTTCCGTCGTCTCGACGGCCCGGCGTTGCTCTGGATTCATGCCTTCTAGAATCGACTCGCCGAGCACCGCTCTGGCTCTCCTCAAGGATCGGTTCTTTCGACGGGGGTCGACGCAGAGTAATCGAGATGGGCTCTCCCCTCAATCGGTCTCGAAGTGCGCTTGCCGGGTGAGCTCGGCCAGGAGCATGCGCACGCGCCGACATGCCTCCGGGACTGCGGCGCGGCCCGCGGCCGATACGCCCTCGCGTCGTTCGGCTTCGAGCTCCACGGCCACGATGCGCAGCTCTGGCCGCCGCCGTCCGAGCGCTTCGGCGAGTGCAAGAGCGTCCGCGACGCCGAGCGCGTGGCTCGAAAGGGCGTGACCGCGCGCGAGCTGCGCGGGAGACAGGACGCGTACGCTCCCAGGTGACGCGCCCGAGCGCAGCGCGTCGACGAGCACCGCGGCGTCGATTCCTTCGAGCTCGTCGAGCAGATCCACCCCGGGCCGATCGCACGCCACCGCGGCGGCACCGCCCGGCAGCGTCTCGCGGCTGAGCTGACGCGCCACCTCAAGCCCAACCGCATCGTCGCCATGCGGCGAGCCGAGCCCGATGACCTTGATCCTCACGCGGGGCTGCGGCGCTCGATCTCAAGCGTCAGGAAGTGGGTCGAGCACGAGATGCAAGGGTCGTAGTTGCGAATCGCCATCTCGCAGGCGCGACGCGCCTGCTCGTGCGGAAGCGCGAGGACACCGGGCGCGAGCTCCCGGAGGTCCGCCTCGATGCAGGCTTGGTTCTGTGCGGTGGGCGGCACGATCCGGATCGCGGAGACATAACCCCGATCGTCCGTCTCGACCCGCACGTAGAGAAGACCGCGCGGTGCCTCCGTCGCGCCATGGCCCACCCCGGCGCGCGGTGCGAACTCCGCCGCCGGCCTGGGCGGCGGCTCGAACTCGCGGATTACGCGAAGCGCCTCGTCGAAGGCGTAGATCACCTCGATGGCCCGGGCAAAGACGCTGGCGTAGGGATCCGTGGAGGAGAGCCTTGCGGCCACACTCTCACGCGCAGCGAGCGCAGAGGGGGAGAGCCGATCGCTGTTCTGCAGCAGCCGCGCGAGGGGCCCCACGAGATAGCGGCCACCGCCAATGCGACGGCAATGGAGTGCGGTCGAATGCGGAACCTGGTGCTCGCTGAACGCCGTAGCGAACTCCGCGGCTTCGATATCGAGACCCGTGGACGAGACAATCCGACCCTCGTTCATCGGGTATTCCAAGGGATGGCGCAGCGAGACGAGCTCGATGGCCTGGGGACGGCTTGGCACGGGCAGCGACGCGAAAAAGCGCAGCGCTGCTTCGGTCTCGCCGCGGGCACGAACAATCTCCTCCGCGAGTTCCTCGAGCTCGACGCGGGTCGGGGTGCGCGAAAATCCGCCGATGCAGGCGCCGACGGGGTTCACCGGTCGACCGCCGAGCAGCGAGAGGATCCGGTTGCCGAGTTTGCGCAGGCGCAGGCCTCGTTCGACTTCCCCGGGGTGGAAGCGCGCCACGGCGATCCCGTCATCGACGCCGAGGTAGTCAGGGGCCGCGAGAAAGTACATGTGGAGAAGGTGGCTCTCGATCCACTCGCCACAGTAATAGAGACGGCGCAGTGCACGTACGGAGGGATGAAGCCTGACCTGAAAGATCGACTCCACGGCGTGGAGCGTGCTCATCTGATAGGCGACAGGGCAGATTCCGCAGATCCGAGCCACCAGGTCTGCAAGCTCGCTCGCCGCGCGTCCGCGCAGAAAGGCCTCGAAGAAGCGCGGCGGTTCGTAGATCTCAAGACGCAGATCGATGACCCGATCGCCCTCGACCGTGAGATGCAGGGCGCCCTCCCCCTCCACACGGGCAAGGGTCGCGATCTCGATTGTGCGCCGCTCGCTCAGATACCCTCTCCCTTTCGGTCACCGATGCGACGAAACGCCGGATGGTGGCCCGTGATGCTTCGAAACCGGTGCACGAGATCCTTCGGTCCGACGCCCAGCTCCTGCTTGAAGTGTGCTGCGAGGGCCTCGGGATTGGGGTCGTCGCAAGGTCCGAAGCAGCCATAGCAGTCCCGTCCCAGGCCCGGGCACAGGGCGCCGCAGCCCGCTTTGGTGACCGGCCCCATGCAGGGCAGACCCCGTGCGACGACCACGCACACGTTGCCCCGCCGCTTGCACTCCAGGCACACGCTATGGCCGGGAAGGTCAGGGGTCGTGCCGAGCAGGGCCCGGGCAATCACCCGGAGTACCTGTTCTTTGCTCACCGGACAGCCGTGGATCTCGTCATCGACCCGCACGTGTGCGGAGATCGGCGTCGAGGTGGGCAGCACCTCGAGCCACTGCGGCTCAGGATAGACCTGCCGCTTCCACTCTTCGACGTCCGCCCAGTTCCGGAGCGCCTGGATTCCCCCCGCCGTGGCGCACGCGCCGATCGTAATGAGGGTGCGGGTTTGCTCGCGCACCCGCCGGATGCGTTCGGCGTCGCGCGGCGTGGTGATGCTCCCCTCCACCAGCGCGAGATCGTACGGGCCCTCCAGCGAGCGACTCGACGCCTCCGGGAAGTGCGCGATCTCGAGGCGCCGCGAGAGCCACAGCAGCTCGTCCTCGAGGTTGAGAATTTGAAGCTGACAGCCATCGCAGGACGCGAATTTGTGAACCGCGAGCCGGAGTCGACGAGGCTCCCCGACCGCAGCGCCGCTCATAGGCCCCTCATGAACAGCAGTCGCTCGACGCGGCTGAGACGAAAGATCGGTCCGTCCTTGCAAACGAACTCCGGACCCAGCTGGCAATGCCCGCACAGCCCGACGGCGCATTTCATATTTCGCTCGAGCGAGACAAAGATCCGCTCGCTGGACAGCCCGCGGCGGCGCAGGTTCTGGATCGCATAGTGCATCATGATCTCCGGGCCGCACATCAGGAGCACGGTCCGGCTCGGATCGAACTCGATCTCGTCGAAGAGCTCGGTCACGACGCCGCTGCGGTCGCGCCAGGCGCGGTCCGGCTGATCAGTCGTCAGCAACACGCGTGCATCCGCTTGTCTGCGCCAGGACTCAAAGCGTTCGCGATGGATCAGATCGGACGGCTTCTTGACGCCGTGCACGATGGTGAGTCGCCCGTAGTTTGCGCGACGGCGAAACATGTAGTCGATGGCGCCCGTCACGGGAGCACAGCCGACCCCGCCTGTCACGACCACCACGTCCTTCCAGCGTGCCTCCTGCAGCGGCCAGCCGGTCCCGTAGGGCCCGCGCAGACCGAGCACGTCTCCGGGACCAAGCCCGTCGATCACTCTCGTCGTGCGTCCGACGATGCGGATCGTGTGTTCGAGCGTCTCGTCATCAGGATCCGACGAAATGGAGATTGCGACCTCGCCGACACCGGGAACGTAAACCATGTTGAACTGGCCCGGCACAAAATCGAAGCGTGGGCGCGCGTCGGAAGCGATCAGCCTCAAGCGATAAGCGTGAATGCTCGGGCCGTAGGAGCGCTTCTCCACGATCTCCGCGGGTTCGGGCAGGAGCGGACTTCCAAGGCTCATGCACTGGGCTCCCGGAGTGCGCGCACTTCCTCGGTGAGATCGATCCCGACGGGGCACCAGGTGATGCATCGCCCGCATCCCACGCAACCCGATGTGCCGAACTGGTCGATCCAGCTGGCGAGCTTGTGCACAAGCCACTGGCGATAGCGGTCTTGGATCTGCGGTCGGAAGTTGAGGCCATAGACCTGCGCGTGGTCTCGGTTGAAGCAGGAATCCCACTCGCGGACGCGTACGGAGCGCACACCCGCTTCGTCCGGTTCTCCGAGGAGGGGCTCCTCGCGCTCGTCGTGACAGAAACACGTGGGACACACCATGGTGCAGTTCCCGCAGGACAGGCAGCGCGCTCCCACGTCCTGCCAGCGCGGGTGCTCGAGATTGCGATAGAGCATCTCGGGCAGGTCCGCGGTTTCGAGCCTTCGCTGCATGCCCGCGGCGCACGCCTCAAGGCTTGTCCGCTCGCGCGTCAGCGCCTCCGCAGGCGCAGGGGCGAGCGGCAGTGCCTGCAGCACCTCCTCTCCTTCGGCACTCCCTGCCCGCGCGAGAAAGCCCTGCTCCTGCTCGGTCAGTGCAAGGTCGAAGCCCTGCGTGGCCTCAGGGCCTGTCGCCATCGAAACGCAGAAGCAGGTGGAGGCCGAACGGGTGCAGTTCACGGCGACCAGGAACAGCCGACGCCGGCGCGCAGCGTAGTGGGCATCGGGATAGCGCCCCTCGAGAAAGACCCGGTCCTGCACCGCAAGAGCCGCGAGGTCACAAGCGCGCACACCGATCACGGCGAGCTTCGGGGCGTCGGGGAGCGTCTCCTGCGCACGGAAGGAACGGCCGTCGGGCTCGACCTGGAGCAGCTGCTCCCGTGGCGCGAACACATAGGGCTTGAGCGATCCGGGACCATTCACCACGTCGAAGAACGTGTCGCGCCCGTTGGCCTCGGTTCGGTAGCGGCCGGGCTCCTGAACCTCGCGCAAGCCGCGCGGCAGCTCATCCACGGCGCGGATCTGATCGAACACGACCGCCCCATCCCGAGGCACGGGGCCCATCACCCGATAACCCCGTGCCCGCAAGGCGTCCAGCAGACGCTGAAGGTCGGCGCGCGCAAGGAACTGTGCGGGTGCGGGCTTCGCCCCAGTCACGTGCCTCCCTCCGGGGGCGGAGGTCGTATACCCACCGTACCAGGGACAGGAGCAGACGCGAGTCGGCCGCGCGACGATCTCGCGCAGCCTCCCCGGTGCAGGTCTTTCCTACTCGACGGTGACGCTTTTCGCGAGGTTCCGCGGCTGGTCCACATCCGTCCCTTTCAGCATCGCCACGTGATAGGCAAGGAGCTGGAGGGGGACGGTCGCGAGGACCGCGGTTAGGTACTCCCCGAGATCCGGCACGTACACCACATCGTTCGCTTTGGCGGCGATGGTTGTGTCCCCCTCGGTCGCGATGGCGATCACCATGCCGTCGCGCGCACGCACCTGTTCGAGATTCGAGATGACCTTGTCGTAGACGGGGCTCTTCGTCGCAATGATCACAACGGGCATCGTCTCGTCGATCAGCGCAATCGGGCCGTGCTTCATCTCGCCCGCGGCATATCCCTCGGCATGGATGTACGAGATCTCCTTCAGCTTGAGCGCGCCTTCGAACGCGATCGGCACCATGATGCCTCGACCGAGATAGAGGAAGTCCCTGGCATGCATGTAGCGGTGAGCGATCTCCCGAATCTGGCCGTCGAGCTGGAGCACACGCTCGACGAGGCGCGGGAGTCGCAGCAGGTCGGCAAGGCGCCGCTGCGCCTCGTCACGGTTGAGCCGACCGCGAACGATCCCGAGCTTTACGGCAAGCAGATAGAGCGCGACCACCTGTGTGGTAAAGGCCTTGGTGCTGGCGACGCCGATCTCCGGACCGGCGTGCGTATACAGCACGTCATGGCTCTCCCGCGCGATCGTCGCGTCTCGCACGTTGCAGATCGAAAGGACGCGTGCACCGTGGTTCTTGCCCTCGCGCAGCGCGGCCAGGGTGTCCGCAGTCTCACCCGACTGCGACACCGGGATCACCATGCAGCTCGCATCGAGGATCGGGCCGCGGTAGCGGAACTCGCTTGCGAGGTCGACCTCGCAGGGGATGCCCGCGAGCTGCTCGATCAGGTACTTGCCCGTGAGGCACGCGTGCCAGGCAGTGCCGCAGGCAACGAGCGCGATCCGCTGGATCTTCTCCACCTTCTCCTTGGACAGATCGATCCCGTTGAGATCGATCTGTCCCTCTCCTTCGATCACGCGGGTGCCAATCGTGTCGGTGATGGCCCGCGGCTGCTCGAAGATCTCCTTCTGCATGAAGCGGTCATAGCCGCCCTTCTCCGCGGCCACAGGGTCCCACTGAATGGCGCGGGGCTCGCGGTCGATCGGGCGACCGGCAGCGTCGAGCACTTGGATGCCATCTTCCGAGAGCACCGCGAACTCCCCATCGTTCAGGAAGACCATCTGGCGCGTGTACGGCAGGATGGCCGGGATATCGCTGGCCAAGAAGGACTCCTTATCGCCGATACCGACCACGATCGGGCTTCCACCGTTCTTCGCCGCGACGATGTGCTCGGGATCGCTTTCCGAGAGGACGCCGAATGCATAGGAGCCCACGACGCGCGCCGTCGATTCGCGCACGGCGGTCACGAGATCGCAACCCGCTGCGAGCCGTTCATCGATCAGATGTGCGATGAGCTCGGTGTCGGTATCTGAATTGATCGTCCGGCCTCGCGCCTCGAGTTCCGCACGCAACTCGCGGTAGTTCTCCATGATTCCGTTGTGCACAACCACCACCTTGCCGGCGCGGTGAGGATGCGCATTGCGCTCGGAGGGCTTGCCATGGGTCGCCCAGCGCGTGTGGCCAACCCCCACCCGACCCGTCAGCGGCTTGTCTCGCAGGATCATCTCGAGGTTCGACAGTTTGCCCAAGGCGCGGCGTACGCAGATCGATCCTCGCTCGAAGACGGCGATGCCGGCAGAGTCGTAGCCCCGGTACTCGAGACGGCGCAGGCCGTCCAAGATGACGTCCATGGCGCGGTGCTGACTGCCGATGTAGCCGACGATTCCGCACATGGCTTCGATCCTCCAGGGGGCTAGGAATGCGCCTTCTTGGGCCGACGCTTGCGCCAGCCCTCGACGTTGCGCTGGCGCGCACGCGCCACGCCGAGCGCTTCGGCAGGAACATCCTGCGTCACGGTTGAGCCCGCCGCAACGGCCGCGTCGCGTTCCACGCGGACCGGCGCGATGAGATTGACGTTACACCCGATGTTCGCTCCCTCGCCGACGCTCGTGCGATGCTTCGCGTCCCAGTCGTAGTTCACCGTGATGGCGCCGCAGCCGATGGCTGCGCCTTCGCCCACGTCAGCGTCGCCGATGTACGAGAGGTGGTCGGCTTTCACATTCGCGCCCAGCACGCTGTTCTTAACCTCGACAAAGTTTCCAATCCGAGTGCGACGACCGAGGTGCGTGCCAGGCCGCAGGTGCGCCATCGGCCCGACAACGACGTCGTCCTCTAGACGGCTCGACTCGATCACAGAGTGCGCCTTCACGAGAACGCGCTCCCCGATTTCGACGGAACCCGCAATCACGCAACCTGGTTCAATCACGGTGTCCGCGCCAATCCGCACGTCGACATCGATATAGGTCGTCGCTGGATCGATGAGGGTCACACCTTCGGCCATCAGCTGCTCGTTCTTGCGACGACGCACCACGGCCGTGGCGAGCGCCAGCTCTGCACGGGTGTTCACGCCGAGGGATTCGTCGGGGTCGTCGAGGATCAGCGCCTCAATCCGTCGGCCGTCGGCGACGGCTCGCTCGACGATGTCGGTCAGGTAGATCTCGCCCTGCTGGTTGCGATCGCCCACTTGGGAGAGCCCCTTCCACAAGAGCTCGCTGTCGACGAGGTAAACGCCGGTGTTGCCCTCCTCGATTGCGAGCTCCGCGGGGGAGGCGTCGGTCATCTCAACGATTCGGTCCACCCGACCGCTCCGGTTCCGCACGATGCGGCCGGGCAGCTGAAGGCGGGCCGAGAGAATGACGAGGTCAGCAGAGGTTTCGGCTTGCAGCGCTTTCATGCGCTCGATGGTCGAGGCACGCAGGAGAGGGACATCGCCATAGAGCACGAGGACGTCGCCGCGGAAGCCCTCGAGCGCGTCCCGGGTCTGAAGCACGGCGTGGCCTGTCCCGCGCTGTTCGGACTGCACGACGAACGTGGCACGTCCTGCGTACACCTCCCGCACGCGGTCGGCGTCGCGACCTACGACGATCACGAGGTGCCGCGGTGCCAGCGATTCGGCGAGTGCGAGCGGGTAGCCGAGCATCGGGCGACCGGCGATCTCGTGGAGCACCTTGGCCCGCCCGGACTTCATCCGCGTGCCCTTGCCCGCGGCGAGAATCAGGACGGCGAGTTCGCGGGAAGCGGCGCCCATGCCTGGCCTCCTTTTCGGCGCGCCGAGGAGATCTTTGAACTGCGGACCGCGGGGCGCCGACCGCGAGGGCACAGATCTCGAGGCACCCCGCAGCCGCCGAGCCGAGCAGATTACCCCGGCTGGCCCGCAGCCGAAACGACCCTCTGTTTTCCATGGCCTTGCCACCCCCCTCCGGCCCCCTTATGGTGCTGGGGTCGGCGGCCGCCGACGGGAGGCACGAGATCCGAGTTTTCGGGAATACCCAGGGACTCAAGGCGAGCCAGGTTCGCCAGCTCGAGCGCCTGTTTCGGCGCCGCCTCCCTCCCGAGCGTCTCCTCACGCAAGAGTTCGCCCGCACCCTCACCGAGATCACCCACGAAACCGGCCGGCAGGTAGGGGTCTTGGTCGATCGTCGCGGCGTCGTGACTCACGTGATGGTGGGCGATTCCCGCTCGATCGAACTCCCGGACTGGGGGCGGATCCGCGCAGGCCCGGGACGACTGCGGGGATTCCGCTGCATCCACGCCCATCTCGGTGATGAAGCGCTGACGCGTGACGACCTGACGGACCTTGCGGTGCTGCACTTGGACGCCATGGTGGTCGTCACGACGGACTCAGAAGGCATGCCCGGTCGCGCCCACGTGGCAGCGCTGCGGGCGGCAAACCAGGAAGGCGCGACGGTCCAGCACCTCCCGCCTGTTTCCCCCTCACAGCTCGACTTTGATTTCCAGGCCTGGATCCGCGATCTCGAAGAAGAGCTCGCCCGTTCCGCCCGCACCCGGGCCGTGGGGGACGGGGAGCGAGCCGTCCTCGTCTCGGTGACCGCCGGGCGGCGGCCCACCGGCGGCGAAACCTCGGTGGAAGAGCTGAAAGAGCTAGCCCGCTCGGCCGGGGTGGTGGTGACGGACGTGGTGACCCAGCACCGGCCGAATGTCGACCCAAAGACGCTGATCGGCGAGGGCAAGTTGCAAGACCTTGTCGTTCGCGCATTCCAGCAGGACGTCGATCTCGTGATCTTCGATCAGAACTTGACCCCAACCCAGGCCCGCAACCTTGGCGAACGGATGGAGCTGCGGGTGATCGACCGCACGCAGCTCATCCTCGACATCTTCGCGCAGCGAGCCACCAGCCGGGATGGCAAGCTCCAGGTGGAGCTGGCCCAGCTCAAATACCGGCTTCCCCGGCTTGCCCAGCAGGATGCGTCGCTGTCACGACTCGGCGCGGGAATCGGGGGGCGTGGCCCTGGCGAGACCAAGCTTGAGCTCGATCGCCGGCGGGTGCGCGACCGGATCTCACGTCTTGAACGCGAGCTCAGGAACCTGCGCAGAGAGCGCGAGGGCCGCCGGCGCCGCCGCCAGCGACGCGGCGTGCCCGTGCTGTCGATCGTCGGGTACACGAACGCGGGAAAGAGCACTCTGCTACGAGCACTCACGCGCACAGAGGTCCTCGTCGAAGACAAGATGTTCGCGACGCTCGATCCGACTTCTCGGCGCCTGCGTTTCCCGCGCGAGCGCGAGGTATTGGTGACCGATACGGTGGGCTTCATCCGTGACCTGCCTGGTGAGCTCGTGGCCGCTTTCCGAGCCACGCTCGAAGAGCTCGAGAGCGCGGACCTCTTCCTCCACGTGGTGGACGCCGCGGCGCCCGACCTCGAGCGCCGGCTCGCTGCCGTGCGGCGCGTGCTCGGCGAGATCGGTCTCGGGGACACCCCGGAACTGCTCGTCTTCAACCAGGTCGATCGCCTGCCGGCTGCGGAAGGCACGGCGCTCGCACGGCGGTATCGCGCGGTGCCGGTTTCCGCGCTCCACAGCATCGGCCTCGAGCTCCTCCTCGACCGGGTTGCCGAGATCCTCTGGGAGAGCGAGGTTTCCGAGGCGCCGCGGGGCTCCCTGGCATTCGCGGCGGAGGGGGGGAGGGGATGACGACCACGCGCAGAGCCCGAATTGCGGGGACCGGCATGTACGTCCCCGAGCGCGCCGTCACGAACGACGACCTCGCGCAGCTCATGGACACGAGTGACTCCTGGATCCGGCAGCGCAGCGGAATCGTCGAGCGCCGCTTCATCGTTCCCGGCGAGCAGACGCCCGCCGATCTCGCGACCCGGGCAAGCCAAGAGGCGCTCACGGCTGCCGGCCTCGAGCCTGGGGACGTGGACTGTATCTTGCTCGCCACGCTCTCCGGACAGCACGAGTTCCCCGGAACGTCGTTCTTCTTGCACGAGCAGCTTGGCGTAGGAGAGATCCCCTGCGTCGACCTTCGCGCGCAGTGCAGCGGCTTCCTCTATGCGCTCTCGTTCGCCGACAGCCTGGTCCGCACGGCGCGCTACGAGCGCGTGCTTGTCGTGGGCTGCGAAGTCCATTCGACGGGGATCGAACTCGCGACGCGAGGCCGCGATGTTGCTGTGCTGTTCGGCGATGGCGCGGGTGCCGTCATCGTGGAGGGGAACGACGACCCCGCTGACCCCGCAGCCATTCTCGAGGTCCGGCTGCACGCCGAGGGCAGGCATGCGCGAAAGCTCTGGATTGAGGCTCCTGGCGCCTCGCTCGCAAAGAGCCGTGTCACCCATGAAATGATCGATAACGGCCGCATCTACCCAAAGATGGACGGCCGCTTTGTTTTCAAGCACGCCGTGACGCGGATGCCCGAAGTGCTGATGGAGACGCTCTCCCGAGCGAGTCTCAAGCTCGAAGACGTCGACTTGTTTCTTTTTCACCAGGCCAACCTGCGCATCAACGAGTTCGTCTCGCAGCAGCTTGGGATCCCGGCCGAGAAGTGCCTTAACAACATTGATCGCTACGGCAACTGCTCGGCGGCGTCGATCCCCATGCTGCTCGCCGAGGCACAGCGCGCGGGGCGCCTCGCGCCAGGGACCGTGACCGCGATGACGGCGTTCGGTTCGGGCTTCACCTGGGGGAGTGCGATCGTCCGCTTCTGAGCCGAAGGTGGGGAAGTCCCGGAGTCTGCTGCCGCGGTGCGTCTAGAGTCCACCTTCATCCAAAACAGCCGATCCGCCCTGTTCGGCGTCGGAATCCCGGCGGGGGCCGCTTGACGAAATGACGCGCTGTGTTATAGATCTCAGCGGATTTGGAAAACGCTAGGGCAGGCCAACGCAAATCCCTCCCTGGCGAGCCCGGGCACCCAAAGGTGCCGACAGACAAGGAGATTCCATGGCCCAGCGCTCGAGCTTCGTTCAGGACGGCCTCCAGCGGGTGCGCACCGCCGCGGAGGGCCTCGACCACAGCTTCCGCCGACTGCAAAAGCGCCTCGACACGCAGCGCAAGAGCTTCGAGAAGCGCATCGAATCCCAGCGAAAGACCCTCGAGCGGCGCACCCAGCGACAACTCGAGCGCCTGCTCGTCCGGCTGCGCGAGAGCAAGCTCGTGCACCGCGCCGGGACACTCCGCGAGGACGCCACGCAGCGCCTCGAGACGGGCGCGAGCGCCCTGCTTGGCGCGCTCCAGATCGCATCGAAGGGCGACCTCGATCGGCTTGACCGCAAGCTTTCGCAGCTCTCGCGCAAGCTCAAGGACATCGAGAAGAACGGCGCGACGGCCTAGTACCACGCGGGGTGAGGAGGGGCCCGGCGGCCGCAGCCTCCGGGCCCCGTTTCGCTACGTTCGGCTCTCTTGAGGGAGGGCCGAGATGGCCGAGTTTCAGGGCGTCGACTTCCTTCGGCTCGACGAGCTCCTCGCCGAAGAAGAGCGCCTCGCGCGCGAGAGCGTGCGCGAGTTCGTCTCGAAGGATTTCCTCCCGCTCCTGCAAGAGCACATCCGCCAAGATGGCTCCTTCCCCATGCACCTCGTGCCGCGGATGGCGGAGCTTGGGCTTTTCGGGGCGAACCTCCACGGCTACGGCTGCGCGGGTATGAACAACGTCGCGTACGGGCTCGTGATGCAGGAGCTCGAGCGCGGAGATTCGGGGCTTCGTTCCTTCGCATCGGTCCAGGGCGGCCTCGTGATGTATCCGATCTACACCTACGGCTCCGCGGCCCAGAAAGAGCGCTGGCTGCCGGCGCTGGCTGCTGGACGGGCCATCGGCTGCTTTGGTCTGACCGAGCCGGACTTCGGGAGCCATGCCGGCGGCATGCGCACCCGCGCCGAGCGCCGCGGCTCACGCTGGCTGCTCAACGGCACCAAGCGCTGGATCACGAACGGCTCCGTCGCGGACGTCGCCGTCGTGTGGGCCCAAACCGCTGCCGACGACATCCAGGGTTTTCTGGTCGAGCGAGGCAGCCAGGGCTTCGAGGCGCGGGACATCAAAGGAAAGTTCTCGCTGCGGGCGTCGATCACCTCCGAGCTCTTCCTCCACGACGTCGAGCTATCCGAAGACAGTCGGCTGCCGCTGGCAAAGGGGCTCAAGGCGCCGCTTTCCTGCCTCACGCAGGCCCGTTATGGGATCGCCTGGGGCGCGATCGGCGCGGCCATGGCCTGTTATGACGAGGCCTTGCACTACGCACAGGAGCGTAAGGTCCAGGGTGGACCGCTGGCCGGCAAACAGCTTACCCAGCAGCGCCTTGTATTCATGTTGACCGAAATCACCAAGGCGCAACTCCTTGCTCTCCGTGTGGGGCGCCTCAAGGACGAGGGAAAGCTTCACCACTCGATGGTCTCGATGGCGAAGATGAATAATGTGGACGTCGCGCTGCGGATTGCGCGCGAAGCGCGGGATCTTCTCGGCGCGAACGGAATCGTGGACGACTACGCCGCCATGCGGCACATGGTAAATCTCGAGACCGTACGCACTTAC
Organism: Myxococcota bacterium; assembly: GCA_035489755.1. GTDB lineage: Bacteria > Myxococcota_A > UBA9160 > UBA9160 > UBA9160 > UBA9160. Next base: position 38,951 of record DATGZK010000063.1, read on the forward strand.
GAAGGCACTCACGATATCCATACGTTGATCCTGGGCGAGGAGATCACTGGCCTTCGCGCGCTCTGAGGTTTCCTCCCTCCAAACCACGGCTTGGCGGCTGCTGCTCCTGGTTCTCACCGCGCTCGCCTACCTGCCGGCATTTTCGACCGGGATGGGCCTGGGACCACGATGACCATGTCACGGCGAATCCGCTGCTTTCCGCACCGGACGGCCTGCGGCGAACCTGGTTCTCCACCTTTGGTGCGACACGATCGAAGAATCCGGCAGGACGTGGCGGGGGAGCGTCCCTTCCGGTCCAGTACGCTGAGGGTGGTTAGCGGAGGTGCCGCGCCCGTGCGAGCGCCACCGCCTCGTACACACGACCCCGGCAGGCGGCAAGCAGCCGCTCGGCTTCGTCTTGGTTCACGCCGGCGAGAGACATCACGATGCGCAGCGCTCGGCGTGCAAGCTTGCTCGAAGCCGGACGCAGGTTCGTCATGAGATTTCCTTCCACCCGACCAAGGCGCACCATCACGGCGGTCGAGAGCAGATGAAGGACCACCTTCTGGGTAAGACCACCCTTCATGCGGGTGGAACCGGCGATCACCTCGGGCCCGACGAGCGGTGCAATGGCGATCTCCGCCGCCTTGGCGAGGGGAGAGTCCGGATCGCAGGTGATCGCGATGCGCCGCGCGCCCTCCTCGCGCGCCTCATCGAGCGCGCCCAGCGCGAAAGGGGTGCGGCCGCTCGCCGAGATCGCCACCACGGCGTCGCCCGGCAAGAGCCCACGCTCTCGAAGCACCCGTCGGGCGGCGAGGGCGTCGTCTTCGGCGCCTTCGACCGACCGCAGAAGGGCTTGCGGCCCGCCAGCGACCACGGCTTGCACGCGGTCGTGCGGGTAGCCGAAGGTCGGGGGGATCTCCGCGGCGTCGATGGCGCCCATTCGCCCACTGGTGCCTGCGCCCACGTTGAACCAGCGCCCCCCGCCCTGTAGGACCAGTGCGAGCGCCGCCACCGCGCGACCCACCTCTGGGAGCACCGCCCTCACTGCGTCGAGGGCACGGCGATCCTCCCGATGGATCGCCGTCAGGATTTCATCCACGCTGAAGCGGTCGAGGTTCCGCGTCGACTCGAGTACGGACTCGGTGAGAATCTCGTCATCTCGCCTCTTCCCGGCCATGCTTGCGGATTTCGGCCAATCGGCCGCGAAGCTGAATGGAGGTGACGCCGGGTACAATCCACACATGACATTCCGTGTGTCAGACAAGATCCTCGCGCGCCTTGAATGGCCGGACCTCCTCGAGCGGCTCGCGGCACACACGCACACCGCGCGTGGCCGAGCGCGCTGTGCCCCACCGCACGATGGCGCGGCGCCAGAAACGCTGTTCGCGCAGTCCCTGGAAGCGGTGCTGGGGCTGCTGCGCGAAACCTCTGAAGCGCGCCTCCTGTTGGATCAAGGCCAAGCGCCGCCGGTTGGCGGCCTGGGAGACCTCGAACCCACGCTGCGAAGGCTTGGCAAGGGCGGGGTTCTCGGGGGCCGGGAGCTGCTTGATCTGCGCGCCACGCTCTCGGCGCTCCACGCCACCGAGCGTTTCTTGTCGCGCCGGGCCGGCGAAGCACCGCATCTGGCCGTTCACGCGGCGGGCATTTCGGATCTGCGTGAGCTCGAAGACGAGATCGATCTATGCATCGATGCAGAGGGGGAGGTGAAGGACTCGGCGTCGCCTGCTCTTGCGGACGCTCGGCGCGAAGCACGCGCCCTCGCGACAGACCTCCAGCGCCGTCTTGCCGCGTATCTCCACGATCCCGAAATTGTGGCGTCCCTCTCCGACAGCTTTGTGACGATGCGCAATGGCCGCTTTGTGCTGCCGGTACGCTCCGACGCGCGCGCCCGCGTGCGGGGCATCGTCCATGACGCTTCGGGCTCGGGGACAACACTGTTCGTGGAGCCCGACGCGGTGGTCGAGCTCAACAATCGCATGAAGCAAGCAGAGCTCGCCGTGGAGCGTGAGACGCTGCGGATCTTACGCGCGCTCTCGGAACAGGCGAACCGAGAGCTGGCGGCGCTCGAGGCGGGCATCGTCACCCTCGAGGCCATCGACCTGGCATTCGCGCGGGGTCGGCTCTCCCGGGAAATGGACGCGGTGGAGCCGAGCGTGCGACGCGAGGGTGTGTTCGTGCTCCCCCAGCTGCGCCACCCGCTCCTCCCCCCGGACCGCGTGGTGCCGAACGACGTGCGACTCGGCGAAAGTTATACCGTACTCGTGCTCTCGGGCCCGAACGCCGGAGGCAAGACGGTCGCGCTCAAGTGTCTCGCGCTCGCCGCGCTGTGCGTGCGGGCCGGACTTCACGTAGCGGCCGCGGCGGGCTGCCGGGTCGATTTGGTGGACGCGCTCCTCGCGGACATCGGCGATGAGCAGAATCTGCTGGAAAGCCTCTCCACCTTCTCCGCTCATGTGGCGAATCTCGCGCGCATCGTCGAGCAGGCAACCCCTCATTCGCTCGTCGTGCTCGATGAGATCGGCGTCGGGACCGACCCGAGCGAGGGTGCTTCACTGGCCCAAGCGATCCTCGAGGCGCTCGCGGACGCCGGCGCCCGGGTCGTCGTCACCACCCACTTCAACTTGCTGAAGGAGATGGCAGCCGTGGATCCGCGCTTCGCCAATGCGTGCGTGGAGTTCGACTCCGACACGCTCGCGCCGACCTACCGTCTGCGCTTGGGCGTGGCAGGTGTGTCTTCGGCCACCACCGTAGCCGCGCGAATGGGCTTGCGGGCCGAGGTCCTCGAGCGTGCAAACGCGCTGCTCGAGCGCGATGACCGACGGCTCGACCGCATGCTCTCGGAGCTCGCGTCGAGCCGTGTGGCTCTCGAGCGCGAGCGCAGCGAAGCACTCCGGCTGCGCGCGGAGTCAGAGGCAGCCCGAGCGCAATACAGTGCGAAGCTCGCCAAGCTCGAGGCGCGCCGGGAAGAGCTGTTCCGCCGCATGCGCGAGGATCTCGATCAGGCTTTCCGGGGTGCACACGCGGAGGTCGCCGCGGTGATCCGCGACCTTCAGCGCGGGGGAGGTGCTCGGGAGGCTGCCCATGCCCGCGAGCGACTGAAGGCGCTCGAAGCGAAGGCGGACGAGGCCGCGCAAGCCGCCGAGGCGGCGAGCCCGAAACCGGAGCCGGCGGCGAGCCCCGTCAACTGGCGCGACGTCAAACCCGGCGACGTTGTCCGTGTCCGAGGAGGGGGCGATGCGGTGCTGGTGGCTCTTCCCGACCGACGCGGACGCGTGTCGGTCCAGGTCGGTGCAGCGCGCCTTCTGGTCCCGATGGATCGGCTGGCCGCAGCGAACCGGCCCCCCACCCAAGACGCAGCACACGAGGTTGTCGGCGCGCGGCGGGTGCCGGCCAAAGTGGCGGTCGAGCTCAGGGCACCCGACGGGGGGTTCGCCGAAGAGACCGCTCTCGGGGAAGGGTTTGCGGGCTGCGACTTGCGCGGCCTGCGGGTGGAGGAGGCACTCGGGAGACTCGTCGTCAGCCTCGATCGCGCTGCCGTCGCCGGGCAGCGGTCGCTGCTCGTTTTGCATGGTCTTGGCAGCGGCGCGTTGCGTGACGCGGTACGCGCGCATCTTACGAACTCGCCTTATGTGGTTTCCTTCGCGCGCGGCGATCCCCAGCAGGGCGGTGACGGCGTCACGGTCGTTCAGCTCGAGGCGGCCGAACCCCAAGATCGGTAAGGACGGCCTCGGCCACCCGCGCGCCGGAAACGAGCGCGCTTTCCATGGAGGGTCCCACGAGGTAGTCGCCGGCAAAATAGAGCCGGCGGCCGTCGCGCCGCGCCTGTTCTTGGATGGCTTGGAAACGGCTGATTGCGCGGAAGCGGCCGACATCGAACCGCGGGTACGCGTATTCCCAGCGCGCGAGTTGCGTGAAGAGCGGCGTGTGCGCAAGCGCCGGGACAATGCGCTCCCCGTGCACGAGGAGCTCCTTCTCTACCACCTCCGCGGGCGCTGCAAGGTGAGGCCGACTCCACGCATCACGGGCGATCAGCGTCACGATGGCATTTCCCGCCGGAATCGCGCCTCCCTTGCTCCCGGCCTCGATCACGACGTGGCTGAGCGGAAGCGCTTCCACCGGCGGGATGCGGACGCGACGCGGCGCAAGGATGCGCTCGGAAGCGAGCGCAACGCTCAAGACGACAGAAGCGACCGCCCTCGATTCGGCGAAGAAGGCCCGTTCTGCGTACGAGAGAAGAGGGTTTGCGATGCGCGCGGCCTCGGCTGGCGGCGTTGCGCACACCACCGCGTCAGCGTCGAAGGAAGGCGAGGAAGCGCCGGCGGCGACGATCCGCAGGCTCCCCGCCGCCGAGCGCTCGAGCGTCACGGCGTCGACTCCAAGTTGGAGCGTCATGCCTTTGGCCATGGCCTCGACGAGCGCCCCGACACCCGAGCGCAACACGACCCGCTGTGCCCCCGCGCCGAGTCCGTGCCGCAGGAGGAACAAGACACGGCTCGTCTCGCTGGCGTCGCCGAGGGTGACTTCCGCGAGCGTCGCCTCGATCCAGCGCTCGGCGAGACGTCGGCCGAAGTACAGGCGCCCAAATTCGAGTGCGCTTCGATCGTCAATCCCGGCAGCCCGTTCGGGCGCCTCCCCGTCGAGCACGCGCGCGTAGCGGGCAAGCAGTCGGCGGATTCGAGGCAGCCGCAGCCCGCCCAGACCGGCCCCGGGGATGCGTGCGAGGCCGCGGAGCCGTGTCGGATGGATCGCACTCACGCGATCGCGCAGCAGCTGTCCTTCCGCTCCCGCCGGCAGAAGCTCGATCTCACGGCCGAATCCGAGAGAAGCCAGTCGCTCGCGGAGCCGGCGGTCGGCCAAACGGAAGGCGTGGGCGCCGGGGGTAAAGCGAAAGCCGTGGAGAAGGCTTCCCGCCGCCCGCCCGCCTGGATGCGGATCGCGCTCGATCACAAGGACGCCGATCCCCGCGCGCTGGAGCCGCAGCGCGGCCTCGAGGCCCGCCAAGCCCGCCCCGATCACCACTGCGCGCCGCGGCTGCACCGGGACCTCCTCGGACCGGGACCGTAGCGAAGAAGCCGGGCCGGTCCGTGAACCTTCCTGCGGTCTCGTGCGTATCACGAAGCACAAGGCGCTGTTTTGGTCCGCGAGGTTCGCGGAGCGGGATGCCCGAGGATTGCGTGGTGGGCGGTGGCACGATGGCCGGGGTTACGCTCTGCGACGATGCGACCCACGGGGAACCGCAGACCGGTCGGACCGTCCACGACAGAGTCCGACGAGGGCCTCATGGTCCTCATGCAACGCGGCGACGCCACCGCGTTCGAGCTCTTGCTACAGCGCTACCGGCAGCGACTATTTGGGTTTCTCTCACGCCGCACCGCGCCGCAGCGCACGGAAGACCTCTTTCAAGAGACCTGGCTGCGCGTCGTGCGCGCACGGGAGAGCTTCGACCCGGCCCGACGCTTCTCCACGTGGCTCTTCCAGATCGCAAACAACCTGTGCCGCGACGGCGCGCGTCGCAGCGCGCTCGAAGCCCGAGAGCAGGCACAGCTACAATTCGACGCCGCGGTTCCGAGCGGAGCCGGAGTCGCGGCGCTCGACGCCAAACTCGACGCACGGCAGCGACTCGCTCGGCTGCCCGAGCGCCTGCGCGAGGTACTCGTGCTGCGATATTTCGAAGACCTCGGCGAACGCGAGATCGCGGAGATCGTGGGCGTGCCGCCAGGCACGGTAAAAAGCCGTCTTCACGCCGCGGTCCGCGCGCTGCGCGGAGTGCCAGAGGAGCACGATGTCAGCCACTGATGCGTGCCGAACGGCGCGCGCTGCGCTCGAGGACGCCTTCCTCGACCGGCGGACTCCAGGCGCCGAGATTCGCGCCCATCTTGACTCGTGCGTGGATTGTCGCGAAGTCGAGGCCGCGCTGCGCACGCTTGGCGAGACGCTAGGCGAGCTTGTGGCAGGGGCGCCGACCGAGCGGCTCATCGCTCGCACGCTGCTGCGTGGACGCGCTGAACTGGCCTCCCGCGGCCCGGCCCTGGCGGGCGCAGGGCTCCTCGGGCCTCGGCTTCCCCGGGGCTTTACCGGTGAGCTGTTGCGGCTGCTTGGGGTCGCAACCGCGGCCCTTCCCCTCGTGCTCGCGTGGAACGCGCTCGTGATCCGGTTCGGCGGCCGACTGCTCGCGGGGTTTGTGCCAGAACCGGTCCTCAGTGTTCTCGCGGGCGCGTATCTGGCGAGTGTCGCCGGCTGGCTGGCGTTCGTTTACGGATCGATCCCCTTTGTCGCGCACCGACGGGTGCAGCGATCGATTTCGGAGGTGACGGGATGACGGACATGAAGACTTGCCCCTACTGCGCGGAAGAGATTCGGAGTGAAGCGGTCAAATGCCGTTTCTGCGGCTCGCGGCTTGACGGCAACGTGCTGGCGATGGAGTGGACTCGGCGCGAAAAGGGCAAAATGATTGCCGGTGTGTGTGCGGGCCTCGCCGATCAGTTCGACATCTCCGTCACTCTTGTGCGTCTCGCCTTCGTCTTGGCGTGCATCGTCGGCGGAGGCGTCGGCATCCTCGTTTATGTCATCCTTTGGATCATCATGCCGATGGAGCGGCGCGGGCATGATTTCTCGACCGACTCCCCAAGCGATCCCGCGTCCTTCGATCCGCCACGTCTTCGCTAGCGCTGTGCAGCCGTATCAGCGACGCCGGAGCTGCGCCTTAAGGCTCGCCACCACGTCGTGCAGCGTCTCGAAGCGCTCGAACGGCGCCGCGCGCTCGGCGAGCGCTTCGGCCAGCGTCCCCTTGGCAAACACAATGTCTGCGGCGAGCGCGCCGCACAGATCCGAGACGCGGCCATTCCCGATGTGGACGATCCGGCTGCCGGGGTGCCCGGCGCGGTAGGCTTCGATCCGCGCGCGTTTGCAATTGCCGGTGCCACAGCTGCAGTTGGGATTGCGCAGGCTGGCCTCGATCCGCCACGTGTCCTGCTCGAAGCGCAGCCGGTTCGCATCGTACGCGAAGCGCACTCCGTGCTTCTCCTGCAGTCGATCAAGGTTGTAGTCGAATCCATCCGAGAGGATTCGGAACGGGAGGCCCTGCGCATCGCAGAAAGCCAAGAGCGGCTTCGCGCCGGGATCCAGCTCGATGGTCTCGAGAAAGGCATCGGTCGCTGCTTTGGACAAGGGGAGCCGGTTGAGAATCTCGAGGTTGTATTCCCACGCCGTGATCTCGCCTCGCGCGAGACGCGCGAGCTGCGCGGGCCGACGCTCGGCAGCATGGCGCTTGGCCAGTGTCGAACCCACGTCCTGCACGGCGAAGGTTCCGTCAAAATCACAGAACACCGCAACTGCCGGCGCTGTCGGGAGTCGCAACACCACGCTCTCGTGCGGGCCGAGCGCCGCCTCGAGCGTTGCTTGCGGCCGCAGCGATACCTCCGCGCTGCCAAGAACGCGGACGAGGGGCTCGGTACAGACCGGGAAGCCAAGCGCCCGGAGGTCGAGGCTGCGCACGCGCGGCTCATCTTCGCCGTTCACGAGGGTGAGGAGCGCGTGTGTGCCGCAGCGCGCCGCAGCGGCAGGCGCGAGCTCAGCAGCGAGCGGGTCGAGAACGTGCGCGACCCCGGCATCGACTTCGCGCGAGAGCGCGAGCGCGTCACGGACCAAGGCGCGCGCCTTTGCGTCGAGCGTCGGGACGTCGTCGGAGAAGATCACCATGCCGCCGGTCGCCACGATTGCCGCAGCGAGAGTCTGTGACTCGGCGCGGGTGAGCTTCGTGTCGCTCTCGCGCACCATGAGACAATCGGGGTCGTTCAGCCAGAGCCGCCGGTGCATGAAGGCACGCGCCAAGGTGTTGCGCACGCCGTTGCGCGTGGAAGGCTGGGTCCCTGCAAGGCCGGGCAGCGTCCTCGAGGGGTCGACGTGCCATGCGGGAGCCACGTCGGGCCCGATTCGCATCCCGTCCGCGACGCCCACGGCGGGACCCAGGGGACAGCCGCAGCCGAGAAGGAACGCCTCGCCGCCGCAGCCCTTCCGAACTGCGACGAGACCACGCCGCAGGCGCTGTGCACGCGTCACCGCAAGGTCGAAGGCGTCGGCTTGCATGGCCTGCGTATAGAGGAAGTCCAGCTTTTGGTAGGTCCAGCCCATCTCCACCAGCGCACGGAAGGTGTCCTCGAGGTGCTCGAGCACCTCGGGCCGGCTCGCGTCGAGCACATGAATCCAGCCGTCTTTCGTCCACATCGCGTGGTGGAGTCCACGAAAGATTTCGTCGCCCCGCCGCAGCAGCCAATCGCGGTGGGATTCGAACAGGTGGCTGTCCGGGGCCACGCAGAAGGGGGCTGTCCAGAGCCCTGGCCGAAACCCTGCGTCTTGGATCTCGGCGGCGAGGGGCGCGATCCCGCGCGGGAACTTCGCGTTGGTTTCGAGCCAATCCCCGATCGCATGTTGATAGCCGTCGTCGAGCTGGAAGACCTCGATCGGAAGTTCGGCACGCGAACGGACCAGTGCATCGAGATTGCGCCGCAGGTTGTCCTCGGTGACGCCGTGGAAGAAGTGGTACCAGCTGCACCAGCCGGATTGGAACGGGGCACGGGTGCGGGAGCCGGCAGCGCGACCGTAGGCCTCGGCGTATTCCTCGAGCAGCCGGCTCGCATCGTCGCCGAGGGCGAGGCGCACGGCTTCCGTCCGCCGGACCTCATCGGGTTGCAGCGGGACCTCGAAACGCAGCTCCACCTCGAGCGCGACGTCGCGCAGACCGGCGACGTCCGGCGCACCAGGCCGTGCATAGACGATGCTGAGCGTCTCGCCGCGTTCGTACACGCCTGCAAGACAGGCGACTCCGTCGGGCGACGCACCGAGCGCGGTGACGAGCTCCGAGGGATGCCAGCCAGCGCGGTCCTGCGGAGGCTCCCCCAGCGCGTGGAACATGCCGCCGAGCCAAGGCCCGCAGGCAAGGGGGGGCTCCCCGAGGTCGTCGAGCGGCCGGCCTTCGGTGACTGACCAGGACTGCCAGCCGTGGCGCAGCCAGCGAAAGGACCGGGCACCGTGGCCCGTCCAGCGGAAGCCGAGCAGGAGCGCATCGAGCCGGATCGGACGCGCATCGGTGTTGCGCACCGTCGCATCCACGATCGCGGCGCCCTCCGCATCGTGAAATGCGAGATCGATCTCGATCGAACCCGCGCGGTGGCGTCCGGGGCTCGGCACGGCCTGGGCGGCCAGCAGCGCGGACGCACACCGTTCCGGGGAGGCGCGCACCTCGGCGACGCGCACGCCGAGCCGCACGGCCTCGATTCGGCCAGCGCCGGGGTGTTCCACCAGCACGACAGGACGGAACATGGGGGGCGCAGTATAACCGTGGGGTGGAGGGGCACCTATCCCGAGGCGGGCTCGCGGCGCGGCTTGCGACCGGCGCCCCGGTTCTTTTGGATGGCGCGACAGGGACCGAAATCGAGCGGCGCAGCGCTCTTCCCGCCGCCACCGCACTCCCGCTCTGGTCGACCCACGCTCTGCTGCGGGACACGGCGCTGCTTCGTGAGATTCACCGCGACTACGTCCGGGCCGGCGCAGAGATCCTCACGGCCAATACCTTCCGCACGCAGCGCCGAACGCTCTCCCGCGCAGGGCTCGGTGAACGCAGCGATGAGCTCACGGCGCGTGCTGTCGCCATCGCGCGTGCGGCCGTGGACGAAGCCGCCCCTCCCGGGCGAGGCGTTCTCGTGGCCGGTTCCCAACCGACGCTCGAGGACTGCTACCACCCCGAACGCGTACCCGATAACGCTGCGCTCGCGCGCGAGCACGCAGAGCACGCGCGCGCCCTCGTGCGCTCCGGCGTCGACTTCATCTTGGTCGAGACGATGAATACCCGGCGAGAGGGCGTGGCTGCGCTGCGCGCCGCGCGCGAGGCCGGTGCGCCGGCCTGTGTGAGCTTCGCGTGCGCCGACGGTGGGCGCCTGCTCTCGGGCGAGCCGCTCTCGGAGGCGGTCGCCGCCTGCGTCGAGCTCGGCCCGCTCGCCGTCCTTGTGAACTGCCTGCCGCCGGGCTGGGTGGTCGATTGCCTTCCAGCGCTCCAAAGCTCCGACTTACCTTTTGGCGTGTATCCCAATCTGGGGGCGCCCGACGCCGTGACGGGCTTTCGCCGGAGCGATGACCTTGCTCCGGAGCCGTTCGCGACGCTGGCCCAATCGTGGATCGCTGCCGGAGCCCGGCTGGTCGGCGGCTGTTGCGGGACGACGCCCGCCCACATCGCGGCCATCGCCCGTCGTCTCCGCGCCTAAGAGGACGCCCCGGGGGCCGCAGGCCCCTGCGCGGCGGACACAAATTGTGTCACCCCCGCGTCTTGGCTGCGTGGCGCTTGCATCGGCACCGCGGCGGCAAAAGGAGGGGAAGAAGCGGGCAAAACCGCGTGACTCCTGTGGGTCGGCCTTGTGTGCGCCTTGGTGGCACGCCGATTGCTCTAAGGAGAGGGCGAGGGAGCCGCATCGAACATCACGCCCGGGCCGGGTACCCCTCCCCTCGCACTCTGTGCGAGGACTCGGCCCGGGCGTCTCCTTTTTTTGGATCCTTGGGTTCACAAGACCTGCCACTGCGGCCCGCACCGCTAAGATCGCCCGCGATGTCAGCTGCGGCGCGCTCCGGTGCTCTGCTTCCCCTGCTGCCGCAGCCGCGGCACGCTCGACGTTTGGCTGGAAGCTTCCGGCTCTCCCCCGAAGTGCCGATCGTTCTGGCGGAGGGGAGTGATGCGAGCGATTTCGCATCCGCCGGCGTCCTGCGCGATGCCCTTGCCGAGAAATGCGGGTTTCGCCTACCGATCGAAACCCACGCGCGTGCAGCCGATCTTGGCCCGCGGGTCGAGCTCTCGCGGGAAGGGGAGGTCGGCGACGCCTACCGGATCGTGGTTCGGGAGGAGGCGGTGCGTGCGTCGGCCGCGGGGCCTGCGGGCCTTCGCTACGCGGTGGAAACGCTGCGGCAGCTTGCTCCGCGCGGGGCGCGGATCGCGGGCTGCGAGATCGAGGACGCCCCGGATTTCCCGCATCGCGGGCTCATGCTCGATGTCTCGCGCGGCAAGGTGCCGACCCTGGACACGCTGCGAGGCCTGGTGGACCTGTGCGTGCGGCTCAAACTGAACGTCCTCATGCTCTACACGGAACACACCTTCCGTTTCCGCCGCCATCCAGAAATCGGCGCGGATGCCTCCCCTCTCGATGCGGCGCAGATGCGTGAGCTCGACGGCTACGCGGCCGAGCGTCACGTGGAGCTTGTCCCGACGCTCCAGTCGCTCGGGCACATGCAACACGTGCTCGCGCTGCCGCGCTACGCGCACCTCGCGGAAACCGAACGTCGCTGGACAATTGCCCCTGCGGAACCCGGGACCTACGAGCTGCTGCGCGACCTGTACGACGAGTACCTGCCGAACTTCCGTTCGCGACGATTCAACGCCAACTGCGACGAGCCGTGGGACCTTGCGCTCGGCAAGTCCGCGGAGCGCGCCCTTGAGGTGGGCAAGGCCGGCGTGTTCCTCGATCACGTGCGCCGCGTGCGCGACCTTGCGGCCTCCCATGGCAAACGCACGATGATCTGGGGCGACGTCGTGCATGCCCACCCCGAGCGAATCCCTGAGATCGATCGTGACCTCGTGCTGCTCGACTGGTGGTACGAGGCGGCGCACGATTACGACCGGGTTCGCGCATTCGCCGCCAATGGCATCGAGTTCTGGGTTTGCCCGGGAACCTCGAGCTGGAACTGCCTTTTCCCGCGCGTCGGGAACAGTCTCGAGAACATCGCCCGCTACGCCGAGGCGGGGAAGCGCCATGGCGCCCGGGGACTTGTGGTCACCGACTGGGGCGACTTCGGTCACTACAACCTGCAGGGCTTCTCGTGGTTTGGCTTCGCCTTCGCAGCCCAGCAGGCGTGGTCGGGCAACGCGCCCGCCAAGCTCTTTGACCGCGCCTTCTCCCGGGTCTTGTTCGACGACGAAAGCGGCGAGACAGCGCGGCTTTACCGCGAGCTCGGCGCCCTGCACGACGCGGGCTTCCCGTTGTTCAACGCGTCCCCGCTGCAGGCGCTCTATTTCGATGACCTGGGACCCATGTACTTCAGCGCGCGCGCCAAGGCGTTGGCGCTCCGTCGCACGCTCTCCGGGCTCGTCCGGGCCAAGGCGCGCGTTGCCGGCGCGAAGCACCGCTTCAAACGGGAAGCGCGGACGTACGAGGAGCTTCTGCTCGCTGCAGACACCTCTTTGCTTGCAGCACACAAGGGCCTTGCAGCCCTGGAGCTCCTCGCGTGGCGGCGTCGGCCGGCGAGCCTGCCACCCGCGAGGCGACGTGCGCTGGCCGCGCGGCTCGAACGTCTCTCGATGGAGCAGGCGGCCCTCGGCCACCGCCTGCGACGGCTGTGGCTCGAGCGCAGCGCGCCTTCGAATTTCGAAATCACCCGGCGGCGCCTTCAAACGTCGATCGCGAGTCTGCGCCGCCAAGCGCGATCGCTGCGTCGCGGAAAGCCTTCCGCCCCGCCCCCGGCGCCTGCACCTTCGCCCTAGCGTTCCGCTGCGAGAACCTTGCGCGCGATTCCCGCGAGATAGAGCGATCCCGTGGCGCACAGGAGGTCCTCCTCGCCGAGGCCCTCCCGTGCCCCGCGAAGCGCCATGAAGGGATTGGGTACAGCGTGCACCGCGGCCCGTGAATCTGCGGCGCGGATCGCGGCCGCCACTTGCGCGGGATCGAGCGAGCGCAGGGAATCGGCCCGCGTGACGAAGATCTCGTCGAAACAAGGCAACACCGCCGCGAGGATGCCCGCAAGGTTCTTGCCGCTCGAAACGGAGAGCACAAGGCGGCTGCGGCGCCGCGCCAGAGTTCCGAGGGCGGACGCCAAGGCACGGGCCGACTCCGCGGTGTGCGCTCCGTCCACGACCAGAAAGGGTCGGCGCCCGAGCAGCTCGACCCTTCCCGGAAGCCGCGCGGCGGCGAGTCCCGCCCGCGCCGCCTCGGCCAGTGTCTCACGCGCCCAATGCGGGGTGGCCCGGCGCACACCGGCCAGCGCGAGCGCTGCATTCGCGGCCTGGTGAACACCCAGCGTCGAAAGCTTGGCCTCGACCTCAAGGCTGCCGTCCCGAAGGCACACGCCGACACCGGAGTCGTCGCTCGACGTGACCTTGCTCGAGAGCTCCCGGCAGAGCCGGCTGAGCGGTGCGCCAAGCTCCTGCGCTCGCGCTTCCACCACCGCCAGCGCTTCGGCGGGAAGCGCCCCGATCACCGCAGGCCGGCCGCGTTTTAGGATGCCCGCCTTCTCGCCAGCGATGGCGGCAAGCGTGGTACCGAGCCGGTCGGTGTGCTCCAGCTCGATCGTCGTAATGCACGCCACCGCGGGATCGACGACGTTGGTGGAGTCGAGGCGGCCTCCCATGCCGACCTCGACCACCGCGCAATCGACCGCGGCGTCGCGGAACAGGAGAAAGGCCGCAGCCGTGATCACGTCAAAGAAGGTGGGCGCCTTTCCTGGAGCCTCCTTGGTGAGGGCTTCTGCGTGGGGACGCAGCCATTCGAGCGCGGAGGCCAAGGCGTCGCCGGAGACCTCCTCCCCGCAGATGCGGAAGCGCTCTGTCCAGCGCTCGAGATGGGGGGACGTGAAGGTGCCCACGCGCTCGCCCCCGGCGCGCAAAATGGCCTCGGCGAAAAGCGCGGTCGAGCCCTTGCCCTTCGAGCCCGCGACGTGAATCACGCACAGATCGCGCTGCGGCTCCCCTACGCGCGCCAACAGCTGGCAGATTGGATCCAGGCTAAGCCGGCTGTAGGGGAGCTCGGGCAGGCGTTCTACGTTGATCAGGCCTTCGAGCCAGGCGGCCGCCCGCTCGAGCGGGGAGACAGAGGAGCCGGGGTGCTTGTCGGGAGGGCTCACGCAGGGACCGCGGCCCGGCCTCCCAGCAAGGGAGGCCGCGCCGCCGGAATCACTGGACCATGTAGCGCTTCCACTGACGGTACTCCTTCACCGCACCGCTCGTGGACTCGACGGCCGGGAAGAAGAACTTCACGGCGTGGCCGCAGACCTGACAGATCTTGTAACAGAACTTGAACCCGTCGACCTCCTGGATCTTGCCGACCATGACGCGGTTCTCTTCACCGCAGCAGTTCGATGGGTTCGGTGGGGACACGATCCGCTTCGGATACTCGTTCTTGGGTGATTCCTTCGTCGAGTAGCGGATGATGTTCCGGGTCGGTCGGTTGACCTTGGTGTCGGTGCTCTGCTTGCGGATATTGCTGCCGATGCGTCTCAACTGGTCGTCCTCGCCCATGCATCCCCTGCGCGCTGCCGGACCCCGCGGTCCAACTTGAGCAAGAGAGGAGAAAAATCTTGGTAGGGGGCCACGCACGGCGGCCCGTCTGCGAACCAGAATTCGCCGTCCGTCACGTCCGCGCCGAGGCGCAGCAGCGTCGAGCTCCGCGTCCCGTAGCTGCCCGCGTGGATGCAGGCATCCTCGCGCGGCGACGGCCCGCCCTCGTGCCCACGGCAAACCGCTGCTAGAGCGCTCAGCACTTGGCCCGCCGGCCGCGCCGCCGCGCTCTCGGCGCGGGCGAACAGGCGTCCAATCTTCGGAATGTCGCGCGCATCGGGGTCGGCATTTCCGATCACATGCACGCCGGGACCGATCTCTTGCACCTTGGATCCCTTGTCGTAGACAACCGCAAAAGCGCGATCGCGGTCTGCCAGGAGCAAGTTGAACGGGTTGTACACCCCGGACGGAATCTCCAAAGCCGCGCCGGCGGCTTCGTCTGCGCTCTGCGCGCCAAGAGCCTCCACGACCACCTCGCCCCGGGAGCGGCAGCTCGGATCAGGCTGCGCACTGGGCCGGTTCGTGATTCCGACGAAGAGCCCCGCGGCATTCACGCCAAGCCAGGTTCCACCCGCACGGCAGTCGCGCGGAGCCACGAACTGTCCGCTGCCGGTCTCGCGAAGACAGGGCGGCTCTGCCGGCCGCTCAAGAAACTCGTCGCGGTTCGCTGCAACGACCACCGGGAAACCCGGGACGCAGCGGTGGAGCACGATCAGCGTGCACATAGGCCCAGCCCGCGTTGCTCTCGTCCGCCTCGGTCTTGTCCAGCGAAGCGGCGGTGGTCCGCCGCGCGGTCACGATAGGAGAGCAGGTTCATGTGCGGACCCAACAGGTTACCAGCCATCTGCAGGGATGCAACCGCCCACGCGCCGAAGCCGGGGCTCTCGCCCTACACCACCGCTAAGCGGGCTCCGAGGCCACCAGGCGCAGGGGCGGCTCCCCAGCTTCAGCCGGACTCGGGCTCTCCTCACCCCGCCAGCCCCGTGCCGCGCGAACCCGCTCGGCCTTGCGCCGCGCCACGCTGCGGTTCATCTCGAGGCCATAGCGCGACAGGACCGAGCGCAACTGGTCGAAGTTCTGCTCGATCGTCAAGCGGACGGACTCGAATCCGTGCTCGAGCGCCTCTGCGCGCTTCCAGAAGGCCAGCGGGTTCACGGAAAAGAAGCTCGCGTCGGTCTCCCGGGGCTCGAGCAGAATGATGTCGCCCTGGAAGCGATCGTCGGCGAGGTAGCGCTGGATGCCGAGCTTGAGCCGGGAGTGCAGCAGCGTCCGGAAGACCTGATTCAGCACGACCTTAAGACCACGGTCCGCGAGGTAGCGTCCATTGGCGAAGTAAGTCGAGTTCTTGTCTTCCGCGTCAATCCGATTGAGGAACGGGCGGAATGGGTTGTAACAGATGATGAGGTCTGCGCCCTTTTCGATCGCGATGTCGATGTTGGCGGTATGGCGCACGCCGCCGTCGACGTAGTCCACCCCGTTGATTCGCGCAGGCCGGTAGAAGAGGGGGAGCGCGGTAGAGGCTTGCACGGCCTGAGAGATGGTGACCTCGCAGGTCTCGTCCGCTCCAAACACCACGCGCTCTGCGGTGTCGAGGTCGCAGGCGGAGAGGAAAAGCCGCCTGCGTCGCTTGCGTTCAAAGGCGCGGAAATCGTTCGGCATCCCGATGCGATCGAGATTGAGGCGCAGCCAGCGTTCGAGGCTCGCGTTGTCGAAGAAACCGGACGGGATGTGGTTGGTGAGGGCCGGGAACTCTCGCTTGGGCGAGACGTGTTCGATCACCCGCGTCGCGAGCCCTTCGAACCGCGTGTAGCTGGGCTCCTGCAAAAATGCCCCGAGCTCCGTGCCGACCGCATCGGAAAGGCCGGGCAGCGCGCGCGCCAGGTCTGCGCCGACACTCGGCAGATAGCTGAGGAGATCGTAGAGAAACTTCACGGGGCGGACGGCGAACTCCCGCCAGTTCGGGTTGTAGAAGTCGACCGGGCGGAGCTGATGAAAGCGACTACTCGTCCCTTCGAGGACCTTCACCATCTCGTCGGGTGTAATGCCGGCCGCGAGCGAAACCGCGAGCAAGGAGCCCGCGGAGAGTCCTACATAGGTGTCGAAGTCCACGATCTTTCGGCCGACGAGGAAGTCGTCGAGGGCCTTCAGCCCTCCGACCTTGAAGGCCCCACCGGAGACCGCCCCGCCGGCGAGCACGAGGGCGATTTTCGGATCCCGTTTGGGACGGCTGGCATCGCTCTTGCGGATGAGTGTCAGGCCCACGGAGCACACCCCTCGACCCGGCGACAGCATGCCTTAGCTGACGGCTCGGGATGGCATGGACTCGAGGGGCGGCAAGATCCAGGCCGCTGCACCGCGTTAGAGTGCACAGCAACAGCGGCGGTGCGGAGCGACGCCGAGGCCACGCCTTCGTGTACGCGACGGTAGGAGGGAAGTCAAGGGAACCTTGGTGGTTAACAATGTTCTGCTGGGAAGCGCTGGAGGCTTGGGAGAGCGGGTTGGCGAAGCGCCGAAATGCCGCGTCGCGTCGTCCCTTTTGCCGCGGGGCGCTCAGTTGGGAAGTGGTCGGCCGCGGGCTGCTTAGGCTCGAAGGGGGTGCTCGCCATGGAGCGTCTTGAGTTCCGGAACGAGCGGCTCGGTCGTATCGAGAGTTGGGTGAGAAAGGGGCCATGTGATAAAAGGGTCGGTGTGAGTCAAGGGCGGAGCAGGCTTCTTGGCGTGCTGTTGGCGTGCCTGGTGGCGTCGGGTTGCGCCAGCCAGAATCCTCCTCCCCCTGCCCCGGGACCGAACTCCCCGAATCCCCCGGCTTCCCCCCCGCCTGTCAATAGCGGCCCGGGCATCGGCTCGCGGCTCCAAAGTGCGATCGAAGGGGCCATGATGGGCGCCATGATCGGCGCCTACGGAGGACCGATCGGTGCCGCCGCCGGCGCTACGGCGATGCTGGTCTATTCGGCGGTCACCGGAAACGTCCCCTTCCAAGGACCGGGCCCGCGAGGCGGCCGGGGAGGGGGCGGTGGCGGCGGAGGGGGCGGCTACGGCCCCGCGACGCCGGACGAAGCCGATCGCGAACAGAGCATGGACGAGCAGATCAACGGAGCGCTCGCCAAGCAAGATGAGCTCCAACAGCAAATCCAAGCCGAGCTCAAGCGCCAAGAGGAGCTGCTCAACAAGGTCGATAAGGACCAGAAAACCCAGCACGCTTCGATTTCGCCGGGGGACCCGGCGAATGCCCAGAAGGTGCTCGAGGAATCGGATCCACGCAGCGCGCCGAGCGCGCCGAAAGACCGAGACATTCCGGCCGCGCTCTTCACGGAAACTCGCGTCACAATTCCGAAGGGCGCGTGGGGGGACAATCCCAAGCTCCAGGTGATCAAGAAGACCCTCGACGCGGATCGCGACGGCAAGCCCGAAGAGATCCGGTATTTCGACGCTGCCACCGGCCAGCTCCTGCGCAAGGAGGAGGACCGGAATTATGACGGCACGATCGATGCCTGGACCACCTACCAAAACGGCGTCGTCGTCGCGCGTGAGCTCGACGAGAACGGAGACGGCAAGCCGGACGTGTGGGAGAAATACGCGAACGGCCGCATGACCCGCCGCGAGGTCGATCGCAAGGGCGACGGCAAGCCGGACGCCTTCTATCTGTTTGAGGGTGATTCGCTGGTCGAGGAGCGCCACGACACGCAGCACAACGGCAATATCGATCTCGTGGTCTACTACCAGAACCGCAAGCGGGTGCGTTCCGAAGAAGACCAAAACCACGACGGGCGCATCGATACGTGGACCTACTACACGGTCGCCGATGGCGGCAACGAAGTGGTGAGTCGAATCGAGCGGGATGCGAAGGGCAAAGGCAAGCCCGACACCTTCGAGACCTTTGCTCAGCAGAATGGAAAGACTGTGATCGTGAAGCGCGAGGAAGACACGAACGGTGACGGCAAGATCGATATCACCTCGTACTACGAGAACGGAAAGCTGGTGCGACGGGAGGTCGCGGACCCCGCGCTGACGCCGCTCTAGGCCGCGTCCCCAGCGCGGCTACGCTTTCACTGCGGCGCAGCCCCATCGGGCCGGACCTCGAGCTCCTTGCGCTGTTTCTCGCTCGCCCGGAACTCCTCGATCCGCTTGCGCTCCAACAGCAGCTGGAGTTCCTTGTTGCGGTCGCGGATCCGCTCAAGCTCGAGCGCGAGCTCGCGGTCGGAAAGCTCCGCGACCTTGAAGGTGAGGTCGAGCTCGACACTGCCTCGCGTGCCGTCGGTGGCAAGTGCAGTCACCCGGACCCGATTCCTTCCTTCCTTCACTGGCACGAATCCAGCAAAGCTTCCGTCCGGCAAGAGCCGCACGTCTGTGGAGAAGTCTCCCGTCGTAAGATTCGTTACGACGACGTCTTCGATGTTCGCAAACGACACGCCCTGCAAGAGCGCGACGATGTCCCCGGGATTCTTTACCGGCGTGTAGGTCCCGAGCGTGATGCGCGCCATCTCTGTCACGGTGCGCTGGTCCGCCAGCGCTTCTGGGCCCAGGCCGTAGGTATTGATCGTGATGCCTGCGGTATGGGCAAGCCGCGCCGCGTTGAGCGCCGCGTCGATATCGCCAGGATCCATCACGATGCCCTTGCCGATCGGAAATGTGGGGATGCCGTCAGTCAGGAACAGCATGATCTTCCTGGCATTCGGGCGCGGCGGGCTCTGGGAGCCTGTGAGCGCGGAGAGCTCGGTGATCGCCAGCCGGATGCCTGCGGCAAAATCCGTGGCGCCGTGTGGCCCCCGGGCGTACACGCCCCCCAAGACGTTGTAGGCGCGAGCGTAGTCGTTGGTGAGGGGGAGCTCGAGCCAGGCATCCTTCTGGCCGGGGTGCGCTTGCTCGCCGGTCACCGGGTCCACATCGCCGGAGAAGGTGATGATGCCCACGCGCACGCGTTTGGGGTCGAGACTCTGGATCAGCGAGCGTGCGGCGGTGACTTCCGCGGCGAAGATCGAGTCGCCCGGATCCGTCGAGCAAACGTCTTCGGGAAAGGTACCCGGGGGCACGAGCTCGGTGTGGGGATCGAAGCCAACGACTCCGTTGCCGTTGACGTCTACACCGCTCGCGCACTCGGTGGATTGAGAGACGTCGATCACGACCATCACGTCGAAGTCGGCGGAACTCTGGCCTTCGGCTTCCGCGCTCCCACGGATCGGCGCAAGGTGCACCTTGTTCTGCACGGGCTCTCCGGGGTGCGGCGAGTCGATCCGGATGCGGACCGGGCTCGCGCCCGCGGCGGAAGCGGGAGCCGCCGCGGCCGCCGGGGAGACCGCCTGCGCCGAGGCCAAGGCGGCCGCCAAAAGCAAAGCGCGCAGGAGCGGGCGGGGCATCGGTCTCATGCTACGTCGTTCTATCGCGATTCGGGAGCGCCGCTTTGCAGCCCTGCGCTTGCGGCGGGGACGGGCCGCAGCTCGATCTCAATGCGCCGATTCATGCGACGTCCTTCGGGAGTGTCATTGGAAGCGACGGGAAACTGGGGACCGAAGCCCGCCGCGCTGATGTGACCCGGTTCGATGCCTTCGCCCACGAGGTATTTGCGCACCGCGTCAGCGCGGTCCTCGGAGAGCGTCAGATTGAATGACTCCGAGCCCTGCGCGTCGGTGTAGCCGCGGACCGCAAGGCGAACGTCGGGAGTGGAGCGTATCACTTGCGCGAAGTCGCGAAGGCGCGGGCTCGCAGCGGAGGTGACCGTGGCCGTGCCCGACTCGAAGAGCTCGTCCCCGGCAAAGAAGACCACAACACGGTCGCTTTCCCGCTGCACTTGCGCGCCGGGAATCGCCGCGATCTGCGTGGCCTGCGGCTCGAGGACGGAAGGCGAAGTCTCGGCGCTCGCGGCGGGAGCCGTGGGTGGGACCGGGGCAGCCGTTTGGGTCTGGCACGCCAGGGGGACTGCGAAGGCGAGCCCAAGCGCGACAGCGCGGAGTCGGCGGCAGCCGACTCCCTGCGACCTTCGCCAGGGCTGCGAGTGGCGAACTTTCATCGACCCGAGCCTCCACCCCAAGGTCTGCCTCGTGACGATGGTGTAGCAGACCGAATTTCGCTCGGTCCGAGCGTTAGGCCTCCTCGCATCCTCGTCGCAATTTCTGGGCTGCTTGGTGACTCAGCTCACCAGGCGTCCTGCGCGCCGACTGACACTTTTGCCCGCCGGGAGCCACTCCAAGGAGTGAGGCCCCTCCCTGGCGGGGCTTTTCAAAGGTGGAAGGCAGGGTTCCGGCATGCCGGGCCCTGCCTTCAACCCCTCCCCGCGGCGAGCCCGCCCTCCTCTTCTCCCTTGCACCGACCGAAAAGACACGCCGCGTCGCGGCCCTGCCGTACCGATCTGCCGGCGCTCTGCGGGGGGCCGGCCTCCTTCTTCCCTCCCCCGGAGAAAAGCACGGCCGGCGCAAACCGCGGGGCGACCGATCCGCCGCTTCCCGCGCGCGTCACGGGACGCGGACCGAGCGCGGCGCGGAACGTTAGGAGGTGAGCCGCCTGCGAGCCGTGCGCGCAGCCACTGCGAGCAAGAGCGCGGAGACAGCCACGATGTAGAGCACATCCCAAGCCAGGATGGGAGAGAGTTCGCCGCGGAAGGCGGCACGAGCGAGGCGCACGGGGTGCAGCAGCGGAAGGGCTTCCGCGAGCCACAGCCATTTCCCGGGCAAGCGCTCCTTCAGAGGGAAGAAGACGTCGCTAAACAGGAACAGCGGCGTCAGGAAGAGAGTGAAGTAGAAGTTAAAAAGGTCGATCGTCACGACCCGCAGCGAGAAAGCGATGCCGATGGCAGCGAAGAGCAGCCCCGCCAGGGGCAGCAGCAGCAAGGCGGCGAACGAAGAGGGGAGCGGCGCCAGCCCAAGGGCGACGATCACCACGAAAAAACACCCGCCATAGATGCAGGCGCGCGTCACCGCCCACAGCACCTCCCCGAAGAGAAGATCCTCAGGTTGGATCGGCGTCGTCAGCATGGAGTCGTAGGTCTTCTCGTAGTTGAGGCGCACGAACGTGTTGTAGGTGACTTCGAAACTCGCCCCGTTCATCGCCGCCACCGCGACCAAGCCCGGAGCCAGGAATTGCACGTACGACATGCCCGCCATCTGCGTCACGTAGGAGCCGACTCCGACCCCGATCGAGAGCAGGTAGAGCAGCGGTTCAAAAAAATTGGGCAGCAGATTGAGCTTCCAGGTGCGTCGGTACATCGCGGCGTTGCGCTGCCAGACTGCGATCGCATGGGGCAAGGAGATCGTGCCGAACAGGATCATGGCCGAACCTCCGCCGACCGCGAGGCCGAGAGGCTCGTTCCGGTGACCGCGAGAAAGACGTCTTCGAGGTTCGTGGGACGGACCACGAGCGGGCGGCGCTCGCCGCCGTCTCGCTGCCGTACGCGTTCGACGTACGGACGGACGTCATCGTCGTACACAAAAAGTCGTCGCCCAACCCGCAGACGCCGCGGGGAGGCATCCACTCCCGAGAAGAGTGCAGCTTCGGCCGCCAGATCCAGCTCGACCTCGAGCGCTTCGGGAGCAAGGTGGGCACGCACGAGCGCCGCGGGCGCTCCTTGCGCACGCAAACGCCCGTGGGCGAGGATCGCGATGTGATCGCAAATGCGCTCGGCCTCGTCCATGTAGTGGGTGGTGAGAAGCACGGTCGTGCCCTGATCACGCAGATCGTGGATGCGCGCCCAGAGCGCCAGTCGCACTTGGGGATCGAGGCCGGTCGTGGGCTCGTCGAGGATCAGCAGCTCTGGCTGGTTCATGAGCGAGAGCGCGATGGCCAGGCGTCGCTGCATGCCCCCGGAAAGCACACGCACGGGGGTTCCCGCGTGCGAGCCGAGTTCGAAAAGCTCGATGAGCTCGGCGGCACGGCGCCCGAGGACCGGTTCCCGGAGCAGGTGGTAGCGCCCGAAGATGCGGAGGTTCTCGAGCGGTGAGAGCGCCTCCAGCAGCACGTTCTCCTGAAGCGTGACGCCGATCCGCGCGCGCACGGCACGCGGATGCAGGGACACATCGAGGCCGAACACGCGCACCGTGCCCGCGCTTGGCTTGGTCACGCCGTACAGCATGCGGAGCGCCGTCGTCTTGCCCGCGCCATTCGGGCCCAAGAGGCCAAAGCAAAGACCCCGAGCGACATCGAGGTCGAGCGCGTCCACGGCGAGCCGGTCGCCAAAGCGCTTGGTCACGGATCGCAGCTCAGCCACGGGGGAGGCCGGAAAGTCGAAACGAGTCTGCGGGGGGGCCACTTGAAGGCAAGCCTAGCATGCGACTCGAGGGCGCTCTTGCGTCAGTAAAGAAGGCGCAAAGCGCGCTTAAGCCTTTGCGGCTGCGGATCGATACGAGAGCGGGAGGTCTTTCTCGCGATGGATCCGAATCGGGCAGAGCTCGCCCTCGAGCCCCTGCACGCAGTCGAGCTCACCCGCCTGCGGCGCCGCAACGCCGAGCTCGAGGTGCTCTACGGGACCATCCGGGACCTCACATCGACACTTTCCGTGCACGAGGTGCTGCAGCGCCTGCTCGACCGCACGCTCGAGCACCTGCACTCCGAGATCGGCTCGATCTTCTTGCTCGAGAGCAATGGCCTGCTTCGGCTGACGGTGTACCAGGGTCTTCCCGCCGACGTGGTGCAGGACGCGACGGTGCCGATCGGCACGGGCGTGACGGGCCATGTCGCACAAAGCGGCCTGTCTCTCCTGGTCCGGGACGTGGAACTCGACCCGCGCTTCCGCCGCCGCAACCATGAGCGCTACTACACGCGAACGCTCATCAGCGCACCGCTCTTGCTGCAAGACCGCGTGCGCGGTGTGATCAACGTGAACAACAAACGCAGCCGGGAACCCTTTCGTGCAGAGGATCTCCGGCTTCTCGAGGCGATCGCAGGCCACGCCGCAGTGGCTCTCGGCAACGCACACCGCTACGAAGAGACGCTGCGCCGGGCCGAGCACGACGCACTCACCGGCCTCGCCAACCACGGCTACTTCTGGTCGAGTCTCGAGCGCGAGGTCGACCGCGCCAACCGCTATGGCCGCTCCCTCGGCCTTGCCTTGCTCGACGTCGATCACTTCAAGGCCTTTAACGACCGATTCGGTCACCCGCGCGGCGACGAGGCGCTGGTCGGGGTCGCACGCGCGATCGCGAGCCGCTGCCGGACGCACGACATCGTCGCCCGTTACGGCGGGGAGGAGTTTGCGGTGATCCTGCCCGAGGCGAGCATCGAGGGCGCGTTTGCCTTCGGCGAAAAGATCCGGGAGTCCGTCGAGACGACGGGCTTTGGCCCCTCAGGGCGCGAAGAGCTCACGGTGAGCGTCGGGGTGGCCGTGCTTCCCGCCCACGCCCGTGGCGCTGCGGAGCTGGTCCAGCGGGCGGATGCGGAGCTCTACCGGGCGAAGGGTATTGGCCGCAACCGAGTTTGCGCCCCCGAGGTCTAGCCCTTCCCCGGCGGGCAAGCCGTCCGAAATCGAACAGCCTGCGCCTGAATTCCGTCACTCGAGGGACCCCCTCGCCTCCAACGCGGCCCGTGAGGAGTGCGCAACATCCTGATCTACCGAGGGTTCTACGGCGAGAGGAGGGTGAGCGAGGCGCTGGCACGGTTCATGCTGAACGGCATCCCAGGAGAGGGAGAACCGAGATGAGCCATGGGGAGGAGATCGCGCGCGTGCCGTTGGCCCATGAGTCCACGTTGCTCGAGCTGGTCTGCGTGGTGAACGAGTTCGCAGCCAGCGAAGCCGAGGTTGTGGCCACGGTCACCCACCTTGTTCGATCCGGCCGCGTGCGGCTGTGCGGCAACTTTCGGGGCTCGCTTCTCGAAGAGGTCTGATCCCCCGTCCTTGACCAGCCTCGAGCCCGTGTGGACCATGGCCTGCGGACGTCTCTCGCGTTTCGAGGGGGGTGATCGCAGGTGTCCGAGCAGCAGAGCTTCGTCTTCCGCGGACAGTCCGCCGGCGGTGGTTCCGAACGAGTGGCCAGCGGCGAATCCAACAGACGGGCGCCAAAGACCTCCGGACGCCGGCCCGCGGCGCCTGCTCCCTCCACCCGCGCCGCGCGCCGGAGCCCGGCGCGCGCCACGGCCCAAGACCTCGCCAAGCAGCAACGGGAGATCTCCGTCTCGGAGTTCTTCGCCAAGAACCGCCATCTGCTCGGATTCGACAACCCCTCCAAGGCGCTGCTCACCACCGTCAAGGAGGCGGTCGACAACGCCCTCGATGCCTGCGAGGAGGCAGGTCTCTTGCCCGAGCTGCGCGTCGAGATCGTGCAGCTTGGCGAAACCCGATTTCGCGTCGCTGTCGAAGACAACGGCCCGGGCATCGTGCGCGCCCAAGTTCCCAAGGTCTTCGGTCGACTGCTCTACGGATCGAAGTTTCACCGGCTTCGGCAGAGCCGCGGCCAGCAGGGCATTGGGATCAGCGCAGCGGGCATGTATGGCCTGCTCACCACGGGCAAGCCCGTGGTGATTACCACGAGGACCGATCCCAAGAAGCGTGCCCATCACCTCGAGCTCGTGATTGATACGCAGAAGAATGAGCCGAAGGTAACGGGCGACGCGGAGGTCGACTGGGACAAGCCCCACGGCACCCGCGTCGAGATCGAACTCGAAGCGGCCTATCGCGGCGGGCGCCAGGGTGTCGACGCTTACCTCGAGCAAGTTTCACTCGCGAACCCTCACGCCGAAATTGTGTACGCGCGTCCGAAGGAGGCAGAGGGGGACGCTGAGCGCCGCTTCCCACGGGTGACGGATGTACTGCCGCCGGCGACGGCGGAGATCCAACCCCATCCCTACGGTGTCGAGCTCGGCGTTCTCATGCAGATGTTCCGCGACACCAAGGCGCGCAATCTAAAGACGTGCCTGCAGACCGACTTCTCGCGCGTCTCGCCGCGCATCGCGGAGGAGATCTGCCAGCGCGCTCATGTCCCCGAGAGCCGGCGGCCCGGGGAACTCGGGCGGGAGGAAGCGGAGCGGATCCATCAGGCCGTCCAGGCCACCAAGATCATGGCCCCGCCCACGGACTGCATCGCACCCATCGGGGAGGAGCTGATCGAGCGCGCCCTGCGCGCCGAGGTCAGGTCGGATTTCGTGGCTGCGGTGACGCGCAGGCCCGAGGTCTATCGCGGCAACCCCTTTCTGATCGAAGTGGGCTTGGCCTACGGTGGCGATCTCCCCGCCGAGGAGCCCGTCACGCTGTTTCGTTACGCGAACCGGGTGCCCCTGCAGTACCAGCAGGGCGCGTGCGCCATCACGCGTGCCGTGATGGGAACCGACTGGAAGGCGTATCACCTCCAGCAGCCAAAGGGTGCCCTGCCGATCGGTCCGATGCTGCTCATGGTGCACATTGCGAGTGTGTGGGTGCCGTTCACCTCCGAGAGCAAAGAAGCGATTGCGCACTATCCCGAGATCATGAAGGAAATTCGTCTCGGCCTGCAGGAGTGCGGGCGCAAGGTCTCGCACTTCATCAGCAAGCGGCGCCGGGAGGCGGATGAGGCAAAAAAACGCGCCTACATCGACCAGTACATCCCTCAGGTGGCGATCGGGCTCCAGCAGATCTTGGGCTTCGACGATGGTGAGCGCACGCGTGTCGTGGACCGTCTCAAGGACGTCCTCGAGCGCAGCCGGAGAATGTGATGGCCGCGCGGAAGAACCCGAAAACCAAGAAGGCCGCAGGTTCGACTCGCGGCGAGGCGCCGGCGAAGACAAGTGCGGTCGCGGCGCGCAACGCGGCCCAGGACAAAGTGACGATCGACCTCATCAAGAGCGCGGCGACCGAGGTCCACGGTGACATCCGCCAGCAGAAAAAGCCCGACCTCGCCTTCCCAGTGCGCGCTCTCGGCAACGTCACGTACTCGGAGAAGCGGGGCTACTTCGAGATCGGTCGCCAGAAGAAGGTCCGCACGCTCACCGTAAACACCGTGAAGAGCTTCGCGCAGACGCTGCGCATGATGGGTCTTTCCAAGGAGCTGATCGAGACCAACGATTTCGCGACAAAGCGGGACGCCTACTACCAGAGCAAGAACTGGGAGGAGGCGCGCTTCGACGAACAGACCGAGTCCGACACCGTGATGGACGACATCGAGGCCCTCTTTTCCGTGCGGGGGGTCTCCCGCGAGCAGCTCCGATTCATCCCCGACGAGCACGGCGGTGCCGTTGCGGGGAACTTGATCGTGCTCGACCCCGACCGCGAGACCGGCGTGGTGGAGCGAATCGACTGCACCCGCTTCGGCTCCGGCGCCTACTCGATCCCCTCCACGGTCGAGCACCTCTCGTTCGAGACGAACGCCAAGTTCATTCTCGCGATTGAAACGGGTGGCGTGTTCCAGCGCCTGCAGAGCCACAAGTTTTGGCAGACCACCAACTGCATCCTGGTCTCGATGGCTGGCGTCCCAACACGCGCCACACGACGCTTCATTCGCAAGCTCTCCGATGAGTGCAAGCTGCCGGTCTTTGCGTTCGTGGACTGCGATCCCTACGGCATCTCGAACATCTACCGCACGCTCAAGGTGGGATCCGGGAACGCGGCCCACCTCTCCCAGTTCTTCTGCGTGCCCCACGCCCGCTACCTCGGTGTCACCCCGCAGGACATTGTCGACTACCGGCTCCCCACGCACCCGCTCCAGGACGTCGACATCAAGCGCGCAAAGGACGCCCTCAAGAACGATCCCTTCTTTAAGGCGCACAAGGAGTGGCAGAAGAGCATCGATCAGCTGATGAAAATGGGCGTGCGCGCCGAGCAACAGGCGCTCGCAAAGTGGGGGCTCAACTACGTAATCGACGAGTATCTGCCCCGCAAACTCGCTCACCCCGAGAAATTCCTCCCGTGAGAGGCGCCACCGGCCGACCCGCCGCGGACACTCACTGGGCGATCCCGCTCGTCCGCGGGAAGGGGTGATAGGTGGGCAGGCTGACACGCTGGGCCGCCGGTGCGGCTTTGATTTGCCCGATGCTCCTTGCCGCTCCCGCGGGTGCGAGCCCCGTGCTGGTGAGCTTTACCGGCATCCTGACCACGGTGAGCGATCCCCAGGGACTCCTGCCCACAGTGCTCGAAGCCGGGGCGAGCGTTGTGGGGATGCTCTCCTATGCGTCCGGTGCTTCGTGCCAGGCCGTCTTGCCCACGACCTGCGAGTACATCGTCTCTCCCTCGAGCCTTAGCCTCTCCCTGAATGCGACGCCGATTGCGAGCGTCGACGGGCGGGCCTACGTGTTTGTAGAGGACGGTCCCCTCGCGGACTCGTTCTCAGCCAGTATCGGGGGGCCCGCGGCGCCCTCAGGTGGCTCGGACCCCGACTGGCTAAGTGGCGACCTTCAGCTCTCGGACCCGAAAGGGACGGCTCTGAGCGGTATGGAGCTTCCGACGGCGTTGAGCCTCGGTGATTTTGCGCAGCACACCTTCGATGCAGGGGGCTGCTACGGCGCCTGTACCGGCAATCCGCAGGACGAGTTCCAGATCGCGGGCACGATCATGACGATGCAAGTCGTCCCCGAGCCGGGCAGCGGGACGCTTTTCGCATTTGGTCTTTGGACCCTTGGCTGGTGGGGGTCCAAGGGGCGACGCGG
>DATGZK010000064.1:0-100435 GCA_035489755.1 Myxococcota bacterium
GCGCCGTGCTGGCCCAGGTGAACGCGCTCCAGACCAAGCGTCTTCTCGCGGAAATCGTTCACGAGGTCCGCGATCCCGAGCCAGGTGAGAAGATCGAAGGCTTCGAAGGAGAGGCGGTTGCGGAGGCCCGGATGGGCCTGCGAGATCATGTGGGTGAAGGGATGCGGAAAAGAGCGCGTGGGACTCCAGGGCATGGTGAACATGATCTGGAGCGGCGCGTGGAGCGCCTCTGCTACGTGGATGTGTCCCTGGCTGGGAGGATTTGCGATCACCGCGTCGGCCACGAAGGGGGCTGCGTCGCGATGGCCAGGGTCCGGCTCGGTGCAGGCGGCCCAGGTGGAGGTGAGGATCTCGGCCATCACCTGCCGCTTGCGCGGCACTTGCTCAAGGAGCTGACGGGGCCGGAGCGGGATCAGCCGGCCACCTGTCATCACCATATACTCCATGAGCTCCCGCGGATCGCCGGCTAGCGGAAAGAACTCCACCTTGTGGGACTCCACGAACTCGCGGAAGACCTCATGGGTCGCGATTCGCACGCGGTGTCCGTCGTCGCGCAAGCGCTGCGCGATGGGCAGGAAGGGCTGTATGTCGCCCCGCGAGCCGACGATTAGGATGGCGATCGAGAGCGAAGGGACCGACGCTGCATCGGCCGAGATCGAATCCCGAGAGCAGGGCGCGGCCTCTGCCAAGTGCTCGCGTTCTTTCGTCCGCGCGTCGTCGAGCTCAATCTCAAGGCGGTCACCTTCCACGACCGACGCGCTTCGCACGGCATCGGCAAGGAGGGCTCGCAGGCGCGCATGCTGGAGCCTGCGCTCGAAGAGGAGACGGGCTGATTCCGGCATGTCCATCCGCTTAGCTCCTCCGTCGTCGGCGCTGCGTCCCCCCTCAATTCAGACCTGCGCTGCACCGTCATCTACGAAGAGGTCGATCCCTGTAATGTAACTGCTCTCGTCCGACGCGAGGAAAACCACTGCGTCAGCGATCTCGTCAGGTGTCCCGACACGACCGAGCCGATTTGGACCCCCATGCTTGCCGCCTGACCTGCCAACAAACGCTGAACTCTCAGACACTTGCCAGGCGATTCGACGATGGCGCCAAGCCGTGGGGGGACTCTGGGGGGACTTTGGCCGGTCTGGCCGCGATCGGACCGGGTGCCAAGTGGGCGTAACCCCCTAACTTCGCTTGCTTCCGTCGGAATTCCGCCGACGCTTTCCCCGTTCGAATCCTGGAGGGCCCACCTGTAACGCCGCGAAGCGGTTCGCTTTTGTTTCCCGGAGCCCCGTCGCCAGCTTGTCGCCAGGCGCCCGTTCGAGTCCGCAGCATTTCGATCAGCGCGGTGTCAGCGCGACGCGATAGCGACGAGTCGAGATCAGCGACGGATGACCCGGGAACCGTTGGAGGAGGCGCTCGATTACCGTGGAGCGCAATCTCCCAGAGGTATGGCGCCGCTCGAGGTTCGCGCCACAGCGAAAGGCCAGCTTCGGACGAGCCCCCCAAAACCGAAGACGCGCGCGGCGCTGCTGCGCGATTCTAGGCGCGCTTCAGGATCATCGCGTATCGAAGCAGGAAGGTCCCGACCGCGATTCCGAGTGCGCCCGCAGGAATCGCGATGTTGAGGGGATCGTCGCCCAAGTTTCGAATGCCCTGATAGAGCTCAACGATTCCGAAGCCACCCGTGATCACTGCCATCAGGAAGCAGACGCCGGCCATCCAGTGCGAAATTCGCCTGTTTCGGCCTAAAATCGCTCGGGCAGAAGACTCCGATTGCGGGAGCATGGCTGCCAACGCCTCCACACGAGCTAGGACGAGGACGAGAGAAACTTGGTTGACGCCGACGCGGATTCGCACCGAGCCCCGGCCCGCAGCGCTTTGTGCTGTCGTCGCTCGGAGAGCACCATGCGCGTGGCAGTCGAGTCGGCTTACTTGATCCACCCATTGGGACCGTGTCACTCCGGGACCCAAACCCGCACCCAGAGGCCGCGACTCTGCCGCCAGGCGACGTAACTCCCAGCAGACCGGCGGCCTGACGCTATCACGCCCTCCAAGCGCCCGCGCAGATCGATCGGGCCGCGCCCCGCGCGGACGCCGCGGACCGGGCGCTGCGCACCGCCTCGCCTTGGCGACGACTCCCACCCGCTCAGCCATTCGCGGCGCGACGAACGACAGTGCCGCCGACCGCTTGTTTCCCCCGCCGTTGGGCCGACCCGCCTTAGGTGCCAGGGGGCCCCCATGAGCGGCGAACTCAGGAGGCCTCACGCCGCCGGTCGGATGTTCTGGTTCATCCGAAATAAATTTTGTGGATCGGACGCCCGCTTCACCGTGCCACACGTACGTCTTTGGCCCATAAGCCGCGCGCACGCGATCCTCACCTTCGTCGCCCAGGAAGGTAGCCGTGGCCGATCGAGTCGTACCGAGGTCGCTCCACGCCTCAACCGACTCCATGAATGAGGAGAACCGTCCCGTCCGTGGCGGCAGTCCGATCGCGGGAGATCTCCTGGTACTCATCTGAACGCGCCCATGCCCAGAACGACTCTGCGCTCTCGAACGCCAAAAGGACGACCTTCTTTCGCTCCCATGAGCCTTCCAGGATCTCAGGCGATTCGTCCGCGGCAAGTAGCTTTCCCCCGAATCGCTCCAGGACGTCGTGGAACCTCCGGACGTAGTGCTGGTAGCGCCCCCGATCTCGGATGCTGAGCTGCCCGAGAGCGTACACTGGCACGGGTTTATCATTCCGTCGCAGCGGGAAAGAGGTGGTCATCGTTCCTCCCGTATGGAGTTGCTAGCTCGCGCTGTCGCGTGATCCGCGTGCATCTTGTCGACTCGAATCGTCCTTGCATCTTTCGACGAGGGCATTCAGGAACCGGAAGACGACCTTGAGCTCGCTCGAGGTAAAGCCCTCCACCATTTCAGACATCGCGCGTCGGAACACCGGGCGCGAGGCCAGGCGGACCCGCTCGCCCTTCGCGGTCAGAAAGAGGAGCGTGCCTCGACCGTTGCGTGGGTTGGATTGGGCTCGGCTGTCTTCCGCCCTAAGCCCCACCCAGCGGAAGAGCATGGAAAACGTGGCGCCGCCCCTAAGGTCCGCGGGTTTTTGGTTTTTGCAGGACCGCCCCTTTGGGCAGACCGCGACGCGGCTTCCGCGAGCCACCTGCTGCCGGTCAGGCCCGGCCCGCGCGTTCCTTCTCCTCCGTGCGGTTCATCGTGCGATTGCCCAGGCGAGTCTCGGTCCGAAAGCACAAGAGACATTCTTGACATTCCAGGAGTGGAAGGAGTAGTGCGTGTAAATCCTTCCTGGAATTCGGCAGCGGTCCCCGGAGAGCTGCGGCCTGCTGCCACGAACGCGGCTGGGCTCGGTTCGGCCCGAGAGGAGAGGCAAGACATGAGGATCGACGAAATCCGTGGACTCAAGGACCTCTTCGTCGCCGCGGTCCGCGGCGGGACGACGACCGTCGAGCAAATGCACGTCTCGATTGCCCGGCGCCCCTTCGAGCTCCTCGAGCGGGTGCCTGTGACGCGCTTACCAGCAGGAGCGGCTCGCTTGCTTCACAACGGAATCTCGGGCGGGATTTACTCCGGCCTTCGCGGCCTCATGCAGCTCGCGGGGGGCGCCGCCGATCTCGCGCTCACCCCACTTGGGGAAGAGGAGCCCGCAGCGGTGGACCCCGTGCCCGTCGCAGTCGATCTTGCCATTGGCGCGCTCAATGGGTTCGTGGGCGATCGCCTCGAGCAGAAACGAAACGGTCTGCGGATCCGAATGGAGTTTCGCAACGCGGGCCGGCCGCTTGCCCTGGAACCCAACGCTCTGCGCCGTGCATACCCCGAGGCCGCACCGAAGCTGGCCGTGTTCATCCATGGTCTCGCTGGAACCGAGCAGGTCTGGCGCTTCTATTCGGAGGAATCCTACGGCGAAGGCGGGACGACCTACGGATCCCTCCTCGAGCAAGAGCTCGGCTACAGCCCCCTCTATCTCCGTTACAACTCGGGTCTCCACGTCTCGCACAACGGCGGACTCTTGGCCGAACGCATGGAGCAACTGGTTCGCGCCTGGCCCACGGCGGTGAAGGAAATCGTGCTCGTCGGTCACAGCATGGGTGGGCTTGTGGCGAGAAGCGCCTGCCACCAAGGCAAGCAGCGCGGGAACGGCTGGGTCGATGCGGTACGCCATATCTTCTGTCTCGGCACCCCGCATCTTGGAGCGCCTCTCGAGAAGCTCGGCAACGTGACCGGCTGGCTCCTCAACACCTTCGAAGTGACGAGGCCGATCGCGAAGGTCCTAAACGCCCGAAGTCACGGGATCAAGGATCTGCGCTTTGGCTACTTGGTCGAGGAAGATTGGCAGGGCAGGGACGCGGACGCGCTGCTCGAGGACAACCGCCATGACATCCCCTTCCTCGACTCCGCTGCGCACTATTTCGTCGCCGCGACGCTGACCAAGAATCCGCGCCACCCGCTCGGCGTCCTGCTCGGGGATACACTGGTGAGATTCGCAAGCGCCGCCGGTCATGCGGCGCCGCCCTCCCGGCGCTTCCCATTCACAGCCGAGAATGGACGCCATCTTGGGGGGATGACCCACCTGCGGCTGCTGAACCATCCTCAAGTCTTTGATCAGATGCGGTTCTGGCTCGGGAGCAGGCCCAGCACGGCCCTTGGCCCGAGGGCGATCCCCGCGCCGAGGACGGACGGGGCGAGCTAAAGGCCGGTGGTCGGAATCAGCCCGGGGCCGCTCGCGCATCTGCGCGTGGTCGATCTCACCGATCTGCGGGGCGCGCTTGCCGGTCGGATGCTCGCCGATCTTGGCGCCGACGTCGTGAAAGTCGAGCCGCCGGGTGGCGATCCGGACCGGCTCCGCCCGCCATTCGTGGGCGACGAGACTTCGCCGGACCGCTCCTTACCCTTCTTGTTCCGCAATGCCAACAAGCGAGGCGTTGCACTGGACCTTCGTTCGGAAGGGGACTGGCGCCGCTTCATCGAACTCTGCGAGCGCGCCGACATCCTGATCGAGAATCTCGCACCGGAAGAGGAGCTTCGACACCGAATCATGTCGGATGAGGTGAAGGCCCGCCTGCCGGACCTCATTCACCTCGCCATTGCCGATTTCGGCCTCTCGGGCCCGCGCGCCTCCTGGCGGCTGGAACCGCTCGTCGCTTTCGCCGCCTCGGGCGCTCTCTACGCATCGGGCTTCTCCGATCGCCCGCCCTGCTGGCTGCCCGGCTATCTTGCACACGACTGCGCGGCAGTGGCTGCGGTGATCGGAGCGCTTGCCTCGCTGCGCACCCGTTCGAGTGGCGGGGAGCGGGTCGAGGTCTCTGTGCAGGAAGCGGCGCGGAGCGCCCTGGATCCCTGGGCGATCGCCCTCCCTGACTACGCGCGCGTCTACCCGGTCCTTCCCAGCTCGCTCCCGCGCGACGCGGAGGGCCCGGCACTCGTGCTCCCAACGGCCGATGGGTACGTCCGCCTGCTTCCCATTGCACCGCGCCACTGGAGGGCGCTCATCGCTCTGTTCGCGGACCGCGAGGTCTCCCCCGCGAAAAGCTCCGAGGAGCTCACCTCTCGGGTCCCGAGTCGGGGTACATGGGGTCTGCTCGGAGGTGGCCTCTCCGCGATCGTGGACGAAACGGCGCATGCGGCCCGGCGAGCACTCGGGGCGGCTGCACACCTGCCTCTTCGGGGGAGCTTTCTCCCGATCTTCCACCGTGCCCTTGCGACCCTGCGGCTCATCGGTCGCGAAGCCCTCGCCCGGCGCTCGCGGCAAGACGTGCTCGCGAAAGGGCGGGCCCTCGGCCTTCCCATCGCTCCCGTCAACACGCCCGAGGAGTTTGTCGCCGAAGAGCAGACACGCCTGCGGGGGTACTTCCAGTGCACGGGCTTTCCGCAGCTTGGCAATGCCCCCTTTGCCCCGTTTCCATGTCAGTTGAGTCGGACGCCCGCAACGCTCCGCCGCCCCGCCCCCGCGCCGGGCGAGAACGACGACTCGGGATTTGCGCCGCAGGAGCCCAGCGGGGCAGCGGCGAGCAGCGATGGGCCGCCCCTCGCCGGGCTGCGCGTCGTGAGCTTCGGTGTCGGCGCGGCGGTGCCCGGCTTGTGTCGGACGCTTGCCGAGCTCGGCTGCGAGGTGATCAAGATCGAGTCGCGCGCGAGTCCCGATTTTCTCCGGCGTCTCACCTTCGAGCCCGAGGCGATGAACCGCTCGTGGCCGTTTAACGACGAGAATCGTGGCCAGAAGAGCGTGTGCCTCAACCTCAAGCATGCGCGCGGCCGAGAGCTCGCGCTCGATCTGTGCGCCCGGGCCGACATCGTGGTGGAGAACCATCAAGGGGGGGTTCTGGATCGCTTCGGTCTCGACTATGAGAGCGTAAGGCGGCTGCGTTCCGACGTCGTCTACCTGAGCTCTCAGGGCTTCGGCAAGGGTGGCCCACTCGGGCAAGCCCCGTCGTTCGGACCGCTCAACGCCGCCTTCTCTGGCGTCGCCTTTTTGTGGAATCACCCCGACGCTCCCTACCCCGCAGGATCCTCCCTCGAGCACCCCGATCACGTCGCGGGACAGCTCGCGGCCGTTGCAGTGCTGGCCGCCCTCGAACACCGACGCCGCACGGGCGAGGGACAGAGGATCGAAATGTCGCAGAGCGAGGCCGCGGCGTTCCTTCTCGGCGAGTTCTATCTCGAGGGCCCTTTGACGGGTCGGCCCCCCGCGCCGCGCGGAAATAACGCAGAGTATGCCTGTCCGCATGGTGTGTACCCTGCGGCGGGTGAGGACCGCTGGGTGGCGATCGCCGTGGTGGGGGACGATGCTTGGATGCGCTTCCAGAAGTTCCTTGGCTGGCGCAGCGATCCAGCGCTTGCGCAACTCCCCGGACGGATCGCAGCCCGGGCTGCCCTCGACCGCCGCATTGCAGCCTGGAGCTCAAAGCGAAGCGCTCTCAAGATCGCGGAGGCCCTCCAGGCGGTCGGCGTCTCGGCGATGCCGGTCGAGGCACCCGAGGATCAGCGAGGCGATCCCCACCTCGCCGAGCGCGGGGCCTTCGTGACGCTCGAGGATCCGGAGATCGGTCCGGTACGGCACGTCGCGAATCCGATTCGCTTTGCGCGAACGCGGCTCGAGACCGTCGGGTCGGCCCCGTGTCTGGGCGCCGACACCGAGGAGGTGCTAACGCGCGTTCTTGGGCTAAAGCGCGCTGCGGTACGACGACTCGTCGCCGCGGGCGTGTGCGCGTGAGCGCGGACAGCGAGCCGTTGTGGATGTGTGTCGTCCAAGGAGTCCGCCGTCTCCCGGCTCTCGCGGCGGGGATCAATCGGTCCCGACGACGGGTGGCGGCGGTCCTTCCGCGGCTTTGGCATTCAGCTGCTCCAGCCAGATCTGATGATAGTGGTGCATTCGGTTCGGCATCAGCAGGGCTCCCAGTCGTGCAAGGATCCCGTTCTGGGTCTCTTCCGTCACCACGTGGCAGCCGCTTTGCGTCTTCTCGATCAACCATCCATGATATGCACGGACACCGAGGCCCCGTGCGCTCCACGCGATGCGCTCGTGGGGAATGAACTCCTCGACGACCGATTCGATCGTGACGCCGAAGGTCCACCAGCGAAAGCGTGTGCCAAGGGCAAGGTCAGGGCGCGGCCCCTGCTCGATGCGAACGTTGCGCGAGTTTGGATACCAAGAGGGCCAGAGTTCGGCACGCACGAGCCAGGCCCAGATCCGCTCTGGCGGAGCCGACATGCTGAGCTGATTGGAGACGTAGATTGCGGCGCGGGTGGGATGGAACTGCTCGGGCCAGTGAAGCACGTCGCCGAACCCTCCAAGAAATCCCTGGCTCACGTTCAGACGGCCGTGAGGCCGAAGGGAACCCCTTGTCTCTGCCGGGCGCTACCCAAAAAGTTGGGGGTCTGCCCTCTCCCGTGCTGCCGCGAGTATAGGCCGCCGCTGCAAGAGCCGGCCTGCGCCTTTGCACGCGCCCAGGGAGCCGGGTCGCTTGAGCGCGACGCCCTCCTCGCGGGAGATCCCACGGCGGGTAGGCGGAACAAGGCTTCCAGTGTGCCCTTGTGAACGTGCTCGGATCGGGGCTCGTGGGTCTCGCGAACGCTCGGAGCGCCAGCAATGCGCGTTAGAGCTTTCGCGTCATTTGGAAGACCACAAGATCCTGGCAGGGCCGCGACCAGCGCCAGAGATCGGAGTCGCCGTGCTGCATCGCCATCTCATTGACGAAGCCGTCCGACCTCCAGCACAGGACTTCGGGGAAATCCTGGGCCTCCGAGACTTCGATCAGGTACTGGAGGTCGTGGCCGGCATCGGGCTTCACCGTCCAGCGCGAGAAGCTAAGAATGCTGGCGCTAATGGTCGTAAGCAGCCGCAGGTCGCGTCCGAATGCCTCGAATCGCGCGCGTCCCCCGCTTGCCTTGGCCACTTCCGCGCGGTGGAGGTACTCAAGCTGCGAGTAAAGTCCTGCTTCCAGAAGACGCCGGGCGGTCTGACGACCGCACTGGCGCAGATACTCGTTGCTGCCGCCCCCCTCCACGTCCCGGAGCAGCTCACCCATGCGCGTGTAGGAGTGGATGGGGTACCAGCTCGAGACGCCGATCTTCTCGTCGAGCAGGGCGATGTCTTCGGGCTGCAGCCACCGGTCAAGCTGATCGCGCGTGAGCGCACCTGTCGCGAGAGACTTGCAGACGTCCTCCACCACGGTTGCGAAGACCGAACCCTTAATCGAAGGCACGGACGGCATGGACTTTGCCTCCGGGGACGCTTTCGGCCGTCGGCTTGCTCGGCTTAAGCCGAGATCTTCGAGGACAAAGGTGCCGCCCCAGAGCCCCTTCAAATCCAAGCGTTCCCGACTGGCCCGATGGAAACCTGGCAGCGCCGTCTAGCGGGGAGCGTTCTTCGGGTGGGGCCCCATGGCCTGGACCTTCCCACGTTGGCTTTGGAGGAGCCCCCCTCGCACAGCTGCGGCAGCCGGGGCGAAACCTCCCACGAAGCCCGGGGGGCGATGAACGCGGAAGACCTCGCCTTGGGCGAGGCCATGCCGCAGACCTGCGGATGGAGGATGGAAGGCGGACGCGGCTCATCGCGCAGCTAAAGGCCAAGCAAGTGACGCCGCCTGCCTTCTCCGCCAAGGACTCGAGGATCGCAAGGTTCGGAACGAGTTCCCGAGGCGGACCATGGCGCTCTTGGAGGTAGGAGTCCGCATCTTCCCGGACGAGTCTCTATGGTCTCGTGTCGACCGAATGACGACTGCGACTGCTCGCGATTCCGTTCTCTTCTTTCGGCGACACGGACGTTCGCCTCCTGCACTGGAGGCTCCCGCCTGCGAAAGAGACGACGCCACCCCAATCGCAAGAGTCGTGGGGCGCGAGCAAACCGACCCGGAGGCTATTGCGGGGCGGGGGCGCCTCGAGCTTCTTTGGCGTTGGGATGAACCCGGTGCCACGCCCGCACGGCGGATCGGACAAGCTGCACGAGAAGATAGGGCGCGAGCACATACGCGACCGCGGTGAACGAGGTCTCCGAGTCGATGAGTCCGCTGAGGAACTGGCGATACCCGATCCCGATGTCCTCGTGATAGTAGACGCTTCCGATCGCAGGAACGAAGACGAGTCCGAAGACGATTCCCGCCAGGAGATAAAGCGACTCCCGCATCAGGATCTTTCGCGCCGACGAAGACCGGGTCACAGCGCGGGGTCTCCCTTCTCGGTGTGCGAAGGGGCTTGGGGGGAACGGGCTCCCTCTCGCGTCTCCACATGTTTCGCGTCGGCGACCTCGAGTTCGGCCGCTCGCAGAACCTGCGCGGGATGGTCGGTCTCAATCACATCGACTCCCCAATCCATCGCCTGCCGGTAGATGGGTACGGTTTCGGGAGAATCAAGGGAGTCGAAAAATACTCGAACGCCGCGGGCATGGCTCTTTTCAACCAATTCCTTCGAGAGAAGCCGCCAAGGTGCTTCTACCCCGTAAGGCGCGAGCTCCTTCAGCGTTTCCAAGTCTCCGGGCTCGGAAAGCGGCGCCACAAGGCGAACGGATGGCTCCACCGCTTTGAAGCGCTTCAAGTAGGCAGGGGATTGGTACACCACCGAGCGCTGCACGAGCCCGTGCTTTCGCAGCGTCGACGAAAGCTGTTCGGGTGAAATGTCCTTGGCATCAAGGTAGGGCTGGGCTCGCTCGCCGATGGCTGCGAGCGCTTCGTCTAGCGTTGGCACCTTCGCTCCCGCGAAGGGCCGGCCGAACCAAGTGCCGGCGTCGAGCTTTCGGACCTCCTCAGCGATCGTTCCCGCGACCTCTCCCTTCCCGCTCGTCGTGCGCTCGAACGTGCTGTCGTCCAGCAATACTGTGGAGCCGTCTTTCGTGGTGCGGACGTCGAGCTGGATGTAGTCGGCTCCGAGCCCTGCGGCAATTTCGACCGCCGGGATCGTATTTTCTGGGGCGTATCGATCGGCCCCTCCGTGGTAGGCAATCGCGACCGGCCAGGCGGGCTCCCGGCGACGAAACGCCAGCGCGAGAACGGCCAACGGATAATCGGTCTGCACCCAGTCCGCGCCGGCGGCAATCACCGTTTCCCATCCCTTCGGATTGTCGAGTTCCTCACCGATCATCTTCGCTTCGACCTTGACGCCGGCGCCGTGGAAGCCCTTCACCAGCTCAGGCGTAAGTTCATCCGCGTCGATCTCGACTGCGGCAACACCGTGCACCCGCGCGAAACGCGTCGGGTACTGGAACCATCCCGCGTGCCACTTCGTCATCACGGGAATCGAATTGTTCGAGAGGCTGCGCACCCGCGCGATCATGTCCTTCGTGCCATAGAAGATGATTTGATTCTCCATCTTTGCGGCCATGATCTCGTTGACAAGAAGCTGCGCGTCGATCTCCTTCTCCCGGCAGTCGAGGTAGAGATTGATCCGGCCCTTCGCGAGTCGGAGCGCCTCCCGTAGGGTGAGGAGCTTTTCGCCTTCGAAACGCGCAGCAAAGAGAGCTCCCGCATCGAGCTTCAGCAGTTCATCGAGCGTGTGGTCCTCCGGCATTCCCTTGCCGTCTGTTTTGTCTTCGAGTTGCTTGCCGTGGTAGAGGACGAATTTTCCGTCTTTCGTTTGGCGAACGTCGACCTCGACCCACTCGTAGCCGTCCTCGATGCTCATCTCGACTGCACGGGCCGTGTTTTCGGGGGCCGCGCTCGCGAGCCCGCGGTGCGCCATCACCTGAACAGGGCGCGGCGGAGTGAGCGGTTCAAAGAAGGGAAAGAAGGGAGGAGCCGGCATCGACGCGGAGCGAGCGTTCTCACCGTCTTGGCCAGAGCACGCCGCGAGCGCAACGCCGGCGAGAAAGACGGTGAGGAAGAAGTGGGGGGCCCTCCACATGGCGCAGTCTCCCGTCCTGGGGTCACGAGAGACGGCCCGACGTCCGAATCCAACCTGCCGGGACGAGCCGTGTTCTCTTGTCGCCGCGTGCGGGTCCGAAGGGGACCGGGCAACTCTTCGAGGGTAGCGCCCGGCCTCCCCGCGCGCCTGGGCAGTCGCTGCTTGCCTTGCGCACGGGCGCAAGCATGCCGTGCTCTTCGAGCGAGACGCCGCGCGCCGCGCTTCGCAACGCTTCGCGAGGGCCAGCGCCCTCCTCGGGCGGGGCTCGTCGCGGAGCGCGAGGCGGCAGGGAATGGAAGGCCCGATCGCTTCCTCACGCGTCGAAGGAATAGCCGGAAAGGAAGGAGAGCTCGCTGAACTCACGCTCGGCGCGAGCGAGAAGCTCAGGGCTCCAGTGCACGTCCTTGCGAGTTCGGTGCGGCGAGCGGAACACGATGCTTGCGCACGCGCTCAGGTAACCCGCCTCGGGTTCGAGTCCGAGGAAGCGACAGAGCGCTTGCAGACTCGCCTGTGGATCGGCGACGAGGTCTTCGTGCCGCAGATCAAGGACCTCGTCCTTGGGAAGCTTCTCTTTGAGCTCGAGGATGCCGCGCGCCATGCCGAGATAGTGCTCAAAGGCCACCTCCAGCGGACGACCCTTGGCGTTCTTGGAATGCATGGTGGCAATGTTGTCGTAGGGGTTGCGGACGACATGGATGAACTTTAGGGGCAGCGCGACGCGTGTGCGCAGCTCCTCCAAGAGCCAAGGGCGACGGCGGAGATCCCGCACAGACGTTCCACCGCGTTTGTCCCCGATCACGCGCAGTTCGGAGAAGCGTCCTTGCCACTGACCCGGCACGAGGTACGAGTAGCCCGTCCACTCCCGACCCTTCTGCGTGAAATCCCGCGAGTTCTCAAGCAGAAGCCAGAAGAGCTGATCGCGACTAAATCGATAGCGGATATAGCGCAAGGCGTGGAGCTCGTGGGCGATGATCGCATGGGGATGGGCGTCGAGCAGCGAACCCACGAGGCTGTGGCCGCTGCGCGGATAACCGAGGAACATGCAGTAGGTATGGATCCCCGCGAAGGTCTCGCGATACGCCCGTGACCCCAGATAGGAGCGCACGTAGCGGTCGGCAAGGCGAGCCGGCCGGGAGATCGTATCCACGAGCGGTGCCATTTCACCTTCCCTCCGCAATGCACAACGAGGCTCAGCGCTCCCTGGTTGACACTGGGAAAGTACCCCGTGTCCCTCCCCTCTCGCATGGGCTCTGAAGCGGCGGGAGGGGCTTCCGGCCCAGGCACCCTCGCAGCTTCACCGACGGAACGCTCTTTGCGCAGCCTGGCTCGAGATTCGAGCGCCGGAGGCAAAGTCGATCGGGGTCGGAGCTCAGCAGACGCCGCCGGCGGTCCTGTCGTCGACCGAAGGCCACCGACTTTCGTGTCGCGAGGCGAAGAGCAAGATCCGGGAAGCCAAACAATCTGCAGCGCTTCATGGCGGCAGCCGCGGACCAATCAGCTGGCGACGAGTCGTTCGCAGCCGGTTCCCACGAGCATGGTGTCGACTGCATGGCGGTGTTCCCGCGCCAACGTCCGGTAGGCTTCTCGGATCCAGCCGAGGCACTTCCCCTGGTATGGAAAGGGCTGCTGGACCCAGCGACGGCCGTCGATCGAGCACTCCACGCGCGCAGCGCCGCGGGCGATCGCCTCGGCATTGGCGAGCAGGAAGGGTGCATAGACACGGCCCACCTCACCAAGCAGCGCTCGCAAGGTGTCCGGGATGGCATCGCGAGCCGTCCAATCCTCGTCACGCGGCTCGAGGCCCGAGAGGTCCTCCATCGTCTCCACCCAGGCCACGAGGCGCGGCGCGGTCTCGAGGGCGATCGCCGCCGGTGTCGGGTCGAAACCGACCAGCTGGGTGAGCTGGCCGTAAAGGCCGAAATCGGCGGCGCTGGGCCGGTCGCCCAGGACGAAGCGAGAGCGTTCCAGGTGGGCGTTGAGGAGAAGGAGGAGCCGCCGGTAGCTCTCTTCGATCACCGGGCGCGTCGTCTCGTTGGATCCTACCACCGAGAGGCGCGCGATCTGCCGCTCGGCGAACACGCGGCCGAGAGCCACTGCTTGCGACTCGGGCTGATTCGTCCGCGACCAACGAGGCAGGATCTTCGCCGCCTTCGCAATGTCTGCGGTGTAGGCCCAACGATAGTGGAACATCGCTTTCGTGAGCCACTCGTCTGCGTAGTCCTCGAGGAGAGCGTCGAGGAAGGCGAGGGCCGGGTCGGGGGGAATCACGGAGCGTCCGCGCTGCAAGGTCTCGAGGCGACGGATGAGCGGCGTCGAATCGACGAGGGCCTCGAGCCCTCCGCCGGCAGCAGGCAGAATGAGCTGCGGCAAGAGCTCGACCCGTGGCTTCGGAAGACCGCTCGCCTCCTTCGAACCGCGCTGGACCCAGAGGTAGGGAATTCGCCGGTAGCGCAGCACCGCACGCAGCTTTCGACTGTAGGGAGAGCCCGGTGCGCCTACGATGCAAAGGGGTCGCTCGGCCACGAAGACACCTCGCCTTCTCAGCGAATCCAGGCGCCATCGGGTCGGCGAGAAGCTCGGGGCGGGCTCGACACGATCCGCGTCGCTCGTAGGATCGTCATCTAAAAAATTATGACATACTTTATGTCGAAATAAACTTCCTCGTCCAAGCGCGTCGGAGATACAGATGAAGAGCCGCCGAACCCCTTCCGTCCTCGTCGGACTGCTCGCGCTTGCGATCGCAGGCTGGGGGTCGTTTCGGTACCTCAAGCTCCACGGGCCGGGCATCGTGGCGGAAGGCGCGGGTGCTTG
Source organism: Myxococcota bacterium (assembly GCA_035489755.1). Taxonomy (GTDB): domain Bacteria; phylum Myxococcota_A; class UBA9160; order UBA9160; family UBA9160; genus UBA9160. Next base: position 14,146 of record DATGZK010000064.1, read on the forward strand.
ACATCGCGCCCCCCTCGCATCCAACGTGAGGGTGCGTGCTCGGCCCCGCCTTCTTCGATCGGGATCCGCAAACCGTCGCCAAGGACCTCATCGGGAAGATCCTTCGACGCCGGGTCCCGTCGAATTGGCTGTCGGTGCAGATCGTGGAAGTCGAGGCGTACTTCCTCCGCGAGAAGGGAAGTCACGCATCCCTCGGGCGGACGCCCAGCCGCGAAGCGCTCTTCATGCCTGCGGGCACGATCTACATGTATTACGCGCGCGGCTCGGACTCGCTCAACGTGAGCTGTCGCGGGGCCGGCAATGCGGTGCTCCTGAAGGCGGCGCGTCCGTTCACAGACGCCGTCTCTCCGCCCGCAAGTTTCGAGCTGATGCACAGGCTGAATCCGGGCGCGCAGGGGAGGCGCCCGCTCGAGAAACTTTGCTCGGGTCAGACGCTCATTTGCCGCGCTCTTGGGCTCAGGGTGGCGGATTGGAATCGGCGCGCCTTCGATCCCCAGAGTTTTTTCGTCGAGGATGTGGGGTATCGGCCAAGCCGGCTGATCCAGGCGAGGCGCCTCGGGATTCCGAGGGGGCGAGACGAGCACCTGCTCTATCGCTTCATCGACTTCGACTGCGTGCGGTCGGCGACCTCGAATCCGCTCACGAGACGCGGCTCGAAAGAAGGCGTCGACTTTAGGATCCTCTCGCTCCACCCGGCGAGCGCGGGTGGCAAGGCTCGATTCGGGGCAAGCAGTTCGTGAGGCGCAGCACGCCGCTCGAGCGCCTATCCGTGCGACCGCAGGCGCGGATCGAAGTCGAAGGGTTCGGGGCCCGCGCGCACGAATCGCGGAAAGCTCGGGTGATCGGGATTTAGCAGAAAGTTGCTCTCGAGTGGGATCACTGCGCTCGGAACCCGCAGCACGGCGGACCGCCTGGCGCGGGCCCAGCGCGTTCCGATCTCCTGGAGGGCGGGCGGCGCGGGGGAGGCGCGCCAGTGGGCGGGGAGTCGCTTCGCCGGGAGCTCCTCCACCGCAGATTCCGGAAACTCGACGCGACACATCAAATAGTGCGCGAGGAGCAGTCCCTGCTCGAGGTGGACGAGGAGCTCGAGAGCCGCGAGCGATAGGTTCTCCGAAGCGTAGACCACTGCCACGCCCGGCCGATTCCAGCGTCCCCCAAAAAGGCGAGCCCCCTCGCCGTCAAAGCTTTGCGCTGCGTGTTTACGCTTTATCAGGCGAAAGGCTCGCGGCATTAGGCCACAACGCCGTGCTCGAGCCGCCCGAGCAGCTGTTCGACCTCGCGCGCGCCCGTTTCGGTGCGGGCGAACTCAAGGGGAGTTGCGCCCCCAAGCCCGCGCTGCGGCCGCGTGAGCCACGCGCGGGCGGAGGGTTCGTCGCCTTCAAAGAGCTCCAGCATCTGGTGAAAAAGACGCGCCGCGCGAACCAAGCGGTCCGACTCCGCGGGGTCAAGGCGCCCTGCGGCGCGCCGCCGGGTGAGGGTGCGCATCGGGAGCTGAACCAGCACGCAGATCGCGTCCCACGCGAGCGCCGTGTGCAGCTTGAATCGCTCGAGCGAGGAGAAGGGAAGACCGCGCTCCACTTCCGCGACGAGATCGCTCGCGCTGGCCGGGGGAAGGCCGAGAAGTTCAAGCGCGCCCGGGCCCGACGAGGCGACGCGCGGGCGCTTTCCTCGCGTCTCCGTGGCTGCTGCGGCCGCTCGCGGTCGGGGCACCTCAATTCCTCCTGCGCCGGCCCTCGGGCCACGGCGCTCTCGCCACTTGGCCATAGTGATAGCAGCCATCTGTCCGAATCGCACGGGGCCGAGAATGGATTCCTTGCAGCAGGGAGAAGCGCGGAGCGAGCGCCACGCGGCCCCGATTCCCCGCTGGGACAGTGCAGGGTTGTCAGCGTGTCGCGCGAAGCGCCCGCTCCGTAGCTCTTGGCTCTGAGGGCTTGACCCGGGCTGCTCTGCGCCTAGATGAAAGGCATCGGAACCATCGGGCTCGCCAAGAGGTGGCGAGCCTTCGAAGGAGGTGTTGATCAGTGGCACTTATGAGTCTTATTCCCTGGCGCCGCGACCGAGAGGTCGGTGCATGGGGCCGAGCCCAGGATTTGTCCTTTGCGTTCCTGGAGGACATGGATGGACTTGAGGGGTTGTGGCAGGGTTTTGAAATCGCGCCGATCGCAGCCGAGACCGCCCGAGCGTGGACTCCTCGGATTGCAGTTTCCGAGACCGAGTCGGAGATCCGGGTCGATGCGGAACTGCCCGGTCTTAGCGAGAAGGACTTTGAGGTTGCGCTCGAAGGCAAGCTTCTCACCCTGAAGGGCGAGAAGCGTGCAGAGCATGAGGCAAAGAGCGCTGAGCTCCGCTATGTCGAGCGCGCCTATGGGCGCTTCGAGCGGACGATCGAGCTACCGTGTGAGGTGGAGGCAGACAAGGTCTCCGCGAGCCACAAGCAGGGCGTTCTCAGCGTCACGTTGCCGAAGGTCGCGGCCGCAAGGCGCGGTGTGCGGCAGATCGAGGTTCGCTCGTCCTAATCCTTTGATGCCGAGGCTCGCAGCGGATCGAGAGTGAATTTCGGTCCGCTGCAGCAACGCCGCCTACCCTCGACCATCCTGACGTTCCCGATCCAGAGAGTCCCTCTGCAAAGGCCTCCGTTTCTCTTCTTGAGAGGACGGAGCGTGCAGGCTTGAACCAGGGGCTCGAAAGTCGCGTGCGATCTGCTGACTTTTCGCCGCCGGGGCGAAAGGCAGAGCGGCCTCGGGACGAGGATCGCTCGTTTGCCGTTCGAGCGCGTCCTCGGGGCTAATGGGGCTGGGAGTTCACTTTCGCTGCGGAAGAATCGCTCGTGCGCGTGTCCGGGTTCCCTTCGACGCGCGGAGTCTCGGGCGGCGATCCGCCAGCCGTCAGGCTCTGCTTGAAGTCGCGGATGGCCGTGCCGAGGCTGCGCCCAAGCTCAGGCAGCCGCCTCGGGCCAAACACGATGAGGGCGATCAGCAGGATCAGGAGGAGATGGGTCGGCTGGAAAAGACCCTCGAACACGGCGTAATCCTCCTCGGGGGCGATCTCGCCCATCGGAGTGTAAGCACCCTAAAAAGCGCAACCGGCCAATTCTTAAGAAGCGCTGGGCAAGAGCCTAAAGAGCGGCGAAGGAATTGCCCCGCGGCGCTCAAGCGCCAAATCAAACACCACTTTAGCAGGCGTTCCCGAGGTCTGCACTTCGGGCAGAGGCAACGACAGCCGGCCCCCCCGCCGTCGCGCGTACTTCTTGCGCTCGTATCGCAAAGGCGCGCCCCATCGTGGCAGCAGAGGGTCCGATGGGGTGTGGCGGTTCTTCTCGCCTTTGGATCGAGGGAGCTCGAGTTGTCTCTCGCGGTCCTTGCGTTAGGTCGCGTCCTTCCGGGCCTGCGGCCCTCGGCCGAGGCGCGCCGCCGCGAGCTCCCCCCAAGCAGCGATGGATTGACCCCTCTGCTCGGCGAGTGATAGCGTGCGGTCCGCTTTGGAACGAGTTCCGCGGGGATACCAGTGACCTCGCCCAGCGAAGCCTTTCGCGCAAAGATCCTCGAGCAGGCGATCGGAATCGTGTACCGGCATGGCCCGCGACGGATCACGATGCGCTCTCTCGCCGAGAAGCTCGGGTACTCCCCAGGCACGATCTATCTCCACTTTCGCAACAAGCAAGAGCTCTTGAAGGAGATCGCACTCTACGGATTTGACGCGCTCGACGACGCCGTCGCTCCTGCGCACGCACTTGAGGATCCCTTCGAAGCAATTGCCGAGACGGCGAGGTGTTACATCGATTTTGGGCTTGAGCACCACGAGCTCTATCGGCTCATGTTCCACGACATCTCCCTCTCAGGGCAGCTCGCGCCCGCCGAGCAAGCCCGCGTGGCGCGAACCTGGGCGCTCGGGCGGACTCTGTACGAACGGGGCATCGCAAGTGGGCTTTTCCGGCAAAGCGATCCCGACATCGAAGCGAACATTGGCTGGGCCTGGGTTCATGGATTTGTGGAGCTCGCCGCGTCCGGGCGCCTGCCAGCGGGGGGCGGCATGCCTAAACAGCTTCGGGCGGTCCGCGACGCGATGATCGAAGCGCGGCTGCGCGCTCTTCGACCCTAGAGTTCCTTGGGGAAAACGCTGGTTTGCTGAGCCTCCTGCGGCCCGGCTTCGGGTTCCCTCGAGAGCCCGCAGAAAGTCACTTTTCTCTTTTTAAATTAAGAACTTACAAGCGCCTGTCGACGGAGCTCCACGGCCCCGTCCCGGCCCCAACTCTGCTATGCTCGCAAACGCCCCTGCGCCAGCCGGATCTCCCGGCCGCGTCTTGGCGAAGGACAGATGAAGGACAAGGATCGCTACTGGGATTGCCTGGACCAGGCGATCGAGGCCACGAACGGTGGACGCACCGACGAGGCACTCGCTTGGCTTGACGAGGCGCTGAAAGCCGACCCGAATGGAGCCGAGGCGCACAACACCCGGGGCGAGATCCTCTGGGACGAAGACAAGATCGAGGAGGCGCTCTACGAGTTCGACCTCTCGATTCGCGCCGACAGCAAGTTCATCCACGCCTATCTGAACCGCGCCGAGCTGCTGATCGAGGAGCTCGGCGAGTATGAGCAGGCCATCGAGCAGTGCGACGAACTGCTCAAGGGCACCCCGGAGCTCGCCCGTCCCGATCGTGGAATCGAGGCGGAGATCCACTATCTCAAGTCCAAGGCGCTCTTTTACCTGGATGACCTCGAGGGAGCGCTCTTTCTGGTGCGCCGCGCGCTCAAGACGGGAGGAGAGCAGCCCATCTTCCGGGCCTTCGAGGGGCAGATCCTCTTCGAGCTCGGTCGGTTCGAGGAGGCTCGGCGGCTGCTCGAGCACGCCTGCTCGCTGGATCCGGATTCCGCTCATGCCGTCTACCACCTCGGGCTCGTGCTCGAACGGCTCGGCCAGTCGGAGGAGGCGGGGCGCGCCTTCACGAAGGCCAACGCGCTTTCCCCCGAAAGCTATCCGCTGCCGGTCGAGATTGACGACGAGGGCTTCCGCGACGCCGCCCAGGCCGCGCTTCGTGACCTCCCGCGCTCGGTTCGCGAGTACGTGGAGAACGTGCCGCTGCTGGTGGAGGACTTCCCCTCGGAGGATCTGCTGGTTCGAGAGAACGTCTCACCCCAGATCCTGGGCGTCTTTCTCGGTGTTCCACGCACGGAAGCCGCACTCACCGCACCCGTGCAGGACTTGGATCGCGTGATCCTGTTCAAGAAGAATCTCGAGAAAGTGTGTCGCGACCGCAACGAGCTGCTCGAGCAGATCCAAGTCACGGTGAAACACGAGATCGGCCACTACCTGGGTCTCGACGAAGAATCCCTCGAGCGCCTCGGGCTCGCCTGACGTTATGGCGGGAGCGCCGGCCCGCCTCCTCGCTGCCCTCGAGGCCATTGTTGGCCCGGATTCCTGTATTTCCTTGCCCGAGCACTTGCTCGCGTACGAGTGCGACGGCCTGACGCACCACCGAGGTCGGCCTGCGGCCGTCGTGCTTCCGCGGGACAAGACGGAGGTCTCGCGAGTCATCCGGGCCTGTCGCGCAGCGGGCGCGCCCTTCGTGCCGCGCGGTGCGGGGACGGGGCTTTCTGGCGGAGCGCTCGCGCCCGAAGGCTCCGTGGTGATCGAGTGCTCGCGCCTCAACCGGATCCTTGAGATCGACCCGGAGGACCGCGTGGCGGTGGTGCAGCCCGGTGTGGTGAACGCGGATCTCTCGAAGGCCGTCGCCCGCTTCGGTCTGCATTTCGCCCCGGATCCCTCGAGTCAGCTCGCGTGCACAATTGGAGGCAACGTCGCAGAGAACTCTGGCGGCCCGCACACCCTCAAGTACGGCACGACGACGAATCATGTGGTGGCCCTCGAGCTCGTGCTTGCCGACGGTGAGATCGTCCGCCTTGGATCTCGGACAGGATGGGACTTCGGCTACGACCTCGTGGGTGCGGTGGTCGGGAGCGAGGGCACCCTCGGCGTCGTGACCGAGGCGACGGTGCGGCTCACGCCGGTGCCTGAGGCCGTGGAGACGCTTCTTGCCATCTTCCCCGACGTCGTGTCGGCATGTCGCGCTGTCGGCGAGGTGATCCGCACGGGACTCGTGCCCGCCGCGCTCGAGATCGTCGATCGCAAGACGATCGAGGCGATCGAGGCAAGCGTCTACGCCGCGGGCCTTCCGACGGATGCCGGCGCCGTGCTGATCGTCGAGCTCGACGGCGCGGCAGAGCTCCTTCCCGAGCAGATGCAGCGCGTCCGCGAGCTCGTTGCCGCGGAGCGTGCGACGCGGGTGGAGGTGGCGCGCGACGCGGCGGAACGCCAGCGCCTCTGGCGCGCACGCAAAGGCGCGTTCGGCGCCCTCGGTCGCCTCGCGCCCGACCTCTACGTCCACGACGCCGTGGTGCCGCGGCCGAAGCTCCCTGAGGTGCTGGAGCGCATCCTCGCAATTGGTGAACGGTACGGTCTGCGCCTCTCCAACGTCTTCCACGCCGGGGACGGCAACCTGCATCCCAACATCTCCTTTGACCGCCGCGACGCGGATGAGCTAAGGCGCGTGCTTGCAGCGGGCGAGGAAATTCTCCGGGTCTGTGTCGAGGCGGGCGGCGTGATTAGCGGGGAGCACGGCATCGGCACGGAGAAGCGCGACTTCATGGGTCTCCTCTTCGGGAAGGCGGACCTCGACGCGATGCGCCGCCTGCGAGATGCATTTGACCCCGAGCAGGTCTGCAATCCCGGCAAGATCTTCCCGACGACCCGTTTCTGTGTCGAGTCGAACCCCAAAGCGCGCGGCTATGACCGCGTCTCCTTCGACGCATGATTGCGCCCGCCGATCTGCGTGCCCTGCGCGATGCCGTAGGGGCCCATGGCGTCCAGGAGCATGAGACGGGAGCCCCCCCGGGTCTGCCCGGCGCGAAGATCGGCATCACGCTCACTCCCTCGGACGGTGCAGCGCTGGGGCGGGTGGTCGAGGTCCTCGGCGCGCTCGGCCTCGCCGTCGTGGTTCGCGGCGGGGGAAGCAAGCTCTGGCTCGGCAATCCGCCCCGCCGCGCCGACGCCATCCTCTCTACCACAGCGCTCGCGGGCGTGGATACGCTGGACGCCGACGAGGGGGTGGCGCATGTGGGCGCCGGAACCCGAGTTTCCGAGCTGCGCTCCCTGGCGGAGAGAGCGGGCTGGGAGCCCGCTCTCGATCCTGCCAGTCCCCGGGCGACGGTAGGTGGTGTCCTTGCGACCGGAGAGATCGGGCCGCGCTGCTTGCGTTTTGGTCGACCCCGCGACAGCGTGCTCGGCCTCGAGGTGGTGCTCGGATCGGGCGAGCGCACGCGCTGCGGCGGGAGGGTGGTAAAGAACGTCACCGGCTACGACCTCGCCAAGCTCTACACCGGCTCGCTCGGGACACTGGGCGTGATCGAGGGCGCGTGGCTAAGACTAAAGCCCCGCGCCGAGCGGGTGCTGGGTCTGCTCGTGCCGGTAGGAGACGCCGCAGCTGCGCTCGCAACAGGCGCGCGGGTTGCACGCCTACCTTCTGCGCGCTGCGTGGCCCTGGTTGATCGTTCCCTGCTCGGAGCAGTGAGCGCAGGGGCAGCTTCGAGGGCGGGAATCGCCCTCGTGGCGGAGCTCGCGGGCGCGGCTTCCCTCGTCGAGCGGGAGGCCGGCTGGCTCTGTGGCGAACTCGGCGCCGAGCCAGGGAAAGACGACGTCGTGGGTGTGCTGCGAGCCTGGCACGCGGAGCCGCCCTCAGGCTCCTTCCTGCGCCTTCGCCTCTCGTGCCGACGGTCCGCCTTCGCGCGGACCGTCGAAATTTTGCGCGGCGCCGGCGCGGCGCTGCTGGCCTATCCCGAGTCCTCGCTTTTGTGGGCGCGCTTTCCGCTCGAGCCGGAGGCGGACGAGGTCGCCGCGGCTCGCCCGCTACGCGCGGTGCGGGAGGCCCTGCGCGAGGGCGAGGGAAGCGCCCTGTTCGAGGCTCTCCCGGAGTGGCTCGCGCAGGGTCGTGACGTTTTCGGCGACGCGCCCGCGGCCCTCCCCCTCCTGCGGGCGCTCAAGGCGAAGTTCGATCCGTCGGGAGTCTTGAACCCCGGCCGCTTTGCTGCGGGGCTTTGATGGACCGAGAGCTCGCACAAGGGCCCGGCGGCCCGCTTCAAGAACTCTCCCGCCGCACGCTCGACTGCGTGCATTGCGGCATGTGCCTGCCCGTTTGTCCAACCTACCGCGAGACCGGGCGGGAGCAGTCTTCCCCACGCGGTCGTGTGTATCTCATGCGGAGCGTCGCCGAGGGTCGAATTCCGCTGGGACCGGGCGTGGCGGAGGAGATGTACCTGTGTCTTGGCTGCCGCGCGTGTGAGACCGCCTGCCCGTCGGGGGTGCGCTACGGGAACATGCTGGAGACGATGCGCAGCGAGGTCGAGAAGGCCGGGCTGCGCCGAGGACTTGCCAAACGCGTCGAGAGCTTCGCCTTGCGGGGTTTGGTGCCTCATCCCCGACGCCTGCGCCGCGCGATCGACGCCTTGGCGATCGTGCAGCGGCTTCGCCTCGACCGGCTTTCGCGGGGTCTTTTGCCCGCCTCCCTGCGCGAGCTCGCCGGGCTTGCGCCGCGCGTCCCCCCGCTTCGCGATCGGCGTCCTTTGCCGGGATTCGTGCGTGCGCAGGGGACACGGCGCGGACGCGTTGCGCTGTTCGTGGGCTGCGTCATGCCGGAACTCTTCGGTCGGGTGAATCATGCGACGGCACGTGTGCTCGCGCGCAACGGATTCGACGTCCTCGTGCCAGGCGATCAGGGGTGCTGCGGAGCGCTCCATGCCCATGCGGGCGACGCAGACTTTGCGCGGCGTCTCGCGCGCCGCAACGCCGTCGCGTTCGGCACGGCCGAGGTCGATGCGCTGGTCGTGAACTCGGCGGGCTGCGGCGCAGCATTGCGGGAGGCGGGCGAGTGGCTGGGCGAGGCGGGCGCGGCCCTCGCGCACTCCGTGCGTGACGTGTGCGAGCTGCTCGATGCCGCAGGGCTGCGAGCGCCGGTACCCCAAAGAGGCGAAGGGCGCGCCGTGCGCGTGTGTTACGACGACCCGTGTCATCTCGTCCACGGGCAGCGGGTGGAACAGGCGCCCCGGCGTCTCTTGCAGCAGATCCCGGGGCTCGAGCTCGTCGCCCATGACGATCCCACGAGTTGCTGCGGCGCCGCGGGAATCTACGCGCTTACCCATCGCGCAATGGCATCGGCTGTGCTCGCGCGCAAGATCGCCTCCCTCGCCGCGGTAGACCCCGATGTCGTGGCGTCCGGCAATCCGGGCTGCATCCTTCAGCTCCGAACCGGTGTGGCTCGCAGCGGTCTGCGTGCGCGCGTCGCGCATCCCATCGAACTGCTCGACGAGGCGTACGCGGCAGAAAAGGCCTCCCCCTAAGAGCACGGGCCGCCCTGTCCGCCTCTTGCGGGGACGCTCTTGGGTACGAAGCGAGGAGCCCCGCGGGCCAGGCCCTCGCCCCCCACGCGGGGGGCAGCCCTCGCTCAAGCATCGCTCTAGGACCTCCGATCCGTCGTGGGCGGGAGCTCGCGCCCCGCGAGGCGCGTCGTTGCGGATGGGGACGCCGGAGAGAGTCATGGACTGCATCCCGTCGGACATCGACTTCCTCGACCGAGGGCCCGGAGGCCTCTTCCGAGGCAAGCCCTACCTCGTATTCGGGGCAAGCGGGAGCGGCAAGTCGATCCTCGGCCTCCAGTTTGCGAACGCGGGTCTCGAACGCGGGGAGGCGGCGCTGTATGTCTGCCGCGAGCGAGCGCAGGACCTCGTCGACCAGGGTGAGCGGCTCGGCTTCCCGCTCTCGCAGCGCATCCTCGAGGAGAGACTCAGCGTCCTCGAGTATGACGCGGACTTCCGCGACATCGCGGCGCGTCAGGGGCCCGAAGCCCTGTTCGACGAACTGCGCGCGCAGGTCGACGAAAAAGCGGTCCGCCGCGTGGTCTTTGATCCAGTCGATCCGTTCTTTTCCAGCCTCGAAGACGAGGGCGTTCTGCGGGCGCAGCTTCGAGCGATCACGAGCCGCTGCGAAGCCCTGGGCTGGTCGCTTTTGCTCTTGTGTGAGGATGCGACCTTTTCCCACCGTCCCCACGTGATGCGCGTCTTCTCGGAAGTGTGCTGGGGGATCTTCGAGCTGCGGCGCGAGCCCGCTGGCGGAAAGATCGACCTTCTCATCTACAAGATGCGGAACATGCGCCCCGCACGCAGCCGATTCACGATCCAGATCGGACCCGGTGGGATCCGGGGTGCCGAGCCTGAAGCGAAAGCTCCCCTGCCGCGCAAGCCGCCCTTCGCCAAGTTTCGCCCGCCTGCCGCCACCCGCTCCGCGGCCGAGCCGCGAGCCGAGCGAAAACCGAACCCCCCGGCGGGTACGCTGGCCGAGGTCGAGTGCGCACTGGCGGACGTGGCACACAGCTCGGCGTCGCGAAGAGAGCGTCGGCCCGTAGCCGTTGTATTGCACGGTGAAGAGCGGGTACGACGCGGGATTGCCGCTGCCCTTGCCGACTCGTGCGAAGCCCACGAAGGACGGGATGGGATTGAAGGGCTTCATCTCGTGCTTCGAGTCCAGCCCGACCTCGTCGTGCTCGCGCCCTCCATGCCGCGGCTCAACGGCATCGGGCTCTGTCGCATCCTGCGCGAACACGGCGCTCTCGTCCCCGTTCTCTTCGTGTCGGACGAGACGGCGCCGCCGAGCGAGCGCGCAAGCGCGCTCGCCGTGGGCGGCGCGAACTGCGTCCTCGCCGGCGATCCGGCGCAGCTCCGAGCGCAGGCCCTCGCCCTCGCCGAGCGGAGCGCAACCGCAGGTCGCCCCGACTGGCCTGCCATCGACGTCACCGACGCCATCGCACGCCTCGGCCCGACACGCATCGATCCCGCCGAGGTGCTGGCGCGCGTCCATGCCGAAGCGGCTCGCTCCCGCGAGGTAGGCGCAACGCTGTCCCTGCTTGGTTACGAGTTCCGCTTCGCGGACGGGCCGGAGGGCCGCCGCTTTGTGGACCTCTTCGAAGCTACGCTGGCCAGGGGAATTCGCGCCGAGGACGCTTTCTGCCGGGTGTCCGAGGAGCGGCTGCTCGCGGTGCTGATCGGCGCCGACGGCGAGGGCGCGCGGCGCGTGGTACGGCGCGTCCACGAGCGCATGGCCGCCGCCGCTTCTGACGTCCCTGCTGCGCGCGCGGTGAAGCCGAAGGCGCTCTATCGCCTCCTTGCCGTCCAGCCTCAGCCGCTTGACGGCGAGTCGAGCGAGGAGCCGCTGATCGAACTGCTCCAGCGTCAGCCCGCGCATCTCATTGAGGAGGACCAGGATGAGCGGCCGGGTGAGCCCATGGAGAAGTACCCGCTGCTCGAGGCCGTGTTCCGTTCGCTCCACGGTGACGCCGGAGAATGTTTGTCGTTGCTCGACGGCACCCGGCATCCGATCCGAAAGGCCAAGGCCGGCCGGGTACGGACGGTGGAGATCGGACGCTTCCGGTATTTCACGCAGGACCGGGAGGAGGAGACGCCGGCTGGGCATCGGGCAAGTCGGGGCATGCAGATCGTCTGGGTTGAGGGCATCGAAACGAGCGGCCGCGCAGTCGCGCGGATCGAAGACGGGCGCGTCTTTCGCGGGCGGGAGATTTAAGGGGGGCGCGTCCGCGCTGTGCCCCCGCGGGCAGAAGCCGGGTGTAGGATTGAAACGTGCGCCCCTCGGTCGTCGCGGGTTGTTTGCTCTTCCTTCTGGGATGCGGGACCCATCTTTTCGCCCAGCCGGATACGGCCCAGGACTATCTCGCGTACGTTGCATTCGAGTCGCCCGATCATCTGGGTCTCCTCTTGCACTGGCCGGAGCGCAAGATGCCTCTCAAGGTATACCTGCCCTCGCCTCCGCCAGGCTGGTTTGCCGACGCGGACGGGGTCGTCGAGGCGACGCGACGCGCGGTCACCGATTGGACGGACGTGGCGGGTCCCGGTTTGCCGAGTTTCGAATTCGTGAGCAAGGCTGGCGACGCCGATATTCCGATCATGTGGGCGGATGTGTCGCCGAGTTGGTCCGTCGCGCACTGCATGATGCGGATCGATTTTCCGACCCGGCGTTTTGCCGTAGAGAATGTTCTCATCACCGCCTGGTACCGCGACGGTACCCAAGTCTCCGCCGTCGACATCCATCGCACACTGCGCCACGAGATGGGCCATGCCCTAGGGATCGCAGGTCACAGCCCGAATCCTGAGGACGTCATGTATGCCCTAGCGCCCAGCAAGAGTCAGAAACTCACCGATCGGGACCGCGAGACCCTGCGCAAGCTTTACGCGAAACCCAACGGAACGGTTCTCGCCGGCGTGCGGAGGGTGTACTAGCGGTACAGGACTGCGTCCGGGGTTGGCTTCGGCATGCGAATCCGCGGAAATGCCCCGAGCCCGATGTCCGGGAACGAGCCCTGGATCACAAGGTCGACGGGAAGGATCGACTCCCGTCCACGCACGAGCCCGTAGCGCTCCCGCATGCTGAGGAAGGCATAGGCCGACGAGGCTCCAGCGCGCGAATCCGGGTCGTCGAGCAGTCCGAGGCGCGCGCGCTCGAAAAAGACATCCCGCGCTGCGTCGGGTTTCACATCGTCATCCGGATCGGAGAGCGCGTTCTGACGAGTCGTTTCTTCGAGAATGGCCACAAGTCGCGCCATCCGCTCGGCCGACACCTGCTGGCGCACGATGCGCGGAGGCGCTGACTCGTCCCCCTTCTCATCCAGGTAACAGATCTCAAGCACGCGACCCCCGGCCAGAATCACACCATTGGGATGGAGCTCGCCGTTGCGCAGATCGCCATCGACCAGCTCTGGGCGCAGGCCGAGGCCGTCCGGCCCCCGCACCTGCGGATTCTCTTTGAGAAACCCCCGCGAAAGGCGGATCCGCTGCGGCGTCGCCTCTTCCGCTTCCTTGCGTGCGAGGGTGCCGGCGTCGCGCCCCGCATCGGTATCGCGAAACTCCCGCGCGATGCGTCTTAGGAGCGCACTGCGGAAGTCCCGATTGTGCTCCTTCTTTGCGCTTTCGAGCGCCTGCGCAGCGGCTTTTTCGCGAACCGTTGCGAGGTCGCCTGCCCCGCCCTGCTCCGCCACCTCGAGGGCGCCGACCCAGTTGCCGCGGCTCTCTTCGTAGCCCTCCAGCCAGTCGCGCACCTCTTCCGCGTGCTCGCCCTTGGGTCGGTGTGCAAGGTAGCTGCGCGCGTAAGCGGCGGGCTCGCGGCCGAACGGCCAGGGGGAAAGCCACGGATACTGCACGAGCCGGTTCGGGAAGGAGGTGATTGCGTCGAAGAACGATGGCAGCTCGATCAGCCATTCCATGGGTCGCGGCAAGTCGCGCTCGCGTGGGCCGCTGGCCAAAGGCCCGAGGAAGATCCAGCCCACCTGGTGGGCTCGGTCGCGGGTGCGCGCGTGCGCAAATGCGTCATACGGATTCTGTTCAGGGTCGTCGGTCGTTGCCGCGGCGTGCCGGGCCATGTTGCTGCGCAGGGGATCCTGGCTCGCGAGGGTCTGCATGGCGCGCCACATCGCGTCTTCATCGCCATGCTCCCCCGCGGCGATCGCCAGCGCGTACTGCGCCTCGTCGGCATAGGGACCCTCGCCGCCTCGCGCGAGGACGCGCTGGGCTGCGCCCGTGACATCGCCATGGGGCGCAAGCAGTGCGCGCGCGAGGGCCGCTGCATCGGAGTCCAAAGGCTCCAGAGCGGCTGGGGCCGCGAAGCTTCGGAACTGGTCCGCGCGGGCCTGCTCGACCAGCTCCCCGGCCTCACGCGCAAGTGCAGTTGCGTCGGGGTCCTCGGGCACAAAGCGCAAGGCGCGTCCGGCCGCAACGAGAGCGAGCTCGGGATGATCGTTCTTCAGGGCGGAGCGCGCGGCGCGCAGGGCGCGGTCACGCTGGGTTCGGTTCCAGGCAGCTTCGGCATCCCGGACGCGCTCGCGCAGTTCGGCCGCGTCGGGCGCGGTTGGATTTTCAGCCAGGTAGCGGTGCCACTGCACGAGTGCCTGGCGCTCTTGCAACGTGAGCTCCTCGGAGTTGTGCCAGGCGACGACCAAGCCCACAAGCGCGCGGGCGATGCCAATGGCTGCCCGATAGCCGGTCGTCGCGGCGTGGGACGCGGGCTCGGCAAGTGCGTTGAAGACGCCGCCGTAGGTGATGACGTGGGATTCGTGGATCCGCTCGTCCGCTTGCTCGAGGGGATCGTCGCTCAGTGTCTGCTCAAGCCGCGTGCGCAGGGCGGGTTCGAGGTCATCGCGCTCAAGCAATTTCTCGCTCGCTTGCTTGTAGCTCTCGGCGCTCGGGAGTGTCGCGTTTCGCAGGTCGTAGGCAAAGGGGACGAGGCCCGTCGGGCGCTCGCCCGAAGCGCGACGGTCCGTATCCAAAGATTCGAGGGTGGCGATCGTTCGCTCGGTCCGAGCGGGGTCCGCGGAGAGCACGGCGGCCATGAGATCGTGCGCGGCATGGTCCGCTTCGTCGGGCACGAGCGGTGCGCGCGCAGCAAGCGGCTCGAAGGCGGAACCCACGGGCGGGGGCGGTGCGTTGGAAGACGCGCACGCCCCGAGCAGCAGGAAAAGCCCCGCTGCAGCACGCCCCGCGAGGGCGCGGCTACTGCGTGAAGCGATCACGGTCCACGCGCAAGGTGAAGGCGAGGAAGGCCTCAAGGCGCCGCGACGCCTCGAGCTTCTCCGGCGTCCCATCCTGTTTTCCGACCGCCTCGTAGAGTCGGGCTGCCGAGTCGACGAGCTCTTGAAAGCTCGCCGGGTCGAACAGCAGCCCCTCCGGCGGATGTTTCACGACGTACTCCTCAGCCAGCGTCGCATACAGGTCGGCGAGCTCCAGCATGTGTCGGCTGCGGAGCTTGCTGTCCTGGTTGTGGACGACAAGCTGCTGGAGTTCCGCCAGCGCCCGCACGTCCCCGTCGGGCGTGGAACGCCGCGTCGCCACGAAGTAGCGCGCACGGGCCATCTCCGCCCGTTCGATCTCTTCGCGAATGACGGCCTCGTAGTGCGTCCCCGTGGTTTCCGCTTGAAGGGCTTCGAGCAGCGCCGTTCGCTGCTGAGATGCTTCCACGACACTCGGCGCGTCGCGAGGTACCGCGGCGGCCTTTGCGCCGGATGCGTCATCGGGCCGGTCGGCGTCGAAGCCGATGCGTGCAGCCTCGTCGAGGGAATCACAGATCGAGGCGCTGCGGCGCGCTTCTTGCGCGAGCTCACCTTCGCGCTCGGCGGCCCGGTGGTAGCTCGCCGCGGCAAGATCGAAGGCGCGCAGTCGCTCGAGGGCGCGTCCCTTAGAGAAGGCGATCACGTCGTCCATGTGTCCGGCCTGGAGCCCCTCCGCATAGGCCTGCTCGATGTTCTCGAGGCGCAGGAGCGAAGCGCGGTAGATATTCCGACCGGTGAAGTCCCGCGCCGGCTCGAAGCGGTAGGTGTCATCGGGCACATGCTGGCGCAAAACGGCGACGACCTCGAGCAAATTCTCTGCGGGGCGGTAGCGCGGATCGGGTGGGCGCGAAGAGGCACAAGCGCCGAGCCCAGCCCCAAGGGCCAAGAGAGCTGCGAGCGGCCCGACGGCGCGCACGCCGCTCAGCTGCGCGCGCCGCTGCCGCGAGCGCGCCGCTTCATCTCGCGCACTCCGCGTGCCGCATTGAGCATCTTCTCCGTGGCGATCACGGCCGCTGCCATCTGGTCGGAGTCGACCCCGAGCGTCGAGAACGTGGCTCCGCCGCCGTCGTATCGCCAGCTGATCAGGGTCTCGACGAGTGCCTCGGTGCGTCCGCCGGGGGGAATCCGGACGCGGAAGTCCTCGAGGCGCGGCAGTTCGATCCCCGAGCCCTCGAGCGCCTTCGCAAGCGCCTTCATGAAGGCGTCGTAGCCGCCATCGCCCGTGGATTGGGCCTTGTGGGTTCGGCCGCCGTAGGAGACGGCCACCTCTGCCAGGGGGAACTCTCCCTTGGCGACCGTCACGCGGTACGACTCGACCTTCACCCGCGAAGCGGCTGGCGCCTTGAGGACGTCGGCGATGATGAGGGGAAGGTCTTCGGGGACGACCGTGTGCTTCTTGTCGCCGAGCTCAATGATCCGGCGGAGCACGAGCTCCCGATCTGCCTCCGGTAGCTCAATTCCCAGGTGCCGGAGATTCTGCTCGAGCGACGCCTTTCCCGAGAGTTTGCCGAGGGCGTAGCGGCGCTCGCGTCCAAAGCGCTCCGGCAGAAGACGGCTCGCATAGAGCTCGCCTTTTGCGTCGCCATCGGCATGGATCCCCGCGGTCTGGGTGAAAACGTCCCGGCCCACGATCGGCGCATTGGTCGCCACGTCCTTGCCACTGAAGGTCTCGACCATTCGCGAGACTGCCAGCAGCCGCGACTCGTCGACACCGGTTCGGAATGGGGTTTGGTCGTGGAGCGCGGCTACGACCTCGGCCAGGCGGGTATTGCCCGAGCGCTCTCCCATACCGTTTACGCTCGTGTGAACTCCGCGCGCGCCCGCGGCGACCGCCGCGAGACAGTTGGCCGTGGCCAGTCCGTAGTCGTTGTGCGCGTGAAATTCAAACCAGGTCTGCGGCCAGGTCGAAACCATGAGCGCGACGAAGCGGCCCGTGGACTCGGGAGACAAAACCCCGAGGGTGTCAGGAAGGTAGATCCGCTCGACGCCGAGTTGGACGAGCTCCTGCACGAGGGCAAACACGTAGTCGAACGACTCGCGCACACCTTGCGACCAGTCCTCGAGGTACACGTTTACGAGAAGCCGCCTGCGACGGGCCTGGCGGACCGTCTCCGCGACGTTCCCCCGGTGCTCCGCGGGCGTCTTTCCCAGCTGACCGCGGCAGTGCCGTTCGGAGCCCTTCGCCAGAAGGTTCAGGACGCCGCCACCCACGCCTGCGATCCATTCCACCGAGGCCTTGCCGTCGCAGTAGCCGAGAATCTCGACGCGCGGCAGGCAGTCCGCCTTGCGCGCCCACGCCGCGACGAGCTTCGCGGCTTCGCGTTCGCCCTCGGAGACCCGTGTGGAAGCAATCTCGATGCGATCGACCTTTACGTCGGTGAGGAAGATGCGGGCGAGCTGGAGCTTCTCGGCCGGCGCATACGAGACATCCGGTGTCTGTTCGCCGTCGCGCAGCGTTGTATCCATGATGGCGATTCGGGGCGCTTCAGCCACGCCCACACTTTGCCCCAGGCGCTGGCCCCGGGGTAGGCTGCGGCGCGTGTCCAGCCCTCTTCCGATTTGCCCCGCCCGCACGCTCGTCGTGAGCGAGCAAGACGCAGGGCGGCGCCTCGACGCCTACCTCGCGGCTCAGCTCGGCCTCTCGCGCGCAGCGGCGCGCCGTCTTCTCGCGCGGGGAGCCGTGCGGGTCGAGGGACGCCCGGCGACGGTGAAAGGAGGGGCGCTCGCGGCGGGCTCGCAGGTCGAGGTGGAGGCCTTCACACCGGAGCCGTTCCTGCGTCCCGAGGCCGAACCCGAGCTTCCACTTCACGTTCTCGCGCAAGGACCGGGTTGGCTTGTGGTCGACAAGCCGTCCGGAGTGCCGGTGCACGCCCTGGCTCCCGGGGAGAAGGGCTCCCTGCTCTCGGCCGTGGCGGCGCGTCATCCCGAGATTGCGGGCGTCGGCGAGGGTGGACTGCGCAGCGGCGTCGTCCACCGCCTCGACGTCGATACCTCTGGGGCTGTGCTCTTCGCCACCGAAGAGGCCGTCTTCCGGCGACTGCGCGCCGCGTTCGCCTCGCACCGCGTCCAAAAGCGATACCGCGCGATTGTCCTTGGCGAGCTTGCGGGCGCGGGAGACTTCGAGTGTGGACTCGTCGTCGCGCGCCACAGGCCGGCCCGGGTGCGTGTGGTGGAAGCCGAACGCGCTGCGGTGGACCGAGGCGTTCGCCGGGCGAAGCTCGCCTGGCGGGCGCTTGAGGCTCTTGGCGGGGCGACGCTTGTCGAGGTCAGGCTCGAGACCGGCTTCTTGCACCAGATCCGTGCGACCTTCGCGCACGCCGGATATCCGGTGGCCGGTGATGTCGTCTATGGGCCGCGGGAGGAGCGAACCCGCATCCCTCGCCAGATGCTGCACGCCTCCTTGCTCAGCGTGGACGAGATCTCCGCCGCGAGTCCCGATCCAGCGGACTTCGTTGCGCTACTCGAGGCGCTGCGCTCCGCACCCCGCACGACAGAGCCCTCGTGATAGGCTCGGCCGATGCTAGCTCCCGCGCGCATCCTGGTCGTGGTCGCATCCGCCACAGGACGCACGGCACGCATGGCAGAGGCAGTTGCGGAGGGCGCGCGAGAGGCTGCGGCCGAGGTCGTGCTGCGTCCAGCCGAGCAGGCGACCAACCACGATCTGCTCGCGGCCGACGGTGTCATCCTCGGCAGCGGCGTGCACATGGGCGGCATCGCAGCGTCGATGCGCGCGTTCATGGAGCGCGCGGCTCCGCTCTGGCTCGAAGGCCGCCTCACGGGCAAGACGGGGGCAGCTTTTGTGACGGCGGGTCTTGGGGCGCGCGGGGGCGGCGAGCTCGCCCTCTTGACACTGCTCGCGAATCTCGCGGAACACGGGATGCTTCTGGTCCCGATGCACAACCGGCTTGCGGGATTTCGTGATGCGGGTTGCCACTGGGGTCCGGTCGCCTGGACCAATCCGCGCGAGGGACGCGCAGGCCCGACCCCCAGGCACCTCGAGGCCGCGCACGCACACGGCCGCTACGTCGCCGAGTGTACAGCGCGCTGGATGAGGGGAGCCTAGGCGCGAAGCCCTACGGTTTCGCGGGACAGCTTTGCCCGAGAGCCGGGAGCACGTCACACAGGCGAGGCAGCACGGCGGACTGTGCGCTTGCGCCAGCGGCCGCGCCCGCTCCGCGGCGGCTCGACGCGGCTGCCGCAACGCGATGAGCGGCGTCGAGTAGCGCACGTCGCACCAGCTCAGGCTGGTCCGATGCGGTGAGGAGCACGGCGAGAAGGCCCGTCACGTGGGCGGCGGCGAGGCTGGTTCCGTCCGCGAAGGCGAAGCGATCGGCCGGGACCGTTGAAAGCACCTCGACGCCCGGCGCGAGAAGGCTGACGGAGGCTCCGTAGTTGCTGCGCGCCCACCGCCGGCCGCGCTCGTCCAGCGCACCGACACCAATCACGGAGGGGTAGGCAGCGGGATAGCGCGGCCGGTCGGTCCCCTCGTTGCCCGCGGCAGCCACCACCAAGATCCCGAGCTGCCTCAAGCGCTCCATCGCGCGCTCAAGCAGCGGGTCGGGAGGACCCACGAGGGCGAGGTTTACGACACGCACACCCTCGGCCCACGCGCGGTCGATTCCGCGCAATAGGTCGAACATCCGGCACTCATCGCCGAGGGGGTCGTTCACCGGCGCACAGACCGGGATGGCCAAGAGTTCGGCCGCGGGAGCGATCCCCGCGATCCCGAAGGCGTTGTTCTCGATTGCGCCGATGATGCCCGCGAGCAGCGTGCCATGGGTCGCCGGCTCGCTCGGCGGACCATCTTCGAGCGGGAGGACCCGCACACGCAAGAGCTCACGGCCCGTGGTGTCCGGCGCCGAGTCGAGCAGTGCCACCCGCACTCCCGCTCCCGCGAAGCGCGGCCGGCCCTCCAGCACTCCCGTGCGCGCGAGGCCGTATTGGAGAGGCACGTATGGGTCGGGGCCCACGGCCTGTGTAGCGGTGAAAAGGGCGGGGCGCAGGTGTGCGGCGCTGGCGTGATAGCGGTGGTTCGGAACCACGAGCGCGCCCTTCGGCACCGTCGGCACGAGCTGCGCGGGGGAGAGACCGCTCGGGCCCACGACACGGACGAGCGTCGCGCACAGGACTGGGCTCCAGGAGGAAGCCGCGACGGAGGAGCCTTCGGCCAGCACGAAATCCATGGCGATGGAACCGTCGGCGCGTTTGGGCAGAATCAGCAGCGCCTCGCCTTCCATGTCGTCGGCCCCGATCTCGGTGCCCGAACCGGGGAGCTCGATGATGGAGCCCGAGGACGCGTTTTGCCGCGGGAGCTTGTGTTTGCCAGGCACGATGCCTGTGCCGGCAAAGGACTCCGATGGGCTCGCCGGCTGCGCCGGGGGAAGCGGCGCGCAGACACCCTCCTCGGCGCGCGCGGATGGGGGTCCGGCGAGCACCAGCCAGAGCGCAAGCAGCGCCAGCGCACTCGGGCAAGCGCCCGCGCGGCCTCGCCTGAATGCGCCCGGCCTAGCGCAGGGGCTCGGCGAAGCTCGCAACGCCGGTCTCCGGGGCGCGAAGCGCGGTCGCTGCGGCGGATGCGTCGGCCCCAATCGGGAGCCGAACTCGATAGCGGCCAAGCTCGGTCGGGCCGGCCACAAGCTCGGCATCGAGGGCACGAAGCGCGGCGTTGAACTGCGAGGCGGTGGCGTCGCTGCGCAGCACGATCTCGAGTTCGGGCCCAGCAGCGCGTGCCGCGGCCGGAGGAGCCGTCGCCGTGCGGTAGGTGGCGGAGCCACCCGCCACAAGACGCCTTGCGCCAGGGGCCAGGAAGAGGAGGCCGAGAAGGACTGCGGCCGCAGCTGCCGCAAAGGCAGCGGAGTGCCACGAGGGAGCCCTGCGAGGAGCCCGGGCCTGCACCGGCATCTCGAGGGTGGGAGGTGGCCGCTGCGATTGCGGCCTTGCGAGAGGGCTCGGACGACTGCCCGCAATGCGCTCGAACACGTTCGCGAGAACACGCTCTGCCGCCGGCGCGTCTGCGGGGAGGTCGATCTCTCCGAATCCGCCGTGGATCTCACGGCGGCACTCCACGCAGCACGCGGCGTGCGCCTCGACGGCGCCGCGCTCGGCGTCCGTTAAGCCCTCGTCCGGGTACCAGGGGATGAGCTCAAGAATATCCGGCGGGCAGCCCGTCGCGAGCGAGTCTCCGGGCATCAGGAGTCCTCCAAGGAACGGGGGCGAGAGAGGGAGCGCCGCAGACGCACACGCGCGCGCGCGACACGGGTCTTGACTGTGCCTTCCGCCACGCCGAGCCGATCGGCAATCTCGGCATAGGCGAGGCCATCCATGAATGCGAGCTCAACCACTTCACGCTGGCCTTCCGGGAGCTCATTGAGGGCACGACGCACGTGGCGCATCTCGTCGCGGCTCTCCAGCTCCTCGGCTGCGTTGCTCGGATCCGCCACACGCAGGAGTGCCTCGTTGTCGACGGACTTTAGGCAGGCCCGCTTGTGCCGTCTCTCGGCGCGGTGCGCTGAGAGACACTTAAAGTGGGCGATGCCGCAAAGGAAGGTCGAAGGCCGTGCCTCACCCCGGTAGCGGCCCGCGCTGCGCCAGAGTTCGAAAAAGACCTCGGCCACGATGTCCTCGGTCTGCGAAGGGTCGCGGAGGCGGCGTCTCACGAAGGCGTAGACCCGCGGGTAGTAGCGTGCAAAAAGCACGCGAAAAGCCTCGAGGTCTCCGCGGGCGACCCGCTGGATCCGCGCCGCGTCCTCGGCGTCCGACTCGTCGAGAACGGACTCGTCCATAGCGTTGCTCACAGCTCTCCCTTTGAGTGGCTCCCGCGCGAGCGGAGGTTCCCTCCGTGACAGGCGCCCCGCCGCACCACGGTACGACGAATCGAGTGTGGGGAAAACCCGAATCACTCCGGGCTGACGTAAAATGGCGGGGTGGAAAGGGCGTACAAGGTCTGTCCGACCTGTGAGGGCGAGTATCTCCCGAGCGTGGAGGTCTGCCGGGACTGCAGCCTCCCCCTCGTCTGGGAAGGCGAAGCCCAAAAACCCCCGGGGGATGAAGAGCTCGTGCTTGCTCCGGCGGAGGGGCTCGTCGTCCTGCGAGAGACAGACCTCGGTTGGGCGCGGGGTCTTGGCACAGCCCTCGCTGCGGCCGGCATCCCCCATCGGCTCGATCCCCCCGGCACCCGCGCGGCCGAGGGGCGGCCGGGCTCCGGCGCGCGCTGGGCGGTCCTGGTGGGGTCGGCCGACGCCGCCCGCGCCACCGAGGTGGACGCCGAGTATGCGCGCAGCGAGCTTCCGGACCTCGGAGCCGGCCCTTCCGAGCTCGGCGCCGCGCCCTCCGAGGACTGCTGTCCGGCCTGCGGCGAGCCGGTCTTAGGAGACGCCGGGGAATGTGCGGGGTGCGGGCTCGTGTTCGGGCCCGCGCAGTAAGCGCCGTCCGCTACTTCTTGCGCAGGAGCGTGAGCCCGTCGGCGATCGGCAACATCACGCACTCCACACGCGGGTCGTCTCTCACAAGGTCATTGAACCTGCGAATCGCCACGGTATTCGCGTCCTGCGCGCTCGGATCGGCGACGGCCCCCATCCAGAGCACATTGTCCACGAGCACAACGCCGTTCGGTCGCAGTCGCGCGAGGATCTGCTCGAAGTAAACGGGATACGAAGGCTTGTCAGCGTCGATAAAGGCGAAGTCGAAGGTCGGCTCCAGCGGGAGCTGGCCCAGAGTCTGTGCGGCAGGCGCGACCTTCAGCGTGACCTTGTGGGCGACGCCGGCCTTTTCCCAATAGCGTCTCGCAATCCCGGTCCACTCCTCGTTCACGTCGCAGCACAGCAGCTCTCCGTCGTCGGGGAGGCCGCGGGCAATACACAATGCGGAGTAGCCCGTAAACGTCCCCACCTCGACCGCGTGTTTCGCACCGATCAGGCGAGCCAAGAGCGTCATGAAAGCACCCTGCTCGGGAGCGATCTGCATGAGGGAAATTCCGCCGAGGGTCTTCGTCTCCTCGATGAGAGCCTGCTGCACCGCGTCGGGAGGCGTGCCGTGCGCCACGAGATAGGCGTGGACCCGGCTGTCGAGGTGGAAAGACTTGGGGTCCGTCATGGCTGGCTCCTCTTGTGCAACGTGCTTGCGGCCAGCGATCGGCCTCGCGCCGGCTTCGCAGCGCGCCGAGCGTGCGCGCGGCCGCGGAAGATTGCGGCCGAGGGAAGAACGCGGCCGGGCGAGCAACCTGGAAGAGCAAAGCCACGTCCCGGGGAGACGGCGCGGCCTCTCACGTCCCCGCCTCGGACTCGTCGCGGCGGCGGCGATCCGCGGGAGAGCGTAGGCACCTCACGCGGGCTTTCGCTTCATCCCAAGGCGCATCGCGACAGCCTTTTCCGCCTCGGCTTCGGGGATCATGCCCTTGCGCTGATAGAAAATGGAAAGGCTCGTGTGTCCCAGGGGTTCGTCCGGCTCGAGTTCCACGAGCTTGTGTGCCGCCTCGAGCGCGCCATCGAGGTCGCCGTTTTGCGCCAGGGCCATGGCGAGTCCGTTCCAGGCAATTGCGAGCTTCGGGTCGACGTCGAGGGCCTGCCGGTAGGTGGCGATTGCCTCGTTCAGCCGATCGCTCACGAAGTGGGCGAATGCTTCTTTGTAGAGCACGCGAGCATGAGACATGGCACGAGTATACTCGCGCGGCGATGAAGATCCGCATCCTCGAACGCGCAGAGCACGACGCGCTGCTCGAGCTCCTCGATGGCTGGGAGCTCAGCGACGGCTGGCGTGGACGGGATTTCTTCCGTCGTTATCTGGTGGACGATCCGACCTTCGAGGAGCGAAACGTCTGGGTGGCCGAAGAGGCGGGGCGGCTCGTCTCGTGCGTCCAGATTTTCCCGCGCGAGTTGTGCGTTGCGGGGGTGGCGGTTCCGATGGGTGGCATCGGCAGCGTCTTTACGCGCCCCGAGGCGCGCAACTCGGGCATTGCGGGGACGCTGCTTGGGTGCGCGACCGACGCCATGCGGGAGCGCGGCATGGAGCTCTCGCTGCTATTCGCAGCGCGCCTTGCATTTTATCGACGACTCGGTTGGACTTCGTGGCCGTGTACGCGCGCCCTGCTCCGGGCGCCCGCGACTGCCCGAAGCACTTCCGAGGACATCGAGATCGTGCCCTTCGATCCTGCGCGCGATCTTCCGGAGATCCTCGCACTCCACGCGGGGTATTCCGGCGCCCGCACAGGGACCACTGTGCGCGACACTTCTGGGTGGCAGGCGAACCTGCGTCTTGCGGGCAACCCGCGCGAGGAGTTCTTGGTCGCGCGCCGACAGGGCCGTGTCGTGGCCTACGCGCGCGCCACGGTGCTCTCCTCGTTTCTCATGCTCTCCGAGCTCGGGCGCGAGCTCTCGGCCGACCCCGCGGCCGAAGCCCTCGCGAGGCTGGTCGCCGCGATCCTTGAGCCCCGGGCAGGTGATTCGCTCGCTCCCCCACCGAAGCGGTCCGAGGAGTTTCGCTCGCAGCTTCTGGCGCCCGCCGCGCATGATCCCGAGCTCGACCGCGCCCTCGCCGCGCGCGGGTTTAGCGCCGTGCCGCTGCCCGATCCGTCCGCCATGCTGCGCTGTCTCGCGCCGGCGGCGCTGGCGAGGCGGCTTGGGGTCCCCCCTCCCGCGCAGAACAGCCGTGAGGCGGTGGAGGCCTTCTTGCAAAGGGTCCTTCCTCCCGAGCGCTTCACGACCTGGCTGGCGGATCGCTTCTAGCGGCGCGCTCCGCGCGTCTTAGGAAGACCGCCATTTCGCGGCCGGTCTGAAGATCTCCGGTTCTCTCGGCCAGGGCGATGCCAGCACGGAACGCTTCGGCTGCGGCAGCCGACTCACCTACGGCAAGAAGGCTCTGGCCGAGATCTCGCTGGGCTGCGGTGTAGTCGGGCTTCGCGGCGAGAGCGCGCCGAAATGCGTCGGCGGCCTCGCCCGGGCGCTTCAGGTCGAGCAGCGCCCGTCCGAGCCCATACCACGCCGTCGCATCATCGGGCTCCCGCTTGAGGAAGCTGCGAAGGGCGCCGACACGTTGCTCGAGAGCCGCAGCGCTCACGGGTTTCGCCGCCACGGGGGGAGATTACCGCGGCTAAGATCCCGCCGTGCCGGGGCCGGATCCTGCGAAGCCGTGGAGGAAGCACTTTTGCGAGGGCTGATTCGTCGGGTGTTCTTCGAGAACATGGTGACCAGCCTCGCGCTTCTGCTCGGCGGGATGCAGGTCCTGGTCGGGCACTTTCTGCTCGTCGTGCTGGCGGGCCGCCGGGGGCCCGGGCTCGCACTGGGCTGCGCACTCGCGGCTGCGCTCACCTCTGCGAACGTGGTCGCACTTCCATTTATCCGCCGGGCGCTTCGGCGCCAAGGCCTCGCGAGTGTGATCGCACGCGGCTACACGGCGGTCGGCCTTTCGACGATCCTGCTGGGCGCCGTGATCGGGGCGGCGTGGGCGGGCTTCTTCCCGCTCGCGGCGCTGCTCGGGGCCGCGGGGCTCGGTCCCGAGAGTCTGCTCCACGTCTTCCGCCTGGCGACGCTGCCCGTCGTCGCCTCGCTTGCGTTCATGTTGATCTGGGGATTTACGGGTGGCCAGGCGCGGATCGAACGCACCACCCTGCGCATTCCGCTGCGCGGTCTCCCCGAGGCGCTGCGGGGTCTTCGCATCGTCCAGATCTCCGACCTCCACATTGGCAACGCCATGGAGGGTGCGAAGCTGGAACGGCTCATCGAGGATGTAAATGCCCTCGAGCCGGACCTGATTGCTCTTACCGGGGACCTGTTCGACTTCGACCCGGCCGTCGTCGAGGCGGGGGCGAAGGTGCTGGGGGGCCTGCACGCACCCTTCGGTGTGTATGCCGTGCTCGGCAATCACGACGTGTTCACCGGGCGCGAGCACGTCGCCCGGGCGCTCGTGAACCATGCCCCAGGACTGCGGCTCCTGCGGGGTGAGACCGTCCGCGTGCCCGCACCGGCGCCGCTTTACGTGGCGGGCCTCGAGGATCCGGGCAAAGACTGGACTGCAAAAGGGGAGCTGCCCGAGCTAAACGCCCTCGGACGCGAGCTCCCCAAAGACGGGCCCGTCATTTTGCTGGCCCACCGACCCGAGGCGTTCCTGCAGGCGGCAAAGCTCGGCTTTCCGCTGGTTCTCGCCGGCCACACCCACGGCGGACAGATCGCGTTGCCCACGCCCGGGGGCCACTGGAATCCGGCGCGCGCAGTGACCCGCTTTTACCGCGGGCTCTATCACGCCGAGGAGCATCGCTCGATCCTCTACGTGAACCGCGGACTCGGGGTGGCCGGTCCCAAGATTCGCTTCAACTGCCCGCGGGAGATCGCGATCCTCGAGCTCGTGTAGGCGGGCGGGCTACCGCGCTTCAGGCTCGAAGCGAACCCGCATCTCTTTCACGCCGTTCACGAAGTTCGAGCGCAGGCGGCGCACCGGCCCCGCCAGCTCGATGTCCCTGGCGATCCGCCCGACGAGCTCCTCGAAGATCAAGTTGAGCTCCATGCGCGCGAGGTTTGAACCGAGGCAGAAATGCTCGCCCACGCCGAACGCCAGGTGTTCGTTTGGATCTCGGGCGACGTCGAACGCGTCGGGCCGGTCAAACACCTCCTCGTCGCGGTTCGCGGCGGGATACCACATGGTGATCTTGTCACCCTTGCGAATCTTCTGCCCGCGGATCTCGACATCCTGGGTGGCGGTGCGCCGGAAGTAGTGCACCGCCGGTTCGAAGCGCAGGATCTCCTCGACCGCGGTCTCGACAAGCTTGGGATTTTCGACGAGGCGCCGCCGCTGGTCGGGGTGCTGGATCAGGGCAAGCATCCCATTGGTCGTGACCGTGCGTGTGGTCTCGTTGCCCGCGACAGCGAGCAAGAGGAAGAAGGAGTTGAACTCGAGCTCGGAAAGATGCTCCCCTTCCACCTCGGCATTCAGCAGGGCTGTGGCGAGGTCTTCTCCCGGGTGCTTGCGCGCCTTCTCGGCGAGCTTGCTGGCGTACACGAACATCTGGACCGAGGCCAGCTCGGCGTCCTGCGGCGAGGGCTGGAACTCGGGGTCGTCAAAGCCGATCA
This sequence comes from Myxococcota bacterium, assembly GCA_035489755.1. Classification (GTDB taxonomy): domain Bacteria; phylum Myxococcota_A; class UBA9160; order UBA9160; family UBA9160; genus UBA9160. Next base: position 40,852 of record DATGZK010000064.1, read on the forward strand.
GCTTGTTCGTGAGGTCGTAGATGTGCTGGCGGTCCTCATTCGGGACGCCCATCATCTCGCAGATCACCTCCATCGGGAGGTGGGCGGCAACCTCGGAGACGAAGTCGCACTCGCCCTTCTGCGCCACGCGGTCGACGATGCGCTTTGCCATCTCTCGCACCCGAGGCTCGAGCTGCTTCACCATGCGGGGCGTGAACGCCTTGTTGACGATGTTTCGGAACTGCCGGTGTTTGGGCGGATCCATGTTAAGCATCAGCACGCGCATGCGATCGAGCTGCTCCCCGTCGCGGTCCTGGATGTTCGTTCCTCCGACCCAGGAGGAGAAGAGCTGCGGATTGCGCGAGGACCACTTCACGTCCTCGTACTTCGTGAGCACCCAAAAACCCGGTCCATCGGGCTCCGGGTGGAAGTAGACCGGCGCTTCGCGGCGCAGCACGCGGAACATCTCGTGGGGCACTTCCCGCACGAAGTTGTCAGGATTGTGGAGGTTGACGTCACTGAGCTTCATCGGGGCGTCCTTCCAGGTGCGGCTGCGATGGGCCGACCAGCAGTTGGGAGAGCTTGCGCAAAAAACGCGTCTGACGCGCAAGGCCCGCCGGCGCGAGGGGATCTTCGTCCAGCACTTCGGCCAAGAGCGGCGCCATGGCGAAGTGGCCGAACACAACGTGAAGGTATGCGGCGATCAGCAGCGGGAGCTCGTCCTCGCTCCAGCGGCGGGCATCGGGACTCGCCTTGAGCGCCGCGAGGCCCTGCTCGAAGAGAGGACGGATCCAGCGCCGAGCGAGCCGCCCGAGGTGCTCCCCTCCCCGCACGGCCTCGTGCTGTACGAGCCTCGGCAGAAGAGGGGTGCGCTCGAGGTGCGCCATGAGAGCCCCGATGATTCGGTTGCCCGCCGCGGGGCTGGGATCGGGGGTGGCCGCCGCCTGGATCAGCTCCTCGAGGAGGGGGCGGATTCCGCGCTCGAGGACCGCTTCGTAAAGCGCCTGTTTGCTCGGAAAGTGGTTGTAGAGGCTCGCCCCGTTGAGCCCCGAGCGAGCGGCGATGTCCCGGATCGCGGTTCCGGCGAAACCGCGCTCGGCAAAGAGCAGCTCCGCGGCGGCGAGGATCCGATCCTTCGTCGTGAAGTCGGTCTCAGCCAATCGCACCTCGGGAACTTTTGAAAGCCAAACGAACGTTCGTTTCCCAGGCGCTTGTACCAATCCTCTCGCTGCAAGGCAAGGCGGTCCTTTGACCCCTCGAGGGGAGCTCCTCAGAGACCTCGCTCGAGGACATCCACGAGCCGGTGGCGCCGGAAGCCGGATTTCTCATAGGCCCGCAGAGCCGTCCGGTTCGCGGGCGAGATCAAGAGGAGAGCGGACTCGGCGCCGCGTTCGAACTCTCGCTCGAGGGCGAAGTCCACCAGGGCGGAGCCCAAGCCGCGGTCGCGCAGGTCGCTCCGAACCCCGACGAACGCCACCCAGACCCGTCGGACCCAGTGGGTCTCGAGCTCCGCGAAGGCGACGAGGCGCCCGGACTGGTATGCGACCACGGTCGCATGCAGGGGGTCGGCGAGCACGGCACGCACGGCGTCGAGACTGCGCGGCTCGAAACCGCACTCCTCAAACAGCTCGAGTACGCCCTCGGCCGCCTCGGGGGTCGCGACCGAGAACTCAATCTCCCGGAGCGGCTGGCCTCGAGCCTTGGGCTTGCGATCAAGGCGCATGAGAAAGTGCTGGCGCACAGGCCTGAACCCCGTCCCCGCGAGCAGGGCGTAGCCGGCATGGTTTCTCGCGCCGATGCCCGCCGTTGCAAGCTTGATTCCCAGCTTCTCGCCATGGGCGAGGGCGGCGCGCAGGAGCTCGCCTCCGAGGCCACGGCCGCGCTCCGAGCGCGCGACGATCGGCGCATACAGCCCGGCCGCGAGGGCACCCGGACGCCGCAGAAAGCCTGCGAGCCCTACCACCCGGCCCTCGTCCCCGTCGGCGACGAGCAGATGGTCCTCGGGCGAGATCCCGTTGCGCCGAAACTCGGCGAAGAGCTCGTCTTCCGCCTCCCACAAGGGGTTCAGCACGAAATCGCTCTCGCCTTTGGCGCAGGATGCGGAGAGCGCGGCGAGCGCCGCGGCATCGTCAGGGCGAAAGGGGCGCACACGCATCCAAGTCTCCCTGGCCCCCCGCGCAGTATACGCCCGCGGCGCCGCCTTCCTGTGAAGGCTGGCCGGCTTTGACACCGCAGTCATCGCTTTCTTACACTGGCACCGGCTCGATCCCGAACCTTACGCATCCATCCACCGCCGCCCCGCGGGCCGCCCGCCGCCCCCCGGAGCCAGAGAGGACCCCCCAATGGGTAAGCTTGCCAAGGCCGTGATTTGTCGGGAGTGGAACAAGCCGGTCGTCGTTGAAGAGGTCGAGATCGAGTCGCCCAGGCGCGGCGAGGTCATGATCAAGCTCGCCGCCTGCGGCGTGTGCCACAGCGATCTGTCCGCCACAAACGGCACGATTCCCCTTCCGCCGCCGCTTGTGCTCGGCCACGAGGGCGCGGGTCATGTGGTCGAAGTCGGGGAGGGGGTCAGCGACTTTGCGGTCGGCGACACGGTGGTTGTCTCGTGGGTTGCGATCTGCGGACGCTGCCGCTTCTGCGTCATGGGCCGCCCCGCCCTCTGCGACAATGCCCAGAAGGCGGCGCTCACGCTGCCCGACGGCACGCGACGCATCAAGGACAAGAGCGGCAAAGAGCTCAATCACTTTGCCGGGGTCGCCGTGATGGCGGAGTACGCCACGCTACCGCGGGAGAACCTCGTCAAGATCGACAGCACGATCCCCCTCGACAAGGCGGCGCTCGTGGGGTGCGCCGTGATGACCGGCGTGGGCGCGGCCCTCAACACCGCGCGGGTCGAAGCCGGCTCCTCTTGCGTCATCTTCGGAGCCGGCGGAATTGGCCTCAACGTGATCCAAGGCTGCGCGCTCGCAGGCGCGGAGAAGATCATCGCCATCGATACGGCCGACAAGAAGCTCGAGTTCGCGCAGCAGTTTGGCGCGACCCACGTGATCAACCCGAAGCAGGAACCAAACGGCGATCCGGTCGGGAAGGTACTGCTCACGACGGGCGGTGGTGCAGACTACGCCTTCGAGTGCATCGGAATGGGCAGCACGATCGCGCAGGCCTACAACAGCGTGCGCAAGGGGGGCACGGCGGTCGTGGTCGGAGTCTCCAAGGCGACGGACACGGTGACTCTCGGTGCCTTCATGATCCCGTTCGTGGAGAAGACGCTCGTCGGCTCGATGTATGGGTCGGCGCGACCGAGCATCGACTTCCCGAGGCTGCTGAACCTGTACAAGGCTCACCGTTTGAAGCTCGATGAGCTGGTGAGCGCCACCTACAAGATCGAGGACGTGAACCGAGCCTTCGCCGACATGCAGACGGGTGTGAACGCGCGCGGGGTCATCGTTTTCTAGACGGCCAAAAGGCGCGGAGCTGACCGCGAAGGGGCTTCATGCAGGGTCCGAAGGTACCTCCTCCGCGGGCCGGGCTGCCCGTCCGTTACGGCGTCGTGGACGTCGGGTCGAACGCGATCCGGTGTCAGATCGTTGAGCTGCGGGAGGCGGGGGCGCCTCCTGCGGTGCTCGAGACCCGGCGTGAGGCCGTCCGCCTCGGCCAAGATGTCTTCCTGACCGGCTCGATCCCTGAGACCTCCGTCGCGGCTGCCGTCGACGCGCTCCGCCGCTTCCGCTCGCTGTGCGATCGCTATGAGGTGGCAGGGATCCGCGCGGTCGCGACCTCGGCGCTGCGCGAGGCGATGAACCGCCAGAAGATCGTCGATCGCATCGCCGAGGCCACCGCAATCCACATCGAGATCATCTCCGGAACCGAGGAGGGCTACCTCCTGGCCCGCGCGGTCGAGGCGCGCGTCGATCTGTCGACAGGCCGCTCGATGCTGGTCGACGTGGGCGGTGGGAGTGTCGAGGTGACCCTGGTTGAAGACGGCCAGATCACGCTCTCCGACTCCTACCGACTGGGCGCCGTCCGGCTGCTGGAGGCCCTTACCCGGGATGCGCCCGGGGGCGAGGGATCCGATCTGCTCGAGCTGCTCGACCAGTACGTCGGGAGCCTGGATCGCCGCATGGCCGAGCGCCTCGGCACGGGTCGGATCGATCGCCTGGTGGCGACGGGCGGCAACATCGAAACGCTCGCCGACCTCGCGGGGCGTGAGGGCGGACTGCGCTCGGCGGAAGGCTGCGATGCGCTGGCCGTGAAGACGCTGGCGGAGTGGATCCAAAAACTGGCTCGCCTTTCCTACGCCGAGCGGGTGGAGTCGCTTTTGCTGCCCCCGGACCGCGCGGACGTGATTCTCCCGGCCGGGGTCGTCTACTACCGCCTGGCCGCGGTGTCCCGGGTCGATCGCATCCTCGTCCCGCGCGTCGGGCTGCGCGACGGGCTGGTGCGGGATGTGGTCGAAGGCCACCTCGACACCTCGCTCGCCGCGGACCGTCGCGAGACGGTGTTGGCTGGCGCTCGCGCGCTTGCGCGCAAGTACCACTCCGACATGGAACACGTGGAGAAGGTGCGCGAGCTTGTGGTGAGCCTGTTCGATCAGACGGCTCCGCTGCACGGGCTCGGCCGCGAGGAACGCGTGCTGCTCGAGGCCGCGGCGGTGCTTCACGACATTGGCGGCTTCGTCTCCGCCTCTGCGCACCACAAGCACTCGCACTACCTAATCCGGGCAAGCGATCTTGTGGGGCTTTCCGAAGAAGAGCGGGAGCTTGTCGCCCTCGTCGCGCGCTACCACAGGCGCAGCCATCCCAAGCGCACGCACCCCTTCTACGAGGCGCTGCGCAGGGAGGACCGTGACCGCGTGGCCAAACTTGCCGGGCTCCTGCGTCTTGCCGACGCCCTCGACCGAGAGCACCAAGGCAAGGTTGCGTCGATCGCCGTGCATGTCGGCAAGCGTTCGGTGGATCTCGTGCTCGAGGCCGCGACGGGGCGCGGTGACCTCGCCCTCGAACGCTGGGCGGTACAGCGCAAGGGTACGCTCTTTTCCGAGGCGTTTGGTCTCCCGGTGCGGGTCGTGCCGTGAGGGCGAAGCGTCAGCCCCAGCCCGAACGCGCCCCGACGGCGACACCGCTCGAGGTAGAGTGGAAGCTCTTGGCGCCCGCCGACGTATCCGATGAAGAGGTGGCCGACGTCGTTCGCGACGCGGGCCTCACGCTCTCACCGCCCTCGAAGCGCCACCAGGTCGACCGCTACCTCGACACACCGACGATCGATCTCGTTCGCCACGACCTCAGCCTGCGCCTGCGCGAGTCGAGTGCGGGTTCCGTCGTGACGCTCAAGATGCGGCTGCCGAGCGAAGACACCGCAGCGGCCGAGGGCGCCTGGACTCGACTCGAGATCGAGGAGCCGGTGCGGCGCGGCAGCCCACCTCCCGAGCGCGCCTCGCAGCTTCCGGAGCGACTCCGCGACTACGCGGAGCCCTTCGCCCTCGCCCGGCCGCTCGTGGAGGTGGCGCGGCTTCAGGTCGACCGCACGCTGCGCGAGCTCCGCGGTCCGCTTTCGGGGGTGCGCGCCGCGCTCGCCGTGGATCGCGTGCGCGTCAGCGGTCAGGAGCGCGCCGGAGAGTTCACCGAGGTCGAGCTCGAAGTGCTCTCGGGCGACCCAGTCGGCCTGGCACGGCTCGCGAGCGATCTTCAGCACCGGCTCGGTCTGGTTCCTTCGGCCTCGGACAAGCTCACGCGCGCACTGGCGCTCGCCGGTATGGAGCCGCCCGAGCCCAACTTGGCCGCCCCGAGGCTCGTACCCGAGATGCGCTTGCGCGAGGCCGCCGCCCACATCCTGCGCCTGCATCTGCACGCGCTGGCGCTCGCGGAACCGGTCGCACGCCTCGGCGAAGATCGGGAAGGCGTACACCGAATGCGTGTCGCAACGCGTCGCATGCGAGCGACGTTTCGCCTGTTTGCGGACGCCTTCCCGCCGAAAAGACTCGAGCGCGCGCTTTCGTTCATGCGCCGGATGGGTGCAGAGCTCGGGCGTGTACGCGACCTCGACGTGATGCTTGAGCAGCTGCCCGCGCTGTCTCGCGAGGTACCGCAGATCGTGGCCGCGGACCTCGACCCGCTGCGCGAGCTCCTGGTCGAGTTCCATGCCCGAGAGCGGCGCCGACTTGTGGCCTGGCTCTGCTCGGCCCCGCGCCTTGCGCGGGCACATGCCTTCGAGCGCTTCGCGGTGGGCGTTCCGCTCCGTCTGCGTGGAGCGGCGGCACGTCCGCTGCGCGAGGTCGCGCCACTGCTCCTGCAAAGCGCGATCCGCCGGGTCTTTCGACGGGGCGATCGGGTGCGCAAGAACTCGCCCCCCGAGCATCTTCACGCCCTGCGCATCGCCGCCAAGCGCCTGCGCTACACCGCAGAGGCGCTGGCGGAGCTGTACGGAGATGACCTTGCAAGGTGCCTGCGGCGCATGGTGAAGCTGCAAGACGTGCTCGGCGCCTACAACGACGCGCACGTGGCGCAGGCGCTGCTCTCGCGCTGGGTCGACACTCCGCAAGGTCGACGTCTGCCGCGCCGCACGCTGGTGGCGGTGGGCAGCATGATCGCGGCCCAGGACGCACGGGCGGACCACGCGCGGCGCGCTTTTCGCAAAGCCTGGAGGGAGTTCTCGCGCGAGAAGGTGCGGCAGGAGTTCGAGGCGCTCGAACGGGCGCTCGGCAGCGCCTAGCCTCGCTGCAGCGGCATGGGGCCTTGCCGGAGCGCGTCGAACCCGGAGGCGAAGGAGCGCGCGAGCAGCCCCGCGCGTCTTAGCCCTCGCTCTGGGAGCTCGCGGCGGGCGGCAGTCGCCCCGCCTCGCTCGCGCCCCCGCGACCCACGCGGCGGCGCAGCACACCCATCAGCCAGCCGAGGTCAAAGCTCCGGCCACGCGGGATCTGGAAGTATTGGTCGCCGTCGTCCTTGACGAGAAGCTTTACCGTCTGGCCGGCCAAGACCTCCTCGGGCGCTTGGCCTTCCTCCGGCAATTGGTCGAGCTTTGCAAACACGCGCCGGCCATCGATCCGGACGAGGGCGACATGCACGGGGCCGGGCTCCCCGCTCGCCGTCACATAGATTGTGGTGGCGGCCTCGACCACCGCCCGCGCGCCGTGAAGCTTTCGCAGCTCGGCCAGATCGGCATCGCGCTTCACGCTCGCGCCCGCCTCGAATCGGGTGCGGGGCCGGGGCACGTGCGCTGGCGGTCGACGGTGGTCGGCGGCTTCGATCACGGTCACATAAACATTGTTCCCCGGTCCTCCGACGGAGTGGGAGATCCCGATCCGGGCGCCGCGCACCTGGGCCTTCGGGTTCGGGAATCGCTCGGTGATCTGAAGGTAGTTCTCGGCGATCTGGAACAGGCCCGTCCCGCCCACGGGATGGCCACGGGCTTTTAAGCCGCCGGAGAGATTCGTGGGGAGTCTGCCCCCGACGCCGGTCACGGGGTGCAGCAGAGGGCTCGTCGGCCGAGTCTTCAAACTGCCCACCAGCGCCTCCACCGCGTCGTCTGCGTCGACGAGACCGAGGTCCGCGAGGTTGATGGGAAGCAGGCTGTTGAACGCGTCATGGGTCTCGATCACGAGGCCCTCGAGCTCGCGGGGTTGCGGGATGCCCGCGCGCCAGTACGCCAGCTGTGCTGCGCGGCGGGTGGCCTCCAGGCAGGAGAGGGAAGCGCGGTCGAGGATCGACGAGGTGTCGGTCGCCGAGCCCAGACCCGCAATGCGCACGGCCTGCGGTTTGGAAGTCAGGATGACGGCGGCAGCGCCGTCGCAGATGGGAGAGCAGTCCTTGCGTGTGAGAGGGGTCGCGACCGGCATGTTCTTGCGGTCGTCGAAATACGCCTCGAGCGGCTCGGGCCGGTTGTGGAACGCAGCCAGCGGGTTCTCGGCGCCGAGCGTGTGCGCACGCAACATGAGCCGCGCCAGAACGTCGCAGACCTGCGGACCTTTCAGTTTGCGCTCGCGAAAGAAGGCCTGCGTCACAAGGGCGATCAGTGCAGGCATCGTGAAGCCGAAGCGCCGCTCTTCGGGATCCACGGTCTTCGACATAATCGCTGTGGCCACCTCGGTGGTGACGTTCTTCATGCGCTCGCCGCAGAGCACGAGCACGCTCTCGAATTGGCCCGAAGCGATCTTGTAGTAGGCCTCGTGCAGCGCCGCGGCGCCGGTCGATGAAGCGGTCTCGCTGCGCACCGCGGGGATGCCGGTCAGGCGCAGATGATCCACCACTTTGGTGGCGACGTTGGCGCGGTTCTCGAACTCCTCGCTGTCCATCACGCCGACTTGCACCGCGTCAAAGAATCGGATCGGTGAGTCCTCGATCGCTCGCCGGTACGCCTCGCCAAACAGATCGAAGATGGTGGCGAAAATCCGACCGGTGAGGTCTACCTTGGTAAGGCCGACGCCCGCGATGTAGACCTCCTTGGCCATGGCTCCGTACGATACGCTAGGCCCTTGAAAGGGGGTACCGATGCGCGCGTTCCGACGCCTTTTCGTGGTGCTGCTGGTCGTCGTGGCAGTCGCGGTCGCTGCGTCGCTTTGGAGCGCGCCGTCCGTGAAGCCGGGCAGTGTTCTCCTGCTCGACATCGCGGGCAGCTACGTCGACGAACCCTCGGTCCCCTTTGCAGCTCGTCTGTTCGGCGAGCGCAAGACCCCGCTCGCCGCACTGCTCTCGGAGCTTCGCAAGGCCGAGCGCGACGCGCGCCTTGCCGCGGTGGTGCTGCGCCTGCGCAAGCTCGACATCGGCTGGGGGAAGGCCCAGGAGATTCGAGACGCGGTCACGGCCCTGCGGACTGCGGGCCGCCACCCGATCGCATATCTCGAAGTCGAGGACTATGGCGCGAACCTTGAGTACTTCGTGGGGAGCGCGGCCGAGCAGGTCTATCTCTCGCCCGCCTCGCGCACGCCCTTTGTCGGCATGGCCGCCGAGTACCTCTTTCTTGGCGGGCTGTGGGAGAAGTTCGGCGTGCAGGTCGAGGTGGAGCGCGTCGGCGAGTACAAGAGTGCCGCGGAAATCTATGCGGCCAAAGAGATGTCGGAGCCGCACCGGGTCATGGCCAACGCGCTCCTCGACTCGATCAGTCAGAACTTTGTCCGCGCCGTGGCCGAGGGCCGCGGACTCGCCCCGGAGCAGGTGAGCGCGGCCATCGACGCCGCGCCCGTGATCCCCGCGGAGATGAAGGAACGCAAGCTGATCGACGGCATCGCCTTCCTGGATGAGGTGATTGCGATGCAGGGGGAGCGGCCGCTCGTCCAGGCAAAGCAGTACGCGGCGATCCGCCCCGAGAGCGTTGGAATCAAGCCCGAGGCCAGTTTCGCTCTCATCTACGGGACTGGTGCCGTGGTGACCGGGGAAGGCGGGTCGAACTCGCGCGGCTCGCCCCAGCTCGCCGCGGAAACCGTCTCCCGGGCCTTCCAGGACGCGGCCGAGGATCCCAGCATCCGCGCCATCATCTTCCGGGTCGACAGCCCGGGCGGCTCGCCCCTCGCCTCGGACATCGTCTGGCGCGCGACCCAGCAGGCGCGCGCCAAGGGCAAGCCGATCATTGCCTCCTTCTCCGATGTCGCCGCTTCGGGCGGCTACTACGCGGCGTGCGGAGTGGACGCGATCGTCGCCGAGCCGACCACCCTTACGGGATCGATCGGCGTTTTCGTGCTGCGCCCAATCGTGGGGGGCCTGCTCGACAAGCTCGGCATTGGCGTCGCGTCCCTCACGCGGGGTGCGCATGCGGATTTGCTGCTTTCGACGCAACCGCTGAAGCCCGACACCCGGGCGCTCGTGCAGACCGAGGTGAAAGCCGTGTATGACCTGTTCGTGAGCCGTGTGGCAGAGGGGCGAAAGCTCAGCGCCGAGCGGGTGGACGAGATCGGACGCGGCAGGGTGTGGACTGGGGTGCAAGCGCACGAGGTCGGGCTCGTGGACGAGCTTGGCGGCCTCCACACCGCGGTCATGAAGGCCAAGGAGAAGGTCGGCCTGCGTCCTGAGGCAGACGTCATGCTCGTCGCATTCCCCGCGCCCGAGCCGCTGGCTGTGCAGATTCGGGAGGCGCTCGAGGGTGCGGCTGTCCGCGCCGCGGCGTCCGATTCGCTCCTCCCGCAGCTGCCCGCGTCGCTGCGCCGTGTGGTGAGCTGGCTCTCGAGCGTCCCGTCCGGAAGCCCGGTCCTCTTGCCGCCCGTCGCGGTCGAGATCCGCTAAGGAGGGCACCCATGCATCTCGAAAAGCAGTTCGACGTGAAGACCCCCCGAGCCAACGCCGTCGCGGTGTTGGCCGAGGACTCGACGCTTGTCGACCTCTTCCCCGCGAATGAGACGGAGATCATCGCTCGAAAGGGCAACCGCAGAACCACCCGTACGCGCTATCGCGCGCTGGGACGCGAGGGCACGGCCACCTTCCACTTCGATCTTGCACGCGACGGCAACGTGCGATTCGAAAAGGTATGCGACGGCCGTGTCTGGAGGGAGCTTACGGGAAGCGTCACCTTCGAGGAGCGCGGGCAAGGTACCCGGGTCAAGATCGAGATGGAGGGCCGGACCAAGATGCTCGTGCCCGAGTTTACGGTCCGCGGAGAGATGCAAGAGCAGATCGAGCAGATGGCGACCGCCCTGCGCAAAAAGCTCGCGGCGGCCGCGAAAGCCGCAAAGGACGGGACATCGCCGGGTCCGGCGGCCTAGTGGCCGAGGTCGTCGCGGCCGATGGCTTGCGTCTTTATGCGGAAGCACACGGCGCGGGCATCCCGCTTGTGTTCTCCTGCGGCTACTGCACTACCCATGAGAATTTCCGTCCCCAAGTCGAGCCCCTCGCGCACGCTGGAGCGCGCGTCATTCTGTGGGACTACCGGGGCCATGGTCGGTCCGAGTCCCCGCCCGAAAACTCCCCGCTCTCGATGCGGACCGTCGTCGCGGACCTTGCGAGCGTGCTCGACTGGGCGGCGCCGGGCCAAGCGGCGGTCGTGGGCGGACTCTCACTGGGCGGTCTCGTGTCGCTTCACTTCGCACTCGCCTATCCCGCGAGGACCCGCGCCCTCGTGCTGATCGACAGCGGCCCGGGCTTTAAGAAGCCCGACGCCCAGGCCCGCTGGACGGCACAGATCGAGCGCATCGCAGAGCGGCTCGAAGCGGAGGGGATGCAAGCCTTCGTCGAGAGCCGGGCGGCGGCAACGGCGATCGGTCGCAGGCGTGAGCTCTCCGCCGCGCAGGCCGCAGCCCGGGCCATCGCAGCGCAGGACGCCCGGGCAGTTGCGCACTTTGGCCGCTGTGTTGCCGGTCCCGCCCCAAGCGTAATCGATGAACTCCCGAGTCTTGCCCAGCCCGCCCTCATCGTGGTGGGCGCGGAGGACGAAGCCTATCTGCAGGCTGCAGAAGTCATGGCAGCCAAGCTGCCGGGGGCCCGCCGGGCGACGATTGCCCGGGCCGGTCACATCGTGAACATCGAGGAGGCCGACGCCTTCAACGCCGAGGTCGCGAGGTTCCTGGCGGAGTTGCCGGCCCCGTGAGAGGCGGGTCCAGGAGGCCCGCGGCCGCGCAACCCGGCGGCGCCCGAGGGGTTTCCTCTTTGTGTGGGGACGGCGATGGCGGAGGATGGTGACCCCCCGGAGTCCGAGACGGGCGGCGTCGGCCCGGGACCGGGAGGCACGGCCGCTGGCCAAGACCCCGATGTCCAGCTCATGCTGGCCTTCCGGGGCGGGGACCAGACGGCCTTCGACGCACTGTTCCGCCGCTGGGCCGGTCCGATGCTGCGGTACCTCGAACGCATGGTGCGCGACGCGGCGAGCGCGGAGGACCTGCTGCAGGAAACTTTCCTCCGGGTCTTTCGCGCCCGCGACCGCTACCAGCCCGAGGCCCGCTTCTCGACCTGGCTCTACACCATCGCCACGAACCTGGCGCTGAACGAGCTGCGGCGCCCGCGCCGGCGTGCTCCACACCGCAGCACGGACGAAGGGGAGAGCGATGAGCTTCCGCTTGTGCTCGAAGGTCACGAGCCCCGGGCGGATGACGTGACGCATGCGCGGCGCACAAGCGCGGAGCTCGAACGCGAGCTTGCCGCGCTGCCCGAGCGCCAGCGTGCAGCACTCGTCCTCTCGGCTGTGGAAGGACTGTCTTACGCCGAGGTGGCTGTGAGCCTCGAGACCACGGAAAAGTCCGTGAAGGCCCTGGTGCATCGCGCCCGCGCCACGCTCGCCGCGAAGTTCACGGGGAGGGAATAGGGAAGTGGAAGCCGTGCCTGAGACCTGCCTGCCCTACGACGAGGACCTCTCTGCTCTGCTCGACGGCGAGCTCCCGCCCGCCCGAGCGGCGCAGGTGCAAGCCCATTCCGCCTCCTGCGCACGCTGCGCGGCGCAGCTTGCGGCGCTGCGCCGCGCAAACGAGCGGGTCGTTTCTGCGCTGCGCACGACGGTGGCGGGAGAGGACGCGCGGATTGCGCGCGTCGAAGCCCAGCTCCGCGCGCGCCTCGCCCGAGAAGCTGAGACCGGCGTGCAGAGTCCGAAGCTGCGCCAAACTCCAGCTCCCCCGCGGCGTCAGAGGAATCGGCGCTGGATCGCCTTGGCCGCCACGGGCCTCGCGGCTGCGGCGGCCCTCGGGCTTGCACTCCTTTTCCAAGCCCGCACGCCCCTGCGGGTTGCACCGGCTCCCCCGCCGCCCATCGCGCAGACCCCGCCGGCGCCGCCGCCTGCGCCGGCCCCGCTGGAGGAGTCCCCGGCAGTGCCTCGTGTGCCCGAAGCCGTGGCCGAGCTGCCCGCCGCAAAGCCCGTACCGGCACGGCCACGACCGCCCGCTCCCCAGCCCGAACGGGTGGCACCGCCCCTGCCGAGCGCCGAGCCCGAGATTGACCTCGCGGCCACGGACGAGGAAGACATCGAACTCGCCTCACACCTCGACATGCTGGAAGACTTTGAGGTGATCCAGAAACTTGACCTGCTCGAGCGCCTTCAGAAGGCCGAGGACGGAGCGGGTAGCGGATGAGCAGGCACCTCCTCGTGGGGCTCGTCCGGGCGCTTCTGCTCGCTTGTCTGCTGCTTGCAGGCAGCGAGGCGGAGTCCGCTCGGGCTGCCAAGACCGGCGCTCCGCCGCCGCCCCACGCGCACCCGCATGCCCTCACGCCCGCCGAGCGCCAGCGCGCGGTGCAACGCTGGCGCAAGGCGACCCCGGAGGAGCGCCAGCAGCTGCGGCAGCGCTATGGGGAACGCTGGCGCAGCCTTCCGCCCGAGGAAAAGGCCCGCCTGCGGGAGGAAATGCGCAAAGAGGGCAACAACACCCCAGGCGGCGCGGGCCGCCCTCCCTCTCCGGGCGCGGCCAACCCTCCCGCTGCGGGTGCGGGCCACCCCCCGGCCGCAGGCGCGGGCACCCCCCCGCCGCTGGAGAGGCCGGGCCTGCGTGAGCCGGCAAGGCCGCTCACGGCCGAGCGCCGCGAGGCCATCCGCCAGCGCGTTGCGAACCTCTCGGCGGAGCAGCGCCAGCAGCTCTCGGCGCGACTCCAGCGCTTCCGGGCCCTCCCGCCCGTACAGCAAGAGGCCGTGCGCCAGCACCTGCACGAGCTCCAGGCGATGACGCCGCAGGAGCGCCAGAGTTTTCACCGCAACACCGAGCGGTGGAAGGCGCTTCCTCCCGAGGAGCGCCAACGGCTGCGCGCGCAATGGGGTCACTTCCAAAGCCTCCCGCCTGCCGAGCGCGAACGGCTGCTCAGCCGAGTCGCTCCGGCCCAAACTCCTACGCCCTAGTCCCCCGCGGCTCGTCTGTGTGCCGAGCCAAGCTCGACGCATCCCGGCGGCGGCTTGCTAGGCTGCGCCCGCGTGGGGGGAGGCTGGGGATGGCTCGCTGGATAAGGGGGTTTTTCGCCGTCGCGCTCGTGTGTGGCGCGCTGGCAGGAGCGGCGCGCGGGGATGAGTCGGCCCCGAGCGGCGAAGAAGTGATGCGGCGCGTGGATGCGCGCCCGCGCGGGAAGACCCAGACCGCCCGCGCGGTCTGGCATCTCCTCGCTTCCGACGGCTCGGAGCGGGTGCGCGAGACGCGCAACTACTGGCGCGACGCGCGGGGAACGGGCAGCGGCAAGCTCCACAGCCAGCGCCTCCTCATCTTTGAGCAGCCGCCCGATGTGAAGGACACCGCCTTCCTCAGCTGGAGCGCGAACGATCCCGCTGAGGACGATGATCAGTGGATCTATCTGCCGGCGCTGCGCAAAGTCCGGCGCATCGCGGTCGGCGACCGCGGCTCCTCGTTCGTCGGCACCGACTTCTCCTACGATGACCTCGCCGATCGCCTGGTAGAAGCGGATGAGCACCGCCTGCTGCGCAGCGAGGAGCGCGATGGCGAGCGCTACTACGTGGTCGAGTCGACACCGCGAAGGAAGCCGGCGCCCTATCAAAAGCGCGTGGTCTTTGTGAACGCGAGCACCTGGACGATCCCTCGGATCGAGTACTTCGCGCCTTCGGGTGAGCTTGAAAAGACGCTCGAGGTACGCTGGCGCGAAGTACAGGGGATCTGGACCTGGGAGAGCCTCGACATGAGCAATGCGCGCTCGGGTCACCGCACGCGCGTGGAGATTGACCAAGTCGCTTACGACCATGCGCTGGGGGAGGACCTGTTCACGGAGAACGCGATGCGTGCGGGAGTCCCGTAGGACCGTGGCAGTGCGCAGCGGCGCGCGGCTTCTGGCGGCGGCGTCGCTCGCCATCGCTGCCGTTTCTCCCGCGGCAGCGCGCGGCGACGACGCGGTCGTCCCCGCCGAACCCCGCCTGCGCGTGACGGGCTATCTCGAGAGCGACACCGCGTTCCGCGTGCGGACCCCCCTGACCTTCCAAAAGTCCCAAAATCGCCTGTTCCTCGACCTCGAGGGCCGGCTCACCGACTCGCTCCGCGTGCGCGCAAGCGGCTGGCTGCTCTACGACCCGCTCGCGTACCTCGTGGGACGTGGCCACGAGTTCCCCGACAAGCCGGTAAACCGCTGGCAGATTGGCGACAGCCGTCACGTCGAGGCGGAGCTGCGCGAGCTCACCCTCGACTGGAGCGGCCATGTCGGGCCGGCGCGCGTGGACGTGCGCCTCGGGGAGCAGCAGGTCGTCTGGGGACAGTCGCTCGGCCTGCGCATCCTCGACATCGTGAACGCGCAGGACTTTCGTGAGTTCATCCTCGATGACTTTGACAACGCCCGAACACCGCTCGTCGGTCTAAACGTCGAGAGTTGGCTTGCCGGCTGGACGCTCCAGACGATCGTCTTCCCCACATTCGAGCCCAACCAGCTGCCCGCTTCGACCAGCGAGTTCGCGCTCAATCCGCTGCTCCCCGGTTTCTTGCCAAGCTTTGCGACGATCTTCGCCCCACCCCTTGTGACTCCGCCCTTTGCGGCGGTGAACCAGCAGCCAGAAATCAAGCCCCCGAGCTGGCAGCTCGGGACCGTGGCCTACGGATTCCGGCTCGCCCGCACCGTGCGCGGGGTCGATCTCGGACTCTATTTTCATGACGGCTACGACCCCGCGCAGACCTGGGATCGCCGCATCGAGTACATCCCTGTGGCGGGCCTTGGCACGGTTCCCCTCAACATTCTGCGCGCCGAGCACGTGCGCGTGCGCACCCTTGGTGGGTCGTTCTCCACGGCGACGGGCAGCTTCACGATCTGGGGCGAGGGCACCCTTGCTTTCGGGCGCTCCTTCGTGGTGGATGACCTTTCGAACCCAAGCGGCTTCGTCCAGCGCTCCGATCTGCATACCGTGATCGGCGTTGACTGGACCGGCTGGGACCGGCTCTTCGCCAACGTGCAGTGGATCGAGGCGGTAGTGCTGGGTCACGAAAAGACGATGCCGCTCGATGCCTGGCAGACGTTCTTCACCTTGCTTTTGCGCTTCAATCTGCGCAACGAGACGGTCTTTCCCCAGCTCTTCGTGCTCTACGGCGTGAACGAGCACGACGCGATCCTGCGGCCCGCGGTCGAGTGGAAGGTGACCGACCGCCTCGCGCTCACGGCGGGCCTCGATCTCTTTACGGGGCCGAGCAGCGGGCTCTTCGGCCAGTACGCCCACCGCAACGAGTGCGAGGTGGTACCCACGGTCTTGCCTGTTCCTGAGGCGGGAAGCTGTGTGCCCGATGTGCGCCCTGGCCGGCCGAGCCGGGTCTTTCTACGCCTGCGCTACGCCTTTGACTTCGCCAAGTGACCGTTTGATGTTTCTAGGGCCCCCGTCTTAGAATCCCGCCGCGATGGCAGGCTCCCCCCCCGTCGATTCGCTGATCGGCCGACAGGTGCGCGACTTGCGCATCGTGGAGCTCTTGGGCCGCGGGGGGATGGGGGCCGTCTACCGCGCGGAGCACGTCCTCCTCCACGAACCGCGCGCGGTGAAGGTGATCCGCAAGGAAAGCCTAAACCTCCCCCATGCCGTCGAGCGCTTCCAGCGGGAGGCTCGGATCGCAGTGCGCCTGCGACACCCGAACCTCGTCCTCGTGCACGACTTCTTCGTGGAGGACGGCAACTACTACCTCGTGATGGAGTACGTGGTCGGCGAGAGCCTCGGCAAGATGATCCGCTCGAATGGGCCCCTTGGCACCGAGGCTGCCTGCGAGATCGGGATCCGCTGCTGCGCGGGGCTTGCCCATGCCCACGAGCTCGGGGTGGTCCACCGTGATCTCTCGCCCGAGAACATCCTGCTCCAGCCGAGGAGCGAGGGACCAGAGCCGAAGATCATCGACTTCGGCATCGCCCGCGCTGTCTTCGCCCAGACCGACGGAGAGGGCAACGAGGCGGACCTGACGCTAACCCGTGTGGGCGGCTTTGTCGGCAAGCCCCGCTACGCGTCCCCGGAGCAGGCAGGCCGCTTGAAGCGCGGCGAGAAGATCGATCCGCGAAGCGATCTCTATACCTTCGGGCTCATTCTCTACGAGATGGTGACCGGCGATCTGCCCTTCCACTCGGACAGCGAGATCGGATACCTCTCCTTGCACCATTCCGGTCTTCCGGAGCGTCCGAGCGTGCTGCGCCCCGAGCTCGGGATTCCGATCGCCATGGAGCGCGTCATCTTGCGTTGTCTCGAAAAGGATCGGGACAAACGCTTTCAGACCGCGGGCGAGCTGGGGAAGGCGCTCGCGGCAGTGCGGGCTGGAGTGCCGGTGGCGGAAACGCCCGCTTTTGGCGTCGCGCCGCAGGAGGTCTCCGCGCGCACCCAGGCGAGCTTCGTGTGGAGCGCAAAGACGCAGCCCGACGCTCCCAAGGGAGCGAGTCTGCGCAGCGCCGTGCCGATTATGATCGCGATGGCCGCGATCGTCGCCCTCACCACCGCGTGCCTCGTCTACATTGTGCTCGCACACCGCCCCGCGCCAGAGGGCGCCATCTCAAGCGAGAGCGCGCAGGCTTCGGCCTCGGCGCCCGCGGTGCCGAGAGTCGCGGCGGCCCCTCCGGCCCTTCCCTCCCTCCCTCGCGCGGCAGCTCTTGTACAGCCCCCACCCTCCCCGCCCGCTGCAGTCTCAAGGCCACCTTCTCCAGCGGCTGCGCTGCCCACGCCCGCGGAAGCTCCGAATCCGCCGGCAAAAGCAGTTCCGTCCGAGCCTCTCGTTCCGCCGGCTCCCCCTGCGCCGCCGAAGCTCGCCGCGCAAAAGCCCACCTCGCTGCGCGCAGCTTCGAGCCTCCCTCCCCTTACCCCGAGCGGAGCCGATCGCTACACGCTCGTGAACCTGCATCCCGACAAGACGCGGCTGTTCGACGTGAACTACCAGGAGAGTGGGTTCATTCCCCTATGCACCCGGGTTCGCATCGATGAGCAGGACAAGAAGGTCGTGCGCTTCACGGTGCTCGCGACCGGGCAGCGTTTCGAGTACGTCCACCACCATGTGATCCCGGACTTCCAAGCGAACGTCGACCGGGTCTTCGGCTACTCGTGCGAGCGGGGACGAGCCGCTGCGCTCTCTTCCCTGGACCAACAAGGGATTCGCGAGGGCCGCGTGCTTCCGGGCATGACGAAGGAAGGCGTAATCTTGGCGATCGGCTATCCGCCGGAGCACGCCACGCCGAGTACCGCGTCCAACGACTGGCGCTACTGGACCGGACGCTTCAGCACCATGATCGTGCAGTTCCAAGACGGCCGGGTAAGCAATATCCACAAGTAACGCAAGGAGGGTCTCGTGCTTTCGATGAGCGCGAAGGAGCGCGAGGCCTTTCTCGCCGGCCTCCACGTCGGGGTGATCTCGATCGCTGAGCCGGGCCGCGGGCCGCTCACGGTGCCCATCTGGTATGCCTACGAGCCAGGAGGCGATCTGCGCGTCGTGACCGATCGCGCTTCGCGCAAAGGCCGCCTCCTCTCCGTGGGCTCGCGTCTTAGCCTGTGCGCGCAGAGTGAGGCTCCGCCCTACCGATACGTGAGCGTCGAGGGTCCGGTCGTCTCCATGGAGGCAGCCCAGCTGGAGCGCGATCTGCGTCCGCTGGCTCGGCGCTACCTCGGGCAGGAGATCGGCGATCAGTACGTCGCTGCGACGCGCGAACAGGCTGCGGCCAGCGTCCTCGTGCGGATCCGGCCCGAGCGCTGGCTGTCCGTCGATTACTCGAAGCAGTACGGATCCTAGGCAGCGGCGCTGCTAGAGGTCTTTACCGCGCGCGATGCGTGCGCGCATGTGCTGGATGTAGGCGAGCGAGCGCCGCCCCGCAGGCGTGTTCTTCGACGGAAAGATCCGCTCGAAGACGCGATCCAAGGGTCCCCTTCCGTAGTGCCGGAACCAGGCCTTTCGCACCACGAACTCCACGGCCTGAACGACGGCCATGAAAAGGTACGAGAACGCCCCGGCATACCATGCCCATGCGTCGTAGCGCCCGGCGAGGGCGAAGGCGCTGATACACGCCACGTTCACGGCGAACACTCCGCACCAAACCACGGTGAGCTTGCGGCAGTAGGGATCGATGAAGTCTGGCGCCTTCGGGTCCACAAGGCGCGCCACGCGGCCAATGATGCTGACCGGCTCCTGCAGGCTTCTTGCGAAGATCCAGATCAGGTAGGCGTACGCCAGGGCGGGCAGCAACAGGAGAAAGATGCGCCGGCCGCTCACCACGGCGAGTCCCGCCAAGAGCCCGACGCCGCTCAGCTGCGCGCTGCCGAAGCCAAAGCCGGCCCCGTGCCGGGAGTTCCGGGCGAGCAGAGCGAGCACCGCCCCGACGAGGGTAAAGACTGCGACGGCGCGGGGACCGACGCGCTCGGTCGCGGGCCGGAGCAAAAGCGGCGAGGCGAGGATCAGTGCGGTCACGCCGACGCCGATGACGATCTGAAGGCGCGAGGGCTTGAGGCTGGCGTTCCACACGGACGGCAAGCCTGCTACGCGAGAGGACGGTCAGAGAGGAAGGCGGAGAGCGCGAGCGGCGCGCGCACCCGAGCCGCGGGAGAGACCTCCAGCAGATCCAGCGCGCGCTGGCGCACGACGTTGAAGAGCTCACCGGCCTTTTTCAGCATCTTGCGCCGTGTGCGCGGCAGGCCGACCTCCTCGACGAAATCGATGTTCTCGAGACCCGAGGAGAAGCGACCCCGATTGGCGCGTTGGAGGGCGCCGCGTTCGCGCAGGTGCGCCTCCACGCCCCGGAACAGACGCGCGAAGTTGGTAAGGCCTTGGAGCAAAAAAGGCTGCCAGGACAGCTGCTGTTCCAGGAACGTCGGGTCAAGATGCATGTCCTGCATGTACGCCGCGACCCACATGTTGTAGTAGGAGCCGACGTCGAGATCCCACTTCATGCGCATGATCTCGTAACTCCCGAGGACGCCGTACAGGCCACGGTACAGCCGCATGGTCGCCTCGTGGCGGAAGAGCATAAACCGGTTGTACAGCGCAGTCCGCTCCGCCCGCTCGGCCTCGCTCTCGCCGCCGACCTCCCGCTGGATCAGGTCGGTCAAGAAGTCGTTCTCGAGGGCGATGAAGTCGATGCCGGGGCTGTAAAGCGGGTCTTGCGCGGCGGCGGCCTCACCGGTCACGGCCCAGCGGTCGACGTCAAAGAACTGCCGAGTGCCATATGCGATCTGGGCATAGCCGCCGAAGTCGACGAGCTTGGCCTCCGCGAGCAGCGAGCCCACGGCCCGGTGCCTCTCCAGGAACGCGCGCAGGCCTCCCTGGCATCGGACGCCCGAATCGACGATGTCCTTGCCCCCGGTGACACCGATGCTGGTGAGCCCGTTGCGCAGGGGGATCACCCAGATCCAGTAGCCGGGGTAGCAAAAATGGAGGGTCGAGAGCCCGCGCGAGGTGTAGCGCACACGCGCGCGCCACGCGGCGGAGCCCATCTCGTCCACGTCGGCGACGCGCTCGAAGCGGCTCCAAGCCGCGGAAAGACAGTGTTCGCTCTCCGGAGTGCGCAGGCCCTTCAGCTTGGCAAGCAGGCTTGTGCGCCCCGTCGCGTCAATCAGCCAGCGCGCCTCGTGCCTCGTCGTGCGCCCGTTCTCGATCACCTCGAAGCGATGAGGCGCCCCGGCCTCGCCGAGTGAGACGGCCTTTACACGGGCGCCGACGCGGACCTCCACACCCGCTTCGGCGTTGCCCGCGAGCAGGTCCGCCTCCATGCGGGCGCGATCGATTTGGAACGCGGGATGGAACGGCAGGTTTACGGTCCCGACCTCGCTCATCTCGGGGAGCGCAGCGTCGCGACCAGGTCCATCAAAGAAGTAGCGCAGGCCGTTCTTTGGCAGATGTTCGTGGTAGAGGTAGCTCGAGAGGCCGAGCCGGCGCGTGAGATAGGTGCTCGCGATCTCGACCGTCGACTCCCCCACCTTGTAGGAGCGTTCGGTCGACTTCTCAAACAGGCCGATCCGCAGCTCGGGAACCGTGCGCCGCAGCTGGCGGGCGAGAAAGCTCCCGGCCAGCCCCCCGCCTAGGATAGCCACGTCAAGCTTGCTGTGGGCGGACTGGGATCCCACGCCAATACGGTATCTTGGCGTCGCCCACCTTGCACGCGAGGAAGCGCATGGGAGCGCACGCGCCCTGCAGGCTGCGGGCCCTCGGCATGGTGAACGCCCTGGGCGCGCGACCGGATGAAATTTGGCAAGGCCTGCTCGCGGGGGACCAATCCCGTCTCACGCGGCGAGAGGACCTCGTGCCCGGTCGCAGCCTGTTGGTAGGGGAGGTCCGCAGCCCGCTCCCCGAGATCCCGACGACGCTGCGTCGCTACCGCTGTCGCAACAATGCGCTCTCGCTTGCGGCGCTATTTGCGCTCGAAGCAGAGCTTGAGGCGGTGATCGGCGAGGTCGGGCGTGGCCGCGTGGGCGTCGTGATGGGGACCAGCACCTCGGGCGTGTCCGATGCAGAGGCGGCACTGCGTCACAACGCCGCGCATGGCGTTCTCGCGCCGGGGTTCGACTATCCCCAGCTCGAGTTCGGCGGCGCCGCAGGCTTCGTCGCCGCCTATCTCGGCAGTGAAGGACCCGTCTACACGCTCTCGACCGCGTGCTCGTCAGGTGCGCGCGCTCTCGCTTCGGCGCGCTCTTTGCTCGCCCTTGGCGTGTGCGACGCCGTGGTGGCGGGCGCGACCGACACGCTCTGCGGCCTCACGACGAACGGCTTCTGCGCCCTTCAGGCGGTGAGCGATGAGCTGCCGAATCCGATGAGCGCGAACCGCAAGGGCCTCACGCTCGGCGAGGGCTCGGCGATCCTGCTGGTGACCCGCGAAGAGGGGGGCATCCAGCTCGAGGGGGTCGGCGAGTCGAGCGAAGCGCACCACATGTCCGCGCCGGATCCTGCGGGCGGGGGAGCCGAGAGTGCGATGCGCGGGGCACTGCGCGATGCGGGCCTTGCGCCTGCGGACATCACGTACGTGAATTTGCACGGGACGGGCACCCCTCTCAACGACGCCATGGAGAGCGCAGCGGTGGTCCGGGTCTTCGGAGAGGAGGTCCCGACGAGCTCGACCAAGGCCCTCGTCGGTCACACGCTTGGCGCCGCGGGGGCGATGGAGGCCGGCTTCTGCTGGATGATGCTGGCCCGCGCGAGCGAAGGTCATGTTGCGCTCCTGCCCCACGTCTGGGACGGTCGCCGCGACACCGCCCTGGCTCGGCTTCGCCTGGTGGACAAGGGCGAGCGGGCGCGCGTGGAGGGTAGGGTCCATCTGCTCACCAACTCGTTTGGCTTCGGGGGCAACAACTGCGCCCTCGTTTTGGGGCGGGAGCTCGCGTGCTGAGTGTTTCGATGCGCCGCTGGGCGGCCTGGGCCCCGGGCCTGGCGGACGCCGAGGCGTGGCAGGCTTGGGCCAAAGAGCCCCGGCCCATTGGCTGCGAGGGCAGCCCGGAGGCCCGTTTCCTGCCCCCCCTGCTGCGCCGCCGCTGCACAGCGCTCAGCCGGGCCATGCTCCAGGTCGCTTTCGAGGGTTGCCCGGCGGAAGAAAGATCCGAGGTGCGCACGGTATTTGCCTCGCGCCACGGTGAGAACAAGGAATCGTTCCCGCTCTTTGAAGCCATCGCGAAGGGGCAGCCCCTCTCGCCCGCGAAGTTCACACACACGGTTCACAATGCGCAGGCCGGGCTCTTCTCCATTGCCTCCGGCAATCGCCAAGCTTCGAGCTCCCTCTCTGGCGAGCGCGACACTTTCGCTTCCGCATTTCTGGAGGCGCTCACGCATCTTGAGCGAGAACCCACGCGCTCGGTCTTGGTCGTGATGGGAGACGTCGCAATCGCGCCGCTTTTCGCGCCGCTGCTCGACGAGTCCGAGGCAGCGTACGCCGTGGCACTGCTGCTTTCGCGCGAGGGCGAAGGTACGAAGCTTGGTTTCGAGCTCGTCCCGGGCACAAAAGAAAGGGGCGCCGGCGGCGCGAGGCCGGACCTGGCCTGGCCCCAGGCACTTGAGTTCGTGCGCTGGCTCCACTGCGAGCGCACGCCCAGGCTGGAACTCGGTGTCGGACCGCGCACCTTCCGCTGGCACCGGCGGTAAAGCGCAAGAGCTCCCCTTCCCCAGCTTTGAAGTCGTGCCCAGGCTCGCGGCGCGCGAGCGTTCGCCCGCGCGGACAAGCCTCAGCGCAGCCGGGAGAAAAGATGCGCGAGAATCGAAAGCACGACGCTGATCACGAGACAGGTCGTGATGGGGAAGTAAAAGCTCCCGCTGGGGCGCTCGATCCGAATGTCGCCGGGAAGCCGCCCGAGCCAAGGCACGTGCGGGGAGAGGGCGAGCAGGGCACCCAGCCCAAGGAGCAGAAGACCGAGGAGCATGAGCCCCTTGGCGATTTCTCCCATCCGCCTCGCTCTCCTCTACACGGCCTCCAAGGCCTGTCCAAGGTCGGTGATGATGTCCTCGTAGTGCTCGACCCCGACCGAGAGCCGCACCATCGCTGGACCCATTCCCATGCGGCGCTGCTCGCCTACCGGAACGTCGGCGTGCGTCATGGTAGCGGGGTGCTCGGCCAGGGATTCGGTGCCCCCAAGGCTCACGGCAAGCTTCACGAGCTGCAGGTGGTCGAGGAACCGGAACGCCTCGGCCTCGCCGCCCTCCAGATCGAACGAGATCACCGACCCCGGCGCAAGGCACTGACGCCGATAGACCGCGTAGGTGGGATCCTCCGAGCGCAGGAGGTCGAGGTAGTAGACGCGGCGCACCTTCGGGTGATTGTTCAGGAACTCGGCCACGTTTCGCGCGTTCTTCATCTGCGCCGTCATGCGCATCGCGAGCGTTTCAAGACTCCTTAGGAGCAGCCAACCCGTCCATGGGTCGGCCATCGTGCCAAGAAACGTGCGCAATGCGCGAACCGGCGCGAGGACTTGCTGCCTTCCCAGGCAGGCGCCTGCGATGACGTCGCTGTGACCTCCCAGGAACTTGGTCGCGGAGTACAGAACGAGGTCGGCCCCGTGCTCGAGAGGATGCTGCCAGAGCGGGCCGAGAAATGTGTTGTCGACCATCACCACCGGGGAGTGACCGGGCCGACCGATGCGCGTCGCGAAGGACGCCACCGAGGCGATGTCGACGAGGGCGTTGGTGGGGTTGGCGGGGGTCTCGATCAGCACGGCTGCGACACGACGACCGCCGACACGCTCGCGCAGCGACGCTTCCAGCTCGTCGGGCGCCGCGCCGGCGAGGAAGCCTACGGGCTCGACGCCGAGCTGGGGAAAAAAACGCTTTAGCAAGTGATCGCTGCCGCCGTAGAGGGGCTCGCTGTGCAAGAGCACGTCGCCCGGCCGCACATAGGCCAGGAGCGCCGTGGCGATGGCGGCCATGCCGCTCTGGAAGACGGCGCACGCTTCCGCATCGTCCCACAGGGTCAAGCGGTCTTCGAGAATCTCGAGATCCGGGTTGTTGAGCCGGCTGTAGATGAGCCCGAGAGCTTCGCCTTGGCCCTGCTCGCGCAGGCCATAGGCGACCTCAAAGAACGCCTTGCCCGCCTCCGCAGTTTCAAAGACGAAAGTCGAGGTCTGGAAGATCGGGCTCTTGACCGCGCCTTCGGAGAGCTTCGGGTCGTAGCCGTAGCTCATCATGAGACTCTCAGGGCGCAGCTTCCGACCGGCGATCGTGGTTCCCTTCTTGCGCTCGCTCACTCCACCCCCTCGCATTTTCGTATGCTCAAGGCCGAGTGAAGCACAGCCTTCGCAAGTTCGGTGGCACTCCCGGCAAGGGGCGCGGCGTCGCGCGCATCCTCTCGTGGAATGTGAACGGGCTGCGCGCCTGTGCGAGCAAGGGCTTCCTCGCTTGGCTCACGAGGAGCGGCGCGGATGTGGTCGGCATCCAGGAGCTGCGGGCCCTCGCTACCGACCTGCGGCCTCCGCTCCGCGCACCTCTCGGCTTCCATGCCGCGTTCCAGCCCGCGCAGCGCCTCGGCTACAGCGGCGTCGCTCTCTTCGCCCGGCGCCTCCCCGACCGCATCGACACAAGTCTTGGCGAGCCGCGCTTCGACTGCGAGGGCCGGCTCCAGGTCGCCCATTTCGGTCGGCTGGCGGTGGCCAACGTGTACTTTCCCAAAGGCAGCGGGAGGCACCGCGACAACAGCCGAGTGCCGTACAAGCTCGCTTTCTACCGCGCCCTCTTTGAGCGACTCGAGCACCTTCGCAGAAGCGGAAAGCGCTTGCTCGTGATGGGTGATTTCAACACCGCACACTGTGAAATCGACCTCGCGCGACCGCGCGCCAACCAAACGACAAGTGGCTTTCTTCCCGAGGAGCGTGCCGAGCTGGACCGTTGGCTCGCGGCGGGGTGGGTAGACACCTTTCGCCACTTCGAGAGCGGCCCCGGCCACTACACCTGGTGGAGCCAGCGTTTTGGTGTGCGCGCGAAGAATGTGGGCTGGCGCATCGACTACATTCTGGCCTCGGCGGCTGCGATGCCGTTTGTGCGCGGCGCCTTCATTCACCCTCACGTGGGGGGTTCCGATCACTGTCCCGTCGGGGTCGACCTGGATCTCGAAGCGTTCGATCGCAACTCGCACACGAGGAGTTGTCCGCGGCCTCGCGCTCCCGGCGCAGCCGCACGCGCCTAGGCGTCCGCCCGATCTCCGCTTGGCCGCGGAGCGAGCCACCGCCGGCGGGGGAACGCGAGCGCTCCCTGCGGGATTAGGACACCTCGATCGCAACACCGCGTTCGGCGAGCAGCGTCTCGAGATCGCCCGCCAAAAGTCGCTCGGCCTCCGCATGCTGCTTCAACGCCGCGTCCATGTGTGCAAGACCGAGGCCTCGCACGAAGTCATAGGCGTGAGCGCCAGGACACAGCTCGGCGACGGGCGGGATTTGCTTCACGATCTCGGCAAACTGGCCAATCGGGGGCAACAGCCGGAACAGTTCGTGGGTCTCTTCCACGCGATCGCAGAAGTGCATGTGGTCGGCATTCTTGAGCACTGCGAGGCGCCGGGGATCGGGTGTGCGGGCGAGGAGCTCGTGCATGCCGTCGAGGGGGAGCAGCGTGTCCCGCTCCGCGACCAGATAGAGCGTCGGCACGCTGCGGCCCCATGCGAAGTCGGGTGTGCCACGCAGGGCGTCCGGAGACAAGGCCGAGCGGCCTCCGGCGGGGGCGAGCGGCAGCGCGGCGCCGATGCGCGAATCGCGCGCCACAGCCATGAGCGTGGTCCAGCCGCCGAAGCTATGGCCAGTCATGCCCACACGCGACCCATCGATCTGGTCCGCCAGGTCGCCCGCGCTCCCTTCCAACATACGATCGAGCAAGAACGTGATATCGGCCGGGCGCGCAGTGACGAACCCCTGCAGCATGACTTCCATCTCTGGCATCGGTTTTCCGGCCAGCACGTCCATCATCGTCTGCATCGTGTCGATGACGGTATTGCCGACGTGGTCCGGCGAGGCCACGACATAGCCGTGGCTCGCGAGGTGGGTGCATAGGAAGGTGCTCTGGCGACGGTGTCCGCCAAAGCCATGGGAGAACGCGACCAGCGGGAAACTCCCTGCGGCGGGCTCGGTGTCGCGTACGGCGTCCTGTGTGACGGGCGGGAATGCGGGAAGGACGCTGTAGCGATCGCGCGTCGGATCGCTGAGGTCGTGGCCTGCCTGAAGACCACGCGCTGGGTACCAGATCTCGATGGGAAACGTGCGGTTGCGCCCGCGGTCATGCAGCTCGGCGGTGCGCACGCCGACAGCGTGGGGACCGCGCGCGAAGGGATCGTACGCCATGGGGGCTCCTTTTCCGGCTCAGGCGAGGCAGTGCGGGATCCGCGACGTGTGAATCCCGCCGAAGGCGAAGGGGCATTTCATCGCGTGCCCGGCAGCGTCGCGCGCCGCGGGCCTGCCCTCGCTCACGGCTGCGGGCCGCCGAAACGTGCTTGGGGATTGCGGGGCTCAAACACGCTGACCTGACCTTCCGCGAGAACGGCGGCGTCCGCTTCGCGCTCCACCCGGCAGGCAAAGACGACAAGACCTCCGCCTCTGCGGAGGGCATCGGCACGGACCCGCACGCGCTCGCCCGGCGCGAAGTGGTCGGCGTGGAGCACGATACGGCGCGACCCCACGAAAAACCCCACATTGGGTCCTTCGCCGCGCGCGTGTTTCTCGAGACCCGCATGGGCACCAATACACTGTGCCATGTATTCGATGGCGAGCCAGGCGGGAACACTGCCGTCCGATTCCCGGAACAGTTCGCTCTGCGCACAATCCACGGAGCAGACCGTATGGGTGGGCCCGTGGTCGAGCACGGATCCGAGCAAGGCCATCCCGCCTCCGTGCGGCAGGAGCTCGCGGGTCGGGGGGAAGAGGCTCATGGCCGGCTGCGCTCTTCGGCTTCCCAGAAGTCGAAGAAGTTGAACCACTGGTACGGCGACCGCAGGCAGTACTCCTCGAGCAGCTTCGCATAGGCCTGTGCGAGTTCCCGGGCCCGCTTGACGCGCTCCGCGCGCGGCACGGCGCCGACCTCTGCGAACGGGCGTGCGATGGCGCGGTAGTGATCAGGACCCGTGCGCACGCACAACGACAGCAGCATCGGACAGCCGAGAAGGGTCTGGAGCAGGAAGGGTCCGAGCGGCAGCAGGGCCGGACGACCGAGGAAGTTCGCGACCACCGTTCGTCCCTTCTGTCGCTGCCAGAGTCGGTCACCCAGGATTCCCACGAGCTCGCCGCGGTCGAGGCAGCCCTTGATCTCGAAGATCGACGCGACCGAGTTCGGATCAAAAGCAATCACGTGCACGCGGGATTGTGGATTTAGCTTCGCGAAGAAGCGGTTGATCACCTCCGCGTGCGCAGTGAACATCAGCACGTTTACAGTGATGCCGCTTTGGGCGCAGATCAGGCGCAGCAGGTCAAAGCTGCCAAGGTGCGCGCCGAGCAGAATCGCGCCGCGCTTCTCCCGCGCGAGGCGAAACATATGTGCGCTCCCCTCATGTTCGATCTGCACGTGGTGCGAGTCCCCCTGCCAGATCACCATGCGATCGAGGAGATTGATCGAGAACTCAAAGTGATGGCGCAGAACGTGCCACCAGCGCGGACGCCGCCCCAACGCTTTGCGTCCCTCCGGCATCGCCCACAACGTCTCAAGATAGTCGCGCGACGCGCGGCGGGAGCGCGCACTCGTTAGGAAGAAGTACGCGGCAATGGGCATCAGCATGGCGATGCTGACGCGCCGGCCCAGCAGCCGGTAGCAGGCGCGCATCGTGCCGAGCGCGAGCATCGAGCCGCGCTCTGCCGTCGTCGCCCAGCCGCCGCGGCTGCTCAAAACCGCCCCCAGGTGCCCTGCCCGCGAAGTCGGCGCACGAGAACGGCCGGAAGGCTCGCGAGCATGCGCACGGTCAGGCGGGTGTAGAGCGAGGCAAGCCGTACATCGTCCCACACGACGTCGAAGTGCGAGAGGCCATCGGCGAAGTAGCGAACGCGTGTCGGCACGTTCACCACCCGCGTACCCTCCCAGACCAGGCGGACCGCGAGCTCCGGATCGAAATCCATGCGGTCGCCCGTCGCCGTGCGCTCGATCACGTGCAGCGTGGGCCCAAGGGGGAGACAGCGGAAGCCGCACAGCGGGTCGCGCACCTGCCGGGACAGAGTCGCCAGCCAGACCAGGCCGATGGAGAGCTTGCGGCTCCAGATCCGGGAGCGCGGAGCCGTCGCGTCAAACACGGGCTGGCCAAGCACCATCGCATCGGGGTCGCACCGCGCCGCCTCGAGGAAGCGGGGGGCATCTCGTGTGTCATGCTGCCCATCGGCATCGAACTGCAGGACGTGGCTGAAGCCTCGCGCCGCCGCGAGTCGGTAGCCGTGGCGCAGGGCGACGCCCTTGCCGTGGTTCACGAGATGGTGCTGTACCTCGACCCAGGCGAACTCCTTTGCCACCGCATCGAGCACCTCGCGCGTTCGCGGGCCGCTGCCGTCGTTGATCACAAGACAAGGCAGCCCCAGCGCCTCGACCGACTGGAGCACACTGCGGATCGTGTCCTTGTGGTCGAAGATCGGAATCAGCAGGCAGGGGTTCACGCGTCCCCCGGCTTGCGGCGCAGCACACAGCGTCCCGTCGAGAAGACGCGCGCTGTCGCCGGGTCGTCGCTCCAGAGGCGGAACTCGAACGCGTCGCCCGTGGCGGAGAGCTCGACGGCGGCGCGGAAAATATCCCCGGGGCGCAGAAGTTCTCTGAATTTCAGGGCCTCGACGCAGGCAAGTCGAGGCTCATGCTCCAGCAGCTCGGCCGCGAGGCGGAGCGCCCAGCGGAGCTGAACCACGCCGGGAACGACGGGGAAGCCCGGAAAATGGCCTTCCAGGAAGGCCAAGTCTGCAGGCACGCGGAGCGCGCGCTCGAGCCGACGGGTGCTGCGTAGCTCGCTTACGATCTCGGGTTCGGTGACTGGCGCGTCATCGCCTCTCGCGAACAGTTCTCCCAGCGCCGAAAGGTTCGCCTTCCCGCGCTCGTCGCTCGGGAGGGCGTCCACGTAGCGATGTGCACGCGGCAGGAGCACACGGTCGAAGTCGAGTTCGAGGCTCGATCCAAGGGCCAAGGAGACGGCGCGGCGGCCCTCGCGGGAAAGCGTGGATCGGCCTTCCTCGCTCGGCACGATGACCGCCCCCACACGGACGTGCGGGCCTTTGCCAAGAGGGATGAGGGCGACTTCGGATACCCAGGGATGGCGCCGCAGCGCTTGCTCCATGTCGGGAAGCGAGAGCCGCTTCTCTCCGACCTTGACCACCCGGTCCGCACGGCCCTCGAGCAAGAAACGTCCATCCTGCTGGAGCGCGATGTGATCGCCCATCGTGAACGGAGTCTGTGCGTCATTCGCACTGACAAAGGGCGAGCGGATGCGGGCGCAGCCGTTCGGTGCCCGCTCGACGGCAACGCCGGGGAGCGGTGTGAAGGCAAGGCGCCCGGGTCCTGGCTTTTGCTGGCGCATGGCGACGCCGCCGGTCTCGGTTGAACCGAAGATCTCGATCGGCGCCTCGCCGAGTGCGCCGGCCAGCGCGTCGGCCGTCTGCTCGTCGAGCGGTCCGCCCGAAGAGAAGACACAGCGACACACGCCCCGCAGCTTCTCGAGACCAGGCATGTCCCGCATGCGTCGCAGGTGCGCGGGAGTGCCGATGAGCACGCAGTTACTCGTCCGCATCATGCGCGGGACCAGCTCGGCCGGATGGAGGTACGTCTCGGCGCGGAAAGGTCGGCTGGCAGCGAGCGGCCAGAGGACGCGGAAGAGCAGACCATAGAGGTGCTGGTGGGACGCCGTGGCGAAGACGGAAGCGTCTGCGCAGAGCGCGCCGAAGCAGGCCTCAAGCGCCTGCACCTCGTCGTCGAGATGGCGGAGTACCTTCTCCACCACTTTGCTGTCGCCCGTGGTGCCCGAGGTGAACAGCTCGACTGCGGGCTGCGAGGCCGAGAGAGACTCGAGCGGGACAGGCAACGGAGGCGCGGTTGCGACCGCAGGTCGCAGCGGGTGCAGCACACGACCGGGAAGCAGGTCCAGGCGATCCGAGATCGCCCCCGCAACCTCCGCGGCGAGCCTTGCGAGCGTTCCCGGAGCGGCGTTGGGTGGAAGCACCGCGACGCCGCCGTGGTGCCAGAGCGCGAAAAGACCCACGGCGAAGCAATAGCTGTCAGAAGTCTGGAGGATCCAGCGCTCGCGGCTCGCACCGCCCTCCGGAGCCGACCTCGCCTCGCTCCGCGGGGACGCCAGCGCTGCGGCGAGCGCTCGAACCTGCGCGTCGAACTGTTCGAAGGAGAAGTGTGCCTCCTGCGCAAACGCGACGAGGGAGTGCGCCGGTCGACCATCGCGGAGCAGCGTGGTGAGGTTCACGACCGTGCGATATGCGCCTGCTCGCGCTCGAACAGTTCTTCCACCAGATCCGCGATTTCCTTGACGGTGCGGATCTCCTTGAGGCGATCCTCCTCGACGATGAGCCCCGTCGCCTCTTCGAGCTGGATTGCGAGGACGACGGCGTCGAGGCTGTCGAGATCGAGGTCCTCCTGCAGGCGCGCGTCCGGGACGACCAACTGCTCGTCCAGTGCGAACTCCCTCTGCAGGATCTTCCTGATTTGGTCAAAGATTTCGCCGCGCCTCAACCCCCGACCTCCCGCTCCAGCCTATGCGGGCCGGTTCGCTGTCACGAACGCGGCCAGGCTTTTCACCGACGCGAAAATCTCGCGGTTCTCGTCCGGGTCGTCCTGAATCTGCACGCCAAATCGGTCTTGGAGAGCCATCGCGAGCTCGAGAGCGTCGATCGAGTCGAGGCCGAGCCCCTCGATGAACAGCGGCGCCTCGCTGTCGATGTCCGCGGCTTGGATGTCCTCCAGCATGAGGGCATCGATGATGAGCTGCTTGATCTCCGTCTCGAGATCACCGAACTGGTCCACGATTTAACCCCTCGATCATCCGCGTGCGGACCGCGGCTGTGATCCGCCGGGCCGCGAGCACGTCGGACTTCCCCTCCCAAGCACGATCTTTGACGCGAACCGGCGGCTCCACCCGCGCGAAGTACTCGACCCTCCGGTCCGGCACGTCCCACCATGGCTGACCCTTCATCAGTACCGGCGGGTCAAGGTGGATCGTCACGAGCTCGACGTCACAGCCGCTGCGCAGCGCCACATGGGCCGCCCCTCTGCGAAAGGGCCACAAGCCCGCCTGCGGTGAACGTGTCCCCTCCGGGAACAAGAGCACGGTCCTACCGGCCCGCAATCGGACCACGCATTCATCGACGGCGGCAGCCCCTCGCGAGTTCACGACGTAGCCCGCCGCCCGAGCGACGCGTCCGAGCCAGAAGCTCCGTGCCCACGCCTCGGCCACGATGCAATCCACCTGTGGAAGCTGAGCGATCACGATCCCAAAGTCGATCAGGGAGGGGTGATTGGCAACGACGAGGTGGGCCCCGGGGGTGCGAAGTCGCTCGAAGCCTTCGTAGCGGATCTGAGTGAGACCGAGGAGGGACATGAAGCCGAGGAGGAGGCCGTAGCCGTGGTGAATGATCCGCTGGGCGCGAGCATCCCGGGCTTCCCGGGTGTCCGGCAGAAGGCGGCACAGCGGCAGAACAGTGAAAGCGAGAAGGAGGGCGCTGCAGCCCGCGACGCCGAAGACGAGAGCGGTTGCGGCCTGCCGCGTGGTCCGCCGAAGGCGACAGCGGAGCGCGTGCGCCAGCACGCGCTCCGCGCCGACAGCTGCAGCCTGTCCGCGGTGCGCCCGTTCCATGGCCTCGCCGGTCTGGCCAAAGCGGCTCAACGCAGCGTACTCCCACGATAATCAACGCGAATCGGAGGACCCGATCCTATCAGAGGCGCCTTCGGCCTGTAAACGCTTCGCAGGTGCGGGGGCGGAGGCCGCTATGGTGCGCCGCGTCGTGGAAGCGCAAGTCAAGAGCCGACCGCAGGCACGCGCGAGGCGGCGCTGGCCGTTTTTCGTATGGCTGGCTCTCTTCTACGCCTCGTGGACCGCGTTTGTGGTCGGGCGGGGGCGCTGGCCCGCCGTCGCGGCGCACTGGCCCATCGCCCTCGCCATGCTCTTCGGCTCCTATGTGGCCGGCTCGACACCTATGGGAGGGGGCAGCGTCGGTTTTCCGATCCTCGTACTCCTCCTCGGGGAGCCGGCACGGCTTGGGCGCGACTTCAGCTTCGCGGTGCAGTCGCTCGGCATGGGATCGGCCGTTCTCTACATGCTGGTCTCGGGCCGGGCTCTTGCCTGGGGGGTGTTGCGCTGGGCGATGCTGGGATCCCTGATCGGGACCCCAGTCGGTCTTTTCGTGCTCGCCCCGCACGCCACCGAAGTCCAGGTGAAGCTGGTCTTCGCCGTGGCGTGGGCGGCTTTCGGGCTCATGACGCTCCTGCGGCTGCGCGAGCTCGCGGGGCAAGCTGGCATGCTCGCGCGGGGACCGCGCGTCGAACGAGCGGCGGGACTTGCCGTAGGACTTGTGGGCGGAGCCTGCCTTGCGGCGCTCACTGGCGTCGGCGTCGATATGCTGCTGTACAGCGTCCTTGTGCTGTTTTTCAGGGCCGATTTGAAGCTCGCGGTTCCCTCCGCCGTGACGCTCATGGCGTTGACCTCCCTGGTCGGCCTTGCAACGCGATCTTTGCTCAGTGCGATCGAGCCTGTGCGGGCGGGGTTTGCGCCCGGACTGTGGGACTATTGGCTCGCGGCGGCGCCCATCGTCGTTGTGGGCGCGCCACTCGGGGCGCTCGCTGTGAGCGTCGTGTCCCGGGTCTTTACCCTCCGCTTTGTCTCCCTCTTGTGCTTGGCGCAGCTGGCTTGGGTCTGCGCCCAGGCGCGGCTCTCAGGGACGGCTCTCGCACTCGTCTTCAGCGCCGTCGCCGCGCTCTGCCTCGGGCTTGAGGCCTTGTACCTGCGAGGCAAGAGTGCGCAGGCCTGCGCACCCGAGGGCCCGTAGGCCGTGTCTTCGACCGGTCCGCAAGCCCGCGGAGCATGCGGCTTGGACGTTCCGCCCCGAAGAGGAGGGTCAGCGGAAAGCGTCGAGAGGCGCACACGCGGCGTTCTCGCCCCGAGTTCCCCTGCGCTAAAAGCGAACGGGGAGCGCCGTAAGCCCCCGCAGCACAAGTCCGGGGCGCCATGACACTTCCTCGCTGGCGCTGCTCAGAGCTGGAAAGCGTTCGACCAGACGGGAAAAGGCGACCTGGGCTTCGAGTCGCGCAAGCGGTGCACCGAGGCAGAAGTGCGGGCCGTGGCCGAAGGCGACGTGGCGGTTGTCCACACGGGCGAGATCCAAGCGATCGGCCTCAGGGAATGCGAGGGGATCTCGGTTCGCGGCGCCAAGCACGAGGTTCACCTCAATGCCCGCCGCGATCGGGTGCCCGCGCAGCGTGACATCCCGCATCGGGATGCGTGAGGTGAGCTGCACGGGACTGTCGAAGCGCACAAGCTCCTCGACGGCGCTCTTGGCGAGGCCGGGTTCGCGGCGCAATCGCGCGCGTTCTGGAGCGTCGCGCAGCAGCGCAAGAAGGCCGTTTCCGATGAGATTGGTCGTGGTCTCGTGGCCGGCGCCCAGCAGCAAGATCGCGGTCGCGACGAGCTCGATCTCCGAGAGAGCATCATCCCGCTCATGGGCGGCGATGAGCCCGCTCATGAGGTCGTCCCGGGGATCCTTGCGCCGCGCCTGAATGAACTCGCGGAAGTACGCTTCCAGGGCCTGCGCCCCGCGTGCGGCTTCCATGAGGCCAGCCTCACGCAGGGTTCCATCGATAAAGGGCACCATCTGGTCGGACCAACGCTTGAACTTCTCGCGATCCGCGGCCGGAATGCCGAGGAGTTCGGCGATCACGATCACGGGGAGCGGCGCGGCAAACTCGCGGATGGCATCCATTCCGCCGGCAGCAGCAGCCGCATCCAGGAGCTCGTCCACGATCGCCTCGACCCGGGGCCGCAGGCCCTCGACGACGCGAGGTGTAAAGGCCTTCGAGACGAGCGCACGCAGTCTTGTGTGATCGGGCGGATCCTTGATCAGCATCATGCCCGAGACAGCGCGCGCGAGCGCAGCGAAGCTCTGGTCAGGACCGGCCATCGCATCGGCGATCATTCGCTCGGGGAACTTCTCGGCGCTGTAGGCGGGATCTCGGAGCACCGCGACGACGTCGTCGTAGCGAGTCACGATAAAGCAGCGAAAGGTTGGCGTCTCCACGTAGTGAACGGGATCGTCGCTGCGAAGGCGGGCGTAATGGGCATAGGGATCCGTCTGGAATTCGGGTGCGAGGGGGTCCCACAGTTCGGCCATGGCGTCCTCCAAGGGTCGCGCAAAAAGAGTTGCAAGCCACGGACCATCGCGCCGCCGCGCGGGCGGCCACAGCGCAGGGGTTCGGGCGGCTTCACCTGCAACCAGTTTGCTGCAGGCGCAGCGAGCCGGCTGCGATAAGGTGGCGCCATGACAGTCCGAGAAGGGCATGCGGACCGCCACCTGCTCCACGTGGGGCCTTCGCCACTGCGCATCGAGGACCTGGTGGCACTGGCCGAGGGCCGGGCGCAGGCGGTCCTCGACCCCGATCCCGCCTATCGTGCGCGCCTGGTGGCGGGGGTCGCTGCGGTGGAAGGCGCACTCGGCGCCGGGCAGGCGATTTACGGAGTCTCCACCGGGGTCGGCGCGTCGCTGGAGAACGTCATCCCCGACAAACTTCAGCAGGTGCTTCCGCTCAATCTGCTGCGCTTCCACGGCTGCGGGACCGGCCGCATCCTCGAGGAGACCGAGGCCGCGGCCGTCGTGGCCGCCCGTCTCGTCTCGCTCGCCCGCGGCTATTCGGGCGTGCGCGCCATGTTGCTCGAACGCTTGTGCGAGTTGCTGAACCTGCGCCTGCTGCCACGCATCCCCGCCGAGGGATCGGTCGGCGCGAGCGGGGATCTGACGCCCCTTTCGTACGTCGCCGCAATGCTGGTGGGTGAGCGCGAGGTGACCCTTGAGGGTGCAGTCCTCAGCGCGGCCCAAGCGCTGGCGCAGGTGGGACTTGCTCCGCTCGCGCTCGCGCCGAAAGAGAGTCTTGCCTTGATGAACGGCACGAGCGTGATGACCGCGCTCGGGAGCCTCGCGTTCCTGCGGGCCTTGCGCCTCGCGCGCTGGGCTGCGGCGCTCAGTGCCGTGGCCTGTGACGTCATGCGCGGCAACCCCGCTCACTTCGATGCGCGGATCTTCGATCTAAAACCGCACCCCGGATCGCGGCGCTGTGCAGCGTGGATTCGCGACGACCTGACCCGCACCCCAGGCGGGAGGCCTGCGTCTCCCGCGCGCCTCCAAGACCGCTATTCCCTGCGCTGCGCGCCCCACGTGATCGGCGTCTTGCTCGACGCGCTTGATTTCTCGCGCAGCATGATCGAGATCGAGCTGAATGGCGTGAACGACAACCCGCTCGTCGACCCCGATACCGGCGACATCCTCCACGGCGGAAACTTCTACGGTGGGCACGTGTGCTTCGCACTCGACGGAATGAAGGCCGCCGTGGCGAGCGTGGCCGACCTCTTGGACCGCCAGCTCTGTCTGCTCTGCGATCCCGCGACGAATGGGGGGCTAACGGCCAATCTCGTCGCTGTGTCCGGGCCGGAGGGGGTGACCCATCACGGCTTCAAAGCCATGCAGATCACGGCTTCGGCGCTCACTGCGGAGGCGCTCAAGCTCACGATGCCGGCGAGCGCCTTTAGCCGCAGCACGGAGTCGCACAATCAGGACAAGGTCAGCATGGGGACCATCGCGGCGCGCGATTGCCTGCGCGTTGTCGAGCTCGCGGAGACGGTGGCGGCCATCGCGACCCTTGCCGCCTGTCAGGGGGTGGATCTGCGCAACGGCGAGGCGGGCGCGCTGCGCAGCCGCGGTCTGCGCGATGCCGTGCGCAAGGCCGTGCCCCAGGTCTTCCAAGATCGCCGCCAGGACCATGACATCTCGCGCGTACTCGAGCTGCATGCCGCCGGCGACCTTCTGGGGCGCGATCTCGACGTGCGATGAGCGAGCGCCTGCACGAGACCGAGATCGAGCTGGAAGTCCCGTTCCACGACGTCGACGCGCTCGGAGTGGTCTGGCACGGCCACTATTACAAGTACCTTGAGCTCGCCCGGACGAAGCTGCTGCGCTCGCTCGGCCTTGACGCCGGTGATCTCATTGGCCCGCGCTACCGCTTCCTCGTGATCGAAAGCCGCTGCCGGTACGCCTTTCCCCTGTTCTATGGCGATCGTGCTCGCGTGTCCGCCTGGCTGCGGGACTTCCACAACCGGATCTTCATCGCCTACGAGGTGACGAACCTTTCTCACCGCCGACGAGCCGCCCGGGGCCACACCGTCCTGGCCACGCTCGATGCCGAAGGCCGCATGCTGCTGGAGACGCCCCACGCGATCTTGAAGCGGATCGGCGGAGGACAGGGGTGAGACTCCGTCACGCGGCGCTTGTCGTGGCTGCGGGACTGGGCTGCCTGTCCGCGGGCAGCCAGTCACCGGAGGTTCCGCACGGCACGCTCACGCTTGAGACGTTGATGCACCACATGGCCACGACGAGCGGGGTGCGCGCCGAGTTCCACGAGGTGAAACAGATCGCGCTGCTCGAGCAGCCCCTGGAGAGCGACGGTACGCTCTACTTCATCCCACCGTCGCGCCTGGCGCGCATCACGCGCGCGCCGGGGGCGACGACCCTCGTGATCGACGGTTCACGCATGTCCTATCGGGACACGACCGGTGGCAACAGCGTCGACCTCTCGGCAAACCGCGAGGCACGAGCGATCGTCGAGAACCTCGTTGTCCTCTTCAACGGCGACCTGGGTGCGCTGCACGAACACTACAATGTCGGCTTCGACGCTGACGGCGCGCGCTGGCACATGCGACTCGTGCCGAAGGGGCCGCCGGTCTCTCAGCTCATCGCTTCCATCGAGCTGCGCGGCGACGGCCCCGCGCTGCAGCAGATGGTGCTGGTGGAGAAGGAGGGCGACCGAACGACGACTCTCTTCCACGACGTTGTGACAGATACCCGATTCAGTCCCGAGGAGCTGCGCCGCATTTTCCTCGAAAACGAACCCGTCAAGCTCCCGTGAATCCGCGCCACTCGCTCTTCATCCTCGCACTGGTGCTGGCGGGCACGACAGTCATCATCGCCACCCGGCTCACGTTCGGCACGAACATCATGAATCTCATGCCCGCAGGGACCGAGGGTACGCTCGCCGACATCTCGCGGCGCCTTACGGACACAGAGCTCTCGCGCACGATGGTGCTGTGCATCGGCGCGCCGGATCCGAAGACCGCCGTCGAGGCGGCACACGAGTTCGTCGATGCGCTACGGGCGATGCCGGGCGTCGCATGGGTACGCGGCGGCGTCAATCTCGACGAGATGAGAGCGGTCTACGAGATCTACTTCCCGCGGCGGTTCTATTTTCTGTCCGACGATCCCTCCCGCATCTCGGAGCTTACGAGCGAAGCGGCGCTCCGCGCCCAGGCTGCGCGCACCAAGGTGGAGCTCGCGCTGCCCACGGCGCCCCTGCTCAAGCGCCTGATCGCGCCCGATCCGCTTGGAAGCTTCCGGAGGATTCTCGAGCGCTTCCAGGATCAGCAGCCGCCGCTCGACATGCTCGACGGCCAGTTCGTGACGCGGGACGGGCGGTTTGCGGTGCTGTTCCTCGGGACGAAGCCCTCGGCTTTCGACGGAAAGGCTCAACAGCGACTTCTGGCTGACCTCCAAGCGCGCTTTGACGAAATCGCCGCGAAGCACGGCGGCGTGCTCACGCTCGAGAAGAGCGGTGCCAACCTTTTCGCGGTGGCCGCCGAGCGCAGCATTCGCGGCGACGTCGATCTCGTGATGGCGCTCGCGGTGTTGAGTGTCCTGCTCTGGTTTCACGCGTTCTTTCGTTCCGGTCGGAGTCTTTTGCTGACCGCGGTGCCCATGGTCGCGGGACTTGTGGTGGCGACCGGCCTGGGTGTCCTCGTCTTCGGTCGCTTGGATGGCCTCACGCTCGGTTTTGGTGCCGCACTGATCGGCGTGGTGGTGGACTATCCGACCTTTCTTCTTTGCCACCTGTGCTTCTCGCCCCGCCGGAGCGATGCGCAAAGCACGCTAAGACGCACGAGACCCTCGATCGCGCTCGGCGGCCTCACGACCATGGCCAGCTTCGCGGGTCTCGGCCTCACCTCCTTTCCCGGATTTCGGCAGATCGCATTCTTCTCCGTTGTCGGTGTGGGTGTTGCCCTCGCGGTGACGCTGTATCTGCTCCCGCCTCTCGTTTCGCCGGCCGAGCGCGTACCGGCGCTTTCCCGCGCCGTCTCGGGTGCGCTCGGCGCTGTGGTCCTTTGGCTTATGCCGCGTCGAGCGGTTCTCGCTGCGGTGTCCGGCGTCATTCTCGCCCTCTCGCTTCCGCTCCTCCCCCGACTCGTCTGGGTCGATGACCTCACCAAGCTCTGGCGCATGGATCCAGCGCTGATGGCGGAGGACCAGCGGGTCCGGGAGCGGGTATCGCAGTTCGACACCGGCCGCTTCGTGATCGCCTTGGCCCGGGACCGTGAGGCGGCGGTCGTGAAGAACGACGCGGTGCAGCGCAGGCTCGCAGCTCTCGTGGCGACGGGCGAACTCGGGGGCATGCGCTCCCTCCACTCCTTCCTCTGGTCGCAGGAGCTTCAGCGCGCAAACCGAGCGGCGCTCCTCGCCGACCCTGGGCTCCCAGCGCGTGTCCTTAACGCGTTCACCGCCGAAGGGTTTCGCGCGAACGCCTTCGGCGGGTTTGCAGCAGCGCTCGCGGACGAGTCCACCCCACCCCTTGCCTTCGAGGACCTTGCCGCCTCACCCCTCGCCGACCTCGTGCGCCCGCTGCTTGTCGAGCTCGGAAGCGATACGGCGGTCATCACCTACCTCCTGGGCGTTCGGGATCCGAAGGCCCTGGAAGCCGCCCTGGCGCCCGTGGGGGACGTGCACTTCTTCGATCAGCGCCAGTTCCTGAACGACGTGTACGCAGAGTTTCGGACAACCACTCTCGAACAGCTCTTCATCGGAAATGGCCTCGTGATCCTGTTGCTCCTCGTGCGCTATCGGCGACTCCGGCCGGCCGTCGCCGCCTTCTTTCCCTGCACGTTGGTGGCGCTGCTCTTGTTCGGGTCCTTCGCGGCTCTTGGCGTCGAGACGAATCTGATCCATGTCGTCGGCCTCGACATGGTGATGGGAATGGGCGTCGATTACGGGATCTTCGTGGTCGACAGTGCCGCCGATCCCGAGGAGATGGGCACGACGATGCTCTCGGTGTTTGTCGGCAGCTTTACGGCGATTCTGACCTTCGGCGTGCTTGCGATCTCCAAGCATCCCGCCCTCCGTGCTCTCGGGATGACGATCGGCGGAGGGCTCTTCCTCTCGTTCTTGCTGGCACCGCTTGCCCTCTTGCTGGTGGAAGCGCCAAAACGACGCGTGAATGCGTAACTCCGCGTACGCACTGGTGATGAGCGCTGCACTCGCGGCGCCCTTCTCGGGCTGCGCGACGCTCGGCCTCGCGCTGAACCGGGCACTCCCGGACCGGGGACGTGAGTGCCCCGGCCCGCTGGTCCCGCCCGAGGAGGTGCCCGGTGACTTCATCTTGCGGCAGAACGTTCGGGTGGAAGGGGAAGATCTCGAATGGGCGCTGACCCTCGTGTCGCAAAAGCGCGGGCCAACCCTGGTGCTGGTCGGCCTTGACCCCTTTGGCGCGAAGCTGTTCACGCTGACGCAGCGAGCTAGCGAAGTCACGGTCGAGCGACCCAGCGGGCGGCTCCCGCTTCCGCCGGTGAATCTCTTGCGCGATCTTCAGCGCACGCGATTCATGCGTCCTGGGACGCCGCCCGAGTCCGGGGTGACGATGGCATCGGACTCGGCCGGTACCGTGCGGATCCACCATGCCGTGTGCGGGTACGACACGACGTTCGTGACGGTGAAGGACGAGGCGCTGCCCCCGCCGTGAAAGGTGTCCGAACCATGCACCACCGGATCTCGCTGCCGATTGCCTTCGTTCTGCTTGTCCTGGGTTGCGCCAACACGCAAGGCAACACGCAAGGAGATGGGGGGGAGCAGGGGGCGCGCGCCACCCCCCGCATGCGCTGCCGGACCGAGCTTGAGTACCGCCCGGGCCCGCTCGGCACCGTCGGCCAGTCAACGCCCGTTCAGAAGTGTGAACCCATCGAGGTTCCGACCCTCGCCCCCGGTGATCTCCCGAATCCGGGCGGAACGCCGGCGCCCACGACGCAAACGGTGCCGTCGCCGAAGAGCGACGCGCCGGCGAGCGATCGATGAAGCTGTGCGGCGCGACGGTCGCCGTGACGGGCGCAACCGGTTTTCTCGGGCGCTATCTCGTTCGGGCGCTGATCGAGCGCGGTGCACGCGTGGTGGGCGTGGTGCGCACTCCGGAGCGAGGTCGCGACCTCGCGGCACAGGGGGTCGAGCTGCGCCGCGCGGACCTCGCCGAGCGCGAGAACTTGGCCTCGGCCTTTGCGGGCGTCGACGCGGTCATCTCCAACGCTGCCCTGCTCTCGCTCCGGCCGCGGGCGTGGCAGGAGTTCGTGCGCACGAACGTCGATGGAACCGTGCATGTGTTCGAGGCCATGGCGGCCGCAGGCGTGCGCAGAGCGGTGCAGATCTCGTCGGTCTCCGCCTATCGCAACTACCGCTGCCCGGTGCGTGAGGACCACCCGCTTTACGACGCCGCTACGCACGGCAGCCGCTGGAATGCCTACGGGCTCTCGAAGGCCCTCTCCGAGGAGGCGGCATGGCGGCTCGCGAAAGAAGGAGGGATCGCGCTCACCGTGCTGCGGCCTTCGGGCATTTATGGAGCCTTCGATCGCAATTTTACCCGGATCCACAAAATTCTTGTGACACGACCTCCTGTGACTTTTTATCCTGTATTGATGCGGGTCTGCCTCGTCTATGCCGGTGACGTGGCCGATGCCGCCGTACGCGCGCTTGAAAATCCGGTCGCCGAGGGCAAGGCGTACAACGTGTCCGGCGATGACCTCTCGACTTGGGCGTTCGCCGAGGCATGGGCGCGCGCGGGCGCGCGGCGCCAGATTCGCATCCCGCTCCCGCTGCCTTACCGCAGAATCTATTCGGGCGAGCGCATCCGAACTGACCTCGGCTGGCGGCCCCGGCCCTACGATGCGGGGATCCGGGAGCTGCTGGCGACGGAGGCGGCCGCGGGGCGCGAGGGCCGGGGAGCGCCTGCCTAGCGTGCATCACGGCCGCGCATCGTCTATCCCTCCATTCGTGCGCCTTGCAGCCAGTTTCCTCCTCGTGGCTGTGGTCTGGCTCGCACCCGGGGCGGTGCGAGGCGACGGACTCGCGTGGACACGCTACGAATCGCAAACCGGGCGCTTCCGCGTCCTGCTCCCGGCGCCTCCCCTGGCCACGAGCGGCGTCTTCAAGACCCGCGCAGGTTCGGTCCCGGAGGTCGGGGTCGAGACGGAGACCGCAGACCTTGTTCTCAAGGTCGAACACCATGACCTTCCCCGGCTCGCCTGCCTGTTGCTGCCCGATCAGCGCATCCTCGAGTTCGCCACGTCGGGCTTGCTCGACGACCGGCATGGCCGCCTCGAGAGCGAGCAGCGAACCTTCTTTCAGGGCCACCCGGGACGGACGCTGCGCTACGCCCGCACGGATTTGGGAGGTCGCCCAGAGGAGGCGCGGCTCGTGCTCGTAGGGCAAAGGCTTTACATCGCCGTGGCGCGCGCAGATGGCGCTTCCGATGCACGCGAACAGATCGCGCGCTTTTTCGACTCATTCGAGTTTTGGGAGGACTAGGCGATGGCGAGGCTGTTCCGTTTCGGCGTGCAGGTCCACGACCTTCCGCGCGACGGTTGGAGCGAGCGGGTGCGACGCTTCGAGGCGCTCGGCTACTCATCGATCTTCTGCCCCGACCACTTCGGGGTGCAGTGGGATCCGACGGTTCTCATCACTGCGGCGGCCGCGGTAACGCAGCGCCTCAAAGTCGGAACGCTGGTGTATGACATCGACTACCGGCACCCGGTGATTCTCGCCAAGGCCGCGGCGGCTGTGCACCTCGTTTCCGGCGGACGTCACGAGTTCGGAATCGGGGCCGGCTGGATGCAGAGCGACTATGAGCAAGCGGGCATGACCTACGACCGGCCCGGTGTACGCATCGAACGCCTCGCCGAGGCCCTCGAGATTATCCGCTCCATGTGGTTGCACGAGCGGACCTCGTTCACGGGCAAGCACTACCAGATCAAAGACATCGCGCAGGCCGCGAAGCTGCCCAAGGGAGAGCGCCCGAAAATCCTGATCGGCGGGGGCGGACCGCGCGTGCTTCGGCTGGCCGG
The DNA here is from genome assembly GCA_035489755.1 of Myxococcota bacterium. GTDB lineage: Bacteria > Myxococcota_A > UBA9160 > UBA9160 > UBA9160 > UBA9160. The sequence continues at coordinate 83,388 of DATGZK010000064.1, forward strand.
TCGCCACGCCGACATCGTGGGCATCAACCCTTCCATGCACGAGGGCAAGATCACGCCGCAGACCGCCGCCGATCTCGTGCCTGAGCGCGTGCAAGAGAAGATCGGCTGGGTGCGCGACGGTGCACAGCGCGCGGGACGCGCCTTCGAGGAGATCGAACTCAACTCGCTGGTGTTCGTGGTGGCGATCGCAGAGGACGTGAAGGGGCTGCGGACTGCGATCGCGAAAAACACGGGGATGACCGAGTCTCAGATCGCGGCGTGCCCCATCTTCCTCACCGGCTCCCCGGCGGAGATCCGCGAGAAGCTCGAGAAGCAGCGCGAGCAGACGGGCATCAGCTACATCGTGATCCAGGGAGATGATGTCGACCGCCTCGAGCGCTTTGCGGAGGCGGTGGTGCGACCGCTCAGCGGGAAGTAGCAGCCGCTCTGCGAGGGCCCGCGAGCCTGCGTTTTCGCGCGGTGCGTATCGCGTACTCGCCGGCGAAAAGCGCACCCATGAGGGCATAGGCGAGGACGCCGGTGTAAAGCGTCCACCACGCCAGCGGCGCCGCGACGGCGAGCCCGGCCACGGCTGCCGCGTTCGCAACGAAGAACACGCACCATGCAATCGTGGCCTGCCGGCAGTGGGGCACCATCTCCTCTTGGAAGCCTGCCGCGCTGATGCGGCGGGCGACGCGTTCGATGAGCGGTGGCCCGTGCCAGAGGGTCGCCGCGAACACGGCGAAGAGGCCAAGGCTCACCAGCGCAGGAAGCAAAAGGAGCGCGAGTTCCTTGCCCTCCGCAAGGGCGAGGAGGGCGGCGCCGCCGGCGAGCGCATGCTGTGCGGCGAGGGGCCGGAGCGGCTCGTGCCCGACCGCGCGGCGGACGCCAAACGAGAGAACAAGTCCGACCAGCACGACCGCTGCAGCGAGGCGCGGTCCCCTGTGCTCGAGCAGAACGCGCAGGGCGAAGGGGTAGGCGACCAGAGCGGGAATCGCGGCGACGCGCAGCGCGCCTGCCAAGCCTACTCTTCCCATCGCACGACCTTGCCGGAGGGCGTCGTTCGGAGCTTTTCCACGAACCTGAACTCGCGCGGGATCTTATAGCCAGCGAGGCGCTCGCGGCACAGCGCCACGAGCTCCGCGCGCGGCGGCGGCGCGGCGCGGTTGACTGGCTCGATCTCCGCCACAGGAATGTCGCCAAGGTGGGAGTGACAGCGTGCGGACACGCGGCTGCGACGCACCCCCGGATGCTCCTCGAGTACCGCCTCCACCTCCTCGCAGAAGAACTTCATGCCCGCAAGGTTGATGCGATTGGCCCGCCGACCGGCCAGATGGAGGTCGCCGTCGTCGTCGAACCAGCCCTGGTCCCCCGTGCGGAAGCCGTCGGGGACAAGCACCTCACGCGCCGGCGTCCAGGGCGAGAGGTAGGCGTCGAACATGCCCGTGCCTCGGATGCAGATCTCGCCGGTGTGGTCCGGGCCGGTTTGAGCCAAGGGCTTGCCGTCTTCGCCGCGAAGCCACACCTCGTAACCGGACTGAGGTCGGCCCAAGGCTTCCGGCTTGGTCTCCGCACTCGCGAGGTTGATCACCGGCAACCCCACCTCGATGATGCCCAGCGCCTGGACCAGCGGACGTCCGAAGCGCGCGCGAAACGCCGCCGCGACGCCCCCCCGCAGTCCTTCGGTCGTCGAGACGGCGAGCCGCACGCTCGCGAGCCCCGCTCCCGATGTGTCCTTTGCCAGGAGGTTGTAGTGAAAGGGCGAGGCGTAGAAGACGGTTGCACCGGCACGCTGCGCCAGCTCGAGCACGGGACGGGCCAGCGAGCTGGGGGGCAAGCAGACACACGCGCCGCGCGAGAGGTAGAGCAAGATCGACACCACGAAGTGGTGGGCCATGGGAAGGAGCCACATCACCCGGTCGTCGGGACCGATCGCGAGTCCCTGATTTGCGTTCTCGAGGCGTGCGCAGATTGCGGCGTGGCCGAGGATCACGCCCTTGCGCTGGCTGGTCGTGCCGGAGGTAAAGCGCAGGTACGCGGGGTGAAGCGCGCGAAAGGCGTCGTCTGCCTCACCATCGACGGGGGCGAACTCCCGAAGGCGCCTGAGCGTGAGATCGCCTCGGGCCTCGACGAGATGGTGCAGCTGCGCCTCGGCGCAGTGCGCGACGAGGGCCCGATCGGCGGTGTCCTCGGGGATGGGTGCCAAGCAGCCGCCTGCAGCCAGGATGCCGAGGGCCGTCTCGACAAAGGGGAGGCCTTGCTTCGCGACAAGGCCGCAGCGATCGCCCTCCACCATCCCATGCGCGTGTAGCCGCGCCTCGATCGCGCCCACGCGCCGAACGAGAGCGGCGTAGGACACGCTCTCATCCGGCCTCCCCTCCCTGCCTGCGATGAGGAGGGCTGGCGCGTCGGGTCGGGTGCGGGCCAACGCCCGCACGAGGTCGACGACGTTCACCAGGGCGCATCCTTTTCGCCGAGCCGTTCCACCGCGCTCCGCACCCGCGCGGGCGATACGTCCATGAGTGCCATCCCCCGATCGGCAGCGAGGGCGGCTGCGACTCCGATCGCTTCGCCCGTAGCAAGCGCAGTCCCGATCACACGCAGCGCGCCGAGCGCCTCATGGCTCGCCGAGAGGCAGCGGCCCGCCATGCCGAGCCGGGGATGCGACGCTGACACGAGGGCGCCGAGGGGGATGCCACAGGGCCCTTCCGGGTATTCGAAGCGAGCACGCAGATGGTCGTGCCAGAGTTCGATCGGCCAGCTCGAGAGCGCCACCTCGTCGTCACGACGGCGGCCTCGCAGGACGTCGTCGCGTTCTACGACGACGCACCCACGCAGGCGCCGGGTCTCGCGAACCCCCACGCGGCGCGGAAAGTCTTCGAGGGAGCAGTGCGCGAACGAAGGGCGCGTCTCGCGCAGGAAGGCGACAATCGCCCGGGCCCAGGTCCGGGCCTGCGTGTGCAGAGAAGCCAGGTACTCCTCATCGAGCGGGTCGAAGGGACGACCGGGCAAACGCGGTAGATTGAGGGTCACGTACGCCTCGCCCGCCTCCCGCCCGGGGCGCACCAGTACGGACTCGCATCCCGGAGGCAGGGCCCCGCGGCGCGTCGCCTCGGCCAGCGCGACCGACCATCGAACACGCCCAAAACCGAAGAGCTCCTGCGCGGGAGCACCTTGCACGCGAAAGATGAACGACGGGGTTTGGAGCCGGTCCGCCGGCGCTTGGTCGCTGGCAGCACCGGCGAGGGCACCCACGGCGGCGTCGCCGGTGGTGTCGATGACGACGCGGGCCTCAACGCTACTTCGTGTGCCTCCGCGCGTCACTTCGACGCAGCCGGACTCGGAGCTCCCGCCGGAGAGCGTCGCCGACACTGCTTCGGCGCCGAGCCAGCAGTCAAGGCCGCTGCGCGCGCTCAAGGCGTGCGCGGCGACGCCCTCCAGCACGGGCGGGAAGGTGGGCACGACCCATACCCGACCTGCACGCTCGGGAGCCCCGGCGCCCCCGGCCGCGCGGAGTGCCCGGGAAAGACGCAGCGGAAACCCGGAGTTTGCGGGGATCGCGTCCCCCGCCTCGGCGGACAGATAGAGGCCGCAGATGGTATGAACCCACGCGAGCGTGGCGTTGCCGCCAAGCACCTCCGCGCGCTCGACCAGAAGCGTGCGGGCGCCGAGATCGGCGGCGCAGCATGCCGCTGCCAGGCCCGCCGTACCGCCGCCAGCCACGAGGACGTCGTAGGCGCTCCGCGCACTCACCGGCTGCCGTCGACTCCCAAGAGGTCTTTGCGCAGCTGGCCGCGGAAGGTCGACAGCTCAAAGGGTGAGAAAACGCCTTGCTGGCGCACGTGGTTCAGGTTGAGGCAGCCGGCACGAAGGGAGAGAAGGGCTACCGAGCCGGGCGATGCCATCACACCCGCCGCATGGAAGCCGTTTAGGATCTCGGCGCCGAGGAAGCGCGAGAGACCCGGAAGGAAATCCCCGGTGTAGGCGAAGAAGAACGAGGCCAGCTCTCCCTTGAGGACGCGTTCCGCCATGCGTGCGTAGAGCCGGCTCGGTGCCCAGCGTGCGAAGTTCATGGCGGCAGCACCGTTTTCGACGAAGCCTTCGCGAATCCGCGCAAGACGCTGCTCCTTCAGTACGCTGAGGAGCGTCGGAAAGTCCTCGACTTGATCGGGGAAGACCTGAAACCAAAGCATGGATACGTGGCTGCGAAAGATCGCACTGGGAGCCCCCTTGGGCCGCAGATTCGCGACGACGGGGACGACATAGCTTGCCGCCGAGAGATCACGCTCGCGGAAGACGGCGTGGTGCGCCCGGATCACCGCGGCGAGGTAGAAAAGGACGGGGGTCAGGAAACCCGCCTGCTGGTTGGCACGCTCGACGGTCCGCTGCGTTTCCTCTTTCTCGAAGGTCTCGACCGCGTAGCGCAGCGCCTGCGGAGTGCGGCGCGGCGGCCCGGCCAAGGAGCGCGGCGGCCGCGCCGCAAAGCCTGCCATGCGCGCCTGGTAGGCCCGGGCCTTAAGGCCCCGCTCCCGGGGGCCGCGCGTGTGCGGTCCCATGCTGGCTTCCGCACTCGTCGCTGCGATTCCTGCTCCCTCGGCCGGCGAGAGGTCATTGGGCAAGCGCTCGCCGCGGTGGCAGGCAGCGAGCCATTCGATGAAGCGCTCGCTGCCCGAGCCGTCGAACAACAGGTGCGCCCAGGTCATGGCGAAATCGGTGCCTTCGGCCCCGCCGCCGTAGCGTACGACGTCGAAGCGCAGCAGGTCGCCTCTGCGCAGGTTTTGCGTCCCGTTCAAACGTTGGAAGAACACATCCGGTATGCCGTCGCTCCGTGAGGACGGGAACTCGTGCACCCGCACCGGCGGCGCAGCGTCGAGGCGAGCCCGCGGCGTGTCGTAGACGGGCGGGAGCAGTCCGAAGGGCCGCCGGATCGGAGCCCGCAGAATCGGGTTTGCACGAGACACTTGGGTTACGAGGTCACAGAAGCCGGCCAGGTCAAAGCCCGGGCCCAGGCGCAGCACCAGCTGGGACAGATGGCTTGCGCCATTTTGCCACCGCGCTTGCGCGTCGAAGGCGCGCAGGAAGCAATCGGCCCCGGTCAGGGGGATCGGGGCAGCGGTTTGCCAGGAGCTCATGAGGCGCGGAGCTGAAGCTCGTAGACGCACGCCGCCAGCGACTCGGCGCTCGCAAGATTCTCCGGGGTCAGCAGGCTTTCATCCACCCACACGCCGGTCGCCTCCTCAATCGCAAGGAGGAGCTGGGTCACGGCCAGCGAGTCGAGACCGGCGTCGACGAGGCTCGACTGCTCCGTGAACTCACTCCCGACGGAGAGAAGCTGCGTGCGTAGGATGTCGAAGATGATCCGGACGAGCTCCGCACGGCTCGGGGCTGCCACGGGGGTCGGGTTCCTCCAGCTGCGGTGCGACTGTAACACCGGCCGCAGCGACGCGCGGCTAGGTCCCATCCCACCCCGCCTGCAGCGGCGCGAACGTCCGGGCCTTGGATCTGCCGGCGGTGATGATAAGGTGGCGGCTCATGGTGGAGATCCCGGCCTCGGGTATTCGTCGGGTCGCGATCATCGGGGGTGGGCCAGCGGGGGCGACGCTCGCCACGCTGCTCGCTCGCCGGGGCGTGGAGGTCACCGTCTTCGCGCGCAACAAGCGCCCGCCCCTTGTGATCGGCGAGTCCCTGGTACCGGCGGTCATACCGTTTCTCCGCGAGCTCGGAATCGAGCAGGAAGTGGCTTCCTACAGCACCTGGAAGCCGGGAGCGACCTTCGTGCTCGATCCCACCGACCACATGAGCTTCACCTTTGCCCAGGTCCGGAAGGCAGTCACGAACTACTCCTACAATGTCCCGCGCGATTTGTTCGACGAGTCGATCCGACAAGCCGCGATCCGTGCGGGTGCGAAGCTGTTCGACGTGACGGCGCGGCTCGAGCGCGAGGGTGACACCGAGCGCCTTCGACTCACCGACGAAACGATCGCGGCCACGCAGGGCGCGCTTGCTGGGCAGCCCGACCTCATCGTCGACGCCTCGGGGCGCGTGCGCCTGATCGCCAATGCGCTCGGGCTGCCGACAGAGACGGGGCCGCGGCGCGATACGGCGCTCTTCGCGCACCTCGAAGGGGTCCCTGTGATCTGCGAGGGCCATGTTCACACCGATCGTATGGATCGCGGCTGGTGCTGGCGGATCCCGCTCCCCGGGCGCGTGTCGGTGGGCCTCGTCGTGCCGTCGGACTTCATCCGTACCTTCGGCGACACGATCGAGGAGCAGTACGACAACTATCTGCGCAAGGACGGTACGACCGGAGTGTGGGGCAGCTCGGTCAAGCGGCTGACGCCCGTCATGAAGTACACGAACTACCAGCTGGTGACGCTGCGCGGTACTGGCCCCAACTGGGTGCTCGTGGGCGACGCCTTCGGGTTCATCGATCCGGTGTTCTCGAGCGGGCTGCTCGTCGGTTTCGACGGTGCGACGCTGCTGGCCAAGACCATCGAGAATCCATCCCCACGCGGCTTCCAGGTCTTCGAGCAGCACGTGATGGATCATCTGCGGGCCTGGCACCGCGTTGTCGGTTACTACTACAACGGTCGTCTGTTTACGCTGCTCAAGCTCGGAAACTACGTTCGCCACACCTTTCTCGGTAGCATCATGAACTGGCATTTCGAGACGCACTTGCCCCGCGTCTTCACAGGGGAGGCCACGACCCGCCGTTACAGCCGCGGCCTGCTGCACTTCATGACCCAATACGGGCTCGCGCGGAGCGACCCTTCAAGACTTCAGGTGAACTAGGACCTTCATGCGTTTCCACCGCGAGTCCTGCCGCGAAGCCTACGACGCGATCGTGATCGGGAGCGGGATCGGCGGTCTTACGACGGCTGCGCTGCTGGGAAAGGAGGGCTGGCGGGTCCTCGTGATCGAGCGACACGATCGGCCGGGTGGCTACGCGCACGGATTCCGCCGGCGCCGCTATCGCTTCGATTCTGCGGTGCACGTGATCGGGGGCTGCGAGCCCACGACCTTCGAAGGCGGCGGCCTGGTCGACCGCCTGCTGTGCGGGCTCGGGGTGCGCGATCGCTGCAGGTTTGTGCGGATCGACCCTTTCTATCGATCCGTGTTCCCAGGATTCGAAATGCATGCCCCGGCGGGCTTGGATGAGTTCGTGGCGGCGCACAGCGAGCGCTTCCCGGCCGAGGAGAAGGGGCTGCGCCAGCTCGTGCAGCTGTGTCTCGACATTCGCCAAGAGGCGCAGCGAGCGCCGGATTTTCTCCTGATTTCGGACCTGGTCCGCCTTCGCAAGCTCTATCCGACGCTCGTCCGCTACCACCGCGCAACGCTCGGGAAGGTGATGGACGAGCAGCTCAGCGACCCGCAGCTCAAGGCCGTTTTTGCGACACTCTGGCCGTACCTCGGGCTGCCCCCTTCGCGCGTCTCCTTCCTCTACTGGGCCACGATGCTGATGAGTTACGTCGCCGACGGGGCGTACTACTGCGAGGGCGGCTTTCAGCGCCTGGCCGACGCGCTGGTCCACGCCCTCGAGGCGGAAGGCGGCGAGCTCTTGCTGAAGAGCACAGTGCGCCGCATCACGGTCGAGAACGGCCGGGCCTCCGGGGTGGTGCTCGACAATGGCCAGCGCATCACAGCGCCCGTCGTGGTCTCGAACGCCGACGCCCGCCAAACGTTCGAGGAGCTTGTGACCGCCGAGCATCTTCCGCCGGCCTTTCTCGCGAAGCTCCGCCGCATGCGCACTTCCGTGTCTGCATTTGTGGTCTATGCGGCAGCCCGAATGGACCCGCGAGAACATGACGTCGGGCATGAGAACTTTCTCTACACGCACTGGGACCATGACCAGCACTTCGCCGACGCATGTCGCGGGACGCCGTCCTGGCAGAGCGTCACGGTGCCGACACTCGTCGATCCGACGCTGGCGCCTCCTGGCGAGCACATCTTCATTCTGACGACGCTGCTCTCCGCCGACCCGATGCGCTCCTGGCGCGCAGGCAAGCAGGAACTTGTGGAGCACATGCTGGACGGCGTCGAAGCACGCTTGCCGGGCTTTCGTTCGCAGCTCACGTTCTGCGAAGGGGCGTCGCCGCGCACCATGGAGCGCTACACCCTGAATCAGGGTGGCGCGATCTATGGCTGGGACCTGGCCCCCGACCAGGTGGGGCCGGGGCGGCTGCCTTCGAACGCCCCCGTCGAGGGCCTCTTCCTCGTCGGCCACTGGACGCGTCCCGGGGGTGGAGTCTACGGCGTCATGACTTCGGGTGTGGACGTCGCACGACGCATCAGCGGCACACCGAGCGACGTCCTGCTCGGTCTGCCGCGCCCGCCCGCTTGATGGCGCGAAACGTCCTCATAACGGGAGCTTCTCGCGGGATCGGGCGCGCGATCGCAGTGGCGCTCGCGCGCCAAGGCTTCGACCTGGCGCTCAACTACCGCGCCGATGACGAAGCGGCCGAGAAGGCGCTGGCTCTGGTCGAGGCCGAGGGCGTCCGTGCCCGCCTCTTGCGCTTTGACGTGTCCGAGCGCCCAGCCGCCGCTCGGGCACTGGAAGACGACATGAAGGCGCATGGCCCCTACTGGGGCGCGGTATGCAACGCCGGCCTCCACTCCGATGCACCCTTCCCAACGCTGAAAGGCGAGGCTTGGGACCAGGTGATTCGCGTGAATCTCGATGGCTTTTACAACGTCCTAAAGCCGATCGTGATGCCGATGGTGCGCGCGCACCAAGGCGGTCGCATCGTCACCCTCTCGAGCTCCTCGGGGGTCGCCGGCAATCGAGGCCAGGTTAACTACAGCGCGGCGAAAGCGGGGCTGATTGGGGCCACCAAGGCCTTGGCGCAGGAACTCGCGAAGCGGGAAATCACCGTGAACAGCGTGGCGCCCGGCCTGATCCAGACCGAGATGATCGAAGGTGCGCCGATCGAAGACATCCTGAAGAAAATTCCGATGCGCCGCCTCGGTACACCCGAGGAGATCGGCGCGGTCGTAGCCTTCCTGTTCTCCGAGGGCGCGGCCTACATGACCGGGCAAGTGCTCCAGGTGAACGGCGGAATGCTCTGAGGCTCCTTTCGCGGAGGCGGCGGCGTGGGGAAAACGTACCCGGAGATTGATCAGCGCATCGCCGAATTCCTTCGTAAGCAGCACGTCTTCTTTGTCGCGACGGCGCCGCTCTCGGCCGAAGGGCGGGTCAACCTCTCGCCGAAGGGCCTCCAGAGCTTTGCGGTGCTCGATCCCCGCACGGTCGCCTACCTCGACCTGACAGGCAGCGGGATCGAGACGGTCGCGCATCTGCGCGAGAACGATCGCATCACGCTTATGTTCTGCGCCTTTGAGGGCCCGCCGAAGATCCTGCGCTTGCAGGGCCGCGGCGAAGCGATCGAGCGCGGACACTCCGAGTGGGACGCGCTCGCGGCGCGCTTCCCCTCGCATCTCGGCGCCCGCGCCGTGATCCGCGTGCGCGTGGAGCGCATCGCCGACTCGTGCGGCTACGCAGTGCCTTTGATGCGTTACGAGGGCGATCGCGACCAGCTCACCCTCTGGGCCGAGCGAAAGGGGTCCGAGGGCCTGAGCGCCTACCGGGCCGCTTTCAACGGGACCAGCATCGATGGTTTGCCCGGCCTTCCGAGCGCATCGGAGGCGATCCAGACGCCGCCCACGACGTCGCGCGGGGAGGCGTGCCCGGTCGCAGCAGCGAGCGAGCCTGCCGGTTTCTTGGCGCGGGCAGAGGGGACGCGGCCTCGCTAGCCGAAGATCGACGGACGTCGATCCCTCCACGGCCGCGCCTGCTCGAGCTGCGCCGCAAGGCGAAAGAGCGTGGCTTCGTCCCCGTAGCGTGCAGCGAACTGCATGCCGATCGGGAGCCCATCCTGGGTCCAGGCAAGCGGCACTGACATCGCCGGCTGACCCGTCATGTTGAAGGGCGGTGTGAACGGAAATGCTTGCGCTTGCCGGCGGTGGATCTCCGCCGCTGGGACACGCACGGGGTCGATCTGGCCGATGGCCGGCGGCGGGGTCCCCATCACCGGCGAAAGCCACACGTCGAGCGTCTCGAAGAATTGCGCGAGCTGTCGCGTGAGCCGCGCAAGCGCCCTCCAGCCTCGCGCCATCTGCTCGCCCGTCACGGCGCGCCCGCTCTCGACAATCGACCACGTGAGCGGCTCCAGTTCCTCTTCGCGCAGTGCCCGCCCCTTGCGCTCTGCGAGTTCGGAAGCCGCGGCAGCCAGGTTGGAGGATGAGATCGGACCGAGCGCGACGTAGAGGGCGCGCTGGTCGACGCCGAGCTCTCGCTCCTCGAGATCGTGGCCGAGCTGCTCGAGCAGCTTCACAGTGCTCTCGAGCGCGGCGAGCACCTCGGGATCGAGCTTCGCTCCGTCGGGGCGGGTCCGTGTAAAGCCAACGCGCAGCCGAGCGGGCGGCCGTTCGATCTCCTCAAGATACGGTCGCTCCTTCGCAGGCGAGGCAAAGGGTGCACCCCGCTCTGGATAGCCTGTCGCGTCCAAGAGTGCTGCGCTGTCGCGAACCGTGCGGGTCACCGCATGATGCACGGAGAGTCCCAAGGCGCGCAGGACCTCCTCCGGGTACACGGGATTGCGATCGCGTGTCACCTTGAGCCCGAACAGCCCGCAGCATGCGGCTGGAATCCGGATCGACCCCAAGCCGTCCGAGGCGTGCGCAAGCGGCACCATACCGGAGGCCACGGCCGCTGCCGCGCCGCCGCTCGAGCCTCCCGCAATATGTTCGGGATTCCACGGGTTGCGACAGGGTCCAAACAGGCGTCCCTCGGTCGTCCCGGTGATCCCAAACTCGGGGGTATTGGTTTTGCCCGCGATCACGAAGCCGGCCGCGCGCCAGCGTCGGACGAGCTCACCGTCCGCCGCCGGCACGTGATCGCGCAGGGCCACGCTGCCGTCCGTGCGCGGCATGCCCGCGACGTCGCAGTTGAGGTCCTTCACCAGGAAGGGAACGCCGCGAAACGGGCCGTCTGGCAGCGGCCCGCGGGCGACGCGACGAGCTTCTTCGTAGGCACGGTGGACCACCGCGTTCAGCCTCGGGTTGTGTCTCTCGATGCGATCGATCGCTGCTTCGAGCAGCTCCGCGGGCGAGAGCGCGCCGCGGCGGATGAGCTCCGCGAGCCCGAGCCCGTCATAGTCCGTGTACGCTGCAAAGCCCATCGCATCTCCTCTCGGCGGTCATGCTACGACGCAGGTCCCCGTCGCGTAAAGCGGCGACCCAGATCGGGGTCGAGGTAGCATGCGGTATGAGCCGAGCACACATTGGCAACCATCTCAAGATGACGTTGGCGCTCGGTCTTCGAACGCAGAGCCGCGCCTTCTATGGCGAAGTCTTGAGCTGCCGCATGCTCGCGAGCCCGCGGCCCGATCTTGACCTTTGGGAGTTCGAGGGGGGCTTCATCCTCGGCCTCTTCTTCGTCCCTCAGGGCCAGGTCCTTTCCGTGGCCCAGCGCGAACGTGCCACTTGGCTCGAGATCCAGGTGGCGGACCCTGCTGCCGTGAAAGCCCAACTGCTGGCCTTTGGTGTGCCCGAGGTCGTGTACGAGGACCGCACTCGTTTCTACTTCCGCGCTCCGGGAGGCTGCGTCTTCCGATTGGCACCGCTCGGCGGTGGGATCTAGGGGAGGGAGAGTGGCGATCGAACTCGACAAGGAGCGCAAACAGCGCATGGTGCGCGCGATCCAAACCTATTTCGTCGAGAAACTCGATCAAGAGATCGGACAGCTCGCCGCAGAGCTCCTTTTGGAGTTCTTCGTGAAGCAGGTCGGGCCCACCATCTACAATCAAGCCGTGAAAGATGCCCAAGCCTTCCTCCAGGACAAGCTGATGGATCTCGATGGCGTGCTTTACCAGCCAGAGGAGCCGCGCTCGCGTTGACGCGCTCCACATCCCAGAGCTACGAGCTCGTGATCTTTGACTGCGACGGAGTCCTCGTCGACAGCGAGCCGATCGCGAACCGCTTGTTCGCCGAGATGCTGACCGGCGAAGGGCTCGCCCTCACGACGAGCGAGGCGATGCGTCGCTACATGGGCCGTTCCTTCGCTTCTTGCCGCGAGATGATCGAGTCAGAGCTTGGGAGGGCCTTGCCTGCGGGATTCTTCGCTGAGCTCTGCGAGCGCACGCTTCGGGCCTTTCGCCACGAGCTGCGTCGGGTCGAGGGTGTGGGGGACGTGCTCGATCAGATTTCAACGCCGATCTGCGTGGCAAGCAGCAGTACCCATGAGCGGCTGCGTCTTTCGCTCGAGGTCACGGATTTGCTTTCGCGCTTCGAGGGCCGGATTTTCAGCGCCTACGACGTCCCGCGCGGCAAGCCCGCGCCGGACCTTTTTCTTCATGCCGCGCGCCGGATGGGCGCGGCGCCGGAGCGCTGCGCCGTAGTCGAGGACTCGGCCCCCGGAGTCGAGGCCGGCATGTCGGCGGGAATGAGGGTGTATGGCTATGCCTGGCACGGCGATGCCCGCGCGCTCCGCGCCGCGGGTGCCCGTGTCTTTCATCGCATGCCGGAGCTCTCAACTCTGCTGGTTTCGCAGCTGGCTCACCCCGCACAGAGGGGCGAAAAGGGTCCCCTTGAAAGAAACGCTGCGGGCCGGCCGCAAGCTTACCGGTACCCGCTGCGCGGCTATGGCAGCTCCGGCCCGGCAATCCCTCGGGCCAAGGCGTGTGCGACAAGGCGCCGCAGTCCGCCGCGAAAATTGTGCGCGTGCAGGCCGCTCTTGCGCATGAGCTCCGCCAGGTGTGCGCTCTTCAGGCCGAACTCGCAATACACCAGGTAGTTCCGATGAGGATCGAACTTCGGGTACGCGGCGGCCGCGCGTGCGAAGTCCAGCCACAGTGCACCGGGCCAGTGCCAGCCTTGGTAGGCGGCGCGCGGACGCAGATCGATCACGATGGCGTCCTCGGGGATCGCGTCGAGCTCGAGCTCCGCGGCGCCCGCGGCGACGCTCTCGAGGTCGAGTGAGCGAAGGTGGAAGACCTTGCGCGCGATCACCGCATTCGTGAGCCAGGTCAGATCGAGCTTGGACTCCTCGCCGAGGACGGCGGCGAGCTGAGCTTCTGTAGCGGGACGGCCGGGTGCGAGCGCACAGTACTCGCCCACCACCGCGGACAGCTCGTAGGTACCGATTGCCCGCGCGACAGCGAGGATCTCGTCCTTGTTCATCCCGATCACCGGGCGCAGCACCGGAAGCGTGGCAGCCGGCGTGATCACGGCGAGATTCGCCAGCGTTTGCGAAGAAACCTGTCCCAAGGCTTCACCCGTCACAAGCGCGATGGCGCGTCGCTCCTTCGCCACCGCCTCGGCGGCGCGCAGCATGAGACGCTTCAACAACACCTGCCAGTAGCGAGGTTGGGTTCGGGCTTGCAGCTGTTCGGCGAGCGGGCGGAAGTCGATCGCGTGCAGCCGCGGCGCCGACCCATAGGACCAACGATCGGCCAGCGTCTTCATGACGCGCAGCACGCCGGCCTCGTGCGCCGCGCCCCCGAGATTGCAAAAGACATGGTCGAGGGCGACGCCGCGCTTCTGAACCAGCCACGCGGCCACGGCCGAATCGAAGCCGCCGGAGACGAGCGCAACCGCCCGTCCCTCGACGCCGAGCGGGAGCCCCGCCGGACCGGCCACGCGTTCGGGGAAGAAGTAGGCCTCGCCGCTGGAAAACTCTACGAAGGCTGTCACCTCCGGCGCGTCCAGATCCACGCCCGTCGAAAGCGGCAACAGGCGGCGGCCGAGGTCGCGCTCGACCTCGCGCGAGGAAAGCGAAGAGGACGTGCGGTCGCCCACCCTTCGGGCGCGAACCGCGAAGCGCTTGCCCTTCACCCGATCGCCGAAAATCTCGGCGCCCGCCTCGACGACGTCATCGAGTGTCGCGACAGACCGCCGCACTGCGGGGGAGATCGACTGGATGCCGAACACGCGGGCCAGGACGGCGGTGGCTCGGGGTTCGGAGGCCTCGACAAAGATGCGGTTGTGGGTGCGCACGATGTGGGCACGCAGCTCTTCCGCCCGCATGGCGTCCTTCAGGTTCCGCATGAGCCGCGCGCGGAAGCGCGCCTGGGTGGGACGCGACTTTGTCCAGATCTCCCCGGACAGGCGCAGTACGACTAGGTGCGGTAGGAGTTGCCGTCTCGTTTCGGGCATGTGGCAATCCTCCCGTGCGCGGACGGGGAAATATAGACTGCGGCCAACCTCGGGGGTGGAGCGATGTCGTGGTGGGTATGGTTCGTCCTCGGCTTCATCCTTCTCGGGGGCGAGGTGGTGACTCCGGGAGGCTTTTACCTGCTCTTCTTCGGGTTTGGAGCGCTCTGCGTCGGACTTCTCGGGCTTGTTGGCCTCGCCGGACCGGTCTGGGCCCAGTGGTTCCTCTTCACCTTGTTCTCGGTCCTCTTCCTCGTGCTGGTGCGGCCGCGATTTCTGGGCCGGCTCCGCACTCCGGATGGGCTCGTGGACGATACGCTCGTCGGAGAGTCTGCCCTCGTGCAGAGCGCGATCGCGCCGGGGGCGCTCGGAAGGGGTGAGCTGCGGGGCTCGACCTGGACGCTTTCCAACGCAGGCAGCGTGCCGCTTCAGCCGGGTGACCGCTGCCGTGTCGAACGCGTCGAGGGGCTCACGCTCCACGTGCGCAAGTAGGAGGTAGGGATATGGAAACGGGTGCTGTCATCGCTGTCCTTGGACTCGCGCTTCTGGCGGTGATTGTCGTCGCAAAGGCGGCGACCATCGTTCCGCAGCAAGCGGCATTCGTGGTGGAGCGGCTCGGCAAATACAGCAAGACGTTTCAAGCCGGCTTTCACATCCTCGTGCCGTTCATCGACCGGATCGCGTATCGCCAGACGCTGAAGGAGCAGCCCATCGACGTCGCCGAGCAGGTGTGCATCACCAAAGACAACGTACAAGTCACGGTGGACGGCATCTTGTACTTAAAGGTGCTCGATCCTGAGCGGGCGTCCTACGGTGTCGCGGACTACGAGTTCGCCATCCAACAGCTCGCGCAGACCACGCTGCGCAGTGAGATTGGCAAGATCGAGCTCGACCGCACGTTCGAAGAGCGTACGACGATCAACTCACTCGTGGTCTCAGAACTCGACAAGGCCACCGCGCCCTGGGGCGTCAAAGTGCTGCGCTACGAAATCCGGAACATTATGCCGCCGAAGGATGTGCTGACAGCGATGGAAAAGCAGATGAGGGCGGAGCGCGAGAAGCGTGCGGTGATCCTTCAGTCCGAGGGCGAGCGCGACGCGAAGATCAACGAGGCCGAGGGCGAGAAACAGCGCGTGATCAAGCAGTCAGAGGCCTCGAAGCAGCAGCAGATCAACGAGGCGCAGGGCCAGGCCGAGGCCATCCTCTCGGTTGCGACGGCGACCTCCGAAGGTCTGCGCAGGCTGGCCGAGGCTTTGCGGGTGGAGGGCGGAGTGCGCGCGATGCAGCTCCGCATCGCAGAGGACTACCTCGCGAAGTTCGGCGAGCTTGCAAAGGCCGGCAACACCTTCGTCGTGCCCGCCAATCTCTCGGATCTGGCGAGCATGATCGCCCTCGCGACCGGAACGCTGCGCCGCGATGGCGCTGCACCCGGACCGCCGAACCCCGCAGCGACCGGAGGCCATTAGGGGGTGACCGGTATGCGCGCTCTGCGCGCCCTTTGCCTCGACCTGGACGACACGATTCTGGATGAGCAGTCGAGCCTCGAACAAGGCTGGCAGCAAGCTGCGGACCACGTTGTCGAGGCCTGTCCGCAGCTCACGCGCGAGGTGGCGGTCGCGGAGCTGGAGCGGGCCCGGCGCTGGTACTGGGAGGACGTGGACCGGGAGCGCCGTGGTCGACTCGACCTTTACGCGGCGCGCTTCGAGATCATGAGCCGGGCTCTTGAGCGGGTCGGTCCGCCTTCGCCCGGGCTCGCGGCGGCCCTCGCCCGCGAGCTCACCGACTACCGGGAGGCGACTGTGCGGCTCGTGCCGGGGGCACGCGAACTCCTTGCGCGCCTGCGCGCCGTTCTGCCGCGGATGGCTCTTGTCACCAACGGCGCGGCGGCCCCGCAGCGCGCGAAGATCGAGCGCTTCGCATTGGCCCCTTTTTTCCATCATATCCAGGTCGAAGGCGAGTTCGGTGCGGGGAAGCCCGACCGTCGGGTATACGAGCATGTGCTGGGGAGACTTGGCGCAGCCCCGCACGAGAGCATGATGGTGGGCGACAACTTCGTCTGTGACGTCATCGGACCTCTCGCTCTCGGCATGCAGGCCGCCTGGGTCGACGCCTCGGGCATGGGTCGCAGCCCGCAGCCCGCTCCGCGGCCGCACCTGACGCTGCGTTCCATCCTCGAGCTGGCGGATTGTCTCCAGTGCTAGCCCTGCCGAAGCTTTTCCCGTCGCGATTCCCCCCCAGTCGGAAGAAATTCCTCCTCCCGAGGCCTCTACACGCTTGACGGAGCCCACGTTGGCATGGGATGACACGAGGGCCGTTTTCTAGGGGGTGGCCGTGGCTGGAATCCGCATCCGGGATCGATTTGCCGCTTTCACGTTGGTCCTCGCGCTTGCCTCGGGCTGCGCGTCAGGCTCGGTACCTCGGCCGCTTTACTGCGGCCTCGCCGGAGCACTGGTCGGTGGCGCCGGCGGGGTCGGCCTCCAGGCCGGGGTGCATGGTTGGCACGCTTCTGCCGGAACGCTTGGGGCGGGCGCCGCGATCGGGGCCGTGGCTGGCTGGCTCCTTGGAGCTGGCATTTGCCTTGCGCTCTACAAGGAGGAGAAGAAAGAGGCTCCGCCTCCGCCTCCGCCGCCCCCGAAGGCTGAGCCCGCGCCTCCGCCCAAGGAGAAGATCGTTCTTCGTGGTGTGAACTTCGACTTTGACAAGGCCACGATCCGCCCCGATGCCAAGGTCATCTTGGATGAGGCAGCGGCCATCCTGAAGCGCAATCCCGACGTCAAGGTCAATGTGGATGGCTACACCGACAGCATCGGCACCAAGGAGTACAACCAGAAGCTGTCCGAACGCCGCGCGGCGTCGGTGGCCGACTACCTTGGCAAGGCGGGAGTCGACAGATCTCACCTCACGCCGAGAGGCTTCGGATT
>DATGZK010000065.1:0-56491 GCA_035489755.1 Myxococcota bacterium
GCGCCGGCTGCGGCCGCGCCTCGCAAGCGCCTCGGCCCTCCGAGGGTCTGCAACGCGGGATACTTCTCGCCTTCGAACGAAGCCGGATCCAGGCCCCTCACCTCTGATCGGCGGGCAACTCCTGAGTCACTCTCCTAGCCCGGCTCCGGCTTCGGGGCCCAGCAAGATGTAGGATCAACGGCGTGCTGGAGGAGTTCGTTCCCGGTGTCCTTACTTGGGCTTGGCGCTCGGAGCCACACGGCTACGACTTTAACGGAACGCTCGTCCTCCACGGGCAGGGGAATCTCTGCATCGATCCGGTGGAGCCCGGCGACGAGGTTCTCGGTCGGCTCGCGAAGGAAGGGGTTGCACGGATTCTCATCAGCAATCGCAATCACGTGCGCGCAGCAAATCGAGTGCGCGAGCGGACGGGCGCCCGCATGGCGATCCATCCGGCGGATGCGCCCTACGCCCGAGAAGAAGGGGCGCACATCGACGAGGAGCTCGAGGTCGGGCAGCGCGTCGGACCCTTCACGGTCGTGGGTGTGCCCGGCAAGTCTCCAGGGGAGATCGCGCTTCACGACCCGGCTCGCCTGCTGCTCATCGTCGGGGACGCCGTAGTCGGGAATCCGCCGGGCCGGCTCTCGCTCCTGCGCGATCGCGTGATGGACGATCCGCTGCGCCTGCGCGCGAGCGTTCGACGGCTGCTCGAGCTCGACTTCGACGCTTTGCTTGTCGGCGACGGCGCTTTGATCCGAGCCGGTGGCCGAGAGCGCCTGCGGGAGCTGGTGGAGACCTTCCCGCGCGAGTAAGGGAGGGCGAAGGACGATAGGTGGTGCGGCACAGACTGCTGCGCTCGTGTCGTCCCGCACCACGGGTTGCCGGCCTCCATCACCGCTCCAGGTGGCAGCAGCAGCCTTCACCGAAGCGTTTCGAGGAACCGTGGATCACCACCGCCGGGCGGCTACGATCACCTATCGACCGCGGGCCAAAACGCAGCGGGGGAGAGGGCAATCAGCGTCCGAAGGCATTCCGTGGCATGGAGATCCTGGGCGACTCTTGCTGTAACAGCAGTCTGATTCGATCCTCAGTCTGCACTGTCATTTTTTGTTTGGACGAGAGGTCTACGATGGCAAGAGCGACTCAATCCAGCGCACCGGGACGCGCGGATCTGCAGGAGGTCGTGCTCGGTTCGCAGCTCTTCCCAGGCGGGAGATCTAGGCCGGACGTGTCCGTGAGACAGTCGTGTATGGCCACTCGTTTTCAGCGAGGAGGTCGTCGCCGAGCAAGGACCGAGCGACATTGTTCGTCAAGGCAGTCCTCTTTCCTTAGCTGCTGCTCAACCTTCCAGGCGTCGGCATGACTCTCAGACCCGGCGCCAGGGACGGCCTTTGGATGGCGGCAGGGGCGGCCACGTTGCTCCTACTTATTTTGCTGACGCTGCATTTCCGCAAACAGCCGAACCCGGCGGCGCAACTCGCCTTCAAGGCAGAGCGAGCGGACTTGGTCGGGCAGATGCAACTCGGTCTGGCATCTGCCTCGGAAGCGGAGAAGAGCGCCGTCCTCGCCATCACGGACCAGGAGTCGCAGGCGTTCGCCGATCAGGCCCGCGCAGCCGCCACGGGTGTGGAGCAGGAACGTCGAGAATTGGAGCAACTCCTGACCAAAGGTGGAACTCAAGGCGAGAAGGACTTGCTTGATGAATTCTCTCAATTGTTCATCGAGTTCCAGCGCATCGACGACGAGCTGCTGAAGTTGGCGGTTCAGAACACCAACCTCAAGGCCTATGCCTTGGCATTCGGCCCGGCCGCAGGCTCCCTCAGCGAAATGAGCGCAGCACTTTCACACCTTGCGGCCGCAAACGCTGATTCACCGGATGGGAAGAAGGTGATGCGCCTTGCCTTTGGGGCGGAGATCGGCGCGCTGCGCATCCAGACACTGCTCCCGCCTCATATCGCCGAGGCGAGCGACGCCCGGATGGACGAGCTAGAAGCGTTGATGACCCAAGAAGATGAGCAGGTCCGCAGTGACCTGGCGGGCCTGGGCGCGCTCGCGAAGCTGAGCGGCGATGCCGACCTCGTGACGGCAACGTCACGCTATGACCAATTTCGCGAGATCAAGAGGCAGATCCTCGCGCTCTCGCGCGAGAACACCAACGTTCGATCGTTATCGATCTCCTTAAATCAGAAGCGCAAGGTGATGTTTTCTTGCCAGGAGGCTCTGAGGCACCTCGAGGATGCCATCCTGGAGGAGCCCATTGAGGGTGTGACATACGGCCGCCCGGCCAAACCGCGCTAGCAGGATACAAAACCAGGGGCGTACTCGCGCCAGTTCCCCTCTCCGGACGCGACCCGCAGGGGCGCCTCCCCGCGGCCGACGTCGGCTTGGACCTACAGTGCCTGGTCCTTGGAGTGAGCTCAGGAACGAGGGACCCCAAGACTTGTGATTCTTGAGATCACCCGGCTCTTCGGATCTCGACACGACAGCTGCCGACACCCGGCACTTCGATCATCGGGTCGTCCCCTTGGCGAGTTCGGTGAACCCGAGTCGCCAGTTCGCTTGCGCTCGCAGCTTCTCCATGAACGAGGGCTCGTATGCCTCTTCCGGTGCCTCTCGAACCAGCCGATCGATCACCTGCGCGTCGTCTCCGACGAGGATGCGCCACCGCTCGCTTCGCACGCCGTCGAGGATGATCTTCGCGGCTTGTGCGGCCGTCATCGGAGCGTCGTCGCGGAAGGAGTCGAATTGCTGCTGGATTCCCGCGCGGATGAGATCGCTCGGCACGCCCTTGAGATCGATGCCTAGCCGCGCCAGACGATCGCGTGCCTGGTCGATCTGCTCCTCGGTCATCTCCTTTGGATCGCGTCCGAAGGCCCGCGCCGAGTTGATCACGATCGACGTGCCAATGTGCCCCGGCATCACCAGCGAGACCTTGACGTGTGGCGCATTCAGGCGGAAGTCGTTGATCAGCGCCTCGGTGAAACCTTTCACGGCGAACTTCGCCGCGCTGTACGCGGTGTGCGGAATCTGAGGCCCGATCGACGCCCAGAACCCGTTCACGCTGCTCGTGTTCACGAGATGCGCCTCGGGCGCCGCGATCAGCATTGGAAGGAACGTGCGGGTCCCATAGTAGACGCCACCCCAGCAGACAGCGAACGTCTTGTCCCACTCAGCGCGGTCATCGAGCATCAGGCTGCCGCCGCCCCCGATGCCTGCGTTGTTGAACAGCAGGTGAACGTGGTCCGTGTTGTGCGCGCGAACGACCTGATCGCGGAACGCCTGCACTTGCGCCTCATCGGAGACGTCCGCGAGGAACGTTGTGACGCGTGTGCCGCGTGGGGCCTTCGCCTCGCAAAACGCCTTCGTCTGCGCCATCGCTTCCTGCGACACGTCGCACATAGCAACGTGCGCGCCTTCCGCGCTGAGCTGGCGCGCGAGCTCTCGTCCCATACCGGTGCCGCCACCTGTGATGACCGATATCTTTGCTTCGAAACTCTTCATCGCGTCCTCCTCGTCACTGGCATCCTGTAGACAAGTCTTTGCGATTGCGTAAGGCGAGTCGGTTTGCGACTCGCTGCCCCCCGCGATTGACCTTGCGCTGCCACTAGCGCCACAAATGCACCCAAAGCGGTTCCGAGGAATTGCTCATCGCCATCGCCAGAAGGCGGATCCAAAGCGCTCTGTCCCGAACAACGTTCGATGGACAATCGCGCGCCACAGGGTGTCGCGCTTGCGGCGTTCGTCAAGCGGACAAGCTCTCGCGGGTCGAAAAAGCTCAATGCTTTCCATGCGAAGCGGGTTTGTGGCAGCCAGTGCATCCGGCCAACGCAAGCATGTCTAGGGGGGAAGTCCCATCGGGGGAGGAGTCAGGAGCCCTGTCGTTTGGGTGGCGGTAGCGCTCGAGAGAAGGAGCGGGTGAAGCCAACCGACAAAGTCATCCGCGGGACTGGGATCTCAAGTCGCCGTTTCGCACCGAAAGTGAATCCATAGGCGGCGCGCCAGTACGCCGCGGCTCGGCAGTGCCAGTGGCGTCAGAAACCGCGCTCGACGGGCGGAGTGGCTCGCGCCGGTCCTCAATCGGCTTGCGGCGGCTGAAGGCCGGTGAAGGCACTGGCTATTTCAAGACGAATTGGGCGAGAGAAGAGGGCTCAATCGGTTTCGTCGCCCTCGGCATTTAGACGCAATTCTTCTGAAGGCACTCAACAGGCTGCGCTCCTTGCCAGAGGATGGCAGAGCCGCGCAGGCTTCGCCGGTTGCACGCGGCGCGCACCTTCAACGGATCGCGGCGCTGATTCCCCTCCACGACGCCATCCTGTATAAGTCAACCCCAGGGCATCCGGCTTGAGATTCTCTGCCGCCACCTCCGCGCTGCTGGTGGCCGCGATCGCCGCGGCCGCCATCCACGAGCACGCTCTCGCGCACGACGCCGCGGAGACAGGAACCGGATCGCTACGCGGTAGCATCACCGTCCACGAAAGGAGCTTCTTTGGGGGTCTCCGCGAGCGCGAGGACCGAAGTGGCGTCGTCGTGTACGTGACGGGATTCGCGAGGTCGGCTCCGAGCCGCGTGGCGACTCTCGCGCAGAAGAATAAGCGCTTTGACCCGAAGATCCTGCCGATCGTGAGGGGCCAGACAATCCAATTCCCCAACAATGATCCGATCTACCACAACGTCTTCTCAGTATCTGCCATACATGAGTTTGACCTCGGTCAGTACCGTTCGGGCGATCCGCCGCGGAGCGAGCTGTTCGACAAACCGGGCCTCGTCCCTGTGTACTGCAATATCCATCCCGATATGATTTCCTACGTGGTCGTGCTCGAGAACGACGCGTTTGCCGTGACAGCAGCGGACGGAAGTTTTGTGATCCCTAACGTGCGCGCCGGTCGACTGACGCTGAATGCCTGGATGCCGGGGGCGCAGCGCACCAGCGAGGACGTGGAGGTCCACGCGGGCGAGGAGACTCGCGCGGCGCTTGATCTCGTTCAGTCCGAGAAGATCGCACCCCACAAGCGCAAGGACGGAAGCGACTATCCCAAGCCCCGCTCCGACGACTATTGATGCCGCGGCTGCGTTTCAGGACGCGGATCTTCATCGCGATGGGGGGCCTCGTCGGCCTTGTCATCGCGCTCATCCTGGCACTGCTGCAGGATGCGACGGTTCGTCGTGTGCGCGAGGACTTCGGCGAGCGCTTCCAGCGCACGGCGGCGAACTTCCGCAGGCTCCAGACGCTGCGTACCGAGTCGGTAACCGACGAAGTCGCAGAGTTGGTGCAAGGCAATCCGCAGCTTCGCACCGTCTTGTCGATGGCGTCCCTTGCCCGCACGGACCTCGGCTTCGCGGAGCCACCTCGAAGCGGCGAAGCGTCCCGCGACGCGAACCTGCGGCTCGAGTCGATCCTGTCTTCTCTCGCGATTCACCGGAACAACGACGTGGTGGTCGTGGCGAACGCGCAAGGCGAGCTCCTCTATAGCAAAGTCGACCCCCAGCGCTTTGGCGACGATATCAGTGCCCTCGGCGCGTTCCGAAGTGTGGCGTCGGGTGCTGAGACGCTGGACGCGTGGACCGCTGACATGCGCACACACGAGGGGTCGGCCCTTACGCCGGAGAAGCCGCCGCACGCGGTTTACGAGATTGTAGGCGCACCGGTGGTGTTCGACGACGAGCTCCACGGTGTCATGATCGTCGGTCATCGCATCGACGCAGACACGTTGTCTCGCATCCGAAACGCCTCGGGTGTCGAGGTGGCGCTCATCGCGAGTACTACCGTCGTGGGCTCGACGCTCGACGCGCCTGAGGAGGCGGCACTCGCGCACCGTCTCGCCGAAGGGAGCGCATCCGAAACCGCGGCTTCACGGGGCGAGCCTACCGAGTGGCGGCTCGGCGAGGGGCGTTACCTGGTGATGCCTACCCCGCTGGTGGGCGGCCTGGGACCCGGCGGGCCGCGATTTCTCCTGCTCTCCTCATTGGATCGCGAAAGCATGCTCCTGGCGGCGCTGCGAGAGGCGCTCCTCCTCATCGCAGGTCTCGTGCTGCTGGTTGCGCTTGGCACAAGCTTCTTCCTCGCGCGCAGCATCACGCGGCCGCTTGCCGCGCTGGCCCAGGCCGCGAGGCGCGTGGGCACCGGCCAGCTCGATACGAAGGTCGAACTCGCGACAGGGGACGAGTTCGAGGAGGTCGGCCAGGAATTCAACATGATGGTCTCCGGCCTCCGTGAGCGCGACGCGATCCGCACAATGCTCGAGCGTCATGTCTCGAAGGAGGTGGCCGCGGAGCTGCTGCGCGACCCCGCCAAGACGACTCTCGCTGGGGTTCGTCGCGAGCTCAGCGTGATGTTCATCGATATCGCGGGCTTCACCGCCTTGGCGGAGCGCCTGCCGCCCGAGGAGGTGGTGAGTCGTCTCAACGAATACTTTGATTGCGCGTGCGGAGTGATCCTTGAAGCTGGAGGTACGGTGAGCGAGTTCCAGGGCGACGGGATCGTGGCATTCTTCGGAGCCCCGATCGCCCACGCCGACCATGCGACCCGTGCCTGCCGCGCGGCGCTCCTGTGCCGGGAGAGGCTCGCGAAGCTCGAGTCCAGCTGGGCATCGCAGCGACTTCCGATTCACGGTTTTCGGATCGGCATCCACACCGCGGAGCTCGTGGTCGGCGAGATCGGATCTGCCGAGCGCGGAAAGTATGGTGCTGTCGGTGATGGCATCAACGTAGCGAGCCGGATCGAGGCAGCGAATAAGCTCTACGACACGCGTGTCCTCATATCGGAGGCGACGCTTGCGCGCGCCGGCGACGCCTTTGTGGCCCGCGAACTCGACCTCCTGCGGTTGGTCGGCCGCGAGGAGCCCGTACGCGTCTTCGAACTCGTGGCGATGCGCGAGTCACTCGATCCAGGCAGCGCGCGTCTGTGCGAGCTCTTCCGCGCCGCGCTGACGGCGTACCGCGCGCGCGATTTCGCCTCGGCGAAGCGCTGGCTCGAGGAGGCCGCGGCCTTCGCGCCTGGCGATGGCCCGGTTCGGCACTTCCTCTTGCGCGTGGCCCGGTTTCAGGCAGAGCCTCCGGCTCCCGACTGGTTGGGGGTCTGGGAGCTCTCCGAGAAGTAGATTCCCCCGCAGGATGTCGCTGGAGGTCGCGGCGAGGAACGCTGCGTGCGGTGATGGCGTGGAGACCCAGCCGACTTTCCCATCGGGTAATCTTCTCTTTGCAAGGCCCGCACCGGGCAGGCTGCGGTGGGAGGTGGCGCTCTCCTATCCTTCCTGCCCCGCGCGCGAAGCCACGGGGTTCCATGCCGACTGCAGAGCTCGGTGACGTCACGCTCCACTACGAGCTGGCCGGCGATGGCCCGCCGCTTCTCGTCGTGAACGGGACGGGAAGCGATTTGCGCCGCAAGCCATCGGTCCTCGAATCGCCGCTCGTGCAGCACTTCACTGTGCTGGCCTACGACCACCGCGGCCTGGGCCGCAGCCGCGTGGCCGATCCCGCCCATCAGCCGACGATGGCCGACTTCGCGCACGACGCGCTGCGGCTTTGCGATCACGTGGGATGGAAGCGCCTGCTCCTGCTCGGCGTCTCCTTCGGCGGCATGGTCGCGCAGGAGATCGCGCTCTCGGGCGGGGCCCGCATCGGGCGCCTCGTGCTGGCGTGCACGTCGCCTGGCGGCACCGGACGCGCCTCGGCGCCGCTCCACGAGGTCTACCGGCTACCCGCGACCGAGCGAGCGGAGCGCCTCGCGAGTTACACTGATATACGTACAGCGACAGATGCCCTGCGGCGCGAGCAGCTGATCCGCTTCATCACAGTTGCCGCCGAGAGTGACGATCTCAGCGCCGCGCCGGGTCTGCGCAAGCAGCTCGAAGCCCGCCGCCATCACGACACCTGGGACCGGCTGCCATCGCTTCGCGTGCCGACACTGGTTGCCGCTGGACGTCACGACGGCATCGCGCCCCTGGCGAACGCCGAAGCCCTGGCCTCGCGCATCCCCAGTGCACGACTTCGTGTCTTCGAGGGCGGGCACGTCTTCCTGCTCGAGGACCGGACCGCCTGGCCTGCGATGATCGCGTTCCTGCAGGAGGCCTGAACGTGGACCTCTACGGCACGCTCGCCGCCGCCTTCCGGCCGCACCTGCAGAAGCCGTGGATCGAGCTTCAGGATGGAGGAACGCTCCCGTATGCCGCGGTGGAGGAGGGGAGTGCCAAGGTGGTGGGTCTGCTGCGCTCCCTGGGTCTCGCGCGGGGCGATCGCGTGGCCGTTCAGGTGGACAAGACACCGGAAGCGCTCCTCGTCTACCTCGGCACCGTGCGCGCAGGTGCTGCCTTCCTTCCGCTGAATCCCGCGTACCGCTCGGAAGAGGTCGCGTACTTCCTCGCCGACGCCGAGCCCGCCGTAGCCATCGGGCGGCCAGAGGCGGCGAGCGACTTCGAGGCCGCAGCGACCGCGAGCCGCGTCCGTCATGTTTTTGCGCTGGGTGCGGACGGGCGCGGGAGCTGGTCCGACGCGGTCGCCGCCGCTTCGCCCGTCCATGAGGACGCGCGAATCGGCGAGCGCGACCTCGCCTCCATCGTCTACACCTCGGGTACCACGGGACGCGCCAAGGGCGCCATGCTCACGCACGGAAACCTGGTCTCGAACGCCGTGACGCTCCACACGCTCTGGGGCTTCGAGGGTCGCGATGTGCTGCTACACGCGCTCCCCATCTTCCACGTGCACGGTCTGTACGTCGCCACCAATACCGCCATGCTGAATGCGAGCCGGATTCGATTCCACGCGCGTTTCGACGCGCACGACGTGGTAGAAGCGCTCGCGGGCTCGACTGTCTTTATGGGCGTTCCCACGATGTACACGCGCATGCTCGCGCAACCGGCCTTGACAAGGGAGCGCTGCGCGGGAATGCGCCTCTTCGTGTCCGGTTCCGCGCCGCTCCTGCCCGAGGTCTTCGAGCGCTTTCGCGAGCGTACGGGCCACAGCATCCTCGAACGCTACGGCATGACCGAGACGGGCATGAACGCCTCGAACCCATGGTGGGGCGAGCGACGCGCTGGCACTGTGGGCCGCGCGCTCCCCGGCGTCGAGGTTCGCGTGACGGGCGAGGACGGCAGAACCCTACCCGCGGGCCAGGTGGGCGAGGTCCAGGTGCGCGGTCCGAACGTGCTAACCGGCTACTGGCGACGGCCCGACAAGGACGCCGAGGAGTTCACGGTCGACGGGTACTTCCGTACCGGGGATCTGGGTAGCTTGGACGGCGACGGGTATCTCACGCTCGTCGGGCGCTCGAAGGACCTCGTCATCTCGGGCGGCTTCAACGTGTACCCGAAGGAGATCGAGCTCCTCCTTGATGGGCTCCCGGGAGTGGCGGAATCGGCAGTGATCGGCCTGGCGCATCCCGACCTCGGCGAGGGCGTGACGGCCGTGCTGGTGTTGAAGCCCGGTGTACACGTAGGCGAGGAGGACGTGCTGGCCGCTCTGCGCCCGCACCTTGCTGCCTTTAAGCTGCCGAAGGCCGTGCGCTTGGTGGAGGAGCTTCCGCGCAACGCCATGGGAAAGGTCCAGAAGAACTTGCTGCGAGAGCGCTTCGCCGGGCTCTACGGCTCGCGCTCGGGCTCCTCGCGTCCTGTTCGGTAGTGTTCCAAGGGCGGGTTTGTCTCGCGCCACTTGGAACTCATTAGAACCTCGCACTTCCTGAATGCACTCACTTCAGAGACGCACTCTTTTTCGCGTGGCAACGGAACCGAGGGCGTGGTGGCGCCGCCGTGGCCGCGGCGCGCTTCATCCGAGGACGACCCGCACCCGATGTGTCGCCTCGTCGTCCACGAGGGGAATCAGCGCCGGATCTCCCGACATCGCTTTGCCGTCGAGCTCGAGGCGCACCACCCCCCGCATGACCCCAAGCGGGTTCTCGACCGCGATGTCGTAGCGCGCGGAGCGGAAGCGGAAGACGATTTCGAAGCCTCGCCACGCTTTCGGTATACACGGATCGAGGAGAAGCGTGGAGCCCTGTAGCCGGAACCCTAGGATGCCCTCGAGAGCAGTCCGATACATCCAGCCCGCGGAGCCTGTGTACCAGGTCCAGCCACCTCTGCCGACATGCGGAAGCTCCCCGTAGACGTCGGCACTGACAACGTACGGCTCCACCTTATATCGATGAATTGCAGCGCGAGTACTCGCGTGACGGATGGGGTTCAAGATCGAGAACAGCTCGCCGGCCCGATCGCCATCGCCGAGCTGCGCGAAGGCGAGCACCGACCAGAGGGCGGCATGCGTGTATTGGCCGCCATTCTCTCGGATCCCGGGCGGGTAGGCCTTGATGTATCCAGGGTCGAGCGAGCTGCCATCGAACGGTGGGGCGAAGAGCCGGATGAGTCCATTCGCACGATCGACAAGATGTTCATCCATCGAAGCCATCGCGCGGGCCGCGCGAATCGGGTCGGCGGCCCCCGAGATCACGCTCCACGACTGGGCGACCGAGTCGATCCGGCAGTCATCGTTCGAGGCCGAGCCGAGCGGCGTCCCATCATCGAACCAGCCCCGCCGGTACCAGTCTCCGTCCCAGGCTTCCCTCTCGAGCGATTGCCGCAGATCTGCAGCATGCTGCCGCCAAGCTGCGGCGCGCGCATTCTCTCCGCGACGCTCGGCGAGAGGAGAGAAGGCCTCGAGTGCGGTGTAGAGGAACCATCCGAGCCAGACACTCTCGCCCTTTCCTTCCACGCCGACGCGGTTCATGCCGTCGTTCCAGTCTCCCGCGCCGAAGAGGGGAAGACCGTGACTTCCGACCACAAGACTCCGGTCGAGGGCCCGAGCGCAGTGCTCGAACAGTGTCGCGTGCTCCTCGGAGGTCGCGGGCTGGAAGTACGCCTCCTGTTCGTCGCTGCGCAGAGCGGGCCCTTCGAGGAAAGCAACACTCTCGTCGAGCACGCCAAGCTCGCCCGTGACCTTGACATAGTGTGCCGTGGCGTAGGGCAGCCAGACGGCGTCGTCTGAGATGCGCGTGCGCACCCCACGACCCGATTCCGGCAGCCACCAGTGTTGAACGTCGCCCGGGCTAAATTGTCGCGAGGCGGCTCGCAGGAGATGCTGTCGCGTGCCTTCCGGCTCGCACACTGTGACTGCCATCCCGTCCTGGAGCTGATCCCGAAACCCGTACGCGCCGCTTGCCTGGTAGAACGCCGACCGCGCCCACAGCCGGCAGGCGAGGGTCTGGTAGAGAAGCCAGCGGTTCACCAGCAAGTCCAGGGATCGATCGGGCGTCTTTACGTGAACGGTGTCGAGGAGGACGTCCCAGCCCCGGGTGACCGTGCGAAAGACCTGGTCGAGGTCCGCGGTGCGGTAGCGTGTCACCAAGGCTCGCGCCTCGGTCGGCGTCGCCGCCTGGCCAAGAGAGAAAACGATCTCGGCTCGCGCGCCCGGCCCAAGGTCGAGCCGGGTTTGTAGGGCACCGCACGGATCGAGCCCGGCGCCGACGCGGTTCGAGAGCGTTACGCCGCGCACGAGTGCCGCCGGCCGATCGAGCGTACCGTTTCGACCAATAAACTCCGTCCGGTCGCCGGTAAATGCGAGCTGCCGCCCGGCGAGGTCCGCGAACGCGACGCGGTCGCGAAAACCGATGCTCCAGGGGTTTCGGGCGAGCATCGCTCCCGTCTCCGCGTCGATCTCGGTGACGATGAAAGGCGCGGAACCTTCCCGTGAATGGCCGAGCGCCCACTCGACGTACGCGGTGACGGAGAGACGTCGCGAGCGTCCGGATCGATTCTGGATGCTGAGTCGTGAGAGCTTGATCGGGTCGTCCTTCGGCACGTATTGCAGGAGCTCGAGCGAGATCCCCTCGGAGGCGTGCTCGAACCGGGTGTAGCCCTGGCCGTGCCTTGCGACGTAGCGGCCCCTCTCCGCGCGAATCGGGAGGGCCGTCGGGCTAAGGAGCACTCCACTGTCTTCGTCACGGACGTAGATCACCTCGCCCGGCGGGTCGCCGACGGGGTCGTTCGACCAAGGCGTGAGCGGGTTCTCACGACTGTTCCCGGACCAGGTGTAGCCTCCGCCTTCCACCGACACTTGGAAGCCAAACTTCGGATTGGCGACCACGTTCAGCCAGGGCGCCGGTGTCCATTGTCCCTCGCCGAGGATCGTCACGTACTCCCGTCCATCGGCAGCGAAGCCGCCGAGACCGTTGAAGAACTCGAGCTCCGGCGGCCAGGGAGGGCGGCCTTGCGGCTCGCTCTCTGACGAATGCCTCACGCGCGGCGTGGCAACGGGCTCCGGCTCCTCGCGGCGCTTGACCTGCTCGGAGAGGCTCCCGCGGTGGCTGAGCAGCACCGCTCGCGCTCCCGCCAGGAGCGCACCACGCGCTTCGGCCGAGACGAGATCGGCGCGCAGGACGAACAACTGTCCGCGCAGGCCCTCTCCGTCGGCGGGGAGCCGCGAGGGGCTTGCCCGCACGAGCGCTTCCAGGGCCGCCTGGAGATCCTGCGTGTAGGATGTGGGTCGCTCATTCAAGATCACGAGATCGACCGCCAGCCGCTTCATCCGCCAGTACTCGTGGGCGCGGAGGACCTGGCGAACGACCTCGAGATCCTCCACGTCGTCGATCCGAACCAAGACAATCGGCACTTCGCCCGAGATCCCATGCGCCCACAGCGCGGGCGGTCCCCCTCGACTTCGGCTCAGGACTTCGGAGGCGGGGCGCAGCGTCGGGTCGGAGTAGAGCACGTGGTTCGCGAGGCGCTGGAACAGGTGCGCTTCCTCGGGGCCGACGCCGAGGTGATGCAGCTGAACCTGCGCCTGGGTCCACGCGAGCGTAACGGCGCGTTCGAAGGCCGCGGGATCGTGGTGCTTGTCGGCGAGGTCGAGCGCCTCAAGGCGAGAGGGCGCGATCAGCGTCCAGAACGCCACGCGCGCGGTGGTCCCCGGCGAAATCCGCACGCGACGGCGGAGGCTGAAGACTGGATCGAGTACCGTCCCGACCGACCCGGAGAGTGGCTGACCATCGATCACGGACAGCGGCGCCCGGATCGTGTGCCCCCGCCCAAGGAAACGCGCGCGGTCGGTCTCGAACTCCCCCGATCCCACGCTCTCGCCTTCCACCACCGCGAGGTGAGCTGCCCAGACCGGCGGTTCTGCGGGCGACCGAGCCCGCCGCGTGGCAAGGAGCGTTTGCACCTCGGCGACGAACTCCGTCTGCACGAAGAGTTTGGAGAATGCCGGATGCGCCGCGTCCGCCGCGGCGGGTGCGAGCACGAGCTCGGCGTACGAGGTCACCTCGAGCTCCCGCACTCGGCTTCCCAAGTTCGAGAGCGATACGCGACGGACCTCGCCGTCGTCCTCGGGCGAGACGGCGACTTCGAGCGTCGTGATGAGCGTCCCGTCGCGCCGGATGATCTCGGCGCGATCCTCGGAGAACTCGACCCCATAGTGGTCCGGCTCGACTCCGCGAGGCTGGTATCCCGCCGACCACACCTCCCCAGTTCGCACGTCACGGACAAAGACGTAGGAGCCGAAGGAGTCGCAGGTCACGTCCTCGTGCCAGCGAGTGACGGCGAGGTCCCCGAAGCGGCTGTAGCCTGAGCCGGCCGTGGTGAGCATTACCGCGTATCGGCCATTTGAGAGCAGGTGAGAGCAGGGAATCGAATCGTGCGGGGAGCGGAACCGACGCAGCATGGGCGGCACCGAATCGCGCACGTGGGGTGCGGTCTTCACCTCTTCGGCCCGAGGTCGGTCGACCGCGACGTCGCGAGGGGTGCGCTCCTGAAGCAGCAGCTCCGTTGCGCGGACGATCGGCTCGGCGTGAAACCGAGCGCGCATCGCGCCATCCTTCAGCGCATTCGTGATCGCAACAAGGGTCATGCCTTGGTGGTGCGCCATGTACGTGCGAACAACCGCGACCGACTCGTCTTCGGGAAGACGCGTCCTCGTGTAGTCGAGCGCCTCGTAGTAGCCGTACCTGCCCCGGCCACCCGCCGCGGAGAGCCTCTCGAAGTTCCGCGTCGCCGCATGCGGATCCACCATCGCCGCGAGCGCAGTCGCGTACGGAGCGACGACCGCGTCCTCGCTGAGGCCGCGCCTTAGCCCGAGCCCTGGGACGCCGAAGTTGGAGTACTGGTACGTGAGCTCGATATCCCGCACGTTGTACGCCGATTCCGAGACGCCCCACGGTACGCCCAGCTCGGCGCCGTACTGTATCTGCCGTCGCACGATGAGACGGCTCGTCTGATCGAGCAGGCTTCCGGTCGGGGCGCGCATCACGAGCGACGGCATCAGATACTCGAACATCGAGCCCGACCATGAGATCAGCGCCGAGCCGCGATGGACCGGGGTGAGTGCGCGCCCGAGCCGGAACCAGTGCCGTGAGGGGACGTCGCCCTTCGCAATCGCGACGAAGCTCGCAAGGCGCGCCTCGGAAGCCAGCAAGTCGTAACAGTTAGGGTCGAGACTACCATCCGCTAGCCTGTATCCGATCGAGAGCAGCTGGCGGCTGGGGTCGAACAGGAATCCGAAGTCCATCGCGGTGAACATGTGTCCCGCGCGTTCCGCGAGCCGCGAGATGCGACGGTGGAGCGATCGCGCGGCGTCGCTCGAACGCTCGAGAGCGTCGACGAGAGCGTTCACTCGTACGAGCGCTTCGTCCTTTGCATCGCCTCGCGCAGCCAGCTCGGCTCGGTGCGGCGCCAACACCGCGATCGCCGCCTCGCAGCGGTCTGGCAGGTCTGCAAGATTCGGGATCGGGCCGAGAAGCCGGCGAAGCTCGCCATCCTCCACCAGGAGACGCGCCCAGGGCATGAGCCACTCGAGGTCACGCTCGTGGCTCCGGATGGACGAACGCACCGCCTCCACCCACGTCAGCAACTCGGCGCCCTCGCCGTCGCCCCGTTCGCCCGTCAGGGTCCACGCCATGTCGGCCACCGTGTCCGCGAGGAGCGCGAGTTCCGCGAGCCGGCCCGCAACACCCTCTGGCGTAGTGGGGGGCGAGGCGAGAGATGCGGAGAGAGCGGCGAGTCCTTCGTCCAGCTGCTTCCACGTCACCGTTTGCGTTCGCCGGTCGTCCCCAAGCGTGCGCAGGGATTCCCGGGCGAGCTCGAGCGCGTCGTCGACGCCGGCGGTCCACTCAGGAGTCAGCACCGGAGTGGCAGTCCGCTCCCGACAGGCGTTCGCGAGCGCGATCAGGTGCCCCGCAAGGTTCCCGCTGTCCACGGACGACACGTACTTCGGATCGAGCGGTCTCAGATCGCGCGTGTCATACCAGTTGTAGAAGTGCCCGCGGAAGCGCTCGAGGCCGTCCATCGTGTCGAGCGTTGCCTCGAGCCGCTCCGCCGCATCGACCGTCCCGAGCCATCCGAAGTCGCGGGCACAGACCAGGGAGAGGAGATAGAGACCGAGGTTCGTGGGAGACGTCCGGTGAGCAACTACTGGCTTTGGGTCTTCCTGGAAGTTGTCCGGCGGAAGCCGATGATCCTCCGCGGTGACGAAGGTCTCGAAGAACCGCCAGGTGCGGCGGGCAATCGAGCGCAGCGCTCGATCGTCCGGGGCGGAGAGGGGGTGGGGACCCGCCTCGGGCGGCGGGAGACTGGCCCACCGAGCAAGCGCGGGAGACAGCACCCAGAGGACGACGAACGGAGCCGCAACGAGGCTCGTCCCGCGTCCGGCGCAGGCGACGAGGAACGCGGCCGCGGCGGCGAGCGCAACGCCGCCCGACATCCACCGGTAGAAGCCGCGCAGATCCAATCTGGGACCGATATTTGACCGGGCGGCCGTCACCCACTCGAGTAGCCCCCGCCGGCTCACGCGAAGGCGCCAGAGCGTCCGCGCGATCGCGTCGGTCATCAGCCAGGCCTGATGCGCGAGGAACGAGACCCCGAAGGCGATCTGGGAGAGCGCTAGCGCGAGGTCTTCCGCGACCGCACGCAGATGGCTCCGCTTCGAAATTCCGGTGCGTCGCGGCAGGATCCCGGAGAGCATTGGCAGGAACGCCGGGAGCGCGAGCGTGAACAGGAGGAACGCGGTCCACCGCTCGGCGGCCGCGAAAGGCAAGGTCCATCCGGCCACCAGCGCGAGGAAGGTGACCGGGGCGAGCAGCGTCCTGCGCAGATTGTCGATCATCTTCCAAAGGCCGACGGGTGGGATCGCGGTGCGGCGCACCCCAGCGTCCGAGAGCTGCGAGTTGGAGCGACGCCCGAGAATCCACGGGAGCAGCTGCCAGTCTCCGCGCGCCCAGCGATGCTGGCGGGCCGCCGCGACGTCATAACGGGCGGGGAATTCCTCGACGACCTCGACATCGGACACGAGCCCTGCTCGTGCGAAGATTCCCTCCAGCAGGTCGTGGCTGAGGAGTGTGCTCTCAGGGATCCGCCCTTCGAGCGCGGCCGGGAAGGCGTCCAGATCGTAGATCCCCTTCCCGCTGTACGAGCCCTCCTCGAAGAGGTCCTGGTACACGTCGGAGACCGCGAACGCATAGGGATCGATGCCACCCGGCCCCGAGAAGACGCGCTGGAAGACAGATCCCTCGCGTCCGATCGGCAGGGAGGGCATGACACGCGGCTGGAGCACGGCGTGCCCCTCCACCACGCGGCCGCTCGAGACGTCGAATCGCGGAGCATTTAGGGGGTGCGCCATCTTTCCGACGAGCCGCCGTGCCGCGCCGCGCGGCAATCGCGTATCGGAATCAAGGGTGATGACGTATCGGACGCCGCCGGGGACCGCGGGAGGGCCGCCACCCACTTCGAGGAATGTTGTGTCGGTGGCACCGCGAAGCCACCGATTCAGCTCATGGAGCTTCCCGCGCTTGCGCTCCCACCCGATCCACTTCCCCTCGCCCTCGTTCCAGGTCCGTCGCCGATGGAGGAGGAGAAATCGATCCCCGTCCGGTGCCGCTCCGTGACGCTGGTTCAAGCGCGCGATTCCCTCGGCGGCCGCGGCGAGCAGCTCGTCATCGTCTTGCGCGCTCTCCGTTGCCGAGTCCGTCCAGTCCGAGAGCAGAGCCAAGCGTAGATCGTCGTCGGGGCTCGCGAGGAAGTGGACTTCAAGACGCTCGATCTGTTCCTCGATCTCCGCCCGCGTCGTGAGCAGAGTCGGCACCACGACCATCGTGCGCAGGTGGCGCGGCACTCCCTCTCGGAGTTCCAGACCGGGGAGTGGAGCGGGGCCGAACCAGGTTGTGACAATGCGGTTCACGAGCGCCAGGGCCGCCTCTGAGGTGGGGACGATGGCAAGGAGCGCCAGGAGGAAGAGCATCATTCCATCGACGCCGGCTCGCGTCATCGCGACGAGCGGTACGGCCAGCATTCCGGCGGTGAGAGCCGCAATCGTCGCGAGATAGCCGGGGAGCCCTCCGGCAATGACCGCGCGGATCGGCCTGTGACGGATGGGAACGCGGAACCCGAGCTCCTTCTCCAGGATGCGACGCCCGTTCGAGATGAGGTAGTAGCCGGGGTCCTGCTCGCGGCGCATGGTCCCATCGCACACGCGCGTCGGCTCGCCTGCGGCAGGCCGGGTTGCCACGATCGCGCGCCGGGCCACCTCGAGCTCCGATTGCTTCGAGCCTCGAGCGAGCTCCTCGATCGCGTGCCGATAGCGGTCCCGAGTGGGGAAGTCCAGGTCGGCGAAGGTGCTGGCTTCGCGGAGCGCCGCATCCACGAGACTGACGCTCTCGAAGAGCTCCGCCCAATCGACCGCAGACATGAGGCGCATGCTCGTGATGACGTTGCGGACCGTCACGTTCATCGCGGCTTGACGCTGATGCTCCTCTCGCACGAGCTCGTCGGCGTTCGTTCCCTGGGCGGCCAAGCGTTCTCCCAGCCACTGCAGGGCGGGGGTCACCGTCGGATCGAGATCGCGCAGCCGCTGAACGAGCTGCACCACGAATTCCCTCGAGAGGGATCCCTCATCGAAGCCCCGCAGGACTGTCTCGGCGGGCTCCCCTTCTCGTTTTCCGACACCCAGCAGCCGGTCGACCAGTGCATCGGCCTCCCGGCGCGCTGCGCGGCTGTGGACGATCCGCTCGGACGAGCGCCGGATGTTTTCCACCAGCACGATGCGGAGCGTGATCGCGACTGCCCAGAGCTCGCCGATTGTTAGGGGCTGGACCCGCTGGTAGGCGCGCACGAATCGGCAGAGCATTTGTGGGTCGAACCGGCTGTCGGTGTGTGCGACGAAGGCCCAGACGAGGCCGAAGACGCGCGGGTAACCGACGAGAGGTCCTTCCGCAAGCTTCGGCAGCTGGCGGTAGTAGCCCCGGGGAAGATCGTCTCGAATCTCGCGGATCTGCTCTTCTACGACGTGGAAGTTGTCCACCAGCCACTCGGCAGCCGGGGTGATGGCGTGCTCCTCCCGGATCGCCTCGCCGATCGCGCGATAGGCACTGAGTAGCACCCGATCGTTGTCCCGGAGCCGTGCCGCGAGAGGTTGGCCGCGCGTGGGCTTCGTTGTGACGCGCTGAGCGGCCGCGAGGCTCTCGGCATGCTGCTCGAGGCGCTCGATGCTGAAGAGCTCCGAGCGAATAGGCTCTTCGGTCTCGCGACCAAAAGCCGCCGACCGATTCTTCGAAGCGCGACGGATGAAGTCCTTCAGCGTAATGCTCGAAGCTCGATCTATTGGTCGTCCACCGGGCGTCTCCGAAGACTGCCGGGCGGGGACAGGGGATGGCTGCCGTTGTCGAGGCCGTGAGTTCCCCCGAAGGCGTGATCGTTCCGACACTCCTTGTCGAACGCCCCTCGTGTGGAAGAGCTGCAGCCGAACGCAAAGTGCGTGTAGCTGCTCTCTACGCTGCTTCCCACACGATCGAGCGTCGGATTGCCCAGGGGCAGGGGTCCGTGCTGGCGAAGCCCGCACGTGGTATGGGTGGAAGGCGCGAATCGACTGTATTGACTCGGCGTTCCGACCCAATCGCGCAAGCTGCGGTTCACGTCGGCGTCCGAGCGTCCCACGTAGAAGAGATCCAGGTACCCGAGAGCGTAATCGCCGGGCGGCGTCTCGTTCCCCCTCGCGTCGATCGCATGACGAGTGAGCGCGGAGAAGGCTCGCATTTCGATCGACCCGATCGAATACCCCCCCGCGCAGGCGAGCTCGAGTGCCTCGTCTGTCGGGTGGACTCTCTCGCACCGGGTG
Organism: Myxococcota bacterium; assembly: GCA_035489755.1. GTDB lineage: Bacteria > Myxococcota_A > UBA9160 > UBA9160 > UBA9160 > UBA9160. The sequence goes on from DATGZK010000065.1 coordinate 19,057, forward strand.
CAGTTCAGGAGGAAGGAACCATCGATCGGTCTGAGGGAGGTAAACTCTCCGCCGTTACGTTCTTGCATGTCCACCTCTCTATCCGCCCTCGGCGCGCGCAAGAGCCAGCGTGTGCGAGACTTCCTGCTGGGCAAGCTCCGGACGCCGACCGATTCTTTGTTTTTTTGGATGGAGGCGAGAAGAAACGACCCATCTTGCAGGTATGTCCGGGCGAATTACGATACCGCACCCGTCGTCTTCCGACAAGGAGATCCGCGGGCGCGTTCCTTCGCAGGACACTCGCGTTCAGTCTTGAGCCTTCGGCGTCTCCCGCCGGCGAATTCTCTCGCTGCCTTTGTGCTCGCGCGCCCGGTCACGGTCATACTCTCCGCCGAGGCAAGCGGAGTGCGAGTGCCATTGGCCGGCGCGCTCCTCGAATTGCGTCAGCTCTTGCTCGTCCGTCGCCACCATAGCGGACGCAATGCTCGGCCAGGGAACGAAGAGGTCGTAGTCGGATGCCGTTCCATCGAGCCAGTCGATCATCGTGATCCGCACGCCGCGGTTGTCCACTTGCTGGACCTTGCCGACGTAGCTGCGAAGAGGAGCGGCGTCTCGGTGCAGGGTGAGGGCGACCCACCAGCCGGGTTTCAGCGCTTCGTTGTCCACGAGCGCCTCTGCTGCGCGACGATCCTGGCAAGGAGCTCGGCCCGCCGGTCCTGGTAGCGGTGTCGATTCCACCCCTCCCCGTCGCTCTCCAGCGCTACGAGCGCCTCGGCCGGGTGATGATCGTCGTAAAGCGCCAGCGCAGCCCGCGCGCGCTCGAGTACGAGCTTCCGGAAGCCCCCCAGCGAGATTTCGTCCCCCGGGTGGTCCACATCGTATTTCGCGAGTGCCACAACTCGCGAAAGCTGCTTTCGATTCGGGTCGTACAGGGTCTACCGCCGGGTCCAGGGAGGTCAAATCACAGTATACCGCATTCGCAAGTGCCGCCGCAGACGACTCGCGTGCGACGTTGCTTGGTCTCCGAACGCAATGCGCGAGCTGGACTCACCCCCTTGGGCTTCCTGCTTGGTGCAGCCCTAGCCACCGCTCGCGCCGCAGACGGCGTCACATCGGCAGGCAAACCATACGGCCGGTCGAGTCGCGCTGAAATGGGTGGATGGGATCTAGTTCAGCGAGTCCCAGAAATCGCAGTTGTGCTGAATCCTAAAGTTGAACTCGGGTCCAGTACTATCGTTCAACCCCTGCACGTTGTCCTCCGAGGGGTGGTACCGCCGCCAGAAGGGTTCACCGGACCCATTGGGAGTTCCGGTCTTCACGAACTGCGTCCAGTACGCGATCAGCTGGTCGGAAAGCGCGAGGCGCGCGGGCGTTTGGTCGAGCGGCGTGAACCCCATACCAAATATCTGCCCCGGGAGCACTCCACCGAATACGTACGGTAGCTCGACGGCATGCGGATCTATCCAGGGAAAACCAGGAATCGTAGGAAAGATCGCAAGGGGTGCTGCGTTGGGCTCATTGAACTCATACTGATACACGGGAACAGAGTGTTTCGAGATCACCCGAACGGCGGCGGACGCGGGGCAGGAAAATCCGCTGTCCGTCAGGACCATCGCGTAGGCCTCGAGCGGAGTGCTGAAGTTTGCTGCGGGATAGTGAGCAAGTATCGCTGGTGCAGCGGCACTGCCGAATTGCTGCGTAACGAGCGCCGCATAACCGGCTGGGTCAGGGAAGCTTCCTGTTTGCAGCAGCACCAGCAGCGCGAAGAGCTGGCCCTCGGTGAGATTGGTTCCATTCAGGATCGGAAGTCTCCGGAAGAAGCCCTTCCGGATGGCGGCATTTGGTTCCAGGGGAATATCGAATCCATCCACAATCGGACCCCAGCCGAACGGCGTGCTTGCGTCCAAAAGCGTCGCAACGGGCAGCGACCGCAAGCAGGCCACGACGTCGGAGGCGGTGTTGCACCCGACCGATGCCACGAACTGGTCACCCGTCGTCTGCGTCTGGGAGAGGGTCGGTTCCTGAGAAAGCCCTATCGGGCCAATGCCGATCGTGCTTTCTCCGATTGCTCCCTCAAAGGGGGCGGTAAATGGCGACACCAAGTGGTTAGTGACGGATGCAGCGCCGGCCGACTCGCCGGCGATCGTGATGCGCCACGGATTGCCGCCGAAGGCCGAGATATTGCGTACAACCCAAGCGATCGCAGCTTGCTGGTCCTCGAATCCATAATTGCCCGACAGTCCACGTGGTGACGCGTCGGAGAGCGCTGTAGAGGCTAGAAAGCCGAATGCGTTAAGGCGATATTGGATCGAGACGAAGATGATCTTTCCGTTCACCGCCAGTTGGGTACCGATGTAGGACGCAGCGCCGCCGTCGATAAACCCGCCGCCATGAATCCAGACCATCACGGGAAGCAACTCTCCTCGTTCGTCTTGTTCTCTATCTGCTCGACCTTCTCCTCCATGCGCCCTACGGCGATCGGAGACGGTCACGTTGGGCGGCGTATACACATTGAGATACAGGCAGTCCTCGTCAGTGCTCGGAATGTTTCCGACGAAGCCCGGAGGCTGGGGACAGGAGCTCCGAAATTGCTGGGCTTGAAGCACCCCAGACCATCGTGTGGGCGCCACCGGTGGAGCGAATCGCCGATTGCCGACCGGCGGGGCGGCGAACGGAATTCCGAGGAACTCGTCGTGATCGTTAAGGGCCGTACCCTGAACGGCACCGTCCTCTGTTTGGACTGTCGGACCGAGCGCCTGGGCGGCGGCGTTGTGCGGGGTGCCTATCGAGATCGCCAGGAGCGCGGCCCACCATGCCGCGCGCGGGCAACCCGCCGTAGGCCTCGTTCCTTCACGCGTTCGGTCGACACCCACGGTCTTTCCTCTTCCTTCGGAAGGGTGACCCCTCCGAGAAGCCTTGGTGCATATCCGTTGATCCACACGCCCAGCCCGACTTCGATCCAACACCTTCGCATATTGAGAGAATGTTTACGGGAATTGTAAGCCGCGAGAGGTAGGTGATTTGCGGCCATGGCTTGGGTTGCTGAGAAGTGAATCGTCGTGGCGACAGGACGCACTTCGCACCGTGAGAGCTACTTCCCCTAGCCAAGAACGAGCTCGAGGCCGGGCCTTCAAACGGGATCTACCGCTCCAGATGGTTTTGCCGCACTCGGCAGCCGCCCCGCAACATGCTGCAAGGCCCCGCCGAATCGGAATCGCTCGACGCGCCAAGTTTCGCGCGTCGCCTACCTCGTCTGACGGCCGGAATTCCTGATCGCCAGAAAGATCACAAACACGACGAATGCGAGCACGAGCGGCTTGATAAGCTGATCGGGGGTCATCACGCATTCTCCTGGTTGAAATGCAGCGAGGGAGCCCTCCTTGGGCTCCGCCCTTCCAGGCACCGGTATCCGCCAAACACGCGCCGGTCGAACGGGGGGCGCTGTGCTGGCTTGACGGCGCCGAGCCTCCGTGGGGTGTACACGGGGCCTCGCACAGCATACGCCCTTGGCGCAGAACGGGGAGGAAAATCTTGGGAAAGGCCGGCGCTGGAGCTCAAACGGGGAGGGACTGGCTACCCGACGGGCTCACAGCGCCGGCGGCCCTCCGCGAATCAGGTGCGTAAGGCCAAGTACATCGTGGCGAAAAGTGCGGAGGCGTCTGTGACCTCTGGCACAGCAGCGCGTAGGCAGGTGCGTTCCCTAGAGGTCAAGAATCGCACAGGCTAAGATCGATGGTTGGGAAGGTGTCAGTGAAGGACGGCGGCCCCAGCCGAACGGCCCTTGCCGCAGCGCTTATGCGCGCAGTCCACACCCGTCTCGATCGACCCCGACTGATCGACGATCCTTGGGGCGATAGGCTCGTGTCTGCGGTGGAAAAGGCAGCGCTTTGCCAGCGTGCACTCGAAGGCGCGGAGCCCGCAGCGAGGAAGCGGCTCGAGACCCTGCGCTCTCAGCAGGCGATAATCGACGCGGTTTTGCGATCCCATGGTACGTACGGCGGCGTGATCCTTCGATCGCGATACGCAGAGGATGCGCTCGAGAGCGCGGTTGCGCGTGGCGCTCGTCAGTACGTCCTGATTGGCGCTGGTTTCGACAGTTTCCTTGTTCGCCAGCCTCCCTTTGCTCGCGACATCGATATCTTCGAGATCGATCATCCGGCGAGTCAGGCAATGAAGCGTCAGCGGCTTGAGGAGTGCGCGGTGAAGATCCCGCCGAACGTGCAGTTTGTGCCGGCCGATTTGACGCAGGAGCCACTGGAATCCGTGCTCGCGCGGTGCAGCTTTTGTCGCGCGCTGCCCGCTTTCTTCTCCTGGCTTGGCGTGACAATCTATCTCTCGCGAGACGCCAATCTGGCGACGCTGCGCGGGATAGCCAGGTCCTCTGCACCAGGAAGCGAGGTCGTCTTTACGTACATCGATCAGCGGGTTCTCGACGAGCGCCAATCTGCAAGGTTCGAGAAGATGCGTGCAACCCGAGCTGCGCTGGGAGAGGCGTGGCTATCCGGGTTTAACCCGGCGACGCTCGAGAACGAACTGACAGCGCTCGGACTCCATTTGGTCGAAGACCTGGGAAGTTCGGAACTCCGCAGCCGCTATTGCGCCGGGCGGACGGACGGCCTGTCGCCAGGCACGAATGGTCATGTTGCGCGCGCTCGGGTTACCGGCGGTTAAAGCGTCCCTGGACGTCGCCGACTGGGCGTTGGCGTCGCGATCCAGAGCGCTTGGATGGTGAACGATGCGCAGATGCGGTGGCTCGGGGGGGCGGATAGCCGCCAAGCAGCGCTTTTGAGGGGAGGGGCCGCAAGAGCGATCACCTGGATGAATGGCTCCAGAACTCGCCGGAGCGGACCCGATCGACGACAAGGAGGAGGCCATATTGGAGTTGGTGTGGTTCGTCTTGATTGGCCTGGCGGCAGGATGGCTGGCTGGCCAATTCATGAAGGGCGGCGGGTTTGGTGTCATCGGTGACATCGTTGTAGGCGTGATCGGCGCATTGCTGGGCGGCTTTCTATTCGGTGCCCTCGGGCTCTCCGCTGGAGGTGGCTTACTCGGCAGTTTGATCGTCGCGACGATTGGCGCCGTTGTCTTGCTCTTCTTGCTGCGGTTGATCAAGAGGGCTTAGTCGCGCATGGTGGTGCTGGCGGTCGGGTGTTGCCACAAGACAAGCACGAGGAGGGCAGCCTTCTCCTCTGTGGTGCTCGCCAGGGATAGAGCGCCCGTAGGATCTCGTTACCCCTTCTTGCCCGCTCCTCCGCGTACGAAGATGTCCGCCGAGGGTGTTCGATTGGACGATGACCTCATCGCTCGCGCTGCTCCTGGTGTTTGCCCTTGAAGAGCTGTCGCACGGCGCCCTCCGCCGCCTCACCCGTCGCCTCGACGCTCTTTTCCCCGAGGGATCCCGCACCCTTGGCCAACCCACTCAAGCTCACCCCTAGAGTCTCCGCCATGGAAGCGACCAACCGCGTGGTCAGGGCCTCGTTCAGAGAGAACTGGGGATTGTCGATGTCTCCCTCCAGGACGAAGTCCACCGCAATCTTCCCACCGCCGTTCTTCAAGGAGGCGACGACGGCGTCACGGGGCAGCCCCATGAAGGTGCCAAAGCCGCTCTGGGCGGGAGCGAGCTCCAGACCCGAGAGTGTCAGTTTTCCCGGCGCCCTTAACCGATTGCTCCTCACGTCAGATGGAGGTCGAGGTCGAGGGTCCCCTTCCTGACACCTTTTTCCCGGGTTTTGATGAGGTAGGGCGCCAGCGCGAGCAGGTCGACGGATCGCAGCGTGGTCTTCAGAGAGGAATCTTTGCTTGCGATTTCGGCCCATCCCGCGATCGTGAGCGTGCCATCATGCTGCATACCCTTCACTACGGCGGCAACGTCGAACCGCGTCCTCCCCGTCAGGGCCGGGGCCACCACGTCGATCGCAGTCGCCTGCACCTGCTGGAGCTGGGATCTTTAGCGGCGGCTGGGTCACGGCCGCATCGAACAGTTCCAGCACACCGTCGCGCAGGGTAATCAAATCGATCGTCACCGCGCGCGTCCGAGCATGGGGCAATGAGGAGTCCTCGGGTTGATCCCTCCCGTCTGCACCGGAGAGCAGGCTGGGAACCACCTTTAGCTGCCCATCCTTCGTCCGGAGTACGGAGAGATAGGGTCTGACGATCGTGATGCTGTGTACCCGGAACCGCCCAGAAAACGCTCCGAGCAAGCTAGGTACGAGGGTGATCCTGTCCGCCCGGAACGTCTCGGCCGACGGCCACCCCGCGGCCCCATGGATCCGGACCCCTTCCACGTCCACGCTGGACCAGCCCACCGAGATCTTGGCAATCTCACTCTTCGGGCCCAGCGCGTGGGTCACCTCGTCCTTCAGGACTCCGACGGCGACCCGGAAAAGAACGACTCCACCGGCGATCACGACCGCCAGGGCCACCACGAAGCTCCATCCCCACCACCGGCCCCTTCCGGCAGTCACCGGGATCTCCTCTCAGCTCTGCTGCTCGGGTTGCTGCCGCGCTGACCGCGCCGGCAGACGGGCGGGTTCGGTGGAAGCGATGAAATCGATGAGTACCTCGACGAACCGCTCCGGGGCCTCGCAGTGCGGGTAGTGGCCCACTCCCTCGAAAATCTCGAGGCGGCTGCCTGGGATGGCTGCGTGCGCCGCGATCGCGTGGCTCACTGGAATGAACGGATCTTTCGCGCCCCACACGATCAATGTGGGCAACTGCGATGCCCGGTACAGCCGGCCAAGAGCACTCACCGCTTGCCCGCCTACGTCGATCCCGTCGCGTAGACTGCGAAAAAACGCCCGGCGACTCCTTGCGTCCGCCAGCGACGCGTAGCTGCGCCAAATCTCCTCCCTGGCGGGAGTAGACCGCACCCCGGCGCGACCGAGCCAGGTGGCGATCGCGTTCCCGGCGTCGCGCAGGCGCGGGGTGCAGAACAACGGGAAAACGTATTCGAAGCCGGGAAGCGTCAGCATCCGGAGGTAGCGGGTGACCTCCCGCCCGAGCCCACCGCTATCCACCAGGACCAAGCGCTCGCAGCGCTCCGGAAACTGATCGGCCAGCTGCATGGCCACGCCGCCCCCGAGCGATTGACCCACGACCGTGGCCCGCTTGTGCTCGAGAGCGTCCAACAGGTCGCGGAGCGTGTCGGCATGGGCGCCGACGGAGTATCCGCTTCGAGGTCTGTCCGATTCGCCTTGTCCGAGGAGGTCGGGGGCAAGAACCGTGAACCGCTCGGCCAAGGTCGGCATGACATATCGCCACGTCACTGAGCTCCCGGCCATGCCGTGCACGAGCAACAGCAACGGCCCTTTGCCGGCGATGCGATAGGCAACTTGGTCACCGTCGAGGGCGATCTTCTGTGGCTTTATGCGTGCCCACGCCGATTCATCCATGTTCGTGATCTCATCCAGGTTGTCAGACAAGGCTCAACCAGAATGCGTAGCAAAGGCCTCATCAGGGGGCTTCTGGACCATCCAAACGTGAGTCGGTAGTGCGTGGGCCAAACACCTGGCGAGACCACGGCCGTGTGCCACAAGGGGTCGATCCATGGAGCGGCGCATGCAGTTCGAGCCGCAGTCATGGCCACGCAAAGGCTAGGTGCTGATGCTGTCCTCTTCGACGGTCATTTGGACCTGCGCGTAGCGGAAGTTTGAAGCGAAGAACTCCTTGGCCGCTGCCCTGCTAGCACCTTCTGGAGTGCGACCTTGTCGCTCTACACTAATTCGGGGAACAGCAAGGCTCTGACGCAATCCGAGTCGGCATCGGCCGCTGCGATCGCAGATGAAAATCCAAGACATGAAACTAGAGTAGCCCCTCCTCGCAGCGGATACCATTCGCCAACATTACGCCAAGGCATCGCGAAAGAGCGCGAATCCAACGCATTGGCTCGTACATCGAGACGGAGGAACGCTTCATATCGCAACTTGCCGATCGACTTCCACAAAGCGGTCGATTGGCAGGTGAAAGAGATCCACCGCCCTCACCGAATTCCTGATCAGGAACCCGAAGAGGAGCACGCGCCAGCGCGCTAGCGCAGGCTTTTTTTGGTTCGGTACCACGATGTCGCGAGCGGCGAAAAAGATCGCGCGCGAGAGGTCAATCGGGCAACCGAAAGCCCGTGCCCGCTGAAGGTCGTTCTGGAGATCCGGGACCTCGATGAAACCATACCGGACGGTGATCCTGTAGAAGTCCTCGGACTCCTGAAGCAGGACAACCCGATCCTGCAAGCGTACCCGCGGAATCTCCTCGAAACGGATCGTCAGAGCCACAAGAATCTGCTGGATCGCGCCCATCTGCGCGGCGTGCTGCAGCATGAGGGGTGGGGTCGCGTCGGTAGTTTTCGTAAGAAATACTGCCGTACCCGGAACCCGCGGAATCTTGTCTTGCCGCAAGCGATGTAGAAATACCTCGAGCGGCTCGGCCAGGGCAGCGTGCCTGCGTTGCACGGCGTCTGTGCCCGCCCGCCACGTCGTCATGACAGTAAAGACAAGCGCGCCCAGGGTCAGCGGTACCCAACCGCCCTCGGCAATCTTGAGCAGGTTCGCGGAGAAGAAGCCGGTATCGACGACCAAGAAGACCGAGCTGACGAGAACGGCAGCGACGAAGGACCATTGCCATCGCTCGCGCATAACGGTGTAGAGAAGTGCAGTCGTGAGGAGCATCGTCGTAGACACAGCCGTGCCGTACGCCCCGGCAAGCCGGTCGGAACTGCCGAAAACTACCGCCAGCGCGACTGTCAGCATCATCATGATCCAGTTGACCACGGGAACATAGATCTGCCCGTAGCTCTCAGCGGAGGTCTGCTGAATGCGCAGACCCGGAAACCAGCCGAGTTGAATGGCCTGTCGCGTGAGCGAAAACGAACCGGTAATGATCGCCTGGCTCGCGATGATCGTAGCCACAGCGGCGAGTGCGACGAGCGGCAAGACCCCCCAGGAGGGAACCAACCTGAAGAAGGGATTCCCCTCCATTCCGGGTTCCTGGATCAGCAGCGCAGTTTGGCCCGCATAGTTCAGCAGCAGCGCCGGGAGGACGATGCCGTACCAGGCGCCTCGGATTGGAGTGCGGCCAAAATGGCCCATGTCGGCGTACAAAGCCTCCCCACCCGTGATCGCGAGGAATACGCCACCCAAAACAGCGACTCCTGACCACCGGGTCTCGATCAGCAGCCGAAGGCCGCAGCGCGGATCGGCGGCAGCGAGTACAGAAGGGTGTTGGATCACGCCGCGGGTCCCAAGGGCGGCGATGCACACGAACCAGACGAGCATGATCGGGCCGAACAGGTGTCCAATGCGTGCGGTTCCGCGGCGCTGCACAGCGAATAGCAGAAGCAGGATGACGACAGCGGCAGGCAGCACGAAAGGGGTCAGCGCTGGCGTTGCGACCTTGACCCCCTCGAGCGCGCTAAGGACCGAGATGGCTGGTGTGATAATGCCATCACCGTAGATCAGGGCGGCACCGAAAAGGCCCATGATCACCAGGACGCGGCGGCTCTCAAGGCGCTTGGCGCCAATCAGCGCCATGAGAGCGAGAATGCCACCCTCGCCATGATTGTCGGCACGCATCACGAGGGCGCAGTATTTGAGGGAGATGGTGATGACGAGAGCCCAGAAGATGAGCGACAGGACACCAAGAGAAGTCTGAGCCGTCGGATGGCCACCTACTGCCTGAACGATGGCCTGCATGGTGTACAGCGGGCTCGTGCCGAGATCGCCGTACACGATACCGAGGGCGCTTAGGGCGGCCGCAACCGTGATCGGAGGGGAGAGACGCGGCGAAGATAAGTCTATGGTCGCCGTGCCGTCAGGCAAGCCGTGATCTCCTTGCCAGACCGTACGTAACTCATCTGTCTGCAGCACGCATTGTCTGCGCCCTGGACCGCTACCTGCTCTCGATCGAGCGCAAGGATGCGCGACGTACGACCGGGCCGGGCCCCTCTCCGCGGGCCGCACAAGGTTGCCCTCGAGAAGAGCGAGTGTTTGGGCGGAAGACAGCCGCTATTCGCGGATCCGGACGGGCAAAGCCTGGGGGAACGGAGTCTTGTGCCTCATTCGCAAAAATAGCGCGCCGCGCGCCGGGCGACCCGAAACCTGGCAAGGCGCCAAAACAATGCCACCGGACGCCGGGCAAAGAAGGAGCGGCGGAGCCGGGCGGAGAAAGCGGCGCCCCGGGGCGCGACTCTCCTGCTCGGATCATCGTTAGGCGCGCATTACCCGCCCTGGATTGTTGTCCTGCGGCCCTCCGGAAAATCCATCATCGCAGCCCGCTAGAGTTGGCCTCCTCGTATCGATATCCGAGGATCTCCGCCCGCGCTTCGAAGCTGCCGCGCGCGGTCTGCGGTACGGGTACGGCCTCATCGAACCGCATTGAATCGCCCGGCCCGATAGGCCCGGCAACCTTCCGCACCACCGCCCGGCTCGGGCTCTCTCCCACCGGTTTGAATTCGTTCGGCCACAGATAGGTCTGCTGGATCAGCAGCGTCACCTCCGACACGGGTTGCGACGAGCGGTTTCGGATCACGCCCGAGACTTGTCCCAGCTCACTGTGAATCGAGTCGATCGTGAGGGAGCGGTCGATGTCCGTAGAGGAGGTGAGGTCCGCTGCGCCCGCAAGCGCCGGGAGCCACCACAGAAACACCAGGGCCAGGACGGCCATAAGCCCGTGCCACTGGGTCCCATCGTATCGCATCACTCGATCGCTATCGGGAACGGCCTCGGCCAGGTTGGATTTGGCCTTATTCAAGACTTCTTTTGTCTTGTCCTTGATGTTGTGAACGACTTCTTTCGCCTTCTCTTTTACGCTTCCCGTCACGCCCTCGATCTTGCCTTCGCGTTCGAGGCGTTTATCGCCCAGCAGCGCGCCAGCAGCTTCTTTCGCGCGCCCCTTAATCTGATCGGTTTTACCACTCATTGTTTGTTCTGTCCCTTGAAGCGCGACATCCGCGCCGATTGCAATGGAATCAGTTCACCCCTCATCCCCGCACGGCAGGCGTAGCTCTCATCGTGCCGTCCTTCTGCGTTCTGGGCGCGCACCGACTGCCGGCAACTGGGCACCCACAACACGTCAAGCAAGCTCGGCGCGATCCGAGACTGGTCTCTGGCTTACGCTTTGACGCGCCTGGGCGGCTTCTGGCAAACAGGCTCCTTCAGTTGGGTCTAAGGGACCCACAACCGCACTCTCGCAAAAGTCCGAAGACGATCCTGCGCGAATGTCGGGGCCTTGCAAAGCGCATCGAACCGAAATCACCCTCGGGGTTCCGATTTTCGATGCAGCGATGCTAGATCCCCATTACGCAGAGACTCGTCGCCCGGTCAGCGCGTGATAGGCTATCAAAACGACTATGGCTCCGGTCATTGCGACGAACATGCTGTATAGATTGAAGCCGGTTACACCGGCCGCACCGACCTGAGCGAAGAGGAAGCCACCGACTATCGCGCCTACGATGCCGAGCGCGATGTCGAGAAACATGCCCTCTCCCTGTCTATTCACAATCTTGCTCGCAATAAAGCCGGCGATTAGCCCCAAGAAGATCCATCCGAGAAACGACATCGCGATGCCTCCTATTGTCAAAATCCCGCTTCTACAAATGCTGGCGAATGCTGCGCTTGTGTTCGGCACACTCCGCCCATGTTGAAGACGACCGTAGCCGGGACCGGGGATCGCAGATATTCCCGGATCCGGGGAATCTGTGCGCAGAAAGTGAGGATTATCCCGGGTGAGGTCGACCGAGGATCGTTAGGTCTGGAGGAGGACGGGCCGGGCCAATGATGCGAACCCTCTCGAAAGAGAAGCTAGGCGCATGTTCCCGGGGGGATGGGCCTCAGCGGAACGCCGCCTCTCGAGAGCGGATGAGTCCACTTGCCACTCTCGGCCCGAGGATCGTGCGCCCACCGAAGAGTACGGAGGCCTCTGCCCGGGAACGAGAGGCGCCGTTGATCATCACTGTCTCACGAGCTTCCGCACAAGCGGCACCAACTTCAACTGCGAAGGCGAGTCGTGCACAACCCCTACCACCAGCGCGCGCAAGGTCGCGCCCGAGTCTCCTTTCCGTGCAAGGATAAAGGGAACATGGCTATCCTGTTCCGAAGCACTTCCGTGCCATGAATGGTATGGACCCGAGAAGTAGTACCGCTCCTCTAGCGAACGATTCATCCCCGTGCGCGCCAAGAGCACAATATCGCCGGCCCGATTGCCGTAAGGCCCCGAACCGAGCCATTGCATCCGCTGATCGAGGTCAATGAGGTCCGATCTCGGATGCTTTGCGAGGTACTCTGAGATCGGAATCAGCTTCGCACCATCGAAAATCTCGAAGGGCAGGGCGTTGGCACCGCTCGGCGTTAGCTCCCGTGAGAAAATCAGATCGAGTGTCCCCTTAAGCTGAGGGATCGGTCGACCGCTCTCATTGACCTTGTAAAAGGCCCGCAAAATCGGCCTCACGTCCTGCCGAAAGCGCGGGGGCCGCGACCAATCGCACCGCGAGCCGATCGGGGCGCAGCTTGAACGATCCGCAAGGTAGATGAATGCCATGGCGCCCTGGTAAGCGACCACCGCCTGGTAATCCTGCTGATCCGATGGAGGATTGAGTAGAAGCGGGCGCAATCGGAAGCCCGCTCTCGCGATCAAGGCGGTCGGAGTATTCTCGCTCGTAGTCCCAAGGGCGTGCTGCGCATCGTTGAGCACCGGTGTATGGCCATGATCTGCAATCAAGATCACGTACGTGTCGTTCAGTGCTCCGAGTCTCTCATAGGTATCGAGTACTCTTCCGATGCTCGGGTCCGTAACCGTCTCGAGATATTCAAGCTGCTGAGTCAGTGGGTCAGGAGCCAAATGGGTATAGAGGTCGATCCCTGGGAAATAGACAACTTGGAGATCCGGAAGTCCTTTGTCGCTGATCTCCGCAATGAGTTTTGTGACCGAATCTTGATCGATATTGGCGTAGAGCTCTCGGCGAATCGATTGGGCGCCAACCACGCCCTTTAGGAATGCAGCGGTCATGTCGACGATGGCCGACGGCTCGAGCGTTGTGTAGAAGGTGGCGCCGCGATAGACCTGCGACAGCGAGACGTTCGAGTGAAGACCTACCAGTTCGTATAGCGTGGGAACCTGAATCATCTTTCCGACAAGATCCTGAGTGATCATCTTCTCCGTGTCGGCCGTATCTGTAATGGAAACTGGCGCGGGCGCATAGAATTGCATCTGTTCGCGCACGAACCATTCATTGCCCGTGACCCCGGTGTATGCGGGGGGCTGCCCCGTGAAGACCGAGCACCAAGCGGCGATGGTCGTGGATGGAAGGATGCTGATCGCATCCGGAACGGAGTACCCGTGTTCAAAGACGCCGTTCGTCCCCTCCGCTCCGAGCAACTCCTTGAGGCGGTTCGCCTTCCCGGAGTGGATGGCCAGCATGAGCTGGTCGTATCCTGCACCATCCAACGCAAAGATCAGGATGCGCGAGTTCGAGGCCGCGACAGGGGGGTTGGGATTCACTCGTTCCGTGCCGCCCCGCGCGATATTGCCGATGACGCTACACCCGTTGAAGGCCCCCGCGAGGGCAGCCAACACAAAAATGGCGGCGGCAAACGCTCCAAGACGGCGGTAGATCATCCGGCACCAGTGCAGCCGGTTTTGCGGCGCAGGACTGCCGGGATGCCTGTGATGGAGACGGTCGTCTCGATTTCCGATCCCATTCACTTCTCAAACGCTCCCGTCCCAGTTTCGAAGACTCGGGGCACGCGTCGGAGTAGACTTGCGGCCGGAAAGTGCATGGAGAACGCGACTCTATTCCCTAGCCACTCGTTCGTAGAGTGTATCCGCAAGGCCTCGGTCTCTGCGAGGAGCCAGCCCGGTCGACTGAGCGAACAGCAGCCCCGTGCCTCGCCACCACCTTGTACGACAGCAACGAGTACTTTGAAGGAAGCGCGCTGAAGTGCTTCCCGAGGGACCTTCTTCGACCTGCAATCCCCGGAACGCAGAGGCCGAGCGGACGCGCTCGCCGGCGACGTGTCGGCGGGAGGGCCCGCCTAGCGCGATGCGGTATGTGTAAAGGGTGGCATACCCAGGCGCGGCACACGCTCCTGGCTGTCCGCGTTTGCGACTCCCTTCGCGATTGCGAGCAGCCAGGCCGCAAACGGCACTTCGCCGGTATAGCCGTCGAGCTGCCCGAAGATCTGCTCGAGGATCCGCTCGGTCAGCTTCTCGGCCGCCTCGCGTCCGCTCGTGCGACGAAGCGCGAACACGTAGACGCGCCCGAGGCTCTGCTCGTAGACGGCGGCGAACGCCTCGGCGTCGCCAAGGGCCGCACGTTGGACCAGTCCCGTGTCCGCGGTCATCAGCATGTGTGGCAGCCCCCAGCATCGACCGCCAAAATCACATCTGGACTCGATCTGAAGAATCCGAACAACTCTGCCACCGCGTGGTCCCGCTTCAGGACTTCGTAGATCTTCACAGTCGGTTTGGCTCCTGCGGTTGGACATTGGACGCTGATTGGGCGTAAGGAAAGCCCGGGAGACCCTCGTCTCCCGGGCGTGCCTGGCTCACCCGAGACGGAAGGCTGTCACCGGGCGCTCACGGCCGGTGCCTTCAGATGCAGGTCGTCGATCACGCGCGTGACGCCAGCGGTGGATCCTGCGACCGTGAGGGCGGTCAGCTGATCGCCTCGCGAAGGCACCGTTCCGGTGAGGCGCGCGACGCCGTTGCTGACGGCAACGTCGATGTCGGAGCCTTTCAGGGTCTCGTACGAGCCAAGGCGCGACTCGATCGCCTTAACGACCTGGGCGTCGGTCTGCTCGACGCGGTTCTGCTTCGCCTCCGGGACGACCTGGAGGTCGTTCACGACGTTGCGCACACCGCCGACCTTGCGCACTTCCGCTTCCGCGGCCTGCCTCACCATCGCGGAGTCGACGATCCCGAATAGCGTCACCACGCGATTCTCGGTGTCGATGTTAATGGCCATCGCCGGGGTTTCGCTGTTTGCGAGCAGCCGCATCTTGGCCGCCGTGGTGATCCACATGTCGCGTGCGGCCGACTTCTCGTAGGCTGCAGCATCGTAGGCGTCGTCACGCCAGAGTTCGGCGTCGCCCAGAGTGTCGGGACTCTCGATCTCGCTTGCCACACGCCGCACACCGGCCACGCCGGCGGCGTCGTCCACGGCTCGGTAGGCGTCGGTGAGGGTTGTCGCCTTGCCCTTAAGCAACACCACGCCCGCGTTCACCGACTGCACCGAGATCGACGAATCCGCGAGCGCGGGATCGGCTTTCAGCGCGGCGCTGACTTGCTTTTTGAGTTGATGGTCGGTCGCCTTGGTCTGCGACGCCGCCTTCGGGGGAACGACTTCGAGCAGGTTGCGCACCTCGCGCACGCCATCAACCTGACCGGCGACTTGTTCAGCGCGAGCCTTCTCGCTCGCGGTACCGACAGAGCCGTGCAGCGTCACGCGACCGTCGATGGTGTCGACGTTCACCGCGGTGCCCGATACGCCATCGCTTGTCAAAAGCGCGATCTTGACCTTGGTGGTGACCCACGCGTCGGGTCGCTGCGCGGCGCTGGCCGTACCCGCCAACGCGAGC
Source organism: Myxococcota bacterium (assembly GCA_035489755.1). Taxonomy (GTDB): domain Bacteria; phylum Myxococcota_A; class UBA9160; order UBA9160; family UBA9160; genus UBA9160. The sequence goes on from DATGZK010000065.1 coordinate 34,599, forward strand.
GACAAAACGGCGGCGAAGATGATTCGTCCGAGAATGTTGGTTTGATCGAATCGTCGATGCATGGTCTTTTTCTCCAGCTCACGAAGAGCCCAATGGTGACAGGGGCTTCCCGCTTCCGCAGTTCTTCCGACGCTCCTATTTCGCAGATCGACGCTTGATCGTTGACTTCACTGTTTGCACGAGCTCTTTTAGGGCTCGCCTACTCTCTTTGCGGTCGCGCGCCGGAGCGCTCGGCAGCGCGAGGCTGCAGCCCAAAAGGGCGGTCGCCGGCAAGTCAGATGCGTCCGAGCACGAGAAGGACAAGGACGACGACCACCACCGTTCCGAGCGCGCCGCTCGGCGCGTAGCCCCAGCTGTGGCTGTGTGGCCAGGCCGGGAGCGCCCCGAAGAACAGCAGAACGAGGAAGATTAAGACGATCATTCCCAGCATGGTGGTTGCACCCTTTAGAGGAGAAAAGAACGTACTTCGAATGGGGAACTCGCCGGTATCCCGAGATCCGGGGAAAGCACACGCCGGAAACGCGGATTCGAGGTCGTGGCGGTCAGTTCTCGAGCGCTTCGGGCTTTACCCCGAGCACGAGGTCGAAGCGTGAGGTGAATTCGACCATCGGCGCTGAGCCGTAGCGGGCGCGGAGCTCGGAGAGACCGCGCTGCAGCTCTGATTCGGGGAAGGAGTCGAGAATTGGCCAGTCCCGAGACGTGACCCACGCATAGCACTCCTCGGCGGATACTCGGCGCGGGCACTCCACTGTCTCCACTTGCGCGGAGAATCCGACCTCTCTCATCAGCTCGGCAATGGGCTCGGGGGAACGGTGCTGGCCCTTCCAGCGGTACAACGCTTCGGCAAACAGCGGCGCGTCCGAGCTGGGCGCGCTGTCGACAATCAGCAAGCGAGCCGCCGGATCGAGTTGTTTGAACACCGCGGCCAGCAGGTGGCGGAGACTGTCTTTGAATTGCAAGAACCCATCGCGGAGCAGAACCTTCTCGTAGCGCATTGGATACTGTCCAAAGATCAGCGTGCCCATCTGGACCATGCGGACGCCCGAGGTGAGCACCAGGAACGCCAATCGCTCGCCGAATCGGCTCGGGGCAATGATCTGGTCGCAGGGCTCGCTCTCTTTCAGCATCGCCTGGGGGGGCTGGAAGTGGCGACACAGATCGACGACGAGATTTTCCTCCTCGACGCGAAGAAGCTCGATGACCCGCTTGGCGAGGCCGGGGACGGGCCCGTCAGGAGGAGGAAGGGCATCTGCCGAGACGCCGAACGCCCGACTGGCGCTGGTCATTGCGATCGTCGCCTCCAAACGGGGGGGGTGCCCGAGCGAACTGGAAGACACCATGATCGCCGCCAACCCCTAGGTCCGACCATCGCTCTCGCTCTCACGAGAGGAGTGCGCGCATAGGAGCCGCTTCACCGCCCTGGCCCGGGCGGCAGCTCCTCTAACCATCGGATCGTCCCGGGCGCAGTATCCAAGACCATGCCACCGCAACTTTTGGCGCCCTTCGCGCCGCTACGATCCGCCGTTGGAACCGAGGAAGTTCACGACCCCCCCGCGCATCGGACTCCATCAGCTCGAACGTTTCAGGAAGCGACCCACGGCCAGCAGACCCACTCCCATCGCGAGCCAGCTGGAAGGTTCGGGAATAGCAGGCCCCGGGCCCTTCTCGATCGCGTCGCGGCCTAAGGTGATCCCGTCGTGGACTGAGCGGTCGTTGTCACGGCCGTCGACCCAGTTGCCATTCTTGCCCTCTACGCGCTCATGCAAAGTGAAGTGGTCGTCGCCGGCGTAGGCAGGCGAGGCCAAACATACCCCCATCACCAGGGAGAGCGGAAGGAGTTGGACCAGGAGCAAACGGCGCATCATCGGCAAATTCGCACTCCTTTTCAACATGAACATCATGACCTTCGGACCCTCCTGCGAGGATCACTCACATCAGCTAGCTGCGGGCCAGCACCTCGACTCGGCCGTCGCGCCGCGAGCACTGCTCGGTGTCGTTGTTGCACTTGGCCCGTTCCGCTCCGAAGCCGCCCGTCTCGATCTGGTTCGCCGAGACTCCGGCCCGGATCAGTGCGTCACGAACATTGGCGACACGCCGCCGGCTCAGGGACTCGTTGTACTGGTTGGTGCCGCGGAGCAGATCTGTGGAGCCGTCGATCCCAACAAGGACGGACGGGTTCTGCCTCACGTAGGTCGCGACGTCAGAGATCTTGCCCATCTCGGAAGATCGGATGTCCGCCTTGTCGTAGTCGAACATGATGTCCCTCAACGAGATCCAGCCCGTTGCCGCAGCAGCGTCACCCTGCGACCCGGCCACGCCTTGTTGGCCCTGCGAGCCCGTCATGCCAGGCTGGCCTTGGGGACCCGTCATGCCCTGGGGACCTTGGGGGCCTCGGGGACCCGTCGGGCCAGTGCAGGCGGACGCGAGCAGCACGATCACCGCAAACACGAGTGAACGTTTCATCGTCCTTGCCTCCTGCTAGATGTGTCATCCGTTAGATCGAAGGCCCCCGGTTCGTGCCCGGGCTGCGCGACGACGAGCGGCGGCGCTGGCACAAAACTGATCGGAGCAGAGTCGGGGGAGAACGGGCCGTAGGTGCCAGACGTCGTGAAGGCAGCGACCTTCACGGTGAGGGTGTCTCCGTATGCCCCTGTCACCTGCGCGGTGGTCGTGTTCGTCGTGAGATTCGGGCTCGCCGGATAGGGGGCGCCGTTGCGCGCGATGAAGACCCCATAACCCGCCACCGGCCCAGAGGCTGCCGCCCACTTGAGCTTTGCGGTCGTGGCTCCGGCCACGCTCTGCGCGCCGGCTGCACCGCAGACCAGAAGGACCGCCAATCCGAAGACTGCCGGGGGCATGGCCGTTCTGAGCGCGCAGCTCGGGATGTAGCTCCAACTGTGGTTACGGGGCAGAGCCGAGAGCGCTCCGAAGAACATCAAAACAAATGCGACCAAGGCGACCATTCCGACCGGCATGTGGGCTGAACCCCTCTTTAGGGAAACACTCTATTCCGGAGCAGACCTCCCCCGGTATCCCCGGATCCGGGGATAGGGCGCTCTAGATCTGGGGATTCGAGGTTGTCCGGGTTAATTCCTGAGCGCTTTCGGCGTGATCCCGAGGCAGAGGTCAAGGCGTGGCGTGAATTTCAACCGTCCGCTCTGACCCGTAGCGGCCAGGGAGCTCGCCGGGAGCGACCTCCAGCTCCGCTTTGGGGAAGGAGTCGACGACGGGCCAGTCCCGAGATTCAACCCCCACATCTCACTCCGCCGCGCAGGAACTCCCCTATCTCCGCGTGCGCGGAGAATCCTGCCTCCCTCATCAGCTCGGCAATCACCTCGGGGGAGCGCTGCTGGCGCTTCCAGCGGCGCAGCCCTTCTGCAAAGAGCGGCGCGTCCGAACTGGGTGCACTGTCGACAAGGATGAGGAAGCGCGCCGCCGGATCGAGCCGGCTGAACACAGCAGCCAGCAGGCGGCGAAGACTCCCCTTGAATCGCGAGAACCCGTCGCGGAACAGAACGTTCTCGTAACACATCGGAAGCCGTCCAAAGCTCAGCGTGCCCGTCTGGACCAGGCAGACGCCCGAGGTGAGCACCAGGAAGGCCAATCCCTGGGGAGACTGGAGGTCGCGGCAGTAGAGATCGACGACGAGATCTTCATTCTTGAAGCGGAGATGCTCCATGAGCTGCTTGGCCAGGCTGGGGACGGGTCCGTCAGGAGGAAGGGCGTGGGCCGAGACGCGAGATACCAGGCTGGCGCTGGTCATAGCGATCATCGTCTCCCACGGGTCTGGGTGCACGAGCAAACTGGACGTCGATCATCTCCGAGACCCCTGGGGGCGACCATCCTCGGAACCCAGTAAATCGGACACTGATATCAGGGATTTGGCGGTCAGCGGCGGCGCGGCGCCCAGGCGATCCGGCCGGGCTCAGTCTTCGAGCGACGTCAGGCCTTCGCGGATCGCGTACTTCGTCAGGTCGGCCACGCTGTGGATGCCGAGCTTGCGCATGACGTTGCGGCGGTGCGTCTCGACGGTGGTCGTGGCGATGCAGAGCCGCCTGGCGATCTCGGGCGAGCTGAGCCCTTCGGCCAGTAGCTGCAGCACCTCTCGCTCTCTCGATGAGAGGACTGCGCGCGCAATTGCTGTTTCACTGTCCGCCCTACGGCGCGAGGCGCCGACGACGGACTCGGTGACGTCCGGGCAGAGGTAACTTTTGCCTTTCTGCGCAGCCGAGATCGCCCTGCGAAGGTCGTCGTATGCGTTGGCTTTGAGGACGTAGCCGCACGCGCCCGCATCCAACATGGCATTCACATAGCGGCTGTCCGAGTGGCTCGAGAGAGCGATCACCCGAACTCCGGGGCACTCGGCCCGAATCTGGCGGGTCGCCTCAATCCCGTTCGAGTCCTTCATCGCGACGTCCATGACAACCACCTGAGGCCCTAGCGTGCGCGCAAGCTCCACCGCCGCGTGGCCGCTTGCAGCCTCCCCTACGACCTCCACGTCCTCGTCGCGCTCGAGGATCGAGCGCAGTCCTTGTCGCATCAGCTCATGGTCGTCGACGAGCAGCACGCGAATCATGAGGGTAAACCTCCTCTGACATCGGCGGTATCGGATGTGAGGGGCACGCTGGCGATGGCCCTCGTTCCGGCGCCCATCACCGATCCAATTTCGAGGGTCCCCCCAAGCTGCCCCAGACGTTCCCGGAGCGCCAGCAGTCCGAAGCCCTGTCGACTAGCCTCGGGGCCGAAGCCGACTCCGGCGTCCTCGACCGCGACGCGGGCCATGCCCCCTTCGTGCCAGATCCGCACTCGGGCCTCCCGGACCTCTGCGTGCTTCGTCACATTGATGAGGAGTTCGCGCAAGGCTCGGAAGAGCGCGATGCACGGAACTTCCTCCAGCTGCAGCTCCTCCCGGTCCGCGACCCGCACCACGAGGCCGTAGCGCCGCTCCAGATCCTCGGCCAGCCACTGGGCAGCGGCCACAAGCCCGACGTCGTGCAGGAGAGGAGGGCTGAGTTGGAAGCTTAGCGACGAGATGCGTCGGCGCACTTCCGTGAGGATCTCTTCCACCTCTCGGATTCCGGCGTCCTTCTCACCGACCAACCCGTCTCCCAAGGCGCGAAGCTTGATCGAGGCCAGCGAGATCAGTTGACCCGCGTCATCATGCAGATCCGACGCCAGCTTGCGACGCTCTTGCTGTTCGGCCAACTCCGCCGCCGCCGCCGCTGAGCGCAAGGCGCGCTCTGTATCGCGCAGCTCTGTCATGTCCATCAGCGCGAGAGGGATGGTCCCATGCTGGGCGTCCCGCCCCTGGACTCCCGAGCTCACGAGCTGCGCGCGGAGTGCACTTCCATCCGATCGCGTCAACTCGAGCTCGACACTCCGGCGCTTCCCCTGCGCCAGCGCGCGCCGCTCGAGATGCCAGCGGTCCTGATGCCAGGAAGCGACGAACCTCGAGAGCTTGCGCCCGATCAGGCGCGATCGCGGAGTCTTCAGCAGGCCGGAGGCAGCGAGGTTGGCCTCGACGATCGCCCCATCGGGGTCCAGCGTGAGAAATCCGATCGGCGCCGAGTCGTAGAGCCGGCGGTATCGCTCTCTCGATTCGTCCGCCGCGTGCTGCGTCTCCCTCAGCTGCTCGTTCTGGATCTCCAGCTCGATCTTGTGGACCTCGAGCTCGTGGACGAGATCGCGGACCTCGTTCGAGGTCAGCGTGTCGAGATCGACGGCGTCCCGGCCCGCAATCTTGCGTGCGGCGAGCTGACGAAGGGAGCGGGATCCGCTCGCCTTGCGGGTCCTGGCGCTCAGGTGTTCGGCACCTCCGACGCCCGTGGTGCTTCCGACGCCATCCTGCCCTCATCTTCGATGCCAAGCACGATCAGCTCTGCGCTCTCACCGTCCTTCAGCGAGACCGGGCGTCCATTGAGGAGCATGCGCCTTCGGCCAATCTTGGGTAATTCGTACTCCACCCGAAAGTCATCGAAGCCGATCCGCTCGTGTACGGTCTGCTCCAGCAGCTCTCGCAGTCGCGGGATATTCCACTGCCGACTGCCGAGATCGTAGACCAGCTGCCCGTCAATCTCGCCCGGCTCGACTCCAAACGCCTGATAGAAGGAGCGGTTGGCCCGCACGACCCGCAGGGCGCTGTCGAGGACGAGCAGCGGCTCGCGGACGGCGTCGATGATGCTTTCGGCGAGGATGCGCGCCGCCTGGACGCGTTCCGCGCGCTTGGTCTGGGTGATATCGATGAAGGTCACCACCAGCCCCTCGACGGCGTTGCGTGCGGTCCGATAGGGCCGGATCCGCACCGCGTACCAGGCGCCGTCCGACGCCGGCACCTGCTTCTCCGATGGCTGCAATGTCTGCAACACGCTTGCGGCGTCGGACAGAAGATCGGGATATTCGAGGAGAGTGGCCAAGTCGGCCAGCGGGCGTCCCACGTCGGCCTCGATGAGGCGCGCCACGCTCCGTGCCTGAGGCGTGAATCGCTTCACCCTCAGACCGTCGTCGAGGAAGATGGTTGCGATGTCGATACTGTTCATCAGGTTCAGGAGGTCGTCGTTCGCCTGCTCGAACGCCCGGAGCTTCTCCGTGAGCTCGGCGTTCACGGTGTTGAGCTCCTCGTTGAGCGATTGCGCCTCCTCTTTGGAGGTCTGGAGCTCTTCGTTCGAGCTCTGGAGCTCCTCGTTGACGGACTGCACCTCCTCGTTCGCGGAGGCGAGCTCCTCATTGGAGGACTGAAGCTCGTCGATGCTGCTCTGCAGGTCCTCCCGAGTGTGCTGGAGCTCGGCCGCGAGCTGCGCCTGGCGGTCGGACTTGCGGCCGCGAGGGGATCGCTTGCTCGCACGCTCGCTAAGCGGTCGGATTCGGCTTGCCGACTCAAACGAGACAAGCAGGAGGGGGTGCGCGAGGCGTTTATCCTCGATTCGTCCCACGGCCAGGTGCAGCGAGATCCAGTCTTCATTCGCTTTGACGCGCACGGCCCTTTCTACCACCGCGGCACCGGTCTTCACGGCCTCCCGAAGCGCGGATGAGAGCGGAACGCGCAAGCCTTCACGCGCCATCTCGACGACGTTTAGGTTGGCACGGCCGGGAGAGAGCTCCAGATAGTCCCCGACGCGGCCATGGATCTGCTGGATCTGACCCTGGTAGTCGACCACGACGGCCGGCGGGCCGAAACGCTCGGCGAGTTGTCTGCGCAGTGTCTCCGTCAGGTCTAGCTTGGCCCCCTCGGCGACGGCCCCGCCCGTGGCCCCGCCGAGACTGCGGACCGCCCGGTTGGTCCATCGGATCGGCGGCCGAGTGATGGTTGCATCGTTGCGTCGGAATACCTTCCAGCGCTTGTCACCCACCGAGAAGAACTCTTCGGAACCCATGATGCTTTCCGACCCGCCGAGGAGGAGGAGGCCGCCCGGATTCAGGCTGTAGTGGAAGACCGGAAGGAGGCTCTGCTGCGCACTCGGGATAAGGTAGATGAGCAGGTTCCGGCAGGAGATCACGTCCACGCGCGTGAAGGGCGGGTCGCGCAGCACGTTTTGGACCGCGAATACGGCCAGGTCGCGAAGCTCCTTCCTGACCCGATAGCTGTGCTCCTCCTTGGTAAAGAATCGCTTGAGTCGCCGGGCGCCGACATCCGCCGCGACACCCTCTTGATAGCGTCCCGTGCGAGCGGTCTCGACCGCGGCGGGATCGAGATCCGTCCCGAACACGCGGACATCCAGGTGCTTGCCGAGCTCCTCGAGCGTTTCGAGCACAAGAATGGCGATTGAGTACGCCTCCTCCCCCGTCGCGCACCCGGGCACCCAGATGCGCAGCGCGGAGCCCTCTTCCCGCGCGGCGAGGAGCGCTGCAAGCCCGGAATGCATGAGCGCCTGGAACGCCTCGGGGTCGCGGAAAAATCCGCTGACGCCGATCAGCCAGTCTCGCCAGAGCGTTTCGATCTCGTCGTCGTTGTGCTCCAGATAGCGGGCGTAGTCCTCGAGTCGGTCGATCCGATGGAGATCCATCCGCCGTTCGATGCGTCGCAGCAACATGTCGCGCTTGTACGCCGAGAAGTCTTGGCCGCCGCGAACGCGGATGAGCGCGAGGATCCGCTCCATCTCGTTGGAGGTGACCGCGGGAACCTTTCGGGTGCGCGCCGGCGTCGTGACGCCGCGGGCGTAGGCCAGTACGCGCGCCGGGATTTCCGCCATCGGCAGCACAAAATCGGTCACTTGCGCGGCCATGGCGCTGCTCGGCATGCCATCGAACTCCGCTGTCTTGGGATCCTGCACCAGGGTCAGACCGGATGCCGCGCGAATCGCCGCGAGTCCGATCGTACCGTCGGCGCCGGTGCCGGAGAGGACGATGCCCACGGCACGGCGCTCCTGATCGCGCGCGAGGTCACGGAAGAAGAGGTCGATCGGGAGCGGCGGACGACCCCGCTCGACCAACTGCTCGACCGCGAGAACCCCATGGCGAATCGTTACGCAATGACCGCGCGGTGCCACGTAGACATGGTTCGGCTCCACCTTCGTCTCGTCGTGGATCTCGCTCACTGGCATGCCGGTGGAGTTGGCGAGGATCTCCGGGAGCAAGCTCTGGCCGCTCGGGGTCTGGTGGATCACGACAACGAACGCCATCCCGCTGTCGATCGGCAGGGCTTCCAAGAGTTCGCGGAGAGGCACGAGCGCACCCGCCGAACCGCCAATGCCGACGATCACCGGCGCGGCGTCCGGGGGGCGGTCGGCGTTGGGCATCACGCCGGCGCGAGCCTTGCGCCGCCTGGGCGAACTCCGGGCCGCTTTTCCTTTCGCGTTCACTTCTTCATGTTACCGGACGAATGGTCGCGCGGCTTGAGAGCGCTGCCGAGAACGCGGAGGCGCGGAAGACATCGTCTCCTCGCTTTGGCTCCTCGAGGCGCAGTGCGCGGAAATCCATCTGGTCGATCAAGAGACTCCCTTCAGCCGAGTCAGGTCTCACCGGAGGACTCAGCGGGCTCGCAAGTCCGCCCCTTTCTATGCCTCTCCCCTCATGTCTATCCTCGTGGATCTTACAGCTCTGGGAGGATAGAGGTGAATCGATCCACGGCCTTGCTGCTGATCGCTGTCGCACTGGCCGCCTTCGGCATCTACCGGGCGCTCTACATCCCCGGGATGCTCATCGGTCCGCCAGAGCCGCTGCTACTCATCGGCTTTCTCCTTCAGGCAGCGTTCGGAATCGTCGCCGGCATCGCCGTGTGGCGTTCTGCGCGCTGGGCCTCGCTTGCCATCCTCCTGCTAGGTGCGAGTATCGCCGCTACTGCCTTGTTCGAGGTCCTCCTCGGAATCGTCCCTTACCTCCGCGCGCTGCTCGATGCGGTGGTAGCGATCATTGGCACGTTCTTCATCGCCGCGTACGTCAGGGGTCAGGCGGCCCCATCGCGAACCCGCAATGACCAAAGATGAATGAGGGGACCAAAGGTGTGCGTGGCCAGTCCCTCCTCTTGGTGTTGGGATCCTCGAAGCCGTGGAGAAGCATGAGGTGGCATCCCCGAGATTGGGGGGCACTGATTCGGTCCTCGCGCGATTTCGAGCCGGTGCTGCGATTGCAAGCTGAGGAAGCCCACGAGCGGGGGTCCATGGCGACGTCAATCGAATGAAGCCCCGTTCAATGCGACAGCTGCAGGAGTTCGGATACGGTCACGCAGTCCAGCCCATTTTCGCTCAGGCCTCGCAGGATCGAAGGCAGGGCCCGCGCGCAGGCGGGGCGATGCTGCCCGGGCAAGTCGTGTCCGTCGTGCATCAGCACGATGTCACCCGGCTTGATTCTCTCCAGCACGCGCTGCGAGATCCGCTGGGGATCCGCAGTGCGCGTGTCGTGGCTGTGCAGCGACCAGGCCACCAGCGTCAGCCGTTGCTGGTACGCAGCCCGCGCGAGCGGCGGGCTCTTGAGCCCGATCGGTGGGCGATACAGCGGCTGCGCATGGCTCCCCGTCAGCGCCATGATCGCCTGCGCGCCAGCCTCGATCTCTCGGGCCTGCCCGTCGGTGTCGAGAAGGTTCTGCCAGCGTGAATGACGCCAGGAGTGATTGCCGAGCTCGTGGCCTTCCAGGAGCAGGCGTCGTCCCAGCTGTGGGTGTGACTCGAGCGACCGTCCGATGGTGAAGAAGGTCGCGCGCGCGCCGTGCTTCGCCAGGGCGTCCAGCACAGCCGGTGTCACCTCGGGGTCCGGTCCGTCGTCGAAACTCAGCGCCACCCGCTTTCCGTTCCGCGGGCCATGGCTGAGCGTTGGATAAAGAACGCTGGAACGCGGTCGGACGATGCCGTCGGCGAACAGTGCGACGAACAGTGCGGCGGGGAGTCCCAAGCTCAGCATCGAGAATCCGAGCGCGCCGACGGCACCGGCGGCGGTGGCGGCGGTGGCGGCGGCCAGTAGGTCTAGGCGGGTGAGCATCAGCAGCGGCACGCAGCCCGGGCCGCTGGAGGGGCGCCAATCGGCCCGCCTTCCGGCTCGAGCGCTGCGAGAACGATGCCATCTCGGTCGCCATGGCGGCAACTCACGTGGGACCTGCGTCGTCGCGCCAGAACTCGAAGAAATTGAACCACTGATACGGCGCGCGGAGGCACCACTCTTCGAGAGCGGTCGCGTAACGTCGGGCGAGCTCCTCCGCGTGCTTGGCGCGGTTCGGGCGCGAGACGAAGCCTGCCGGCGCGAAGGGCTGCGCCGCCGCCGCATAACGGCCGGGCCCCGTGCGGACGCACACCGTGAGAAGGATCGGGCAACCAAGCACCCCCTGGAGCAGAAAGGCACCGAGCGGGAAGCGTGCGGGTCGCCCGAGGAACGGTACGGTCACCGAGCGGTCGTGCTCCGATTCCCACACGCGATCGCCGAGAATGCCCACGAACTCGCCACGGTCGATCGCCGCTTTCATCTCGAATGCCGCATCGATGGAACCGGGCTCGAAGTGGATCAGACGGATCGCGAGTTCGGGGTACAACCGCTCGAAGAACGAGTTGATGCGCGCGGAGTGCTGCGTGAACATTAGGACGTTCAACACGATGCCAGTTCGCTCCGAGAGCAGGCGCAGCATGTCGTAGCTTCCGATGTGGGAGCTGAGCAGGAGCGCGCCGCGGCGCTCGCGTACGAGGTCGAGGAGATGCTCGGTCGCCTGGTCGTCGATCTGGATGCGCTCTGCGTCTCCGCTCCAGACGATCATGCGGTCGAGGATGTTCTCTGCGAACTCGTGGAGGTGCCGGAAGACGTGGCGCCAGGTGGGTGCCTCGCCGAGCGCCGCGCGCCCTCGGGGCATGGCCCACAGCGTACGCAGATAATCCATAGACGCGCGGCGGGCGGCGCGTCCCGTCACAAAGAAGTACGCGACGATGGGGGTCAGCAGCGCGACCGAGGCCCGGCGCCCGAAATATCGATAGAACCAGCGGATTAGATAGAGCGCGCTCACCGACCCGCGCTCCGCCACGCCCGTCCACGTGCTGCGGCGACTCAACCCCGCGTCCGTCTCGCGGCGCGCCTCCGCAGGAGCGCAGGCGCGCGCGCAAGCATGCCGAGAGTGAGCCGCGTGTAGAGCCATGCGAGCCGCAGGTTGTCCGAGACCAAGTCGAAGTGCGAGATCCCGTCTGGGAAGTAGCGCACGTGGTTCGACAGATTCACGACGGGCACATCCATCCAGACGAGATGCACGACCGAGTCACGCTCAAAGTCCATTCGCCGATCCATCGACACGCAGTCCAGAAGGCGCAGCACGGGCGCGAGGGACACACTGCGGAAGCACGTGGCCAAGCAGCCGGACTCCGCAAGAGAACGAAATCAAGCCTAAGGCCGAGGCTAACGTACCGCCATCTCCGCGGCCAGCCCGCCGCTATTCCCCCGTTCCCGGCGCTGGCAACGCTCCGGGAACGAACGCCCAGCTGCATGTCCCGCCACTCGCGAACGATACGCCGATGAGAGTGACCCGCGCGTGCCGAAGAGCGCCCAACAGGATCGGCAGATCCATTGTGAGATTGCTCGTGACATCTCGGCTCCGGTGCTCGTCGCTGCCGGCGCAACCCTGATCGTCGCAGAGATGTCGCGCATTGGTTGGCTCCTGCTTTCCCGCGCGGCACGGACGAAGCTCTCGCAGGTCGAGCGCTTGCGGTTCGAGACATCGTCAAGGTTCGGGACATGTACGGCAAGGTGCGCCAAACGGTGGGTGAGGCCAAGAAGGATCTCGGCAAGGCAATCGAGGGCTCACCAGCCGCGCTAGGCGCGCGGAGGAAACAGCCATCGGAAGAAGACATCCGTGGGAGCTCCGAGATAGCGACGGAATCGCCAGTGCCGATACGTGTACTCCGTCGCGAACAGGATCCCCATCAGCAGATACGCGATCGCTCCAGTATAGACGGCCCAGGCGCGCGCGGTTCCCCAGACTGCGAGCCAGAGCGCGATCGAGCCGTTTGCCAGCATGAACCCGCACCACACACTCGTGACGCGCCGGCAGTACCGCAACTCCTGCGGGCTAAGATCTCCGACCTGCGCACGCGCGATCCGCTCGACGACGGACTCTCCTGCCAGCGAAGCCGCGAACGAGAGCAGGAGGGCGAAGCTCACGAGCGCAGGCGTAAGGCGAAGCCCCAGTGGTACGTTCCACAGGGCCGACACAAGCAGTGCCGCGCCGACCGCGACGCTGGGAGCCGCAAAGGCGCTCGCATAGGCCGCCAGGCGTTTCCGCGACGAAAGCCCCGTACGAATTGCCAGGAACGCAAGACCCACGAGCGCTGGCCAGCGCGGCTCCATGACCTGGAGCGCCCAATAGACGATCGCCGGGTAGGCGAGCGTCAAGAGGATCTGTAGGACCGCCAAACCAGGCCCCGGATCGAAGCGTCCTTGTCCTGGACCAACCGGATCCGGCTCTTGAGAAGTCTGACACAGCCCAGAACAAACACGGCGCCAGTCCAATCGACCCGATCCGATCCGCCCATCGGACCGTCGTTCACCCGATTGCCCGCCGGTGCGCGTCGAGCGGCTTCCCCAGGTAGCCAGCCTCTCCTTACAGCGCGGCGGCTTCGCCCCAAGAGGGAGTGACCGCAGGGCGAGAAGCGTGGCACACGCGGGAGAGTTCGCTGCCGGCCCGTCATGAGTTTTCGCGGCCGACGTTGCGAAGTGAGCACGCCGGCTCGGCCCTGCGCCGCACCGAGGGTAGACCGCCACGCCTGCAGACGAGGAGAACCTCGTCCACCTTCGCAACATCGATCAGGCCCGGCGCCCATTCGAGGCGCCGCTGCAGGAGCAGCCCGAGGGGCAGGAAGAGCCCGTTGTACCAGCGCATCGCCTGGACCCGCCGGCGCGTCAGGCCCCACACAGCAAAATCAAGGAGCCAACGGCTCCGGGGCTGCATGCCGAAGCCTGCGCTCTGGTCGGGCACCAAGGAGTGATCCTCTAGGATGGCCAAAAGGTCGTCGGGATCGTAGCGTCGAACGTGACCCACGAGGGCGTCGAAGGCGCTCCAGCGCGCCGAATGCAGGGGCACGGAGAAGATGAGCGTCGCTTCGTCTCGCGCGACTCGGCCGAGTTCGTGGAAGACCCGCCGATCATCCTCGACGTGCTCGATGATGTCGAAGGCACAGACCAGGTCGAAGGTACAATCGGCGAATGGCAGGGTGGTGATTTCGCCGAGCGTCGCAAGGCCGCCGCGGGCCTCGAGGGGGAAGAGAGCCGGTCGGCTGACGTCGACAAAGTACGTGCCCTCTACGGGGAGCCGCGGGTGCAAACCTGGGCCGATCTCGAGTCGCGCGGGCGCCGAGGCCGCGAGCCGGGAGAGCAGTGGCCAAGTGTTGAAGCGCTGCGGCGGGACCATGTCGCTCGCCGACCAGAGCGCGTCGTAGAAGTGGCGGTTGGCGGCCAGGGTCGTCACGACCGCGCACCTCCTGCCAGAATGGCACCCGGGAAGTCAGGGACCACGATCCCAGCAATACCGCCCCACCTAAGCGTAGGCAACGTCTAAGCTCCGTTCTCGAAGCTGCCAACGCGTTTGGGCATTGACAGGCGATGGCCTCGCGTGCGATGTCCCTCAGCGGACCGAACAGTAGAAGGGAGGGTCCGTGAGAACATTTTTTTTGCTCGGCTTGATGAGTTTCGTAGTCAGCCTTAGCGGGTGCATGATCGTCGAATCGCCGATCAAGGGTGTCCTCGGGACCGAGGTCATCTGGGGTGACGTGGCCGGGAAAGCCGCTACGCCCAACACCATGAAGCAGGGGAAGGCCTGCGCGGAGTCCATCCTCGGTCTGCTCGCGAGAGGCGACGCAAGCGTGCGCGCGGCGAAGGAGAACGGCGGGATCACGGATGTCTCCACCATCGATCACTCGGCGAGGAACTTCCTCAACGTTGTCGGCGAGTGGTGCACGTTGGTGAGGGGGACCTAGGCACCTCGCTCGGTCCGCTTGCCGGCAGCGAAGGGGCACGGGGCAGGCCGTCGATGGCACCCGTGTGCCTCCGCGCCGCTGTGTGATTCGACAGCGGCTGGTGGCGGCGATTCGCCGCGCTCAACTGCGTGTACGGCACTGGTGGAGGCGCAACGCGTCGGCAGCCGCCGACGATTTCGGTGACTAACCCTCCGGTCACGAGTACCCTCTCGCGTTACGCCGCATGAAACGCATGCACGACGTCTACCTCGTCCCGGGCTTCCTCGGGTTCGTGAACCTCGGACGGATCACCTACTTCGGACATGTGCGGCGAATCCTCGGCGAGCGCTTTACGGCGCTGGGCTTGGACGCGCGCATCCACCTCGTGCGGCCGCCGCCTACTGCGTCGCTCCCTACACGAGCGGCCCGCGTGGCCGAAGCGATCGCTGCGACGGCACGAAGAGGCGATGCTCCGCTGCACCTGATCGGCCACTCGAGCGGTGGACTCGACGTGCGCCTGCTCACCGCCCCTGGCGTGGGACTGCCGACTGACGTCGACGTCGAGCGGCTTGCGGGCCGGGTTCGCACGGTCGTTACGATGTCAACGCCGCATCACGGTACGCCGCTCGCGTCCTTCTTCACGACGCTTCGGGGCCAGCAGTTGCTGCAGGTCCTCTCGCTGAACACCATCTACGTGCTGCACTTCGGTCACCTGCCCATCTCAGCGCTGCTGTGGATGGGGGGCATGGCTCTGCGTTTCGGCGATCTCGTTGTGAACAGCGAGCTCCTCGACGAGCTCTTCAGTCGTCTCCTTGAGGACTTCACCGTGGGACGACGCCGTGCGGTGCGCGCACTGCTGCGCGACGTCGTCCAAGACCAATCCCTGATGCTCCAACTCACGCCCGAGGCGATGGAGGTCTTCAACGCCTCGGTCCTGCCGCGTCCTGGCGTCCGCTACGGGGCCGCCGTCACCCAGGGGGCACGCCCGAGCCTTCGTGCGACGCTCGCCGTAGGCCTTGATCCGGCGGCGCAGGTTACGCACGCTGTCTACGGCGCCCTCTACCAACTCATCGCGACGGTGCCGCGGCGCCGCTCCTCGCGACTGACGCCCTCGCAGACACGAGCCCTAAGACGCGCCTACGGCGCTATACCGTCCTGGGATGTAAGCGACGGCATCGTGCCGACGCTTTCCCAGACCTGGGGACACGTGATCCACGCCGCGGTTGCCGACCACCTCGATGCGCTCGGCCACTTCGGGGACTCGGCGAGCGATCCTCCCCACGTCGATTGGCTCGTGTCGGGGAGCGGCTTCGATCGGGCGGGCTTCGAGGTGCTCATGGACGACGTGGCGCGCTTCGTCGCCGCCGCGCGAAAGTAAGCGGGTCCCCGATCTCGACCAGAGGACGTCCGTACTTCCCTTGATGTGGTCGTAGGAACGGTACCTGCCGCGGATTCGGCCGGGCGGGGGTGTTCGCCAGGAGTGAGGGGCGTTCGTTCCGAATCACCGGGAGGTGGTCGCAGTGCTGGGCTCCCTCACGGCTGCGACGGATCCGCGCTCGTAGGGCGTGCTCCGTACGATTCTGACTCCAGCGATCCCACGCTTTTTGCAGTCTACGTGGGTCCGAGCCGCGTGAACGCAACTTGGTGGGTCCCTTCGATCGAGTAGCCTGCACACCGGAAGCATCGACGTCAGGCGCTTGCCGCGAAGTTCGTGGAGGGCGATCGCCGCGTTGCGACAGGTTCGCGGTGGCGATCCTCGCAAGGCTGCGTTAACGCGTGTTGCAGCCCTCGCGACCATTCGAAGGCCAATGATTCAGGCGGAGGGAGCGCTTGTGCTCACATTCTACTTTGCACCCGGGTCTAGCTCGATGGCGCCGCATATCGCGCTGCACGAGATCGGCAGGCCGTTTGAGAGCCGACCGATTTCGTTCGCCAGGAAGGAGAACCACGCGCCCGCGTATCTCGCGCTTAACCCGGAAGGCAAGGTTCCGACGCTGCTCATCGATGGAACACCGCTGACCGAAGTTGCCGCGATCTTATTTTATCTGGCCAAGCGTTTTCCGGAGGCGGGCCTCCTGCCCGATTGGGACATTCTAGCCGAGGCCCAGGTCATCTCATGGATGTCCTTCATCGCCTCGACGATCCATCCTGCGCGAAGGCAGGGGATGGAGCGCTCCAAAGAGGTGTTCGCAATCGCCGATCGAAAATTAGGAAGGCAACAATGGGTGCTGGCGAGGTATTCGATCGCCGATATTCATCTCTTCCGTCTGTATTGGCGTTTTGCCAACTCCTTCCACCCTGCGCCCGGGATGTTTCCTAACCTCTCCTCGCATTACGACCGCATGATGGCGCGCCCGGCCGTGCAGCAAACTTGCAAGATCGAAGCGGCGATTGGATACGAACTGCCGGCGTAGTATGGCCGGACCTCGCGACGCGTCCGGAGAGCCGCCGCCCAACATGCTTCGCCACAAGACTGGCCGATGCGCAACAACAGGGTCTCGTGCAAGAGGAGGCTCCAGTAAGCCCAAGCCGAAGGCTGCACAGCGCGAGCGCGAACGATGGCGTGAGCGCTGTTTCCCCTTTTCCATGCAAATCAGGCTTCCAGAGACGGAATCTCGCCAGGGGTGGATCAGAGCAAACCGCCTGCCGGCGCCGGTCGCGCGCGCTGGTTGTAGAGTAGTTTGCGCAGCCGCTCGCCCTCTTGAGGCGTCAACTTCGACGTGCCCACCGCAAGGTCGCTCCCGACCGCCATGCCGCGCTGCACGCCCGGCCGCGCGCCAAGCTCGTTAAACCAACGCTTGAAGTAGGGGAACTCCTCGAGATCCTGCCCCTGGGCCTTCCAGTTCACCGTCCACGGGTACGAAATCATGTCCGCGATTGTGTAATCCTCGCCGATCAGGAAGCGCCGATCATAGAGTTGGTTATTCAGCACACCGAACAAGCGGTTTACTTCGTCGGTGAAGCGGCGCACCGCGTACGACTGATCTCCCTGGCTTTCGCCGAGACGACGAAAGTGGCCGCACTCACCGCTCTTCGGGCCCTGGTTCGCCATCTGCCAGATCACCCACTGGTCAACCGCGTGGCGATGGCGGAGGCCCTGCGGGTAGAAGCGGCCGGCCTTTTCCGCGATGTACATCATGATCGCTCCCGACTCGAAGAGGGCGAACGGTGCGCCGCCGTCCGCGGGCGCATGGTCGACGATCGCGGGCATGCGGTTGTTTGGGCTGATCTTCAGGAATTCGCTTTTGAACTGGTCCCCCTGGCCGATCGAGCAGGGCACGATGCGGTAGGGGAGGCCGCACTCCTCGAGCAGGATCGTGACCTTCTTTCCGTTCGGCGTGGGCCAGTAGTGCAGGTCGATCATCGGGGCCTCCCTTAGGCGAGCTTGTCGTTCGTCTCGAACCTCTTGAAATCACTCGGCATTCCGGAGCCCGAAACCAAGGGCCACCCAGAAGAATCGCACCGTCGTGAAGTGCTCAGCCGCTTCCAAGGATGTCATCAGTCACCGCTCAAGCCGCGACGTGTGAGCGGCTGAGGATAGACCAGGCGGAGAGGTAGCGTCCGCTGCGGATAGCTCTTGGTCAGCTCACCGGAAAACGGATCAGGCTTCCAACCTCCGAGAATCGCCCAACGCGCTCCATCTGAAGAGGTGCCAGCAAGTGCATCTGCACGCTGCAGCCTTTCAGGTCAGAGGGTACGAATGCGGTCGGTCCGGCCGCAAGGGAACCGCCGCGCTATTCCTCACACGCGCGAAAGAGGGGACGGCGGGGATCATTCGCCAATCGGAAGGCAGGAGACGGCAGAGCGAGTGGGCGTCTATTGGATCGGACTTTTGGTGGGGCTCTCGATCGCGGCGCCGCTTGGCCCGGTGAATGTCCTCTGTATCCGCCGCACACTCACCGGGGGCTTTGTCCTCGGATTTGTATCTGGCTGTGGCGCTGCGCTTGCCGACACTTTTTACGGTGCGGTGGCCGCCTTCGGCATCAGCGTCGTGGCGAGCTTTCTGCTCGCTCACGAGACGGTGCTACGCCTCGGGAGCGGCCTTGTCTTGTGCATTCTCGGTGCGCGCTCCCTTCGCGGTGAGGTGGCCTGGCCGCTTTCGGTTGCCGGAGCGCAGGGTCTCGCGAGCGCCTTCGTCTCGACGTTCCTCCTCACGCTCACTAACCCGCTCGTCCTGCTGACCATCGCCGCGGTGTCGGCCGCCCTCGGGCTCGCTGCGGAGGAGCTCGCTGGGCCGGCCGCAGTCACGGTTGTGCTCGGGGTCCTCTGCGGGTCGCTCCTCTGGTGGCTGGTGCTGCTCGGCGGCGTGGGGCTCGTCCGCGACCGATTCGATGAGCGCATGCTGCGCTGGGTGTACCGGGGTTCAGGTGGACTTCTCCTGGTTGCGGGAGTTGCCCTGCTCGCGAGCCTAGCGTTTTCGCCCTGAGGACCGAACCGCCCCTTAGATTTTCGCTGCGGACTTTCGATTCGGCGCGTGATCCCCGCTGGAGATTCGAACCCCAGAAGCCGCAAGAAGCGCAGTGGTCGCGATGTAAAACTCGAGCAAGAGATCAGCCGAAACACGGTGCCCCGGTCGACCGCCCGACGACTTCCGGGATCTCCAGGCGAGCCGATGCTCAAATGTGCGACGCGTTCAAGACACCAGAATGCGCTGGCAGTGTAGGCACTGGACCGCCTTGTCCAATGGGGCGCGATGGAGGCGACTCGTAAGGATGGTCGGAAGAATCATTTTGCAGCCGCCGCAAGCGCCACCGGTGACACTCACCGCAACCTTGCCTCCCAGCCGTGGAACGGAACGGAGTTTTTCGTAGACCGCCAGCACCGCAGGCGGCAGGTGCAGGGCCGAGCGCTGGGCGACGAGGTATCCGATCTCGGCGTCGATCTGCGACTCAGCGGCCTTGATCACTGCGCGTAGCTCCGCGGCTTGAATCCCCAGCCGCTCGCGTCGCGCATCCATTGCCGCGATCTCCCCGTCGAGCTGTTCCTGCTGCTCCATCACGACCAGCTCTTCGTCTTCGCGCTGACCCTGACGGCGCTGGCACTCTTGCAGCTCGAGCTGCAGCGCTTCGAGTTCGCGGATCGCCTTGACCTTGCCCGAATAGAGAGTGGTTTCTACCTCGCGAGTGCGGGCCTCGAGGTCGTTCACCAGGCTCGCAGCGTGACGTTCCGCGCGTGCCAATGTGAGCCGGCGATCGGCGGCCTCGGCCCGCTCGTTGACGAGCGCAACAATCGCGGCCTCGCTTTCTCGAAGCAGCGCCCGTTCTGGGAGCCCGGAACGTCGGGCGCGCAACTCGTCGACGCTCGAATCGAGGCGCTGCAACTCGAGGAGGAGGTTCGTCATGAAAACATCCTTGCAGTCTCCGCGCTTGGCGCAGCGAGCGTCGAGCGGTGACGAAGCTCAGAACACCACGAGCGCGTAGTCGGACGCCCGGAATCGGCGGGCGCGAAGGGCATATTCTCCGGCGAGTCCGGGGTAGAGCGCATGGTTGCTGCCATCCTTCGAGAGGTACCAGCTGTTGCAGCCAGACGACCACACCATGTACTTCATGCGCCCCTGGATCCGCTCGTTGTAGCGGTCCTGCACCTCCTGCCGGACCTCCACGTACTTAAGACCTTCGCTTCTAAGCTTGCGGATCGCCTGGAGCGTGTGCGAGATCTGGGCCTCTGTGTAGATCAGCACGGACGTATGTCCCGGACCGGTATTCGGTCCCATCAGGATGAACCAGTTCGGAAAGCCCGAGACCGTCATCCCCTTGTAGGCAACGGCGCCACGGCTCCAGGCCGCATCGAGCGACCGGCCGCCGCGACCGATCACCGGGAACGGCGCCTTGGCCAGCCCGACAGTGAAGCCTGTCGCGAGAACGATGGCATCGAGCTCGTGAACGACTCCATCCCGCGTCAGGATGCCCTCGGGCACCATCTCTTCGATCGGCTCTGTCACGAGGTCGACGTTCTCCCGCTCGAACGTCGCCCAATAGTCGTCGGACACGAGGATCCGCTTGCATCCGAACTGGAACTTCGGGCGGAGCTTCTCCCGCAGCTCCGGACTCGAGACCTGCGCGCGCAGGTGGCGCATGGACAGCCATTCACCGACTGCAGAGAGGCGGGGAGCGTCGAGGAAGATCATCGGTCCGAATAGCTCGCTCCCTGAATACTGAAGGAACCGGCTCGCGCGGAGGAGGAGCGGGAAACGCGCGAAGAGGCGCTTCGCGCGGTCCGAATAGCGCCTGTCGAGCTTGGGTACAACCCAAGCCGCCGTACGCTGGAAGACGCGTAGCCGAGCGACCTGCTGCGCGATCGACGGGACCACCTGGACTGCGCTGGCGCCGGTCCCGATCACTCCGACGCGCTTGCCCGCGAGCTCATAGGAGTGGTTCCAGCGGGCGGTGTGGAAGACCTCCCCGCCGAAGCTGCCGATCCCCTTGATGTCGGGAAGCGCGGGATCGACGAGCCCGCCGACCCCAGAGACGACGACACGCGCGGTGAAGATTCGGTCGTCCCCGGTGGTCAGCGTCCAGACTCCCTTCTGCTCGTCAAAACGGGCCTCGACGATCTCGGTTCCGAGCCGCAGGTGGGAGCGGAGCTGCCACTTGTCGACGAGGCCGAGTAGATAGTTGTGGATCTCCCGCGACGGGGAGTACCGGTAGCTCCAACCGGGGTACTGTTCGAAGGAGAGCGAATAGGCATGAGACGGAACGTCGCAGGCGGCGCCCGGATAGGTGTTGTCGCGCCAGGTGCCCCCGATCTCGCTCGCCCGCTCGAACATCATGAATGAGTCGATGCCAGCCCGCTTGAGTTGGATCGCCATCCCGATCCCGGCGAAGCCAGCGCCGATGATCGCGATCGGAAAGTCAGGCTCGATCACGGGGCCTCCGGGTTCCCGTCCGGGCGGGGCTGCGCGCGGCGGATGATGCCCTGAGCGTGCCGGGAGAACGGGCTCTCGGCAACGGCGCCGTCGACTTCACCGACCGAACCGGGTTTTGCCGGAGCACTGGAGAGAAGGATCCCGCAGTGACCGATCCCGGTCCTCGCAAGAGCTACCAGTTTTTCAGGAACACCGCGCCGGTTGTGGTAACGGGCGTACTCCACCGCCCGCTTACCGGCGCGCCGCTCGTTTGAGATGGACGACGTGCACAAGCCGCGCAACCACGAACTATAGACGGATGAGCCCGCGGAAAAGATACGTGCACCCATGCCCGTAACCGCAGCAGTGGCAGCCGAAGAGCAAGGCTCTCCAGTCGAGTTGCATGCCGGAGAGTGAGTGGTTCCGGTCGTCGCCCCGGAACTCAAGATCGGGACGTGGACCTCTCGGATCGAGTGCCGGAGATCCGGCGCGCAGAGGCGGGCGCCTACGAATGGCGGCCTGACCGCGGGCTAATGAGCACATGTGCGGAGGAATAGGGACTAGTGGACTGTAACGATTGAAGTGGGAGTGATGCGGCGTGTGGGATCGAAGTAGCGCCACTTCACGGTCTTGGGCGTCTGGTTGTAGTGGCGGATGTACTTCATGAGCTTTCTCCGCAGGTCCGTGACCGATGTGAATAC
>DATGZK010000066.1:0-71629 GCA_035489755.1 Myxococcota bacterium
CCCAGCGTCATGATATCTTCAACCGTCGACAGGCGTTCACCCGCGCTGATCGTGACGATCTTCTCCTGCATGATGTCACGTACACGGGTCGGCTTCATCGGAGGATCTTAACCCATGGCGCGTGGGCGAGGGAACTCGAAACGAGATTCTGCGCGAACGCCCGTGCCGAGAGATCCCGATGATCCGAGTGCGTCCGCACGGGCCGCTTCGACCGCGAACGTGGTACCCGAACTCCTGCGGCGGGCGCTCACCTTCGGGCTTTCCGGCTTTTTCACCACGAACGAGGCCGTGCGTCGCGCGCTCGGCGAGGCCGTCCCGAAGGACTGGATCGACTTCGCCGTGGATCAGAGCGAGCGCACGCGCGCTGAGTTCATCGAGCGGCTCGCCGGTGAAATTGCGCGCACCCTCGAAACCGTAGACCTCGCGGCCATCCTCGAACGCGTGCTCGAGGGACGGACTGTCGACGTGCGGGCCCAGATCCAGCTCCTGCCCCGGGAAGACGGCAGTCCCGTAAAGCCCCTGCGCTTCTCGATTCTGCGACCGAGTGACTCGGAGTGAGCGCCCTTGCGCGCCGCCGTTCGTGGGCCGCACAGCGGCTCCCGATCGGCGGCCTTCTGGTCCTTGCGCTCTTGGCGTGGGCGTTCGCCATTCATCACGGCATCGGGCCGACCCCCTCGAGCGGCGCGAGAGCGTGGTGGCAGCCCCGGGGCTTTCTCACGAACTGGCTGCAAGCGACGTCACTTGGGCTTTGGATCGATTCGCCTCGAGCCGGCCTTGTGGCGTTCTCGTTGCCGGCGGCACTCCTCCTTGTCGCGCTCTTCGCCACCAGCCGCTCCGCCCTCGCGCGCACGATGGGTCTCGCCGCAGTGCTCGCGACGCTCCTTTTCCTCTTCTACGGCATGGGGGAGACGCGGCCTGTGATCTGGGGCTTCTTCGGCTGGCGCGGCTCGGCGGTGATGATCTGCACGGCCGTCGTCACCGCGGCGGCACTGTGCGCGCCGCTGCTTGCGGGCAGCTGGCTCAAGCAGGCGTGGTCCCTTCGCATCGCCGCATATTTGCCGGTTCTCGCAGTCGTGGTCTGGACCCAGAGAAACGTGACGGGCACGGATCCGAGGCTTCCCTTTGCAATCTCGCCCTGGCCGGTGGTCTCCTTCTTCGGGATCGAAATCGGGGGCGCGCTGATTGCAGGACTGCTCGCCTGCGTCGCGCTTTTGCTTGCGGGTGTCGGCCCACTGCGCTCACGGCCCGCACTGGCGCTCCTCGCCATCGGGGTCGCCCTCGCCACCCCGCTGGTCTGGGTGCGGCTCCATTTTGGAACGGGCATGGCGCTGCTGGGTGCCGCGATCGTGCTGGCAGCCGTGGCGATGGCCGCGGCCGCGAATGGGCGCTCGCCAAAAAGAACTCCGCGGCCACCGAAGCTTCAAGTCGCAACCCGCAGTACCGCAGTGGGCGCGCTCCTCGTCGCGTTCCCGATCTTGTGCGGCGACTTTGCCGTGGCGCACGACTACACAGTGACGCGATCGCAAAACGCGCAGCAAATCATCGACGCGCTCGCCCACTACTTCCAGCGCGAGCACAGCTACCCAGATTCGCTCGGGGAACTCGTCGCCGCCAAGGATCTCGTGGAGATTCCACGGCCGCAGGTCGGCTTTGGGGGCGGCGACGAGGCCTTCACTTATCAGAACTTCGGCGCGAGCTACATCCTCGAGTTCTCCGCGCAGCGCTGGATGCAGTGCGCATACAATCCTCCATGGTCGGACGACAGCGCGAGCGCGGAAGATGCGCCGCACTCTGCGGTGGGCGCTACGACGACTCCGGGGGACACCGACGAAAAGTCTGCGTCCGGCGCACGGGAGGATGCGGGAGATGCATCCGACGACGAGCGCATCCACGGCGCATGGTCGTGCCCGACAAAGCCGCCCGAACTGTGGTGAGCGGGCTGCGCCTCCCCGGCTGCGAATGGGCCCCGCAATCCGCTGGCTCTAGGATGTGAGCTCTCGCGACGGGGACTCCCGGACCGAGCGCTTTGGGGGGCAGCCAAAACCTTTGGGCGCGCGGGCACTTCGCGAGCTGCCAGGCGACGTACCGCGCCCGGGAGCGCACAGGCGCCCCGCGTCTCCACCCCCGCAGCCCCCTCGCGCGGACCTGCGCCCTCGGCTACTAAGCCCTCACTCCTTTGCCGGGCCGGTCGCCGACTCTCCCGCGGCCCGAGAGGTCACACTTATCCAAGCGCGTTGGCTTCAACTCCGCTCGGGCGCAGCGTCAGTATTTGCGCCCGCTCCTGCCGTGATCGCTGACAGCGTGGCACCGCGCCAACCTACGGTCTTCGCTTGAATCCCGGCGCGACACTCTCTGCGGGAGAGCGCATCTACCGCGCACGCCGGGTCGGTACGACCTTTGGTCGGATCTATCTCGGCATCAAGGCAAACCAATTCATCGCGAGGCGTCTGCATCCGCCGGACATGCGCGAGCGTTGGTCGCGCTTCAACCGGACGAGCGCTGAGTCGATCTACGACGCGGCGATCGACCTGCGCGGCCTGATCCTCAAGGGATGCCAATTTCTAGGCTCGCGCGCCGATGTGCTCCCGCGGGAGTATGTGGAGGTGCTCTCGCGCCTTCAGGACCGCGTTCCGCCCAAGCCCTTCTCGGTCGTGAAGGAAGTGGTGGAGCGCGACCTCGGCCGGCCGCTCAGCACCGTCTTCCGGCACTTCTCGGCAAAGCCCATCGCGTCCGCCTCTCTGGCGCAAGTTCACGAGGCGCAGCTCATCGACGGGCGACGCGTGGCCGTCAAGGTGCAGTACCCGGAGATCGACGCGCTGGTGCGCAGCGACCTCGCAAATTTGCGGGTCCTATTCCGGGCTGTGGGCGTGTTCGAGCGGGAGCTCGACCTGATGCCGCTGCTCGATGAGCTCGGCTCCTATCTGCCGCGGGAACTCGATTTTGTGAACGAAGGCCGGAACGCCGAGAGGGTGGCCAGCTTCTTTGTCGATCGCCCCGAGGTGGTGGTTCCTAAGATTTACTGGGAATGGACGACGCGACGCGTGCTGGTGATGGAGTTTATGCCGGGGATCAAGATCACCGACGTCGAATCCCTTCGCGCGGCGCACGTCGACCTCGATCGCGTGACGCAGATTTTGGTTGAGGCCTTCTGTCGTCAGATCCTGACCCACGGCTTTTTTCACGCCGATCCCCACCCCGGAAATCTCCTGGTCCAGCCCGAGGGCCCGCGCCTCGTTCTGCTCGACTTCGGCCTGTCGAAAGACCTGCCGCCGCGCTTCCGCGAGGGCATTGTGGCGCTCGCACTCGCCATGATCCGCGACGATGCCGAGGGCCTCGGTACCGCGCTCGTCGACCTTGGCTTCGAGACCAAGAGCGGCGATCGCGAGTCTCTGACGGAGGTCGCCCGCTTTTTTCTCGATTTCGCACGGCGCTTCCGGGCACAGCCCTACGCCGATCCCCGGATGTTCGACGAGCTGAACGACGAAATTCCCGAGATGATCCGATCGAACCCGATCGTCCGGGTGCCGAGCCATGTCGTGTTGATCGGCCGTGTGCTGGGACTCCTCTCCGGCCTTGGCCGCACGCTCGACTCGCACGTCGACCTCTTGCGGACCGTCCTGCCCTACGCCCTCGGGCGGGCTTGATCTCCGGACACCTCGCCGTCGGTCTCGCCCTCGGTGCTCCCGCCGAGGCCAGCGGCTGGCCGGCCTTCCTGGCGCGCGCCGAGCACGCAGAGGCGCTGGGTCTTCACTCCGTCTGGGTGCCTGAGGGTCACTTCCGCCGCGGTGCCATGGCCTCCCCACTCCTCGCCCTCTCGGCCATCGCCGCGCGTACCCGTCGCGTGCGACTCGGGACGACCTCACTGCTGCTGCCCGTCCACCATCCCCTCCGGGTGGCGCAGGAGGTGGCCGCGCTCGACGTGCTCTCGCAGGGCCGCGTCATGCTCGGCCTCGGGCGCGGCTTCGCGGCGGCGCTGTTCCAGGCCTTCGGGGTCGAGGCTCACACCAAACGGGATCGCTTCGACGAGGCCCTCGACGCGATCCTGCGCGCCTTCGGGGGCGAGCCCATGGAGCTCGCGGGCGACCACTTCGCGACGGGCGGCGGGCGCTTTGTGACGCCGACGCTGCGCCCGGTGCAGCGTCCTCACCCTCCGCTCCTGGTGGCCGCATTCGGGAAGAAGGGACTTTTGCAAGCCGCACGCCGCGGGCTGCCCTATCTCGCCTCCCCTGTGGAAACGCTTGCGGTTTTGATCGAGAACCACGCGCTCCACCGCGCGCACCTACCACCGGGCGGCGTGGTCGGACCCTTCCGGACGCCCGTGATGCGCACCCTTCACCTGGCCGCCGACGACACGGAAGCGACCCGGGTGCGCGAACGGCTCGCCGCAGAGGCCCTCGGGACGGCACGGGCGCTCCCGCCGGCCCTGGCGCGGGCGGCCGCAGGGCCGATCCACGAGCGTGTTGTGGTGGGAGGAGAACAGGAGGTTGCCGAGGGGCTTCTCGCCTATCGGGAGCGGCTTGGCATGGATCTGTTGATCGTGCGCAGCGAGATCGCAGGTCTGCCCGAGGACGCCCGGCGGCGGTCCCTCGAACGCCTTTGCGAACGGGTACTCCCGATCCTTAGCCCTCCGGCTCTTCCCGGGTGAAGCTCACGAATGCCATGGCGGGACGCTTGGAGGATTCGCGCATCGCAAAGTGAAGCGTATCGACCTGCCAGCCCTTCGCTGTCCACTCATTGAGAATCCGCTCGAGCTCTTCGTCCGTGACGTTGCTCGTTTCGACGACCTTGTAGTGGACCGGCACGCCGCCTCCTCGGCTCTTCACCGCGCGCATCCTCAAGGCACGAGGCGCGCGGCTGCCTCTTTCGCCCCATACGTGAGGATCAGGTCCGCGCCAGCCCGCTTGATCGACACCAGCGCCTCGTCCAGCGCTCGCGGACCATCGATCCAGCCCCGGGCGGCGGCCGCCTGAATCATCGCGTACTCCCCGGAGACATGATAGGCAGCGAGCGGTACGTCGAACTCCCGCCTCGCTTCGGCCAGCACGTCTAGGTAGGGGAGCGCGGGCTTCACCATGAGCGCATCGGCCCCCTCGGAAAGGTCGAGCCGCATCTCGCGCAGCGCCTCGCGACGGTTCGCAGGGTCCATCTGGTAGGTGCGTCGGTCGCCGAAGGCGGGGGCGCTCTCTGCCGCCTCTCGAAAGGGTCCGTAGTATGCGCTGGCGTATTTGGCGGCGTAGGAGAGGATCGAGACCTCTTCGAAGCCACTTCCATCCAGGGCGCGGCGGATTGCCAAGACGCGGCCGTCCATCATGTCCGAAGGCGCGACCACATCCGCCCCCGCACGCGCATGGGAAAGCGCCGCCGACGCGAGTCGCTCGAGCGTCGGATCGTTCCGTACCTGCTCCCCGTCGACGATGCCGCAATGTCCGTGGTCGGTGTACTCACACAGGCAAACGTCCGAGATGACGCAAAGCTCGGGCACGCCGCGCTTGATCGCGCTGATCGCACGCTGCACCACTCCACCCGGCGCATCCGCACCTGAGCCGCGGGCGTCTTTTGCGCCCGGGATTCCAAAGAGGATGACTGCGGGGATGCCGAGGTCGTGGACGCGTTTTGTTTCGTCGACAAGGGCGTCCACCGAGTAACGAAAAACACCGGGCATCGAGGGAACCGGTTCACGCACGCCGGCACCCTCGACCACGAAAAGAGGCAGCACGAGGTTCTCGCGCGAGAGCCGGGTCTCTCGGACCATGCGCCGCAGCGTCTCTGTGCGCCGCAGCCGGCGCGGGCGGACCGTCGGAAAACTCATCCTGCTCCTCCCTGCGCTGCTCCCCGCGCGCGCCCTCGCATGGCTTCGCCGAGGGCGTCCACGAGCGCGCCCGCTTCTGCCCGCTCCGCGACCACGTCCGGCGCAAGCCCGGCTTCTCGCAGCGCAGCCGCCGTGACGGGGCCAAGAGCCGCCACGACACAGCGGCGCGCCGCCGTGCGCGCTGCCTCGTCGAGGCAAGCGAGGAAGTGGCGCACGGTGGACGGGCTCGTGAAGGTAAGCGCATCGATCTCGCCACGCACGAGGCGGCTGCACAGCAGAGCCGTATCCGCCGGCGCAGGCTCGGTCCGGTACACCGCCACGACGTCCACCGCCGCCCCCGCCCGCCGCAGGCCCTCGGGGAGGATCTCACGGGCTGCCGCAGCCCGCGGCAAGAGAACGCGCTGACCCGCGAGCGGGATTGCGACGCGGATCGCCTCGAGCAGGCCCTCCGCGTCAAAGCGCTGCGCAGGGACGAGGTGAACCGAAAGGCCAAGCTCCCGCGCCGCCCGGGCCGTGGCCGGACCCACGCACACGACGCGCGCTCGCAGCGAGCCGAGGGTCTTTCCGCCGGATGCGGCCTCGACAAAGCAGCGCACGGCATTGGCGCTCGTAAAGAGCAACACGTCGTAGTCGCTGAGGCGCGAAGTCGCGGCGTTGAGCTCGGGGGTATCTTTGAGCGGAACCACTTGGATCATGGGCGCCAGCACGGGCTCCGCGCCGGCACGACGCAGTGCAGCCACGAGCGCGCCCGCCTGTGCCTCGCTCCGCGTCACGAGAACGCGTCGATCCGCGAGGGGCAGCCGCTCAACCCACGCGAGCTCGCCCCGCAGGCGGACGACGTCTCCGATCACGACGGTCACTGGAGCCGACAGGCGGGCCTGCTCAACGCGCGTTGCAAGCTCAGCGAGCGGAGCTTCGACCACACGCTGGGCCGGTGTGGTGCCGAGCTCGATCGCCACAGCCGGCGTTCGCGCCGCGCGGCCGCTCGCGATCAGGCGCTCCGCGATGCCCGGCAGATTCTTGAGCCCCATGAGGATCACGAGGGTATCGGCGCCCCGCGCGAGCTCTGCCCAGCGGATCGAGGCGGCCGGTTCCAGCGGATCCTTGTGGCCCGTTACGACCGTGAACGAAGCTGCGTAACGCCGATCGGTGACGGGGATTCCCGCCAAGGCGGGGACTCCGATCGCCGCTGAAATCCCGGGCACGATCTCGAAGCGGATGCCCGCCTCGGCCAGCGCGCTCGCCTCTTCTCCGCCCCGACCAAAGACGAAAGGGTCGCCGCCTTTCAGGCGTACCACCGTCTTGCCTTCTCGGGCGAGCCGCACGAGCAGTGCGTTGGTCTCCTCCTGCGCCAGCGTGGGTTCGTCGTGGCCGCGTTTGCCGACGTTGATGCGCAGCGCCTCGCGCGGAGCGAGCGCGAGGAGCTCGGCGCTCACGAGAGCATCGTGCACCACCACGTCGGCGGCGCGGAGCACGGCCGCACCGCGGAGTGTGATGAGATCCGGATCGCCAGGGCCCGCGCCCACGAGCACCACACGCCCGGCGCGAGGGCTCATCGCATCGCCTCGCGCCGCAGTTGCGCGAGCACCCGGTCGCCGCCTTGCGCGAGGATCTGCTGTGCGGCGGCCTCACCTGTCGCCACGGCGTCCGCACCGCGCGCCTCGCCGCGCACGATCGTGCGGCCGTCTGTGCTCGAGACGAGACCGCGTACCCGGAGCAGACCCCCTGGGATTGCCTCGGCCAAGGCCGCGAGCGGGACGTTGCAGTCCCCTTGCAGGCGCACAAGGAACGCCCGCTCCGCAAGCGCCGAACGCTCGGCGTTTGCGTCGCTCAGGGCGGCGAGGGTGCGACCGAGCACCGAATCCGCGCGCGCCTCGACGGCCAGAGTGCCTTGCGCGACCGCGGGCAGCACGACCTCCGTCGAAATCCGCTCATCGATCCGGTCCGCAAGCCCAAGGCGCACGAGACCGGCGCAGGCCAGGACCACGGCGTCGAGGCCTTCGGCTTCGAGCTTTTGCAGGCGCGTCGTGACGTTGCCGCGCAGCGGCACCACCTCGAGGTCGGGGCGCAGTGCGCGCAGCTGCGCGCCTCGCCGGACACTTCCGGTGCCGAGTCGCGCACCCGGGCGGAGCGTCTTGAGCCGGGCTCCGCGCTCACGCGCCACAAGCGCATCCCGCGGGTCCTCGCGCTGCGGCCAGGCAACGAGGGCGAGACCCGCAGCGATCGCCGCCGGGAGATCCTTTGCGCTGTGCACGGCCAAATCGGCGCGCCCCGCGAGCACCGCCTCCTCAATTTCCTTCACGAACAGCCCTTTTCCCCCGACCTCGGCGAGAGAGATCCCCTGCAGGCGATCCCCCGAGGTCTTGATCGGCAGGAGTTCGGTCGGCTGGGACAGCTCGGTCTCGATCCGCGCCGCGACCCAGCGCGCCTGGGCGAGCGCGAGAGCACTCCCGCGCGTCGCGATGCGCAGCGCCGTCACGTGCCCTCGGAATCCTCGGAGTCGGGCACCGCATCGCGGAGCAGTTCGTCGAGCGCGCTGGGCTGCGCGGCCTCTGCACCCGGCATGTCGGGATCGTCCAAGGCGAAGAGCACCCGCGCAGCTTCGAGGTAGGCGAGTCCCTCCTCGCGCTCCGCCTCGGCCCGAAGGCGCGACACGGGTGCGTGGAGCAGTTTGTTCACGATCGAGCGCGTCAGGGACTCGATTCCCTGGCGCTGCGTTTCGTCAAGACTGAGCCGCTGGAGGGCGCGCTGCAGCTCCCCAAGGCGGATCGATTCTGCCCGGGCGCGCAGGTGGCGGATCGTGGGCACGGCCTGGAGCGCGAGGAGCCAGCCGTCGAAGCGCTGCTGCTCCTCCAGCACGATCGCTTCCCCGAGCATGGTCTCGCGGCGACGTTCGTCCGCATTGGCTGCAGCGACGCCCGCGAGGTCGTCGATGTCGTAGAGGTAGACGCTGTCGAGTCGGTTCACTCCCGGGTCGACGTTGCGCGGGACGCCAATGTCGATCACGAAGACAGGCCTTCCGTGCCGCGCGCGGATTGCTTCGGCGAAATCTGGGACCCCAAGAATCGGGGTCTCACCCGCCGTGCAGGTCAGCACGATATCGGCGTGAGGCAATACCTCACGCAGCTCGCTAAGACCGCGCGGCGTCGCGCCGAAGCGCTGCGCCAGGGCTACGGCATGGCCTTGCGTGCGGTTCACGACGTGGATCGAGCGCAGGCCCTCCCCGCGCAGCGCTTCGAGCGCGGTCTCGATCATCTCTCCGGCCCCGACGAGGAGCGCCGTTTTGTCCTCGAACGACTCGAAGATCTGTTTGGAGAGATCGACCGCCACCCGGGCCACCGAGACTGGCCGCTCGCCGATCCGCGTCTCCCGTCGCACGCGCTTGGCCGCGGCGAAGGCGCTCTGGAACAGGCGCGAGAGGATCGCACCGCAGGCACCGCACTCGACGGCGGCGCGGTAGGCGTCCTTCATCTGGCCCAGAATCTGGGGCTCGCCGACCACCATAGAGTCGAGCGAGGCGGCCACCCGGAAGACCTGGCGCATGGCCGGTCTGTCGACGTACTCGAAGAGCAGGCCCTCGAGCGCGGCTGCGCCTTGCACGGGGGTCTCCCCAGCCAGATCGCGGTGGAAGAATGCGCGCAGGCGGTGGCGAGCCGCGTCGAGATGGCGCGTCAGGGCGACCACCTCGACGCGATTGCAAGTCGAAAGGAGCAGCGCCTCGTCGATTTCCTCACACGCCACGAGTTTCGCGAGATGGGGCGCCGGGTCTGCCACTGCGAAACGCTCACGGACCTCGAGCGGCGCTGTCCTGTGGTTCATGCCGACGACGAGCACCCTCACGTGAGAAGGCCCACGCCGATCACCGCAAACAACAGGAATGCGAATCCGGCAACCGCAGCGAGCGCGGCTTGACGCGCTCCCTGGTGCGCCCGGAAGCGGGCCGCGACGAGCACGCCGTAGACCGCCCACGCGACCATCGACCAGGTCTCGTGCGCGGCTCCGGTCCAGAAGCGGCCGCTCGTGCCCTCGACCCACATCATGCCCGTGAGGACGCCCAAGGTAAGAAGCGGAAAGCCGACCACAAGCGCCACGGCGTTCACCCGGTCGAGGGCCTCTAAGCTTGGCAGGCGCAGCCGTCCGGGCATGGGCCGCTTCGCCTTCAAGCGGTGGTCTTCGGCCAAGAAGACCAGCCCTGCCAAGAACGCGACGGCGAGGGAGGCAAGGCCGCCGCTCGCGAGGAGAACGTGCGCGTGGGGCCAGGATGACGCCACCCCGACAAATGGCACGTGCTCGGAGTGGGGCAGACGCAGGGCCGCGAAAAATGCGCCCAGAAACGCCATCGGCGCGACGCCGACCACGAGGGCAGTGAGCCGTGAGCGCACCAAGAGCGAGAGGTAAAACAAGACGCCCAGCCACGCCATGAGCGACACCGAAGCCGGCAGGTCCGTAAGAGGCGGCGGCTCGGTCGCCAGGTGGAAGGCGACGAAGGCGACACCGTGGAGGGCCGCGCCCGCGACGAGGACCGCTACTGCGGCGCGCGAAAGAGCCGGTCGGGCGAGCGCGAGACCCACCCCCGCCAGAAGACCCGCCGCGAGGTAGAACGCCGCTGTCAGCTGGTGGAGCGCGACAATCACGGGGGTCCTCCCCGAAGTCGCGCCACACTCTCGGCCACCTTGGCTGCGTCGTTCACCATCTCGAACATGCGGAACGCCGGCTCGCCAAAAAGCACGAAGCGGATCTCCTCGAGCGTCGTCTCGCCTTCGAGATGAACGCGCGCCTCCTCGAGCAGCAGCTCTGCGCAGCGCTGGAGCGGGAAGCCGGCGATGCCCGCCCCGATTGCCGGGACCGCGATGGTGCGCCACCCGCGCTCCCGAGCGAGCTCGAGACTGCGGCGGAACGCGCTGCGCACACTCGCTTCGGTCGCGGCTCCGCCCGGGGGCATGCTCGCCGCGTGGATCACAAAGCGAGCCGGGAGCGTTCCGCCTCCCGTCACCACCGCTTCACCCACGCCGATCGGCCCGATCCGGTCGCATTCCTCTTGAATCCCAGGACCGCCGTTCGCGCGGATCGCCCCCGCGACGCCCGCACCGAGCACGAGCGCGCTGTTGGCCGCGTTCACGATCGCGTCGACGCGCTCCTGTGTGATGTCGCCCTCGCGTAGCACGATCCGGCCCTTCATGCGCGAGCTCGCGCTTTGCGTCGCGGCCCGCTGCCCTCGACGATGCCCGCCGCGAGCAGGGGAAGCATAATCTCGTGGTGGCCGATCAGAGAGATCCCGCGGCCACCGAGGCGTGTCGGCCTTTCGACGACGTTCACCGCGGGTCGGTAGTGGCGGATAAAGTCCAGATTCACGGTGGTGATCCGGCGCACGGGGTGGCCGAGGTTGCGCGCGAGCGCCAGCGCCTTTAGGAAGACTTCGGGCAAGATGACGGCCGACCCCACGTTGAAAAACACACCGCCCTCGAGCGTCGCGACGAGGCCTGCGAGTGTCTCGAAGTCGCGGTAGCTCGTGACGCCGAGCGCCGCACCGTCCGCGCTTGGGTGCATGTGGTGGATATCGGTACCGATCGCCACATGCACCGTGACTGGGACGCCGAGCCGGGCCGCCGTCGCCAGAATCGAGCGTCGCTTGTGGGGATAGCGCCCTTTTAGGATCTCGCGACCCACGGCCGCACCCATGCCGAGGCCCTCGCTCGCGCCTTTCGCAATCGCGCCGTTCAAGAGCTCCGCCGTCTCCTTTGCCATGCCAAAAGAGCCGTCGTCGAGAGCCGCAGCCACGTCTTCACTGGTGCGCCCCATGAGTGCGAGCTCGAGGTCGTGCACGCAGCCCGCCCCGTTCAGACAAAGCCCGCTCACAAAGCCGCGCTCCAGCAGATCGACCACGATCGGTGCAAGCCCGACTTTGATCACGTGGGCTCCAAGGCCCCAAAGAAGCGTGCGTTTGTCGGTCCGGGCCCGCACGGCGGCTTCGATCGCGGCCCGCAAGTCTGCGGCGCCGAGGAGCGCGGGCAGGTGGTCGAGGAACTGCACGAAGCTCGCGCCGCGGGAATGCGGTACGGCTTCGTCGAGCGTTCGCACCTTGCTCGGTCGCCGCCGGGCCGGGACGGTCCGCAGCTGACCGCGATCGATGGGCGCAGGGGGCCGCGTCACACGCGCCTTGGGAAGAGCGCCTGTTCCACGAGCTCGGCCAGCACGTGGCCGATCGTGATGTGAGACTCCTGAATGCGCTGGGTGTCATCGGAAGGCACCAGCAGCGCGAGCTCTACGGCGGGGGCGAGCTTGCCTCCGCGGCGGCCCGAGAGCCCGATGGTGCGCAGGCCTCGTGCCCGCGCCTCGGCGACCCCGGCCAGCACATTGGGCGAGTTGCCCGACGTCGAGAGCGCGATGGCGACGTCCCCGGGATTGCCGTGGGCTTCGACCAGGCGGGCAAAGATGCGATCGAAGCCGTAGTCATTGCCAATAGCGGTGAGCTCCGAGGTGTTGGCCGTGAGCGCGATGGCCGGCAGCCCCCGGCGCTCGCCCCGCAGCCGCCCGGTCCATTCCGCGGCCAGGTGTTGCGCATCCGCCGCGGACCCGCCGTTGCCAAACAGCAGGGCCTTGCCCCCACTCCGGAAGGCATCGACGAGGAGCGCAGCCGCCCGCGCGATCGAGCTCGACGCCTGCTCGGCGAGCTCTTGCTTCACCCGCGCGCTCTCGCAGAGCATGGCCCGGACGCACTCGGCGCTGTCGGATTGCTCGGCCATCCCATCTCCTCGCCGCTGGATCGGAAAGTGCTGGAAAAACGCGGGGATCGAGCGTCGAAGTAGTCTACAGACGGCGCCTTGGAGCGTCAACGCGATGGCGCCTGCTGCTATGATGAACAGCTGTCATGGAGTCTGCGCCGCGCCGTTTTCTCCCTCCGGTTCGTCGCGCGGCCCGTCGTTTTTGATCCTTGCTCGCCGCAAAGAGCATGCGCACTATCGTGGAGTTCCGTTTGGCCGCGGCAAGGCGCCTTTGCGCAGAGCCGTCGACAGGGTCGCGGACCTGCATACCAGGCAGGGCGACGTGAGCGATTCCGGGCATTTGTAGCGTTAGTTGCTAGCAAAACCCTGTCGCCCACTTGTCGCCCGCCCCATAAGGGTCTATGACGCGCTGCGCTATCGGAGGTATCGGAGGCGGCAACCATACGCCCTGCCGGCCGCTGACAATCCACCGGGACAGCTTCAAGGGGTTTCTCCCGTGCCCGCTTTCTCCGCCGCGCTACACCCAGCCGACCGCGTCTTTCACCCCATTTCGGCATCGCCGACGAGCGCCACCGCTGGCCGCCCGTTACGAAACCTCTGCAAATGTGATTAACTGTCGAGCATTCGTAACATGGCAAAGCCCCGCACAGCAGAGCAACGCGCGCTCGCGATTGTTCGCAAAACCGGGATCCTGCGGCCCCGGGATCTAGACCGCGAAGGGATCGCTCGTACCTATCTACAGCGGCTAGCACGGCGGGGACTCCTCGAGCGCGCGGGCCGCGGTCTCTACCGTCTCTCCTCCGCCGATCTCACTGAGCACCACGGCCTGGCTGCGGCGAGCAAGCTCGTGCCGAACGGCGTGGTCTGCCTGCTCTCCGCCCTTCAGTTTCACGATCTAACGACGCAGGCGCCCCATGAAGTCTGGCTCGCGATCGACCGCCTGGGCTGGCGTCCGCGACAGACGACGCCGCCCCTACGGATCGTCCGCTTCTCAGGGCGCGCGCTGACTGAAGGAGTCAAAGTCCACACGATCGAAGGCGTACGCGTTCCAATCTACAGCCCGGCCAAGAGCGTGGCGGACTGCTTCAAGTACCGAAACAAGCTCGGCCTCGACGTGGCGATCGAGGCGCTCCGGGATTACCGCCGGCGGCATCCGCGAGGAGTTGACGAGCTCTGGCGGTACGCACGCATCTGCCGCGTGGCGAACGTCATGCGTCCCTACATGGAGGCACAGGCTTGAGCCCGCACGAGCG
This sequence comes from Myxococcota bacterium, assembly GCA_035489755.1. Taxonomy (GTDB): domain Bacteria; phylum Myxococcota_A; class UBA9160; order UBA9160; family UBA9160; genus UBA9160. The sequence goes on from DATGZK010000066.1 coordinate 13,785, forward strand.
CCGCGACTTGGCGGCATCCGTTCGACAGCGCCTCCTGAGCCGCGCTCGGGAGCGCGGCGAGGACTTCCAGCTCGTCCTCACCTGGTACGGGATCGAGCGGCTCCTTTATCGCCTCTCCCGGTCGCCCCACCACGACAGCTTTGTGCTGAAGGGCGCCATGCTCTTCGCGCTCTGGAGCGGCCAGAGCCATCGCCCGACCCGCGATCTCGACCTGCTCGGCTTCGGCGATTCCCGCGTCGATCGAATGGAAGAGGTGTTTCGTAGTGTATGCCAGGTGCGCTGCGAAGATGGCCTCCAGTTCGATCCGGCGTCGGTCCGTGGCGAGGAGATCCGCGCTTCGGACGAGTACGACGGGGTGCGGGTCAAGGTAGAAGCTCGCTTGGCCGGCGCCCGTGTGCGGCTTCAGGTCGACGTCGGTTTCGGAGACGCGGCCGTCCCGCGACCGGAGACAATCGACTACCCGACCCTCCTCGACTTCCCGCCGCCGCGCGTCCTGGCCTACCCCCGCGAGGTGGTCGTCGCGGAGAAGTTACAGGCACTCGTCGAACTCGGGATGGCGAACACCCGGATGAAGGACTTCTACGACCTGTGGGTGCTCGCGCGCCGCTTCGCCTTTGACGGCGGGCGCCTCTCGAAGGCTATCGCCGCGACGTTCGAGCGCCGCCGCACGCCGATCCTTCTGGAGCCGCCCCTCGCGTTGACGCAGGAGTTCCACGACGATCCCGCGAAGCAGACCCAGTGGAGAGCCTTCCTCCTCAGGGGAGCAGTCGCGGAGAAGGCGGAGCTCGCAGCAGTCGTCGAACTGATCTGGTCGTTCCTTGGACCAGCGGCCGCCGCTGCACACTCGGGCGCTGCATCGCCAGGAACCTGGCAGGCCGGTGGCCCGTGGGGCTAACCGGCTAACCGCCAATAGCCACCCTAGATTTTGGACGGGGCCGGGAGATCGAATGGAGTTCGCCGACGCTCCACTTCGTCCAGTGCCGCGTACAGCCGACAGCGCGATGGCCGGTCCCTCGACTACTACTCAAAGCCGCAAGCGACGCCTGACGCGATCATTCGAGCGCTCAGGCCGGGGTGGAAGCCATGACGCGGCGCGACGGACAGAGGCGGTCTTTGTCGCCACCCCGGGTTCACTTGACTTCTAAGTGCTTGATCTTATAAAGGGTTTTTCATCGATGTGCGGGTCGCGGACCCGCAAAGGGAGAGAGAAGCATGGCTGCCGTGGCGGACGTAACGGACCAGAACTTTGAGGCCGAGGTCCTCCAGTCGAAGTTGCCGGTCATCGTGGACTTCTGGGCGGAGTGGTGCGGGCCGTGCCAGAGGATCGCCCCCATCGTGAAGGACCTCGCCGCGCGCTACGGCGACCAGGTCAAGGTGGTAAAAATGAACGTCGACGAGAACCAGAACATCCCCGCCAAGTACTGCGTGCGGTCGATTCCCCTTGTGCTCGCCATTAAGGACGGCGTCGTGGTGGACCAGATCGTCGGTTCCCGACCGAAGGAGGCCTTCGAGGCCTTGGTGAAGAAGGTCGTCGCCTAAGCCGCGCTCAGGAGCCGTCGACGAGGGGGTACTCCGCAGCGTCGGCCAGAACGTCCGCGGGGGGATCGGCGGGACGGCGCTTTGGCGGCGGCACAAAGAAGCGCACCGGCCAGCGGCGGCGCACGGCGGTCCGGTACAGGAAGGGGTCGGGGTTCGTCACCACGGGGTGTCCCACGAGATCCAGAAGCGGAAGATCGGTGATCGAGTCGGTATAGAAGTAGCTTTTCGCGAGATCGATGCCGTGTTCCTCGATGAACTGCTGGAGCCAATAGATCTTTCCCTCCTCGAAACAGATCGGTTCGATCACGCGGCCGGTGAATCGGCCGCTTTCGACTTCGAGGCGCGTGTACAGGAAGTGCTTGATCCCGAGGCGCTCCGCCAAGGGCCTCACCACAAACTTGGTCGCCCCGGAGACGATCGCGACCATGTGTCCTGCGGTGATGTGATCGCGCACCACGGTCTCGGCGTCGGGGTAGATGGTTTGCACCACCATTTCTCGGAACCAGCGGTTCGCCTCGCGCGTGAGCGCCCGCTCGCTTTGCCCGCGGAACTGGACCATGGCCTCCTTGGTCCACGCCGCAATGTCGAGCAGCCCGACTTTGTACTGGAGGTACGCGGCTAGGCCCTTGGCCATGTCCCAGCCCGAGACCTCGCCGCGCTGATAGCGGTACTTCATGTAGAGCGTGCCCGAGTTCTCGGAGATCAGCGTCTTGTCCATGTCGAAGAACGCGCCGATCCGGGGTGTGCGAGCAGGGAGCATCGAGACCATCGCGCAAGTCTATCATCGGAGCGGGGAGCCATGAGAATCGAGACTGACAGCCTAGGCGAGATCGAGGTGCCGGAGCAGGCGTACTGGGGCGCCCAGACTGCCCGCTCGCTGGTGCACTTTCCAATCGGCCGCGAGCGGATGCCGATCGCGGTGATTCGCGCCCTCGTGCTCGTGAAGAAGGCCGCAGCGCTCGTGAATCAGGAACTGGGCCTGCTCCCGCGGGCGCTGTGCGACTGGATCGTGAGGGCCGCCGACGAGATCCTGGCGGGCCAACACGACGACCAGTTTCCGCTGGGGATCTGGCAGTCGGGGAGCGGCACACCGACCAACATGAACGTCAACGAGGTGATCGCGAACCGCGCCAATGAACTTGCGGGGGGACGGCGGGGGACCAAGACCCCGGTGCACCCGAACGACCACGTGAACCTCTCCCAATCGTCCAACGATGCCTTCCCCACCGCGATGCACCTGGCCGCCGCGACCGAGCTGCGCGAAAGGCTGCTGCCCGCACTCGCGCGGCTGCGTGCGGCCCTCGAGCGCAAGGCGCAGCTGTTCGAGCCGGTGGTGAAAATCGGCAGAACACATCTTCAGGACGCGGTACCGATGACGCTCGGGCAGGAGTTCTCCGGCTACGCCGCACTCCTTGCGCGGGGCGCCGATCGCGTCGAGGCCACCGTCGCAGGCTTAACCGAGCTTGCGCTCGGGGGCACCGCGGTGGGCACGGGGCTGAATGCGCCGCCCGAGTTTGGCGAGCGTGCGGCTGCGAAGCTCGCCGAGTGGACAGGCATTCCCTTTCGCAGCCATCCCAACAAGTTTGCGGCGCTCTCCGCGCACGATGAAATCGTCTTCGCGAGCGCAGCGCTGCGCACGCTCGCCGGATCGCTCCTCAAGATCGCGAACGATGTTCGCTGGCTCGGCTCCGGACCGCGCGCGGGACTGGCGGAGCTCGTGCTGCCCGAGAACGAGCCCGGCTCCTCGATCATGCCCGGTAAGGTCAACCCGACCCAGTGCGAGGCTTTGACGATGGTCTGCGTACAGGTGCTGGGCAACGACGCCGCGATTGCAATCGCTGGAACGCAAGGGAACCTCGAGCTGAACGTCTTCAAGCCGGTCCTGATCCGAAACCTCCTGCACTCCGTGGAGCTCCTCGCAGACGCCTGCCCCCTGTTCGCTCGTTTCTGCATTGAGGGCCTCGAGGCAAACCGTCGGCGGATTGCAAAGTACGTCGAGGACAGCCTCATGCTGGTGACGGCGCTCTCGCCTGTGATCGGCTACGACCGCGCCGCGCAGATCGCCCACAAAGCGCTCCACGAGGATCTGAGCCTGCGCGAGGCGTGCCTCGCCCTCGGCTATCTATCGGCGGAGGAATTCGACCGGCTGGTTCGGCCGGAGCGCATGGCGCATCCCTAGAACAGGTAACGGCGCATGGAGATGCCGAGCAGAAGGCCGATCGAGAACAGCGTTCCCACCATGGCAGAGCCGCCGTAGGAGAAGAGCGGAAGCGCGACGCCGATCACCGGGAATAGACCCAGCACCATCGCGATGTTAATGAGTGCAGGCCAGAACAGGATCCCGACCACCCCCACCGCGAGCAAAGAACCGAAGGCGTCCCGCGAGCGGCGAGCGATCAAGAGTCCCCAAAGCAGGAGGGTGAGGTACAGGCCGAGCACGACGGCGCTCCCTGCAAAGCCCCACTCCTCCGCCAGCACGGAGAAGATGAAGTCGGTGTGCTGGGTGGGGAGGAAGCGGAGTTGGGTCTGGGTGCCTGCCATCCAACCCTTGCCGAGCAGCCCTCCCGAGCCGATCGCGATCCGCGACTGGATCACCTGGTAGCCGGAGGCGAGCGGGTCACGGCCCGGCTCAAGAAAATCGATGATGCGGGTGCGCTGGTAGTCTTGCAGTCCGAACATCCAAAGGCCGACGAGCGCGACGACGCCGAGCACCATGACGGTCACCCAGGCCCGCGGCGGGATTCGAACGAAGAGCAGGTAGGTCGAGCCAATCAGTAGGGTCAACACCGCAACGCCCATGTCGTGCTGCAGCAGGATGAGCGCGACCGGCAGCGCGATGATGAGTCCAGGCCGCCAGAGTTCGCGCAGGCGCCGGATCTCCGAGGGCGGGTGATTCTGGAAGGAACGAGAGAGCGCTAGCACGAGGCCGATCTTGGTGAACTCCGACGGTTGCATGCGCAGTGGGCCGTAGGTGAGCCAGCTCTCATTGCCTCGGTGAATGGACCCCACGACGAGGGTAGTGGCGACGAGCAGGCACGTCGCGAAGTAGATCGGGAACGCAAAGCGCTCGAGCTGGCGATAGTCGACCGCCACCACCAGGGCGAGCCCTGCAGCGCCGATCGCGATCGCTACCAGCTGGCGCGGCACCTCGCTGGCAAAAACACCCGCCGACCCGGCGTGGGCCGCGGAAAGCAGGTTTCCCATCCCCATCGCGGTCAAGACGATCGTGAGGGCGAAAAGCGGCCAGTCGAAGTTGTGAAGCAGGCGCCGGTCAATCCGCGGCATCGCCGGTACCTCCCTCGACAGGTTCGGCGCCCGCGGGCTCGGAGGGCGCGGGAGGCGGCGGAGGCGGGGGCGGCACCGTCTTCGCGTGGGGGCGGGGAGGAGCGGGCGCCTTCGGTGCCTGGCTCGCCATGAGCGCCTCCGGAGCGAGGCGACCCTGCTTCTCAAAGTATTTCGCGAGCACGCGCTGCGCGATCGGTGCCGCGGCGCTCCCGCCGTGGCCAGCGTGCTCGTTCAGCACCGCCACCACGATCTCCGGCGCTTCTGCAGGCGCAAAGCACACGAACCAGGCGTGATCGCGGTAGCGCATCGGGACCCGGCTCTCGTCGACGCCTTCAAAGTGTTCGAGCCGGATCACTTGGGCCGTGCCGGTTTTTCCGGCGACCGTGATGCCGGGCAGGCGCGCCCGGCCGCCCGTGCCGCCCGGCTCATTCACCACCCCGGCCAGGCCTTTGCGCACGATCTCAAGATTCGCTTCCGAGATCGGGAGCCGCGAGTCAAGCTGCGGCTTTGTCTCCTCGAGGAGCGAGCCATCCGGCTTCTCGACGCGCAAGACAAGGCGCGGCTTCATGACGACGCCGGTCGCGAGTGCCCCGTAGGCCACCGCCAGCTGGAGCGGGGTGACAAGGTCAAACCCCTGCCCGATCGAAGCCGAGACGGTCTCGCCCGCCATCCACGGCTCGCCAAAGCGCCTCTGCTTCCACGCCTCCGTCGGGATCAAGCCCGGCTTTTCCTCCGGCAAGGGGATGCCGGTGAGCCGCCCGAACGTGAGCGCATGGCCAAAATCTGCGATGCGGTCGATGCCAAGCTTAAGACCGGTCTGGTAGAAGAACACGTCGCAGGAGCGCACGATCGCTTCGTGGACGGCGACCGATCCGTGTCCTTCCTTTTTCCAGCACTTGTAGACGCGTCGGCCGAAGGCGAAGGAACCTGGGCAGAAAAAGTGCGTCTGGGGGTTGATCACGCCTGATTCGAGGGCCGCCGCCGCAAGCAGCGGCTTGTAGGTGGAGCCTGGCGGATACTGGCCGGAGATCGCGCGGTTCTGGAGTGGCCTGCGCTCGTCTCGGATCAGGGCATGCCAGGTCTCCGGCGGCACGCCGTCGGCAAAGTCGTTCGGATCAAAGGAAGGGCGCGAAACCAGCGCAAGCACGTCCCCCGTACGGGGGTCGAGGGCGACGAGCGCGCCCATCTTCTCGGCGGGCGGGGACTCGGACTCCCGCGCGGCGGGCGCGGGCGGGCCGAGCGGGGGGTCATTTCGGTAGGCGGCCACCGCTTCACGCTGCAGATCAAGGTCGAGGGTTAGGACGGCGGTATTGCCGGGAACCGGCTCGACCTCATCCAAGCGCTCGACTTCGCGCCCCGAGACGTTGACGACGACGTTGCGCCCGCCGGCGGTGCCCCTCAGCACGTTCTCGAGCACCGCCTCGAGCCCAGACTGACCGATGATTTCGCCCGCGCTGTAATCCTCGAAGCTGGTCCTGTCGAGCTGCTCGAGCCGGATCTCGCCGAGGGTCCCCAACAGGTGACCGGCCAGGTCGCCGTCTTCGTACTGACGCTGGGGCCGGACCTCGGTCACGACACCGGGCAAGGCGAAGCGGTGCGTCTCGACCCGCGCGAGCTGCTCGAAGGACAAGTCGGACGACACAGGGATGGGTTGGAAGCGCGCCCGCCCGCGCGGCTTGCCGACGGTTTCACGCACCTGGGAGGCTTGCTCATCGAGCAGCTGCCCGAGCGCGGAATAGACCCGGTCCGCGTCGCGCAGCTCGCTCGGGATGATCTCGACGTCGAAGGCCGGGCGGGTGCTGGCGATCACGCGGCCCTCGCGGTCCAAGATGTTGCCGCGGGGGGCATCGAGGCGGACGGTGCGGACGGAGTTGCGTTCGGACTCGACGCGCAGCGCCTCACCCTGCACGACCTGGAGATAGAAAAGTCGCCCCAGAAAGACGGCGAACACCAGGAACACCAGGAGGGCCCCGAGCCACAGTCGGCTCTCCGGGACCACATCGAGGGGGTTCCCGACGCGATGGTCCCTCAGATCGCCCTCCTGCCGGTCGGAATGGGCACGCTGCGGCGGGGCGCCTCCTCCTCGCGGGTGGTGCGGGCGGCCACGGCCTCCACGAGCACGCACACGAGCGGCGCGAACACACACGAGAGCACGGCCTGCGAAGCCAGCTGGAGGGTGAACCGAAGGTCGACCACGAGGGTCCCCCCGAGAAGCGAGGTGAGGAGCGAAAGCACGAGCCCGTTGAGAAGGGTCAGAACGCCCGACAGGGTGGCCTGTGCGAGGGGGGTCCGAAGCTCAAGGGAGCGATTGGCGGCGCTCGCGGCCCCGAAGACAAGCACGTGCAGGAGGGCGTGCTGGCCGAGGGGCGCCCCCGAGAGGACGTCCGCGGCATAGCCGAGAGCGGCGCTCGTGAGCAGCGCCCGGGCCCCGCCGAGGTTCAGGGCCATTCCAATCACCAAGAGCAGGCCGAAGTCGGGGCAAAGCGCGGAGGGCAGAAAGCTAGTGGCCGCCCCCTCCGCCACCATCCCGAGCAGGCCCAGGACGAAAAGCACAAGGACGGCGATCATGACTTCACCCGCGTCACGAGCCCGGACCCGACCCGCCGCTTGCGGCAGGCGCCGGGCTATCGAGATCGCCCGAGAGGAGCTCGAGCGTCGGGCTCCGCCAGAGCACCACGAACAGCTGCTCGAGCCGGCCAAAGTTCACCGCGGGGCGGACCCTCGCGCGCTGCACCAGACGCGATCCATCTGTCGTCGCCGACACGACCTCCCCGATCCGCAGTCCCTTCGGATAGACACCGCCAAGGCCCGAGGTCATCACGGTGTCCCCGACCTGGACATCGGCGCTCCCTGCGGTGAACTCGAACTCAAGCTCCTCCGCTCCAAGCCCTCGCACGATCCCCCGCGCCCGGCTGCGCTGGACCACCGCGTCGACCGCGCTTTGCCGGTCGAGCAGCAGCATGACCCGCGCGGCGTGGGGACTGGCCGCCGTGACGAGCCCCACCACCCCATCCTCGGTGAGGGCCGGCATCCCGGCATGGACCTCGTTGGTGCGCCCCCGGTCGATCAGCAACGACCGGTACCAGGGCGAGAGCTCCCGGCTCGCGACCTCCGCCGGGAGCATGGGCAGGGCAAGCTCGCCTCGCAGCTTATCGATCCGCTCGAGCCGTTCGCTCGCAATCAGGGCCTCACGGTATTGGAGGTTCTCCTCCTCGAGCTGCGCGAGGCGGCCCCGCAGCTGCTCGTTTTCCGTCCGCAGGTCCGTGAGAGCGACGTAGCGGCGGAAAAGGCCCCGCACGAAGTCGAAAGGGGCCGAGAGAGCGGCCTGGACGGGGACGGCAACATCCAGCAGAGCCCCGGAGACGAAGGGAAGGTCCTTGGCCCCTGTCGGAAGGGACCTGCGGTCGGCCAGCATGGTCGCCGTGGTGAGCGCAACCAGGGCCACGAACAGCAGCGGGACGCGGATGCGGTAGAGAAGGTCGCGCATGTCTGCGCTTTACGACCGGATCGTAACCTCCTTGAGCAGTCGGAGTTCGTCGAGGCAGCGCCCTGTGCCAAGGGCCACCGCGGTCAGCGGATCCTCGGCGAGCATCACCGGCAGGCCCGTCGCCTCGCGCAAAAGGATGTCGAGGTTCGCCAGCAGGGAACCGCCGCCCACCATGACGATGCCCTTGTCCACGATATCGGCCGCAAGCTCCGGGGGGGTTCGCTCGAGGGCGATCTTCACGCTCTCGACCACGGCGTTGATCGGCTCCGCGAGCGCCTCGCGCACTTCTTCGGACTTGAGCTCGAGCGTCTTCGGGACGCCTGCCACAAGGTCGCGGCCCTTGATCTCCATGCTCCGGATGTCCTCGGTCGGATAGGCGGTGCCGATACTGATCTTCACGAACTCGGCGGTGCGCTCGCCGATCAGGAGGTTGTACTTGCGCTTCACGTAGTTGATGACGGCCTCGTCCATCTTGTCGCCACCCACGCGTGTCGAGTTGGCGTAGACGATGCCGGACAGAGAAATCACCGCGACCTCGGTCGTTCCGCCGCCGATGTCGACGATCATGTTGCCCGAAGGCTCGGTCACCGGAAGCCCGGCACCGATCGCCGCGGCCATCGGCTCCTCGATCAGATACACCTCACGCGCGCCCGCCGAGATCGACGAATCGCGCACCGCGCGCTTCTCCACCTCCGTGATTCCCGACGGTACTGCGATCACAATGCGCGGCCGCACGAGCTTTGAGCGGTTGTGAACGCGGGTGATGAAGTACCGGAGCATCGCTTCGGTGATCTCGAAGTCCGCGATCACGCCGTCTTTCATGGGACGGATGGCGACGATGTTGCCCGGCGTTCGGCCGAGCATCTCTTTGGCCTCGCGCCCCACCGCGCGAACCTTGTCTGGACCGCGACCGTCCTTGAGCACCGCGACCACGCTGGGCTCGGAGACGACAATGCCCCGCCCTTTCGCGTACACAAGGGTATTGGCGGTGCCGAGGTCGATCGCGAGGTCGCTCGAGAACCACCCGAGGATGGAATCCAGTAGCAAGTGACTGCCTCCGGGACGCCTCTTAGGAGTCGCAAGGCGTCGTTCTAAGTGCTCGATTTCCGAAGGGTTGAATCGCGCCTGGGAGCCGCCACGTATCCTACCGGCTTGAGGAGCGGGCATCAAGCCGCGAGGCGCACAAAAACTGCCCTTGAGCCCCCGCGCAGGCTCGCGCACTCTCTCGCCGCTCGCACGCTTGGACAAGGGCGGCCCCCAAGCTTGGGGTCTGGCCGCGCAGCGAGACCGAGGAGATGGGAAAGCTCGATGCTGAAAGTCCTTCGCCAGGGTCAACGCTGGATCATGGGCACGGTCATCCTGCTGGTGGGCGGGGTCTTTGTGTTCTTCATCGGCGTGGGCAAGCCCCTGATGCGGGCCGAGCCACACGAAGCGGTCGTCAAGGTCGAGGGCCGTCAGTACAGCAGCCAAGAGGTCATGCACCTGCGGGCGCAACAGGAGGACCAGCTGCGCCGCAGCCTCGGCAGCGGATTTGACCCCAAGGCCATGGGCGACCGCCTCGACGCGATCGCTGCCAACACCCTCGCGCAGATGGCCATCCAGGCCAGTGAGGCCGAACGACTCGGGCTTCGCGTGAGCGACGATGAACTGCGCCAGACCATCAAGGACCTGCCGATCTTCCGCGATGACGAGGGGAACTTCTCGGCCGAGCGCTTCAAGAACTTCGTGGAGTACGAGTACGGGACGGAGCGCCATTTCCTGCAGATGCTGCGCGACGACCTGCTCGCGCAAAAACTCGGGCGCCTGATCGCCGCGAACGCCCAGGTCTCGAAGGTCGAAGCGCGCGACGCTGTCCGCCAGCGCCTCGAGCAGCTCGAGCTCGCAATCGTCGCCCTCGACACCACCCACCCCCCCGACGGCTTTGAGGCCAACCCCGATCAGCTTAAGGAGCTGCTCGGGAAAGACGAGGCGCGGGTGCGCGCGGCGTACCAACAGCACCCGGACCGCTACCACGTGCCCGAGCAGGTGCGCGCCCGGCACATCCTGTTCAAGCTGGCGAAGGACGCGCCGCCCGAGCAGGTCGACGCGACCGAGAAGAAGGCCGAGGCCGCGCGGAAGCAGCTGCTCTCGGGCGCGGACTTCGCCGCCCTGGCCCGCGAGCTCTCCGACGACCCGGGCTCCAAGGAAAAGGGGGGCGATCTCGGCTTCTTCCAGCGCGGCCAGATGGTGCCCGCCTTCGACCAGGCGGCGTTCGCTCTCGAGCCCGGCAAGATTTCCGAGCCCGTTCGCACGGATTTCGGCTTCCACATCCTGCGGGTCGAGGAGCGGCACCCGGCGCAGGACCGCACCTACGATCAGGTGCGCGAGGAGCTCGCCCGCGAGCTCCTCGCAGAGGACGCGGGCCGCGTCCAGGCGCGCAAGGACGCGGACGAGCTCCTCGAGGGCATCCGCAAGGGTAGAACGCTGGAGGACGTGGCGCGCGAGATGAAGCTCTCGATCCAGCGGCCCGGACCCATGACCCGTCGCTCGGACGGCTTCGTGCCCGGGCTCGGAATCGCCCCCGAACTCCAGGCTGCGGCCTTTGCGGCGCCAGCGGACGAAAAGAGCCTTCCCCGCGTGTTTGAGCTCGGCAACCGGCTCGTCCTGGTGGAGATTCTCGAGCGCAAGGAGCCCTCGGAAGACGAGGTGGCCAAGGCGATCCCTGGCGAGATCGAGCAGCTCACCCAGGAAAAACGCCAGCGCCTCCAGAGCGCGTGGATCGAGGCCAGACGAAAGATCCTGATGGACGAGGGCCAGTTGCAGATCGATCTCGCCGCGCTCAGCCGAGGCGCAGCGCCGAGGCCCTAGCCGGAGCGCCACGCCTTCGCCCATGGCGGCAGCCCGCGATCTCTGGGCCGCGCTAGGCGAAGCTCTCCTTGCGGTGCCGGATCAGCTCCATGAACTCGGAGCGCGTTTTCGGGTCCGCATTGAAGGCGCCGCGCATCGAGCTCGTGATGGCAAACGCGTTCTGCTTCTCAATGCCCCGCATCATCATGCACAGGTGGATGGCCTCGACCACGACCCCGACGCCGCGGGGAGCGAGCACCGATTCGATCGTCCCCGCGATCTCGGTGGTGAGCCGCTCTTGCACCTGCAGCCGGCGCGAGAACATGTCCACGAGGCGCGGCAGCTTGGAGAGGCCGACAATCTTGCCGTTCGGGATGTAGGCGACGTGCACGCGCCCAAAGAAGGGAAGCAGATGGTGTTCGCACAGGCTGTAGAAGTCGATGTCCTTCACCACCACCATCTCGTCATAGCTGACCTGAAAGAGCGCGTCGTTCAGGATCGTGGCGGGGTCCTGCTCGTAGCCCCCGGTCAGGAAGCGAAAGGCCCGTGCAACACGCGCGGGTGTCCGCTCGAGTCCGTTGCGTCCCGGGTCCTCTCCCAGCTCCTTCAGGAGCGTGATCACCAGGCCCTCGATCGGATCGCCCGGGGCGCTCATGAGGTCTCCTCGTAGTCGAAGCGGTTGCGCGGGGTCTCGATGACGCCGACCCGCACAAGTCGGCCGCCCCCCGCCTTTGCGAGCGGCGCCGCAAGCTCCCGGTACACCACGATGGCGATGTTCTCGGCACTCGGCACGAGGTCGTGGAAAAACGGATCCTCGTTGAGCAGGCGGTGATCGAAGCGGTCGAGCACCCGGGCGCGCACGATCGCATCAAACGCCTCCGGGGGGACGATCCAGCCCGTGCGCGGGTCGCGCGTTCCGGCCACGCTGACCTCGAGACCATAGTTGTGGCCGTGGCCGTTTGGATTGGCGCATTTGCCGTAGAGGGAGACGTTTTCCGCATCGGAGAGCACCCGGCTGCGCAGCACGTGAGCGGCCGGAAACCAGTAGCGGCGGGTCACGGAGATCACGCGCCGGCCCCCGGCGCCGTGACATCCACAAAGCAGTCCGGGTCCTGATACAGACGGATCGCCGCGAGCATGCCCGGTGGCAGGGCCGCCTCGAGCAGCCGGTAGAGGAGCGCCGCGAAGTTCTCCGGGGTCGGAACCTCTTTTTCGAAGTAAGGGGTATCCGCCACGAGATCGCGATGGTCGAAGCGGGCGACGACCTCCCGCTCGAGCAGGTCCTTGAGCTGCTTGAGATCGAGCACCATCCCGGACACCGGGTCCGGGGTGCCGCTCAGGGTGACTTCGAGGCGGTAGTTGTGGCCGTGGGCCATCGCGGCGCGGCCAAAGAGTTGCCGGTTCTCTGCGGCGGACAGCTCCGCACGTCGGTAGTGAAGGGAGGCCGAGAAATCGACCGCTCGGGTAATCCGTACCAAGCCGCGACCTCTGGGAGATTTCGCAGGGTTGTGAGCCTAGGACGAGGGGCCCAAGCGTCAAGCTAATAGCGCCTCACAAGACCCCTTACGACGCCCTGGATCGCGACGTCACGGGCCGGGAGGTCAAGCGGGCGAAGCGCAGCATTGGCGGGCACCAGCAGCACGCGCTCGCCCTTTCGCTGGAGCTTTTTGAGGGTCACCTCGTGGCCACGCACCAGGGCCACCACGGTGTCGCCGTCCGCCGCGTCCCATCGGCTCTCCACGATCACCGTATCGCCGTCCCGGATGCCTTCCTCGACCATCGAGTCCCCGCGCACCCGCAGCGCGAAACAGGTACCGCTGCGAGGCAGCATGTCCCGGGGCACGGGGATCGTCTCCGCGACCTCCACGACCTCAATCGGGGCTCCGGCGGCAACCACCCCGAGCAGCGGCACTTCGGAGGCGGGGAAGAGGGCGGCGCCGGCCGGCTCTACGGAGCGCGAGCGGTTGCGACCCTTCGTGAGGAGCCTTTTCTCGACGAGGCGCTGCACGTGTTTGTGAACCGTCGCCACCGAGGAGAGGCGAAAGTTCGCCCCGATCTCCTCGAGGCTTGGCGAGTAGCCGTGCTGGGTGATGAAGCCCTGAATGAAGTCCAAGATTTCGCGCTGCCGGCGGGTGAGCGCCATGGTTCTTCGTCCTAGTTTCGCCTTCGAGGGTCGGCGATAGGGCGGGCCGCGTCAACCCAAACGACAGGCGCCGCCGCTCTTCGCTTGCGCCCGACGAGGGGCGTGCATACATTCGCGGAGCCTTTGGCAGTCGACAGCATCAACTGCCAAATGGGGGCGGGGGGTCCCATCGGGACCGTTCGCCGGGGGCCACAGGGGCCCCATATCAGCGCGCATTCACGCATCGACCGAACCCCGGAGGCCCCGGGGCACCGGGATCGGAGGAGTCCCCGACATGAAGATTCGTCCGCTGCAGGACCGCATCATCGTCAAGCGCCTCGAAGGAGAAGAGAAGAGCAAGGGCGGGATCATCATTCCCGACACTGCGAAGGAGAAGCCTCAGGAAGGGAAAGTCATCGCTGTGGGGAAGGGCAAGGTGACCGAGGACGGCAAGCTCCAACCCATGGATGTCAAGAAGGGCGATCGCGTGCTTTTCAGCAAATACGCGGGCACGGAAGTCAACATCGAAGGCGAAGAGCACCTCATCATTCGCGAGGACGATGTCCTCGGCGTGCTCGAGTAAGGGGGATCCAATCAGATGTCCAAGGAAATCAAGTACGACCAAGACGCGCGGGCGAAGCTGCTCTCCGGAGTGAACCAGCTCGCCAACGCGGTGCGGGTGACGCTCGGCCCGAAGGGTCGCAACGTCGTGATCGAGAAGAGCTTCGGCTCACCGACCGTCACAAAGGACGGCGTCACGGTGGCCAAGGAGATCGAGTTCGAGGACAAGTTCGAGAACATGGGTGCCCAGATGGTGCGCGAAGTCGCGAGCAAGACCTCAGACGTCGCTGGCGACGGCAACACGACCGCCACCGTGCTTGCCCAGGCCATCTTCCGAGAGGGCAGCAAGATGGTGGTCGCCGGAATGAACCCCATGGAGCTCAAGCGCGGCATTGACAAGGCAGTCATTGCGATCACCGAAGAGCTCAAGAAGATGTCCAAGCCGACGCGGGATTCGAGCGAGATTGCGCAGGTTGGAACGATCTCGGCGAACGGCGACGTGACGATCGGCAAGATCATCGCCGAGGCCATGGAAAAGGTCGGTAAAGAAGGCGTGATCACGGTGGAAGAGGCGAAGTCGATGGAGACGGTCCTCGACGTCGTCGAGGGCATGCAGTTCGACCGCGGCTACCTCTCCCCGTACTTCGTCACCGATCCCGAAAAGATGGAGGCTTCGATCGAGGATCCCCTGATCCTTCTCCACGAGAAGAAGATCAGCAGCATGAAGGACCTGCTGCCCCTGCTTGAGCAGGTCGCGCGCCAGGGCCGGCCGCTGCTCATCGTGGCCGAGGACCTCGAGGGCGAGGCGCTCGCCACGCTCGTCGTCAACAAGATCCGCGGCACCCTCGCAGCCTGCGCGGTGAAGGCACCCGGCTTCGGCGATCGCCGAAAGGCGATGCTGCAAGACATGGCCATCCTGACCGGTGGACAGGTCATCGCCGAAGAGCTCGGCCTCAAGCTCGAGAACGTGACGCTCAAGGATCTCGGCCGAGCCAAGCGAGTCAAGATCGACAAGGACAACACGACGATCATTGACGGTGCAGGCGCGAAGAAGGACATCGAAGCCCGCTGCAATGAGATTCGCAAGCAGGTCGAGGAGACGACTTCCGACTATGACCGGGAGAAGCTCCAGGAGCGACTCGCGAAGCTCGTGGGAGGAGTCGCCGTCATCAAGGTCGGCGCAGCGACGGAGACCGAGATGAAGGAGAAGAAGGCACGCGTGGAGGACGCCCTCCATGCCACGCGCGCGGCGGTGGAGGAAGGCATCGTGCCGGGCGGCGGCGTCGCTTTCCTTCGTGCGCAAAAGGTGCTGGACGAGATCGATGCCTCCGAGGAGCAGCGGGCCGGCGTCAACATCGTGCGGCGAGCGATTGAGGAGCCGCTGCGCATGATCTCGCAGAACGCAGGCGTTGAGGGCTCCATCGTGGTCGACAAGGTGAAGCAAGGCAAAGGCGCCTTCGGCTTTAACGCGGCCACCGAGGAGTACGAAGACCTGCTGAAGGCCGGAGTGATCGACCCGACGAAGGTCTGTCGCACGGCCCTGCAGAATGCAGCGAGCGTCGCGGCGCTGCTGCTGACGACCGAGGCCATGGTCGCGGAAAAGCCCGATGAAAAGAAGGAAGGCCACGGTCCGGCGGGCGGCATGCCGGGCGGCATGGGAGGCATGGGCGGCATGGGCATGTAGCCCGAGCCTGCGCCTCGCAAACGATTGGGCCCGGGAGGCCAGAGCTCCCGGGCCCTTTCTTTTGGCCTCGGGAGCGCCTCAAGACCGGCCTGCGGCGGGCCGAAAACCTGAGGAACGGGAGAGGGTTCCGAGGAGCCGGCAGCGCCCATGCAAATCGCTGAGGAAGGCCGGCGGCAAGCGGTTGTGCGCCGCCGCCTGTTGGGAATGGGTCTCGATGCGCGACCCATCCCGGGCGGACGCGCCCTCGTCGCGACGCTTGCCCTGCGCCCGGACCCGTTTGAGACCCTCGCTGGAGTTCCCCGGCGTTTTGCGTCGGTCACCTTCGCCACGGTGGGCGACGACCGAATCAAGTGCCTTAAGCCTGGGGCCCTCTTTCACCTGCCCTTGATCCGCATCGTGGACTGCCAAAGCCCCTTGGAGATCGAAACGAGGATCCGCACCGCGTGGCAGGTGCGCGTCGAGGCCTTGCGTCGCGCGCACCGCTGGCTCGAAAAGCTCGGTGCCGAGATCGAGATCTGCGAGGACGCACCGGTGCTGGCGTTCCCAATCGGTGTCGAGGATCGGCACTCCCGGGCTCGCGTCATCGAGTCGGGTCGCGTCGTGCTGCCCGGCCGCGGCCCGCTCTCCGGAGTGTCGCTGCGGCGCGCCGAGGACCGCGTCTTTCCCGCGAGCCCGAGCTGGGCCAGCGCCCTCGATCTTGAGCTCGCGCTCACCACGCGACTCGAGGAGCTGGCGCGTCTTGACGCACGACTGCAACGAGAGGAGCGCCTTGCGCCCAAGCCAGAAGTTGCCCCGCCTGCGGCTGCGCCCCTCCAGCGCCCGGCGCGCATCCTGGTGGTCGGTACACGACTCTCGAGCGACCGCTCGCTGCTCGAATCGCTGCGCCTGCGCGCCTATGAGACGGTCGCCGCGCGCACGGCACAGGAGGCGCTCAAAGCCTTCGAGAGCACCTCGCCCGAGCTCGTCCTCGCCGAGACACACCTTGGGCGATTTGAGGGGATCGAGCTGATCCCCTCGCTGCGCGGGATCCCGGGAATCGAAGAGGTGCCCGTCGTGCTGGTGGATGATCGCCTGCGACCCGAGCGCCGCGAGGCGTCCCGCAAAGCGGGGGCCGCAGGCTACCTCGTGCGGCCCATCGAGGTCGCAAAGATCGCCGCGGGGATCGCGAGCCTGGTGCGGCAGCCCAGGCGCAGGCGCTTTACGCGCTACCCGGAGCGTCTTTCGGTCCGCAACGCCAAAGGGGAGACCGCCTTCTTGACGGGGGACGTGGGGCGCGGCGGAATGTTCCTGTGGACGGACCGTGAGCTCCCGTTCGAGAACCTAGAGCGCTACTCGATCACGCTGCCCGTGATCGGCGAATCGCTCGGTGTCCAAGCAGAGGTCGTGCACCGCTGCTCCGTGCCAGGATCGGGACGACGTGGAGCGGGCCTTCGGTTCCACGGTTTCGACGCGGACGGTGAAGCGCGCTGGATCCGCTACCTGCGTAGCCTCGAGCACGTCCCTACGGCGTAACGACCGCAGCCGCGGAGCGGTTCGGGGTGGGCAAGGCGCGCTGCACAGCGCCGGATCAGTGGCCGCTGTGGAGCTTGGCGCGCGCCTTCTCGATGTCGTTGTCCATCACGGTCTTGCGCTTGTCGGCCAGAGCCAAGGCTTCGGCCTCCTTCGCCAAGCGCGCAATGTAGTCCTCGGCCGCGTCGACGGCGCGCTCGATGGCGGCTCCCGACACCCGCAGCCCACCGCCATGCTTGGAGAGAAGACGCTTCACGACCGCATTCGGAAGCTCACCCATGGAACCCTCCCATC
The DNA here is from genome assembly GCA_035489755.1 of Myxococcota bacterium. GTDB lineage: Bacteria > Myxococcota_A > UBA9160 > UBA9160 > UBA9160 > UBA9160. The sequence continues at coordinate 31,092 of DATGZK010000066.1, forward strand.
TGGGCAAATGTGATGCGGCGCCGATCGTAGGAGGCAGCGCGCGAGGTTGTCAACGCGTCCGGTTCGAGCCGCTCGGGGCGGCGATTTGGGTCACCTCGATGTGCCGCAGCAGGAAACTTGCTGCGGCCTCGGCAAGCAGGGACGCATCCACATCGACGGGCACCACGTGTCCCGACGCACTGCACGAGAGGAACTCTCGCTCCTGTGAGGATACGCCCTCGAGGATCGCGCGCGCATCGGCGGAGCTGGCGGTTTGGTCGAGCGCACCGTGCGCGACGAGGATCGGAGCACGCACCCGGGAAAGCCTCGTGCGTACCCAGCGCTGCAGCTTCATCAGCTCGCTCACGCTGCGCAGCGGCAACACGGGATAGCTGGGATGACGTGCACGCGCCGCGGCGTCTTGGATGTCGGAACCCCCCGACTTGGGCTGGAACGGTCTCATGCGCCACACAAGCGGTACGACGAGGCGGATCCCGAGCGGAAACTTGAGCGGTGTTCCCACCACAACGAGCGCATCGAACACGTCCTCGGCGGCGAGCGCGAGCGCCAGCAACGCTCCCATCGAGAGCCCCGCTGCGAACACCCGCGAATGACGGCCGCGCAGCTCTTGGGCGTGGGCGCGGGCTGCATCCAACCAGGTGCGCCAAGAGCGGACCCGGCGGAGGGCCTCGGGCGTATCGCCGTGGCCGGGGAGCACGGGGCCGAACGCGGAGATTCCCCGTCGGGCGCAGGCCTCCCCGATGGTCCGCACTTCGTAGGGGGTTCCCGTGAGACCGTGCAGACACAAGACAGCGGCGTCGAGCACGCCGGTGAGCTCGAAGGAGCCCGTGTCGACGGATGCGGGGCCGCCGGTCACGAGGCCCGCGCCTCGCGTGCGGCCTGCTCTGCCGCGCGCATCACCTCGCGCAGCGGAACGCCAGCGCGGCGAGCCGCCTTCTTGCAGTCATCGTACTCCGCCGAGGGCACCACCCTGCCCTCGCCATCCCTTACGATCTTGACGGAAATCCGCCCGTACGGCGTCACCACGCGGCGGGTCTGCCGGGGCAGCACCATGCGGTCGCACTCGATCGCGCGCACGCCGATCGCCGAGGAGTGCGTGAACAGGAGCTGCGCAATCCCGGCTCGCTCGGAGGGCCGAGCCAGCACCCGGAGCAAGAATCCGGGACGATTCTTTTTCATCTGTTGGTGCAAGAGCGCGACGTCGAGCGCGCCGGCGCCAAAGAGCCGATCCATGAGATCGTCGAAGTGTTCGGGGATGAGGTCATCGAGGTTCGTCTCGAGCGAGACGACGCGATCCGACGACGGCCCCCCCTCTCGCCCGAGGATCGCGCGCAGCACGTTCGGCATGGGCCCCCGACGATCATCGCCAGCGCCGTGTCCCACGGCTTCGGGGGTCATCGCGGGCATCGACCGGAACTCGTCCACAATCGTACGGAGGATGGCGGCACCCGTGGGCGTCACCGTTTCCCAGGGCACGTGGGCGGGGACCGTCGGAATGCCTCGCAAAAGCTCGATCGTGGCAGGTGCAGGCAGCGGGAGGCGACCGTGGGAGGTCTCGACCGTTCCATGTCCGAGACCCACCGCTGAGCAGGTTACGTAGGACACGCCGAGGCGTGCGATCCCGATCGCTGCGCCCGTCACATCGACGATCGCGTCCACCGCGCCCACCTCGTGGAAGTGCACCGCCGCGAGCCGCGTCCGGTGGACGCGCGCCTCGGCCTCGGCCAACGCCTCGAAGATGGCAAGAGCGCGTGCGCGCACCTCCGGCTCAAGACGCGCGCGCCTTAGGACCCGGCGGATCTCCTCGTAGGACCGGCCCTTGCCATGCGGCGCCTTAGAGTGGTGGTGGCCCTCATGGGCGGGCCCCGCGTCGTGGGCATGCGGGTGCGGGTGGGAATGGACCGGGGAAGGCCGCGCCTTCGGCCGTTTGCGAGCGCTCGACCGGACGCTCGCTCCGCCGGGTACCACTACCTCGACGTAGCGGGCTCCCAGGGGTCCGCGACGCACGGCGGTGACGCGCAGTGCATGCGCGACGCCGAGACCTGCAAGTTCCCGCTCGAGCTCACGCCGCGGGAGACCGAGATCGAGCAGCGCGCCGAGAAACATGTTGCCCGCGATCCCGGAGAAGGCATCGAGATGGAGAATTCGTCCCGTCGGCCGCTGCCGGGACGTCATCCCCGCCCTAGAGCCGGTTGATGAGCGTCGCGACATAGGCGGCTCCGAAGCCATTGTCGATGTTGACCACGGTGACGTTCGAGGCACAGCTCGTGAGCATGCCGAGAAGTGCGGCGATTCCGCCAAACGCCGCGCCGTAGCCGACGCTCGTGGGGACTGCGATCACGGGCTTGTCGACGAGACCGCCCACCACCGACGGCAGCGCACCCTCCATTCCCGCCACTGCGATAATGACGCGCGCAGAGCGCAGCAGCGCGCTCGAGGCGAGCAGGCGATGCAGGCCCGCCACTCCCACGTCCTGGACGAGCTCGACCTTGTTGCCGAGGCGGCGGGCCACCCCTGCGGCTTCGGCCGCGACGGGCAGGTCCGACGTGCCCGCCGACACCACGGCGATGACGCCTTTGCCGAGGATCGGCACTTCATGCGGCCCAAGCCACAAGAGCCGCCCCTGAGGTTCGTATTCGGCCTCCGCGAGTTCGGCCTGCACCGCGGCGGCCACGCCCGGTTCGACCCGCGTGACGAGCACATGCTGGCGGGCGGCATGGAGCGTGCGCGCGATCTCTGCGATCTGGCCCGGCGTCTTCCCCGGTGCGTAGACCACCTCGGGGACACCCTGGCGGATCGCCCGGTGGGTATCGACCCGGGCATCTTGAAGCTCAACGAAGGGAAGATGGGTGAGTTGCTCGAGTGCAGCCGCGGTCTCGGTTTCTCCGCGTCGCACACTTTCGAGAAGGCGGCGCAGGTCCTCACGGCTCACGCGACGACGGTATCCCACGGGCCTCCGCGGCGCAGCGAGCGCGGCGAATCCGCCACTCTGGGATCACTCTGGGATGGCTGGGACACGGAGGAGCAGCGTCTGCGACGCCCCCGATGGGGGCGGGCGGACGCTCCGGTGGGTGCGGAAAGGGCACAAGGTTTTGCGCAACAAGGCGTTCCAGCGCTTGCCTTCGACACAGGAGCGCGAGCCGCCAAAGGCCTTCGGCGGCGGGCTCCGCCCACCTTCTTTTTGCCCTAGGCCCGGTCGGGCACCAGAACGACCAGACAGCGCAGCTCCCCGTCGCTGTCGAAGATCTCGGTCTCGATGCGCAGACCCGCGTCGCCTCCGCGCGCCGAGAGGAGAGACTGCAAGACGGCTCCCGCACCCTCGGCGGCGAGCGTGGGGATCGAGGGCACGACGCGGGTTCCGAGCACATCGGCAATTGCCGACACCACGCTCGACACAAGAATATTGCCGACCTCTCGCAGCGCCGACTCCTCTTCGCGTCGCAGCGTGGCGATGGCCTCCTCCTTCTCCTCAGGGGTCGGCTCTTCCACCACACTGCGTTCGCCTACCAGCAGGCGCAATAGGTTGTCGCGGGAGCGGACGGAGAAGAACACCGCCACGAGTCCGCCGAGGCCGCCCTCCACTTCGAAGAAAACCCCCGTGTCCCATGCCTTCAGCTCATGCGCCAGCGGCCGCGTGCTCCTGCCTCGCACGGCTGGCACCTGCATGCGGATGGTCCGCCCCACAAGCTGTGCGAAGACGTTCGCGGCATGGCCTGCCCCGATGCTGCCGAGCTCCCGCACGCGGTCCACTGCAGCCGTGCTCCAGATCGAGGGCATGTCGGTGAAAGTACTCATGGCAACTGGTTGAGGTCGATCAGGAAGACCGGACTTCCGTCGCCCAGCACGGTGAGACCTGCCAGCGCGCGAACGCCCGCCAGCAGGCGCGACACAGGTTTCACATAGATCTCTTGCTGCCCGGCCAGCCGTTCGACGATGAGCGCCACGCGCTCTCCGCGCACTTCGCCCAGGGCCAAAGTAACGCGCGGGCCGGTCGGCGCCGTCGGCAGGCCAAGCTTGGCCGCGAGCTCAAGCACGAGCACGGGCTCGTCGTCGACGAGGGTGAACGCGTCGTGGCCCGTCCGTTCAATCTGCGCGGCCTCGACTTCGAAGATGCGCTCGATCTTGGCAATCGGCACGGCCACGGTTTCGGGCCCCAGTCCAACCAGCAGCACGCGCTGCACCGCCGCGGTGATCGGGACGATGAGGGTCGTTGCCGTACCGCGACCCCGATCGGTCTCAAGCTCGACCCGTCCGCCGAGGGCTTCGATCGTCGCCCTCACGGCATCCATCCCGACGCCGCGGCCTGACACATCGGACACCGTGGCCGCGGTGGAGAGACCGGGCCGGAACACGAGGCTCGCGATTTCCTCCGGGGGGAGGTCCTCCGCCAGGGCGGGCTGGAGGACCCCCCCCTCGATGGCTTTCGCGCGGACCGCGTCAAGATCGATTCCCGCCCCATCGTCGACGACTGTGATCCGCACCTGGTCCTTCTCCCGGCGCGCGTCAATCACCACCCGGCCCGCATCGGGCTTTCCCGCCGCGCGGCGCACCTCCGGGGGCTCAATCCCGTGATCGACCGCGTTGCGGAGCAGGTGCACGAGCGGATCTCCCAAACGGTCGAGGATCGCGCGATCGAGCTCGAGCTCGATCCCCCGCAGTTCCACTTCAACCTGCTTGCCGGCGCGCTGCGCGATCTCGCGCGCAAGCCGGGGCAGCGTCTCGACCACCCGCAGGAGGGGCGCCGTGCGCAAGTCCAGGGCGCTGCGTTGGAGCTCACCCACCACCCGGTCCATCCGGTCGAGTCCGCCGGCGAATCCCGCGTCCGTGGTCGGCCCCGCACTCGCGACTGTGCGTAGCTGGCTCGATGCCAGGATGACCTCGCCCACGGCGGACAAAAAGCGATCGAGGGTCTCGGTGCGCACGCGCACCGAGGGAGGAATGGCCGGCGAGGCGACGCGCCTTAAGCGCGCGCTTGGGACCACCGCCGCCGCGGCTAGCGGCGCCTCAGGACTTTTTTTTTGAGCCCAGGCGTCGAGCCGAGCGCCTGCGCGAGCTCGAGATCGGGAGGGGGAGGCTCGCCCGTCTCGCGCACCACGTCGACCATGCGCTCGAGCGCCTCAAGGCCGCGGAAGAGCAAAGGCAGGTCTGCCGCGTCCTCGATCCGACCTGCAGAGCGGACGACCTGCATGCGGTCTTCGAGGCGGTGCGCGATTTCGGAGATCGCCTCGTAGCCGAGCGAGGCAGCCATGCTCTTCGTGGAGTGCGCCATGCGGAACACGAGGTCGATCGAGTCCGTAGACGCCGGATCCTTTTCCAGCACCAAAAGCGCGCGACTCATCTCCGCGAGATGCTCACTCGCTTCCTCGAGGAAGAGCGTCCGATACTTCGCGAGGTCCAACGCCTAGCTCTCCTTTTCGAGCACCTTCGCGAGCGTTGCGATCACGCTATCGGGCTTGAACGGCTTCACGATGAAATCGCGGGCTCCGGCCTGGAGCGCCTCCATGACCAGCGTCTCCTGACCCAGCGCGCTGCACATGACGATGCGCGCATGGGGGTCGAGCTCGAGAATGCCCTTTACCGCGTCGATCCCCGAACGGCGCGGCATCACGATGTCCATCGTGACCAGATCGGGATGCAGCTTCGAGAACTGGTCGATGGCCTCTACCCCATCGACCGCCTCCCCCACCACCTCGAGGCCTTCGGCTTCAAGGATCTCGCGGATCATCTGCCGCATGAACGCGGCGTCGTCCGCCACCAGGACGCGACCTTTCATCACTGCCCTCCTTGGCCCGGGCCAAGTCGACCCGAAGCCCTGTCCACGGCCCGTTCGATCGCCTGCGAAGCGCGGGCGAGGAGCTGCGACGTGGAAAGAATGTGGACGACGCGGCCGTCGATCGGCCTGCGCCCTGCGACGAGCTCCGTGGCCCGGCCGGCCACGGGCCCATCCGCCAGCCCGAGCACACGATCCACCGGAAGCCCGAGCCGGCCCGCGTCGGCGGGACGCTCTCCGACCACGAGCAGGTGCTGAGGCTCGGGCAGCTCCCCGGTGCTCAACTCGAAAAGCGCCTCGCGGGTAATCACCGGAAGCGCGTCCCCGTGATGGTTGACGACCCCGGCCACCTGTCGGGGGAGGGTCGGAATGCATGCGGTCTGGGTCACCTCGGCCACTTCGAGCACGTCGGCGATGGGAAGCGCATAGGCAGCCGCACCGATCTCGAAGGTGAGCAAACGCTGCCCCGAGCCATCCCCACTCGCAACCTGTGCCAACGGCTTCAAAGCTGTGTCTCCCCAGCCATGCTGTCGTCTGGAGTGCTGGTCTGGAAGCGCTGAAGCACCCCGCGCAGCGCTTCGGCGAGGGCAGCGAGATCGCGGGAAGAGGCGACCATGTCGGCGGTGGCGGACGACTGCACAGCCGCTACGCCCGAAACCTCCTCCACCGCGCTCGCGTTGTTGGTCGCAACTTTGGAGATCTCCGAGACCGAGGAGACCATGCGCTCGGCGTCTCGCGCCTGACCGTCGGCCTCTTGGAAAATCTCTTCGGCGCGGGTTGCGGCCTCGGACACGGCACCGCGGATCTGCTCGAGCGAGAGCGCGATCGTGTTGACGTCCTCGCGACCTTCGCTGATCACCTGGCTCGATTGGCGCATCTCATCGGCGACGCCGTGGGTGTCGGACTGGATCTGGTGGATCAACTTTGAGATGTCGTCGGCGCTCCTTCCGGCGCTCTCCGCGAGCTTGCGAATCTCGTCGGCCACGACCGCGAATCCCCGGCCCGCCTCCCCCGCCCGTGCGGCCTCGATCGAGGCGTTCAGGGAGAGGAGGTTCGTGCGATGGGCGACGCTCGTAATCATCTCGATGATTTGATGCACGTGACGCGTCTTCGCTTCCAGCCGGAAGACCATCTCTCCGGCCTGCTCGACTCGCTCAAAGACCGTGCGCATCTTCTCGAGCGCAAGCCGTGACACATCCACGCCCGCGTTCGCCTTCTGGTTGGCCTCGGCGGAGAAGCCGAAGGCCTCACGAGCACGGGAGGCCGTGAGCTCGATCGCTGCGGCGATGTCTTGGATGAGGGGAGCGGCCCCCCCGAGAAGCTCTTGCTGGTGGGCGACGCCCTCGGCGACATTCGCGAGCGTCGTCGAGATCTTGCCGTTGCCGACCGAGAGATCCTGCGCGGAGCGTGAGACATCGCCCGCCGCCGCAGTCACTTGGTCGGAGGTGCGCTGCACATGCCCGACGAGCTCGCGCAGGCTGGAGAGCATCCGGTGCACACTGCGTGCAAGGTGGTGGGTCTCATCGTCGAAGCGGCCGGGCCCAGACACCGTGACGCGCGCGGTGAGGTCGCCCTGGCTGATGCGCTCGGTGGTTCGGCGCAGCGCCTCGAAGTTGCGAGCGATGGTGCGGGAGAGCACGAAACCGAGCCCGCCCCCCACCCCCAAGGCGACAAATGGCGTCACCCAGGGCTCGACGGCATAGCCAAAACGGGCGACAAGCTCCGGGAAAAACCCCGCCGCCCCGGCCACCAGCAGGGAGCCGAGGACGAATTTGTACGTGAGCGACAGGCGCACGCAGGGCCTATCGGCGCGCCCCTGCGGTGGCTTGACGGCGGAGCGCACGCAAGTCTCGTCGCGGCGGGCCTTTAGAAGTGTGCAAATCCCTTGGCCAAAGCCCGTGCTAAGAGCGGCTGCGGGGCGCCGGCAAGCCGCAGGCCGGGGCGCCGGGTGATGCGGCCGATCTGCGTCACGGTGACGCCGAGGCGCTGGCCGAGGGCACGGGGGCTCGGACCCCCGGGGCGTAGGGTGAAAAGGAGCTCATAGTCCTCGCCCGCCGTGGTCGCGGTGCGCAGGGGATCGAGCCCGAGTCGCCGGCAGGCCGCGGAAAACCCCGCCGGCGTCGGAATCGAAGCGACCCCGAGTTCGGCACCGACGCCCGAAGCCCGCAAGAGGTGACCGAGGTCGGCCAGCAGCCCATCGGAGATGTCGATGCACGCACCCCGGGTGGCAAGGCCCACGAGCGCAAGGCCTGCCCGCAGGCGAAGCGGCGGAAGGTGAGAGAGCCGCAGGCCTCGCCGCTCCGAGCGCGCGAGGGCCAGTCCTGCGGCACCGAGCGCACCCGTCACGAAGATGCCGTCGCCAGGCTGTGCAGCACTGCGGGAGAGGAAGCGCTTTGCGGGCGCACTGCCCAGCACCGTGACCGTGAGCGATGTGACACGCGCTCGCGTCACGTTCCCTCCGACGAGCGGGCAGCCCGCGCGCACCGCGACCGCGCCGAGGCCTCGGGCGATTCCTAGCGCACGCGAGAGTTCGAGCGAGGCAGGCGCAGCGAGGGCCACGGTGCAGCCCAGCGGGCGCACTCCCATCGCAGCGAGGTCCGACAGGGCAACCAAAAGCGCGCGCTGCCCCACCATCCACGGGCTCTGTGTACGCCAGCGGAAATGAACCCCTTCGACGAGTGCGTCGGTGGAAACGAGGACGTCGTGGCCGCGGGGCGGACGCAGGACCGCGGCGTCATCGCCGGTACCAAGCACCACGGAGCGCCTCGCGGCGCGCGGCTCGCCGCCGCGCGCAATCGCACGGGCGATCCGTTCAATCAGCCCAAACTCCCCCACATCGCGCAGCCGCACACGCGCAAGAGTACGCGCTTAGCGCGACGAGATCACCGTTTGCGCCTCGGACGGGGTTTGGACAAGCGGGCGACCCGGGGAACCCGTCGCCCGTGCGGGCATCTGTTCGAGCGCGGCCTCGAGCACTTCGTCCATGTGGTCGACGGGAATGAAGGTGATGCGGCGCTTGAGCTCCCGCGGAATCTCGCCGAGGTCAGGAAGGTTCTTGCGGGGCAGGATCACCCGGCAGATGCCTGCGCGCAGCGCTGCCAGGGCCTTTTCGCGAATCCCACCCACCGGCAGAACGCGCCCCCGCAGCGTGACCTCGCCGGTCATGGCGCTGTCGGATCGTACCGGAATGCGCGTCGCGAGGGAAACGATCGCGGTCGCAATGGTGATGCCCGCCGAGGGTCCATCTTTCGGAATCGCACCCGCCGGCACGTGAACGTGTACCTCGCGCCGCGCGAGCAGGGTTTCATCGAGCCCGAGCTCGCCCAGTCGCCAGCGAGCGTAGGTAAGCGCGGCCACTCCGGATTCCTTCATCACGTCGCCCAGCTGGCCGGTCAGCACAAGACCGCGCCCGCGTGTCATCGCAGCCTCGAGCCGCAGCACGTCGCCGCCGGCCTCGGTCCAGGCCAACCCATTCACGACTCCCACCTCGCCGGCGTGCGGCGCGTCCTCTGCAGCAAAGGGAGGGGCGCCGAGGTAGGTCACGAGGTTTCGAGGGCCCAGCACCGCGGGGGAGCTGTCGCCTTCCGCAGCGCGCCGGGCGAGCTTGCGGCAGACCGCGGCGATTTGTCGCTCGAGGTTGCGCACGCCCGCTTCGCGCGTGTAGCCGGTCACGATCTGGTGGATCGCCGCCGAGCTCCAGCGGATCCGGTCGACGGGCAGCCCGCACTCCTCGGTCTGGCGCGGGATGAGATAGGTGCGAGCAATTTCGAGCTTCTCTTCGGGCGTATAGCCGGAAAGACGGATCACCTCCATGCGGTCGCGCAGCGGGCTCGGGATCGGGTCGAGCACGTTCGCGGTCGCGATGAAGAAGGTGCGCGAGAGATCGAAGGGTACGTTCATGTAGTGGTCGCTAAAGCGCGCATTCTGCTCGGGATCCAGCACCTCGAGCAGGGCCGACGCGGGATCGCCCCGGAAGTCGGCACCGAGCTTGTCGATCTCGTCGAGCATGAAGACGGGGTTGTTCGTGCCCGCCTGCTTCAACCCCTGCAGAATGCGGCCCGGCAGCGCCCCGACGTAGGTGCGGCGATGGCCCCGGATTTCGGCCTCATCGCGCATCCCCCCGAGCGAGACCCGCACGAACTCGCGGCCCATGGCCCGAGCGATGGAGCGGCCGAGCGACGTCTTGCCGACGCCAGGGGGGCCGACAAAGCACAGGATCGGTCCGCGCGAGTCGCGCCTTAGCTTGCGCACGCCGAGATGCTCGAGGATGCGGTCCTTGATTCCGTGCAGGTGGGCATGATCTGCATCCAGGATGTCGCGAGCGCTGGCGAGATCGAGCTCATCGGGTGACGAGCGCGACCACGGCAAATCGACCAGCCAGTCGAGGTAGCCCCGGACCACCTGTGCCTCCGGCCCGTCGGGGTGCATGCGTTCGAGGCGCCGGAGCTGGCGCGTTGCCTCCGCGAGCGCCTCGGCCGGGAGCCCGGCCTCCTCAAGCTTGGTGCGGTACTCCTCGACCTCGCTCGCGCGCGAGTCCGTCTCGCCAAGCTCGACTTGAATGGCGCGCAGCTGTTCGCGCAAGATGTGCTCGCGCTGGCTGCGCGACATTTCCTCCTTGGCCTGGGACTGGATCTCCGCCTGGACGGCCGTGACCTCGAGCTCGCGGCGCAAGAACGCGTCCACCCGGCGCAGTCGGGCGAGCGGATCACGGGTTTCAAGCACCTCTTGGGACTCGGAAAGGCGCAGGTGCAGGTGCGATGCCACGAGATCCGCCAGCCGCCCAGGGTCCGATACGGTGGAGGTGACGGAGAGGACCTCGGGCGGGAGATTCTTGAGCGGCAGCAGCTCCTCGACGCGGGCGCGCACCGTCCGCATGAGCGCCTCTGTTTCGATGCTCCACTCGGGCTCTTGATCCGGTGCGAAAACCCGCACCCGGGCCCGCAGCGCAGGCTCCTGCTCGACGAAGCCATCGATCTCGGCCTTGGCCAGCCCCTGCACGAGCACCTTCACCCGACCATCGGGCAGGCGCAGGGTGCGCATCACCATGGCCACGGTTCCCACGCGGTGGAGTTCGTCGGGCGTCGGCTCCTCTACGTCTGGGTCACGCTGCGCAACGAGGAGGACCAGCCGATCGCCCGCCAGGGCGTCGTCCACGGCGGCCACTGAAGGCTCCCGGCCGACAAACAACGGCAGCACCATGTAGGGGAAGACGACGTATTCGCGCAGCGGAAGCAGAGGGAGCTCGTCCGGGACCTCGAACTTCGGGAGCGCAGCGTCCATGGCATTTAGATCGACGCCGCAGCAAGGCGACTTAAGCGCCCGCTAGGGCCCTTGCAGGGACACAAAGCGTCCCCCCTGCACTCCGAGCAGCGAGGCCCGCTTCTCCGCGATGCCGTCGGAGCGAATCGTTGTGGTCCCCGCAACCCCTGGCGTTTCGTGAACACGCAGAAGCCCTGCGCGCAGCGCTTCACGGTCGCTGGCGCCGCGCGAGAGCTCGGCGAGCGCGAGATTCGCGGCGTCGAAGGCCTGCGCGGCAAACACGTCCGGCATGGCGCGCATCGTCTCCTGGTACTGCCGCACGAACTCCTGCACGAGCGGCGAGGGGTTCCCCGCATCGAAGGGCTCCGCCACGACGGCGCCCTCCAACTGCGCCCCCGCCAGCTTGAGCACGTTGGCATGCTGCCAGCCGTCCGGGCCGAGCAGCCGGAGCGGCTGCAGGTGATTGAATGCGAGCTGGGGTGCGATCATGATGACCTTCTCACCTGAGTCGGGGATGAAGAGCGCGTCAAAGGGCATCGCCGGCGCCTCATCGGTGGGAAGCTTTCCGGTGGCCAGGGTCCGCATCACACCCGAAAAATCGGTCGTGCCCGGCTGGTAGGCAGCAACACCGGTCACGGTCGCACCGCGCGCATGGACCGCATCCTCGAATACATCTCGCATGCCGCGTCCGTAGGTGTCGTCGGGATGGAGTACGGCAAAGCGCATCAGGCCGAGCTCATGGACGGCGTACTCCGCGAGGACGGTCGCCTCGTCTCGGGGTGCAACTCCGAGGCGGAAGATGTGCGTACGCCGGGCGGTGACCGAATCGCGACCGCTCAGCGTAAGGAGCGGCAGGCCTGCCGCCTCGGCCTGGACTGCGGCGGCCTCTGCCTCGGCGGCGCTCAGGGGACCGAGTACCGCCAACACACTCGGATCGGCCGCCAGCTCCTGCACCGCGAGGGCCGCGGCAGGGCCGCGACTTTCCGAATCCCGCACGAGGATCCGCACGCCTCCCTCGCTTCCGCCCCGGAAAACGCCGGCCGCGAGCAAAATGCCCTGGAGGCTCTCCTCGCCGAAGCGGGCAAGCTGGCCGCTCAGGGGCAGCACGACGCCGATCGTTCCCACGGCATTCGCCCCGGGCAAGAGCGCTTCGGCCGAAGGTTTCGCGGCCCCAGACTCCCCGCTCCCAGAGCGTGCGAGCGCTTCGGATTCCTCGAGGGTGTGAGTCCGACGCTCGAGCTCCGCAAGGCGCGGCGCCTCATCCGCGGAAAGGGGCAAGCGCGAAGCCTGCGCGAGAGCGAGCAGCGCCGCCCCCACATCGCGGCGCTGGAGTGCGAGTTCGGCCTGGCGCAGGCGCAGCCGTGCGGCCGGCACACGATCGCCGAGCTTGTCGGCGGCGCGGTCCAGCGTGTCCGGATCGAGCCGAGCCGTAAGCTCATCGATCTCCACATCCACGAGCGCAACCGAATCCGCGTCGGGCTGCGCGGCCCGCAGCTGACCCAGCCAAACGAGTTGGGCGGAGTGATCTCCAGCATCGCCCGCGAGGGCCGCAAGCAGGCGCAGCGCGTCTTGGCGGTCGGAGGGCGAGAGGTTTCGGAGCACGATCGCATCGGCCACCGCTCGCGCCGAGGCGGTGTGTCCCCGTCGGCGCTCGAGCTGTGAAAGCCGCAGCCGGGCCGCGTCGACGTCGGGGCTCCGAGGCCAGCGCGCGATGAAGGCCTGGAGTTTCTCGGCAGCGCCGGACGGGTCACGATCGGCCAAAGCCCGTGCGGCTTCGTACTCGCGGTGCGCCTGCGCCGCCGCATCGCCCGTGGACTCGGTGCGTGCCCCTTCATGCTCGGCAGCCTTCGGCGGCGGCTTGCGTGCGCAGCCGAAGGCAAGGGCCAGCGCCGCTCCCGCGAGCAGCGCCACAGGCAAGGCGAGCCGGGGCGACATCGCGGGATTAGCCAAACAGGTCGCGCAGCTTGTCCATGAAGCTCTTTGCGGCAGGCGAGACGTCGGTACCGATCTCGTCCGCGAGTTGCTCCACGAGCTGGCGCTGCCGATCGGTGAGCTTGGTCGGAACTTCGACGAAGATGCGCACGAGCTGGTCCCCTCGTGCACTCTGGCGCAGGGTTGGCAGTCCCTTGCCCCGCAGGCGCAGCACCGTACCACTTTGTGTGCCTTCGGGGATCCGCATGGTGACCTTCCCCTCGAGCGTCGGGACTTCGATCTCGGACCCAAGCGCCGCCTTCACAAAGGGGACAGGCACTTCACAGTGTAGCTCTGGGCCGTCCCGCACGAACAGCGGGTGCGACTTGATGGAGATCACCACATAAAGGTCGCCGGGCGATCCGCCCGCAACGCCGGCCTCGCCTTCTCCCGAGAGGCGCAGGCGGGCGCCTTCGTCGACTCCGGCCGGAATGCGCACGCTGATGCTCTGCTGGCCGTCGATCCGGCCTGCGCCGCGGCAGTCGGGGCAGCGCTCCCGCACCACCTCGCCCTCACCCCCGCAGGCATCGCAGGGGCGGCTGATGCGAAAAAAGCCCTGTTGGAACACGACCTGTCCGGTGCCGCGGCAGCGCGTGCAGCGCTCGGGCTGGGTGCCGGGTCGCAGACCCGTGCCCTCGCAGGTCTGACACGGGCGCATCTTCGGGATCGAGAGCTTGGCTTCAAAGCCGGTAACGACCTGTGACAGCTCGATCTCAAGGTTGTAGCGGAGGTCGGCACCGCGCTGACCGCGGCCGCGCCGTCTTCCCCCTCCCGCGCGCCCCCCGAAAAGGTCGCCAAACAGATCGTTGAAAAGGTCCGTAAAGCCGCCAAGATCGCCGAAGTCGGAGGTGCCGGTCGCCCCCAAGCCCTCGAAGCCGAACCGGTCATAGGCACGCCGCTTGTCGGGTTCGGACAACACAGCGTAGGCCTCCGAGGCTTCCTTGAAGCGCTCCTCGGCCTGCGGATTGTCCGGGTTTCGGTCGGGGTGGTATTGGAGCGCGAGGCGACGGTACGCCTTCTTCAGCTCCGCTTCGTCAGCGTCTCTGCGGACGCCCAGGACTTCGTAGTAGTCGCGCTTGGCCAAGGCGTTGGGCCTCGGAGGGAAGAGCTACGAGGCGGAGGGGTCCCCTCCGAGCGTCGCGTAAAGTTTCTCGGTCATCTTGTAGGAGAGGGCTGACAATTCGTCAACGGCGGCCGAGAGCTCGGCGGCCTGGCCTCGCTCAAGGGCCTGGCGGGTCTTGGTCACCGCCGCACTCAGCGCCTCCTTGTCTTCGGATGGCACCTGCTCCGCAAACTCCACGAGCGTGCGCTCGGTCGAGTAGACAAGTCCATCGGCACGGTTCTTGAGGTCGACAAGATCGCGCCGCGCGCGGTCGGCTTCGGCATTGGACTGCGCTTCGGTGAGCAGGCGATTGACCTCGGCCTCGGTGAGGCCGCTCGAAGCGGTGACCTTGATGGCCTGCGACTTCCCCGTGCCGAGATCCTTCGCCGACACGTTTACGACACCGTCGGTATCGATGTCGAAGGTCACCTCGATCTGGGGCACGCCGCGCGGCGCCGGGGGGATGCCGAGGAGCTCGAAGCGGCCCAGCGTCTTGTTGTCGGCGGCCATCTCGCGCTCGCCCTGGAGCACGTGAATCCGCACCACGTTCTGGTGGTCCTCGGTGGTGGAGAAGACCTGACTGCGGCGGGTCGGAACGGTCGTGTTCTTCTCGATGATCTTGGTGAACACGCCCCCTTGCGTCTCGACACCGAGAGAGAGTGGCGTCACGTCGAGCAGGAGCACGTTCTCCACCTCGCCGGTCAGCACCCCGCCTTGGATCGCCGCGCCAACGGCCACCACCTCATCCGGGTTCACGCCCTTGTGGGGCTTTTTTCCAAAGATCTCGGCGACCTTGGCCTGGATGCGAGGCATGCGGGTCATGCCGCCGACGAGGATCACCTCATCGATTTCCTCGCGGCGCAGCCCCGCGTCGGCAAGCGCGGTCTCGCACGGCGAAACCAGGCGAGCAATCAGATCCGCGACCAGCGTCTCGAGCTTTTCTCGGCTGATCTGGGTATTGAGATGCTTGGGTCCAGAGGCGTCAGCCGCGATAAAGGGCAGATTGACGTCCGTCGTCGTGGCGGAGGAGAGCTCGTGCTTCGCGCGCTCCGCGGCTTCCTTGAGCCGCTGGAGCGCCATCTTGTCTTGACCGAGATCGATCGCCGTCTCGCTTTTGAAGAGCTCGATCAGGTGATCCACGATGCGCTGGTCAAAGTCTTCGCCGCCAAGATACGTATCCCCGTTCGTGCTCTTCACTTCAAATACGCCATCGCCGAGCTCGAGGATGGAAACGTCGAACGTGCCGCCCCCGAGGTCGAAGACGGCGATTTTCTTGTTCTTCTCTTCGCCGAGGCCATAGGCCAGGGCGGCCGCGGTCGGCTCATTGATGATCCGCAACACGTTCAGGCCGGCGACACGACCCGCGTCCTTGGTCGCCTGACGCTGTGCGTCGTTGAAATACGCGGGCACCGTGACCACGGCGTCGGTGATCGGCTCTCCGAGGAAGTCGGCCGCGGTCTCGCGCATTTTCGAGAGCACCATGGCGGAGATCTCGGGCGCCGAGAAGGTGCGGTTTCCAACGCGCACCCAGGCGTCGCCGTTCTCGTGGGCCTCGATCTTGAACGGCGCGATCTCGGTGAAGCGCTTGACCTCGGGGCTGTCGAACTTGCGACCGATCAGCCGCTTCACCGCAAAAATCGTGCGCTCGGGGTTGGTGACGCCCTGACGTTTGGCGATCTGGCCGACGAGCTTCTCGGTCGAATCGGTGAAGGCGACGATCGACGGTGTGGTGCGAGCGCCCTCGGAGTTCGCGATCACGACCGGGTTGCCGCCTTCCATCACGGCGACGCACGAGTTGGTCGTGCCGAGGTCGATTCCGATCACTTTGCCCATCGATGCCGGCCCCTCTCCGCGCAGGGCCAACACACGGGCCCCGGCTACCCCTCGCCCTCGGCGCCCGGCGGCAAGCTGCCCCCGCCGGCGCGGGAGACCACCACCTGAGCCGGCCGGAGCAGCCGGTCGCGCAGGCGGTAGCCCTTCTGAAAGACCTGCACGACCGTGTTCGCCGGGACCGTGGGGTCCTCGACCTGGGCAAGCGCCTCGTGCACCGAGGGATCAAACAGCTGGCCCAGGGCATCGATCTCGGTCACGCCGTGCTTCGCAAGCACCCCCATGAGCTCGCGCTGGACGAGGTCAATCCCCTGCAGAAGGCCGTCCAAGTCCTCGCGCCCGCTTTTGCGAGCGTGCTCGATTGCGCGCTCCAGGTTATCGACAGTGGGGAGCAGATCCTTGACGAGATTCTGGTGGCCGTACTGATACGCCTCCTCGCGCTCTTTGAGCGTGCGGCGGCGGAAGTTCTCAAAGTCGGCCTGGAGGCGGATGAAGCGGTCTTGCCTCTCTTGAAGTTCCGCCCGGAGGGTCTCTAGCTCGGCCAGCGGGCCTTCGGAGGCGCCCGCGGACCCCCCTGCGGTACCCGGCGGGGGGGAGTGCGGGCGCGCCCGCGACGCCTCCCGCGCCTCCACGGCTTCGGTGGCTTCGCGCAGGGCCCGCTCCAGCTCCTCGTTGGGTGTGAGGACGCCTTCGGAGGCCTCCTCGGACAAGGACTCCCAGCCCTCAGACTCGCGGCCGGAACCGTGGGAAGGGGGCGGCTTGGTCACGCTTGGAGCCTCGCGGTCACGAGCTGCGAGAGGTAGTCGACAAGGGGGATCACCCGGGCGTAGTCCATGCGGGAGGGACCCACGACACCAAGCACGCCCAGCGGTGCGCTCGGGCCGCCGTAGGGTGCGACGACCAAGGCACAGTGACGGAGCGCCGGTTCGCCGAGCTCGTCGCTGAAAGCAACGCGCGGCCCCCTGTCCTTCTTCAGGATTTCGTCGAGAAGCGCGACCAGTCGCTCCTCGGTCTCGATCGCCCGGTGGAGAGCCCGCAGGCGTTCGGGATCGCGGAACTCGGGTTGGTCCAGCAGCGCAAGCCAGGTCCCAAGCACAAGGTCGCCCGGACCACCGGGCACCGCGGCGAGGGCGCGCTCGGCGATGCGGAGGGCCCGTGCGCGGAAGCGGTCGGCCTGGGAACGGAGCGCACGGATCTCTTGTGCAAGCGCCTCACGCGCCGCCGGCAGTGTACGGCCTGCGATCCGATCATTGAGCGCGGAGGCAATGCGATCGAGATCGGCTTGGTCCGAGGCGCCCGCATCGTCGATCAGGCAACGGTGGGCGACGCCCGACTGCGACACGAGGACGACGAGAATGTGCGCCGTCGAAAGGCGCACGAGTGAGGCGTGGCGCAGCACAAGCCGCTCAAGCCGGGGCGTTACCGCGAAGCCGAGCTGGTGGGTGTGGCGCGAGAGCACGTCGCTCGCGACGCGCATGACCGCGTCGCCGAGGGCCTCCTCCATCGCCTCGGCGATGTCCCGCCGCTCGTAGTCGCCGAGATCCCGGCGGGCGAGAAGCTGCGTCACGAAGACCCGGAGGCCGAGCTCCGTGGGCACGCGGCCCGCGGAGGCATGCGCCTTGCCGAGGAGTCCGAGTTCCGAGAGCTCGGCCATCACACCGCGAATCGTCGCAGCCGAGAGGTTCACGGGAAGCAGCTGGGCGATCGTCGACGAGCCCACCGGGCTTGCGCCCCCGACGTAGCTTCCGACAACTGCGCGCAGCACGCGCTCCTGGCGTTTGGAGAGCACAGGGGTCTCGCTGCCTTGTACCGTCGGAACCACCTCGCGGGTCATCATTCCCCCGAGACATCTGGAATTCTCAATAAAATCAGAGCGATGCTTACCAACGAGGGAGAGGATCGTCAACGCCGCGCGGACGGGGGTTGCGCTAGACGAGCTGCGCGAAGACCGAGTCCGAAAGCAAGCGCCCGCGCGCCGTAAGGCGCAGATCGCCTCCGCTGAGTTCGGCCAGGAGCCCTGCCTTCGCACAGGCGTCGATTGCGCCCGCAAAGAAGCGGCGCGGGGGACCACCAAACTCCGCCGCAAAGCGCGCCGCATCGATCCCACCCGCCGTGCGCAGTGCGAGAAACATGGCTTCGCTCCGTGCCGTGCGTTCGTCGAGGACCTCACGCGCACCGGCGACGGGCAGCTCGCCCTCCGCAATGCGTCGCAGGTATTCGGGAAGGCCCCGTACGTTGGCGCTCCGTGCGCCGAAGGGCGCCGCGGGGCTCGGCGGCTCACTCGACCAAGCGCCGACTCCGATCCCGAGCACAGGGCGCCGCTCCCAATAGCGAAGGTTGTGCCGGGACTCAAACCCGGGCCGGGCAAAGCTCGAGATTTCGTAGGGCGCAAGACCAGCGGCCGCGAGCCTTGCAGCGGCCAACTCCATCATCGACGCCACGGAATCGTCGTCGGCAAGCCCGAGCTGGCCGCGCTGTGCCGCGAGGGAAAAGGGAGTTCCGGGTTCGATGGTGAGCCCATACGCCGAAACGTGTTGAGGCGCAAAGCCGATCACCTCGTCGAGATCGCGTGCGAAGTCCTCCTCGCCCTGGCGGGGGGCTCCGAAGATCAGGTCAAGGGAAAGGTTCATGAAGCCCGCGTCGCGTGCGGAACGCAAGGTGGCGCGGGCTTCCGACGCGCGGTGCGCGCGACCGAGCCGGTGCAGCACGAGATCATTGAACGACTGGACGCCGACCGAAAGCCGGTTCACGCCTGCGGCCTGGAATCCGGGGAGCCGCGCCCGCTCGAGGGTGCTCGGGTTGACCTCGAGGGTCACCTCTTGAGAGGCGCTCTCGGCGAGAGCCTCCCGCGCCGCCCCGAGGATGCGCGCCACGGATTCGGGTCTTAGGAGCGAGGGCGTACCTCCTCCGAGGTAGACGGTCTCAAGACGCCGCTGGGCAAACACCCCCTGGCGTGCGGCGAGCTCTTGCAGCAGCGCATCGACATAGGCGTCCTCACGCTTGGGCTCGAGCACCCGCGTTCGCACCACGGCGAAATCGCAGTAGGGGCAGACGCGTTCGCAAAACGGTACGTGGACGTACAAGCCGACCGTGGGATCGTGCACGGCAGCATGGTACCTTCCCTTCGCTTTGGCAGATTCGCCCATCCACTGCGAGATCCTTTCGAACGGGCTCACCCTGCTCCTGCGCGAGCTCCATGTTTCGCCCGTCGCCGAGCTACAGATTTGGGCGAAGGTGGGCTCCGCGGACGAGCGCCTCGGCGAAGAGGGACTCGCTCACTTCCACGAGCACATGCTCTTTAAGGGGACCGAGCGGCGCGGGGTAGGCGCCGTCGCGGGAGAGATTGAAGGCGTGGGCGGGCGCGTGAACGCCTATACGTCCTATGACGTTACCGTCTACCACGCCACAGTACCGAGCAATGGGCTTGCGGTTGCGCTCGACGTGCTGTCGGACGCAGTACGTTTCTCGGTGTTTGACCCCGCGGAAATCTCGCGGGAGATCGAGGTCGTACTCGAGGAGATTCGCCGGGGCGACGACTCTCCCTCACAGGTCCTCGGCAACGCCGTGTTCGCACACGCCTACCGTGTGCACCCCTACCGCGCCCCGATCCTCGGCACGAGCGAAAGCGTGGCGGGCTTCGACCGCAGCCGTGTGCGGGCCTTCTTCGAGCGCTGGTATGCGCCCGACAATCTGGCGGTGGTCGCCGCAGGAGACTTCGACCCGCGCGAGTTGCGCGAAGGCATCGCCAACGCGTTTGAGGGTGCGCGTCCCGCGAGGACTCGGCGCGAGCGCCCGACCGAGCCGCCGCGTACGGAGCTTCGGGGGGCAGTGGTGCGAAGGCCCTTCGAGCGTGCGAGCTTCGAGCTCGCCTACGGCGTGCCGAGCTTCCACGACCCCGATGCACCGCTTCTCGACCTCCTCGCGTTCGTACTCGGGGAGGGGGAAAGCAGCCGACTTGTGCGTCGCGTGAAGGAGCAGGCGGGCCTTGCGGACCGCGTCGATGCGTCTTCTTACACGCCGCTCGATCCGGGTCTTTTCGGCGCAAGCGCAGAGCTTGATCCGGCGCATGCCGACGACTGCATCACGGCGGTGGCCGCCGAGGTGGAGCGGCTGCGCGCGGAGCCTGTGACGCGGGACGAGCTCGAACGCGCGCGCGCGAACTTTCTCGCGACCGAACACTTTGAACGCGAGAGTGTCTCGGGGATTGCTCGCAAGCTCGGAAGCTTCCAGGTGCTGGGCGGCGACTGGCGAAGCGAGGAGCGCTATCTCGCGACCGTACGGGGAGCTACGCCCGAGGACCTGCAGCGCGTGGCGCAGGCCTACCTCGCGCACGAAGGGATGACGGCGACCCTGCTTTATCCGTCTCGGGTGCGCGTCGCGCCTGACGAGGAGCGTGTGGTGGCAGCGGTCTTGCGCGGCGTCGAGCATACGCGCCGTGCCTTCGCACCGCCGATGGCGCTCCCGGCTCCGGCGCGGGCGGCCTCGCGAACCGTACAGGCCGCGCCGAGCGACGGCTCTGCGGCGGCGCTGCGCTCGTACCGACTCCCGAATGGTGCGGCGCTCCACGTGTTGCCTCGGCGCGAGGTGCCCGTGGTTGCCGTGCGCGCGGCATTCCTCGGCGGGCTCCTCGCAGAGAGCGAACAGAACGCCGGCCTCACCTCCTTTCTCACCTCGATGTGGTTGCGCGGAACGCGGGCGCGCTCGGCCGCCGACTTTGCGCGCGCGGTCGAGTCGCTGGCCGCCGAGATCGACGGTTTCGCGGGACGGAGCTCCCTCGGCCTTACGCTCGAAACCCCGACGCCGCAGCTCGCGCCCGCGCTCGACCTGTTCGCCGAGGTCTTGCTCGAGCCGGGCTTCGATCCGACGGAGCTTGCCCGGGAGAGGCGCGATACGCTGGCAGCACTCGCGCGACGTGAGGACCGGGTCGCCGAGCGCGCCTTTGACCTCTTCACGCAAACCCTTTTCGAGCGCCATCCCTACCGGCTTCCCCTGATCGGCACAAAGCGATCGGTGCGGACATTTCGGGTGGAGGCGCTTGAGGCCCACCATGCGCGGCTCGTGCGTGCCCCGAACCTCGTGTTGGCGGTGGCCGGTGACGTCGACCCGGATGCGATCGCGGCGCGCCTTTCCGCGCTGCTGGCGGACCTCGACGGCGGTGAGTTCGAGCCGCCTTCCCCCGCCCCCGAGCCCGCGCCGCGCGAGATTCGCCTGGCAGAGCTGCGCAAGCGGCGAGCCCAGGCCCATCTTGTGCTCGGGTTCCGGGGGCTCGATGTGCGTGACGATGACCGCTTCGCCCTCGAACTCGTCGCCCAGATCCTTGCCGGGCAAGGAGGGCGGCTGTTCCTCGAACTGCGGGACCGCCAAAGCCTCGCCTACAGTGTGAGCGCCGTGAACGTCGAAGGTGTGGCTCCGGGTTTTTTCGCGGTGTACATGGGAACCGCGCCCGAGAAGATCGAGCTCGCGCGCGAGGGCATCTTGCTCGAGCTCCGAAAGCTTGTGGAATCCCCCCCTGCGGACGAAGAGCTGCGTCGTGCCCAGACGTATCTCACGGGCAACTTCGCCATTGATCAGCAGCGAAGCGCCGTGCGTGCCGGGCAGATTTCCCTCGACGCGCTGTACGGCCTCGGTGCGGACGCCTACGCTCGGTACGTGGACCGCGTCCTCTCCGTTGGTAAGGACGACGTGCTGCGGGTTGCGCGACGCGTCCTTGACCTCGACGCCTACACGCTGGCCATGGTGCGCCCCTAAGCCGCTCTTGGTGCCCGCGCCTCGCGCACGAGCGGGCAAGATGCCGCAAGGGCCAGGGCGAGAGATACCCAGCCTGCAACGCGGAGTGCGCCCGCCGGCCCCAACCGGTCGATGGTGTATCCGAAGAGCGGCCCCACCGCCGCGAAAAGCAGCCGCATGCCGAGTGCGGTCACTGAGTTTACCGTGGCGCGCATGGACTCGGGCACCGCACGTTGATGGCATGGCGCATCACGACCTGGTTCATCGCGCGGCAGCCCGAAAATGACAGCCCCCACGCAACGCCCGTCCAACCCCCGAAGAGCGCCATCCCGAAGAAGCCGGCGATCGCGAGCCCTGCGACAAAGGCAGCGGAAGGCGCGAGGCTCGCTTCCCCCTCGGCACGATGCGCAACGCGTGCGGTCAGCGCGACCGCCACATTCTGGGTCGCCCAAAGCCAGCCGAAATGGAGCGCCGGGATCGCTTGCGCGCTCCAATAGGCCTGGAAGGCCCAGACGGCGACGAGGGTGGTGGTGCTGTAGAGCACGTGGTTTGCGAGCAGCAGGCGCAGGAGTCGCCCCTGACCAAAGAGTGCCCTTGCCACCGCCCGCAGATTCTCCGCGTGGTGCCCACGCTGCATGCGCTGCGCCGCAGGCTCATGCAAGGTGATCGCAATCCCGAGAGGCAGCCAGGCGGTGGCGGCGTTCACCGCCACGGGAAGGTGCAGGGAGACTCCAGCGAGCGCTCCGCACAGAAGCGCGGCAGCGGTCTCGCCGAGCTGTGAGGCGAAGAGGAGGCCCCCGATCGCCCGGGCGCCCTGCCCGCCGTCTTCGGACCCGGGACCGAGGCTCGCGTACAAGAGCGCCACGTCGGTGCCGGAGAAGAGAGCAACGCCCACCGCCGCGAGGAGCTCAAACACCACGAATCCCAGGAATCCGTTCGCAAGCGCGAGCCATGTGAAAGAGACGCCATAGAAGAGCGAACCTACGACGAGGGTCTTCTTCCGCCCCAGAAGGTCCGCCGCGTATCCTGTGGGAACCTCCAGCAGCAGTGTCCCCAGAGCGAAGACGGACTGCAGCAGATAGACCTCGCGCATGTCGAGACCGTTCGCGCGGTAGAACGGCACGATCACGGGCATCACGACGAGGAACATGTGGCTCGCGCTCAGCAGCGAGAGCTTGCGAATGTTGGCCTGACTGCGCTGGGCTTCGCCGGGCGCTGCGCTAGTCACCGAGCGCGAGGCCGTCGCTGCGCGGGTCGCTCCCCCCGAGCTGGAGACCCGTCGCTGGGTCAATCACGATGGTCTGCGCACTCGACCAGTCCCGAGGCGACACTTCGACCGTGTGACCCCGGCGCTCGAGCCCCTCGATGACATCGCGGGGGACCGAACGCTCGACGGAGAGGGTATCGGGTACCCATTGGTGGTGGAAGCGCGGCGCACAGACGGCCTCCTCCGGGTTCATGCCGTAGTCGACGATGTTCAAGATCGTGAGCAAGGTTGTGGAGATGATGCGCGGACCCCCGGGGCTCCCCGATACGAGATACGGCTTTCCGCCGCGGAGCACGATCGTCGGGGTCATGCTCGAGAGCGGACGCTTGTCGGGTGCCACGGCGTTCGCGCCGCGGACGTCCACGAGCCCGAATGCGTTCGGTACATCCGGCGCAATGGAGAAGTCGTCCATTTCATCATTCAAGATGATGCCCGTGTGAGGGACGGTAATCCCGGAGCCGAAGATCAAGTTGATGGTCTGGGTCAGCGAGACCGCATTCCCAGAGCCATCGGTGACAGAAATATGCGTCGTACCCGCATCCCGGGTCGGCTCGCCCGGTCCCGTCACGTGAATCGCGCGCTCGCCTGACAGCCAGTGCCAGGGCGCTCGGCGCCACCAGGGAGGATTGATCCTCGCGCGCAGGGTCGCTGCGTAGTCCTTCGAAAGGAGACCGCGCGCTGGAACGTCCACGAAGTCGCTGTCACCCAGCCAAGCGGCGCGGTCGGCAAAGGCAAGCTTCATCGCCTCGGCGATCAGGTGGATGCTTGCAGACGATCCAGCGCCGCGTGCGGCCAGATCGAAGCCCTCGAGCACATTCAGTGCTTCGATTAGTGCGATCCCTCCGGAAGAGGGCGGCGGAAATGAGACCACTTCGAGACCGCGGTAGCTGCCGCGCACGGGCTCGCGGAGTTTCGTGCGATAGAGGTCAAGGTCGTGCGCCGTGAGGATCCCACCTTGATGTTCCATCTCCGCGACGATCGCCTTGGCGATGGCCCCACGGTAGAAGGTGTCGGGACCTTCGCGGGCGATCGCCTTCAGGCTGCCCGCGAGCTCGGGCTGCACCAGCCACCAACCCGGAGTGATCGGTCGATCGGGTGGCGGGAGCTGGATGCGCGCGGTCTCCGGAAAGCGCTGGGCGAAGCCCGTGGCCCGCACCGATTCGAGGATGCGTGCGTGCCGCGGTGAAATCGCGAAGCCCTCCTCGGCAAGACGGATTGCCGGCGCCATCGCATCGGGAAGTGACTTCGTGCCCCAGCGAGCGAGGGCTTGTGCGAGCCCGGCCACGAGTCCAGGGGTCGCGACCGCGAGGGGACCGAGGCGCGACGCATCTTGCGAGACGCCTTTGTGCACGAACATGTCGCGTGTCGCCGCGGCGGGCGCCGTTTCTCGGGCGTCGAGAGCGATGTCTTGTCCATTCGCGAGGTGGATCAGCACGAACCCACCGCCGCCGATACCGGAGTGATAGGGTTCCGTTACGCCCAGCACGAAGGCGGCAGCCACCGCGGCATCGACCGCATTGCCCCCGGCGGCCAGCATCTCGACACCCGCGCGAGTCGCGTGCTCCTCGGCGGTGGCCACCATGCCATGCGCGCCGCTGGCCGGAGCCGGTGCCGCGGCGGGCGCATCCAACGCGAAAAGGGCGAGGATCGCGATGAGGACGAGACCCGCAACACGGCGGAAAATCACCGCCGGACCCTACCACACACGCGCCCACCTGCAGCCGGTGGCGCACTGAGAAAAGCCCCCCTCTTCCCGGCCCAGAAGGAAGGCGGTGTCTTTGCGAGCCCGAGGCATTGAGAACGTCCGCAAGAGCCAAGGAGGTGGGTTCGGCGGCTGCATCGCACTCTCCCCGCCGCCGGCGAAGCCAGGGGAGGCGATGTTTCGCTCTGGCCCTGCCCGCTCGCCGAAGTGTTCACCCGCAGACGAGATTCGTTCGCGGGTCGGCGCGAATCTCGCACCTTGCCTGCGCACCCTTCGTTGGTTAAGCCAGCGCCACTCAGGAGGTCCACGATGGGAGGCTGTAAAAGCGTGTTTCGAACCGTGAGGACTTCGCTTGCGGTTGCGGTACTCGCTGCGCTGGCGCTTGGCAGCTGCGGGCGTCAAAAGAACGAAACCGCAGCTGCCGCCAAAGCGCCCAGCACAGCCGCTCCAGCCTCCTTGGCGCCGGCGCGCGACGTGGCGGCGCTTGAGGTGAAGGGCTTTGGCACCATCCGCTTCGAGCTTCTCGCGGACAAGGCTCCGAAGACCGTCGAGAACTTCGAGAAGCTCGCGACCTCCGGCTTCTACGACGGAACGACATTCCACCGGGTCATCCCGGGCTTCATGATTCAAGGTGGAGATCCCAACACAAAGAACCGCGACCCTCGCGACGACGGACTGGGCGGACCGGGCTACACAATCGCAGCGGAGTTCAATGACACCTCGCACGTGCGAGGCGTCGTGTCCATGGCCCGGGCCGTCTCGCCCGATTCCGCCGGCAGCCAGTTCTTCATCGTCGTCGCCGATTCACCGCACCTTGACGGTCAGTACACCGCGTTCGGCCGTGTCATCGATGGCATGGATGTTGTTGACAAGATCGTGGCTGTGCCGCGCGACGAGTTCGGACGCCACGGTCCGCCGGATCGGCCACTTGAGAACGTCGTGGTCGAGCACGTGCGAATTGACCATCCAGGCGTCGCTGGGGCGCTCCCAGCCGCAGCCGGAGCGGATGGCACGAAGTCCGACTCTGCGTCCCCCGCGGACGGGGCGGAGCCGGCGACTGAAACTCACGGCGCGTCGATGCCCCGAGAGTAAGGAGCCACGCAGTGGCGTCATCCCGCAGCTTTTCTTTGGTTCAGGCGGTGGCCCTTTCGCTCGTGGCCTGCGCCCATGGTGCGCCAGACGCTCGCGTGACAGGAAGCGTGACCTATCTGCAGCGCATCGCGCTTTCGCCCGCCGCCGTTGTGCAAGTGCAGCTGGTCGACGTCTCACGCGCCGACGCTCCCGCAGTGGTGCTAGCCGAGCAGACCTTTCGTCCAGCCCACCAAGTACCGATCCCCTTCGAGCTCATCTATGACGGATCGAGGATTGATCCCGCCCACCGGTATGCGGTGCAGGCGCGAATCACCGATGGCGACCGGCTTGCGTTCATGAACGACAGGGTGTTCCCGGTCATCACGAACGGCGCGCCTACCGTGGTCGAGGTGGTGGTCCGTTTGGTCGGCAGTCCTTGAGCGCGCACGGTTTTGGCGCGGCAGCGCCCGCCGACGCGCGCGGAGAGATCGGCGGCAACAGCCCGAACAAGGCCTCCTCGACCCGTTTGCGTCGACAGGCTAGGTTCCGTGCCCGCGTGGCCCGGTAGCTCAGTTGGTAGAGCATGCGACTGAAAATCGCAGTGTCGGCGGTTCGATTCCGCCCTGGGCCACCACAAAATCAAGCACTTAGAACGAACGTAGGTCTCATCGCTAGCTCTGCGTAACCCTGGCGTAACCCGCAAGAACGAAACTCGCCCCCCCCGGGCAGACCTTCTCGAGACGCTTACCGCCCTTGAGCGTGACCGATGACCAGCGGGCGTAGCTTCACGGCGCCGGCGATAGTGTTTCACGAAAGGACCCTCCTCTCACGCGTCAGCTCGAAGGATCGCGCTGAGCTCGGATCCGCCTCCAGAGCAGCGTGCATTCCTCGGGAAGCGAGCCGAGCGTCGCCTCCACATCCGTGACAACGGACGGGTCTACATCGAGGAGCTGATCGATGTCCCAGGCATCCTGTGGCCCCCCGGCGTAGAGCTTCAGAAGGATCAGGTCGGGATCGGAACCCGAGGCCAGGTCGAGCCCGTCACCACCATGGCGTTCCCGAGCGACCCAGAGACGGGCCTCGAAGGGTGAGCAAAGCGCCGTTGCGGGCTGGAGGGTGGCCCGCACCAAGCTCGCTGCCCGTCGGTAGGAGGCTCGCAGAGGCGCGCGGCCTCGTCTACAGCACGTGGCTGCTGCCCGCGCACCTCTTTGCCTGAGCCCGTCCCTGAGCCTGGCCCCCCATGCTGCGGCCGTGGCGTACTCTGATCGGCGAGCCACCAAGATTGGGGGATCGAATCAGTGAGCTGACAATTCGAAGGATTCGAGCTCGACGAGGCGCGCTTCGAGCTTCGCAGAGAGGGGGGAGGACGCGCCCGGCCTCATCCTCTCGACGTGGCTGCTGCTCCCCACCTCGTTGCCTGAGCCGGTCCCCGGCCCGCGTTCCACTACGAGGTCGGAAGGTATGGCTCCTGAATCGGCGCCCCGAGCAGGCCGGAAGCCCGGTGTCGTACTTAGAACTGTTTCTTCTGCCCGCTCTCGACACGCAGTACGGCATATGGCCCTGCGGTGAAAGCGGGCAGCGGGTCATCCGGAGCCGGCGGATTCACACGCACGTCGGCCACGACGAAACTCGCGCCAGCGGCCCGTCCATACTCAATCAGTGCCCGCCATGAGGCTTCGCGCAGCGAACCGACGGCCTCGAGCGCGACGCGATAGCGCAGTGCGAACGAGCGCGAGAGATGCGTGAAGGTACCGAGTGAGGAGTTCCAGACGCATGCGCGTTCCGAGTGAATTTGCCAGCCGATCGGTGTGGAAAGCGGTGGCAGGATTGCCGCATCGAGCGTCGAGTGACCGCGGATCCAGCGCTGCACCTCGATCGCGGAGACGTTGCCGAGGCCGAGGCGTGCTAGGTCTCGCAGACCCTGAAAGCTGGGCGGGTATGAGTGACCGGCACGCCAGCCGATTGGCCGTCCTGTAAGCCAATCGCCAAGCTCGACGTCCAAACGATCTCGCGCAAGGACAAGGCTCAAGATTAAGCTCCCGGCCGCGATTGCAGCGGC
Organism: Myxococcota bacterium; assembly: GCA_035489755.1. GTDB lineage: Bacteria > Myxococcota_A > UBA9160 > UBA9160 > UBA9160 > UBA9160. The sequence goes on from DATGZK010000066.1 coordinate 58,850, forward strand.
GGCTTGAGCGGAGTGACGAGTGTCGAGAAAACGATCGACGAACCGACGAAGCGCCGGAAGGGCTGCGCATGCGATGGCGATCGGAACCGTTACACGGACGTCGATCCGAAAGAGGATACAGACTACGAGTAGACATGCTGCGACCCGGTCCGCCGTTGCAGAGGACGCCAGCCGCTGCACGACGAGGAGCCCGAGCGCGGCGCCGACACAGGCCACGATGGCGAAACTTGCCCGTGCTGGATTCGCCTCGAGGAGAGCATGATTCCCGAGGCCGTCCACGCCGATGAGTTGAACCAGGAACCCAAGGAGGGCCGCTGTGCCAAAACGGAGCACGGCACGGTACGCCCGAGGCGTCCCCGCGGCGAAGAGGGCGACTGCGCCGATCACGAGAGCCGCCGGAAAGAGCGCCCCTGTCCAGGCCATATCCTGACGCGCGTACACGAAAGGACCGATCGTTGCGCGTACGACTTCCTCCCAAGCGCCGTCCACCCGTCCGTCTGCGGCCAAGCCCGCGAAGGCTCCGCTTGCGATGCCAAGGACGCCGACCGCTCCGACGAGGGCGCTCCACACGACGATCGGGAAGCGCTCGCCCGAACCCCGATATTCGAACAACTCATTTACGGCACCTATCCCGAGGACGGCGAGACCGGTGACGGGATGGAGTACAGCCGCGATGATCGCTGCAACGGTGGCGGTAAGCATTCTGCGCTCCAGGAGCGAAGCGAGTGAAAGCAGCGCGAAGGGCAGCGCGGCGGCCCGGGGTACGAGCTTCTCCTCGATCAGCGGGATCCCGCCAAGGTAAAAGCCAAAGCCATAGAATCCGAATCCAGTGACAAGGATCGTGGCCCATGCAGCCGCGCGTCGGTCATCAGTCACCGCAAGGCAAAATCGATGGTAGGCCGCGATCAGGGCGAAACGGATAACCACGAACACTATCGCGTACGCGAAGGGCACCGAGGTCATGCGCGCAATTGTCGCAAGCAGTGGGAAGAGCGCGCTTTTGTAGCGAGGAGCGACCTCAGTGACGATCAAATCGTGTGCGAGGAGGGTTGGATCGATCGCGTGCAGTACAAGCACCGCCTGCGAGCCGTCGTCCCCAACACCGAACCGGTAGAAGTTTGACGCCAGGCTCCAGGCCGCCGCCACAAGCACCACCAGGGCGGTACCTGCGTAGCTCCTATATCGCCCGCCGACAGTGGTGCGAACGGTAAGAGCCACCCCCCCGTCGTGCTCGCCCGCAGAGGGTGACACCGGCTATCGCTCCCTCTGGCTTTCGCCGCGGGTCGGCGGCGACCAATCAAAGTCTTTTTCGCCAACAGCCTCGCTGAGGGTTTTCTGATCTACGAGTGCCCCCGCCTCATCCGAATCACGCGACTTGTCAATCTGCTGCAAATCTGCACTACCTCCTCCGGTCGTCTGTCTCACACCTTCGCTGCCTCCCGGAGGGGGTGATGGAGACCCGGCCACCGAGGGCGCGCGAGTGGAAATGCTTGCGCGAACGACGGCAGAAACGCAAGCCGCTCGTGGAAGACTCATGGGTGCAGGCTCTTGCGAAGAACGAGACGCAAGCGCGCGTCACCTGTTCAATCGTTTTCGAATCCTGCGGACGTTTTCGGGTAAGCTTAGGGGCACCGTCGCAGGCCCGAATCGCCTTCCGCAGACGCCTCAACAGTGTAGCCCGTTTGCACTTTGTACAGCGCAGGGATCTGGCCACTGACTTAGCCACGATCGGAACCGTCATCGTCCTGGGTACGGGTGTGCACCCGGAGGGCACCGGGCCGCACCGTGAATTCGAGCGTGAGGACCGGGGGACGGTCCTCGCCGTCCAGCTCGTACGGGCGGGGGGTCGCAGTTCGCACGGTGACCGTGCGACCCCGGTGCCTCGCCACGAGGTTGCGCCGCTGCGGGAGGCCGCGTACGAGTCGCCAGAGCACCGAGGCCCACTCGATCGGGCTCCGGGCAGAGAGTACGGCCACGTCGAGGATGCCGTCGTCGGGTCGGGCGTCGGGGAACACCTCGAGGCCACCCGTGACGACGCCGCAGTTGCCGATCAGCACCATCGCGGTGCGGCCGTCGAACACGGTCGTGCCGTCGACCTCCACCGTGGTCGACACGAGGCGCGCAGGCAGGTTGCGCACCGCCGACGCGACGTAGGCAAGGCTGCCGAGGCGCCGCTTGGTGGCGGCTTTCGCGTCGCGAATCATGAGGGCGTCGAACCCGCTGCCGGCCATCACGGCGAACGACTCACCGTTGACCTCGGCGAGGTCGATGCGGCGAATGGGCCCGGCGACCGCGGGCTCCACGGCGTCGAGCCCGAAGGGCAGCCCCAGGTTGGCGGCCAGCAAGTTGCCCGTGCCGAGGGGTACGATGCCAAGCACGGTGTCGGTGCCGGCAAGCGGTGCCAGACAGGCGCGCACCGTGCCGTCACCGCCACAGCAGACGACGGTGGTCGCGCCGGACGCCACGGCGTCCGCGGCCTGGCCCGTGCCGGGGTCATCCTCGGTGGTCTCCCTCCACTCGATGCGACGGCCGAGCCCATTAAGCGCGGCCCGCAGCTCCGGCTCGGAGATCGCGCTCCCACTGGCGGGGTTGACGACCGCGACGGTGACGCCCTCGTCGCCGTGGCCATCGCGCTCGGTCGCGGTCGACGCGTTCGGCGCGCGGCGATCGTGGGTGCTGGCCATGAGTGCTCAGTGGGGCTCGGCCAAGACGTGCGGATCCGGGTTGCGGATCTCCCCGAGCGCGTCGGGAACGTCGGCCATGAGACTGCGGAACCGACTGGCCCCCACCTTCGCACGGAATCGCGTGAGCCCGCGCCAGGTGCGCTCAAACTTCGTTATCAGGAAGAGCCGCCTTACCAGGCGGCGGGCCGCTTGCTGCGACGCGCGCCGGAGCTGGGTCCGTCGGGTCTTCGCACGCCAAGAGGCGGGAGGCTTCGCCGTCATCGTCTCCCCACTTTCGCACAAAATCCCGTGAGCCCGCGCGCGCACGGGACCTTCGATAGACCGCAGAGTGGGGCCGCGGAGGTCCGCGAAAGGCTCGTTTCGAGACTGAAAATCGCAGTGTCGGTGGTTCGATTTCGTCCCGGGCTACCAAAAAAACTAAGGGATTCCGGATATTTCTTTTGTATCCGAGTCAGCTGAGCAAGACTGGCTTTGCGGCTCGGGAAGCTGACGGAGAGTGGACCAATCGATCTCGTTCGCTTTCCTGTCCATCGGGACGCCCAGCGCTGCGGTCACCGGCGGGTTCAGTCGATTGATCACCGTATCGCCTGACCGAAAAACACTCGCTCGTCGACCATCCCCCACCCACGCGAAAGGATTCGCTCGCGCTCGCGGGCAATCCAGACGATGGAACCATACGCTCTCGGTTTCGCGTGGCGAGGTAGGGTGTGAACTCCACCGCTTCGGGTTTTCTGATGAGCTCTTCTCGACGACAGGGTTTCCGTGAGTGGGTGCGGAGGCGCACCGCATCTGTTCGCGAGCCGGAGCCTCTGGCCGGAGCTGCGAGAGCAGGCAATCTAGAGCCACTCTCGGGGTGTGCGCGGCTGCGATACGCTTCCGAGCTCAAGTGCGGCCGATTGCGCGCTGGAGTAGAGCCCACATGTCCTATCCGATGATCATCGGCAGCGTTCTGCTGGTCCTTTTCGGCGCGATCGAGCTGGTCATGCGCCAAGGCGCGGTCGCCAAAAGCTTTTCGCCCAGCGATGACGATGGCGGCAGTACGCGTCTCATGCTCATCATCTGGGTTCCTGCGATCGCGGCCCTCTTCACAGCTGGCATCGGTCCGAGGCTCCCCCTGTGGACGCAATGGCTGGGTATCGCGTTTGGGAGCGCGGGCGTCATCCTTAGAATTGTCGCTTTCCGAACACTGGGGACGTACTACACCCGCACGCTCATAACCGTGGCTGGGCAAGGGGTCGTGCAGAGCGGACCTTATCGCTACATCCGGCACCCCGGGTATCTGTCCGCATTGCTGATCTGGGTTGGCGCGGCGGCCGGATCCGGGTTTTTTCTGCCGCCACTGATCGAGCTGGTGCTTCTAGTCCCTGTCTATATGCACCGAATCCGGGTCGAGGAGAAAATGCTTCTCAAGCATTTCGGAAGCGAGTACGCGGACTACAGAGTAAAATCCTGGCGGCTTGTGCCCTTCGTGTTCTGAGAATCGGCAGGGATTTGTTCTCGGGCAAGCTCGAAATCCTGCCAAGCTAGCCGCCTGATACCTCTTGGTCGCGTTCTCATCGTAGGAGGGAGCCGTGGCTCACGCAGACGAACGTCCTCCGGTGTGGGTCGGGCACATCTTGATGAAGACGAGCCGACTGACAGAATCCTGGGACTTCCTGACGAAGATTGGGCTTCGGCCAATCGAGCTGCACGGCAACGTTGCCGTTCTTGAGCTGCGCGGGGGAACACACCTCGTGTTGACCCGGAGTGATCACGTCTTGCCCGGGCCAGCACCGTTCGACCTCATGGTGGACGATCTCGAAAAAACGCACCGCCTTTTCACCGATGTCGGTCTCGGCCCCTCTCCGATCCAGACCGGCCCAATTCATCGCTCGTTCACTGTTGAGGATCCAAGCGGGCAGCGCATCACCTTCAATTCAAGCCACGCTTCGGGCAAACCCGTGTAGTCTTCATCGGTAGTCTGGGACAACGCACGAGAGACGGTCGCGTTCATACCGGACCGGTCGATGGAGCACCTTAGGTCGCTGCGAGCTCCCGCAGCGCCGCAATCCCTTCGTCGTACGCCGCGCTTACGCTCAGCGCACGCCCGGCGGCGCGCGCACGCGCTGCGACGTCGCCGGGGAGTGCCTGGCGAACACGGCGGGTGAAGTGGACGTAGGTTGCGCCGCCTTCCTGTGTGCGCCATGCGCCTTCCCTGGCGCTTCGCGCGGCGCCCAGGAGGCGTGCTGCGCGTTCGTGCTGTCCCAGCAAGAAGAGAACGCCGCCAAATCCGGCAAGCAGGCTCGCGTCGACCAAGGGGAGCCGGGACTCGCGCTGGAAGGCAACCGCCTCGAGCAGCACCGCCCCCGCGCCGGCTGCATCGCCCGTGGCCGCACGCGTGAGCGCGAGCGCCGGATGTGTCACCGTTGCGAACCAGGTGCGTCGGCCGATCTCGGCTGGGAGCTTGACCCTGGCTGCCCTCGCAGCGTGCCGGCGGGCTCCCTCGATGTCCCCGTCGAGCACGGCAGCCAGGGCGCGGCATGCCGAATAGATGAGCAGGCGACTCTCGTTCCGCGCGGTCGTGTCACACCGCTCGAGGGCAGAGTCCAGAAGGCGAGCAGCCTCAGCGTAGCGGCCTTCCAGGATCCGAGAGCGCCCGAGCAAAGCAGTGGCATCGATCTCCGCCGACTCAAGGCCAAGCGTCTGCGCCTGTTCAATCGCCCTCTGGAGCAGCCCAGCGGGTTCCGCCTCGCCGGTTACTTGGGCCGAGATCGCTTGATAGATTAACGCCCAGGGAATCCACTCCGGCGCTCCCGCGGCCCTCGCTTCCGTGGCCAATGTTTCGGCGAGTTCGAAGGCGCGGGCAAAGCGGCCGGAGATCGTATCGATGATGCAGAGAGCTCGAATCCCTGCGAGCCGCACAGGCGGAAGCGACTCCTGCAAGAGTGCGAGGGCCTTCTCGATCCGCTCTCGAGCCTCCTCCCGCCGACCCGTGAGGACGAAGAGGCCCACCGTCCTTGAGGCCAGCTCTAGGGCCGCTGCGGCATCGCCGCGCTCGAGGCACCAAGCGATCGCCGCGGCAAAATTCGGGACCTCCCGCGCAAAGGCGTCGTACTCGGGAATGAAGTAGGTCTCGACGCTGTAGCCGTAGGGCAGCAGGCGCTGCGCGAGGTCAAGCTCCCAATCGCTGTGGCGATCCCGCAGATGCGCCGTCTCGCCCGCCTCATCGAGCCGTTCGGCTGCATACTGTCGTACCGTCTCGAGCAGCTGATACCGTGCTACGCCTCCTGCTTCGTCCACCACCGCGAGCGACCGGCGGACGAGTCCGCCTAGGACGTCGAGCACATCCCCGGGGTCGAGCGGAGCGTCCCCGCACACATGCTCGGCCGCTTCAAGCGAGCACCCGTTGACGAAGACCGAGAGGCGCCGGAGGCATACGCGCTCGGGCTCAGAGAGAAGGTCGTGGCTCCAGTCGAGCGTCGCACGCAGCGCTTGGTGGCGCGTCTCACGGACCCGGTCGCGGCTCGTGAGGAGCTTTAAGCGGTCTTCAAGGCGCTCGGCAATCTGCAACGGCGAGAGGTGAGCAACCCGCGCGGCGGCGAGCTCAATCGCAAGCGGGATCCCATCGAGGCGCGCGCAGATGGCTCGGATCACGTCGGCGTGCTCGGCAGCCCGAAAATCCGGGCGCACGGCGCGCGCTCGCTCGCCGAAGAGTCGAGCCGCGTCGGCGGCAAGAGGTGGCACGGGCCAGACCTGCTCGCCCCGGATACCCAGGGGCTCGCGGCTCGTGGCGAGGATGACGATTCCTGGGCAGCGCTCAAGGAGGAGATCGGCGAGCCGCGCGGCGGCGTCGACGAGATGCTCACAGTTGTCGAAGACGAGGAGGGCTCTGCGCTCTCCCAAGAAGCGGACCAGCTCGTCCTCGGGCGCGAGGGGCCGCGCGGGGCCTTGGCCGACGAAGCCCAACACGCCGGCGGCAGCCGCCACGGCCGGGACGACCTGCTCGGGCGCGGTGAGGGGCGCGAGCTCCGCGAAGCGGACGCCGCCTGGGAATTTTGCCTCGGCGCGTGTCGCAAGCTCGACGGCGAGGCGGCTCTTACCCGCGCCGCCCATCCCCGTGAGCGTAAGGAGCCGGGTCGCCGCGAGCGCCGCGTCGAGCTCGGCCAGCTCCCGCTCGCGGCCGATGAAGCTCGTGCGCAGCCTGGGGAGATGGTGGGCGCTGCGGTACTCCGCGGGAGGACCCTGCGAGCTCGCGCCGCCGGTCCGGTACACGCGCACCGGTCGGGGCAAGTTCTTGAGCCACTGCTCTCCGAGATCCTCCCAGTCGAGCGCGAGCTTGCCCTGAATCTGCTCGTACCCCGCACCGGAGATTGTGACGCCTCCCGGTGTCGCCCTCTCCTGAATTCTCGCCGCGACGTTCACGCCGTCGCCTGCGATGCGGGGCCCGTCCACGATCACATCGCCGAGATGGATCCCGATGCGGAGCTCAAGCTGGGCATCCGGGGGCAGGCCCGCATTGTGCACGGCAAGCTCGCTCTGAGCTTCGATCGCACACTGGACAGCCTTCACGACGCTCGGGAACTCAGCGAGGAGGTTGTCGCCCACGGCATCCACGACGCGGCCCCCATAGCGCTCGACTCCCGCGCTCAGCACCTCTCGCTGCAGGGCGATCGCGCGCACTGCTCCCGCTTCGTCTTGAGCCGTGAGCCGACTGTATCCTACGGCGTCCGCGGAAAGGATTGCGACCAGCTTTCGGTCGGGCGGATCGAGCGCCATGAACCCCTCTTGAATGGGACCCGGGGGAACGCCCTTGAAGGTAGCGCTGGCATCGCTCAACTCGAAAATACTCCCGGTCCGCAACCGAACGAAGGAGAGCCACGGGTAATCTTGCGCTACCCGTGCCACGGAAGAGTTCACCTTGACGGACACCACTTCGACATCGACGCGGCCAGCGACTCCGGCGACGAGCCAACGGGTCCCGACACCCACGCCGGTCCCGATCTCAAGAATCCTGCCGCCCGCGGCTAACGCCGCGGCAAGCACTTCGAGCGGGCGACCGAGGAGATCCTCGAGAGCTCAAAGCTGACGCGCGCAGCCCTCGACTGAGCTGCCCGAACCAACTCGGGAACGGCAGCGACCGACTCGATCGAGGCACTCACTTTCGTCTCCTCTCAGACGGGCTCGCGGTGCTGCGCGAAGCCGACCGCGATCCGCTTTCTATCGTCCGCCGGGTGGCCAGCGAAGCCTCCGCAGGCTACCTCGGGGAGTCGTGGCGTAGCTGATGACGCAGGAATTTTACGCCCGCAACAGGACCGGGGCGGCGCGTGCGGCGATCGGCGTCGACGCGCCCCTCGGTGCACGTCCTTGACGGCAAGGTGAGCTCGAGGCTTTCGCTTCGGGGCTGCCCGTGCCGAAGATCGCGATGCCTGCGCCAACGGCGCAAAGGTCACCGCGTGGAGCTGAGGCGTCTTTGGCAGAGCGCAAGCGCTCGCGAGTGCCCACGAGCCGGATCGAGCGGCTGGCGCGCATCGGCCTCATGGCGGGAGAGTTCGCGGCAGGTGGGCTGATCGAGGGCACGCGCCGCCTGTTCGGCGGCGGCCCGAAGCAGGCCGGCGGCACGAGCCCCCTGTTTTCGCTCGCGAACGCCCAGCGCCTGGCACGGCGCCTTGCGAATCTCCGCGGCGCAGCCATGAAGCTCGGGCAGCTGCTCTCCCTCGAAAGCGCGGACATCCTCCCGCCGGAGTTCGCAGAGGCGCTCGCCGTCCTTCGCTCCTCGGCCGACACCATGCCGCCCTCACAGGTCCGACGGATGCTCGGCCGTGAGTATGGCAAGGGCTGGGAGGCGCGCTTTCGCGAGTTCGACTTCGAACCGGTGGCGTCCGCCTCCATTGGCCAGGTTCACGCCGCGGTCGCAGCAGACGGGCGCCATCTCGCTCTCAAGATCCAATATCCGGGCGTCGCTCGCAGCATCGAGAGCGACGTCGACAATGTGGCGTCGCTCCTGCGGCTGGTGAAACTGCTGCCCGTCGATCTCGACGTCTCGGGGATCATCGCCGAGGCGAAGCACCAGCTGCGGCAAGAAGCGGAATATCTGCTCGAGGCCCAAAGCCTGCGCCGCTACCGCGCGCTCGTGGCCGACGATCCCGCGCTGCTCGTGCCGGGAGTGCACGACGACCTCACGACCCGGCGCATCCTCGCGATGGACTTTGTCGGCGGGGAGCCGATCGAGTCGCTCGCGGCGCCGGGGACGCCGCAGGCAGGCCGCGACGCGGCCGGGCTCATCCTCGAGCGGCTGGTGTTCCGCGAGCTCTTCGAATTTCGCTTCATGCAAACCGATCCGAACTTCGCGAACTACCGCATCCTGCCCGACTCAGCGCGCATCGCGCTTCTCGACTTCGGCTCGACCCGCGAGCTGTCGCAAAGCCTGGTGGAGCGGTATGCGAAGATCGTACGCGCGGTCCTCGACGGGGATCGTGCGGCGGTGAAGGCCGCCGCGATCGACATCGGTTACTTGCCCGAAGACGAGACCAACGACCGTGCACGCGGCGTTGTGGAGTTGATTCTTGCGGTCTGCGAGCCGCTGCGCCATCAGGGGCCCTACGATTTCGGCCGCTCCACGCTGCCTTCGCGGGTCCGCGACATCGGGCTCGACCTGGCCTTTCGCCGCGGCTTCCTGCGCGCACCGCCGCCCGAGACTGTCTTCTTGCACCGCAAGCTCGTGGGCTCGTTCCTGCTCTGCGCGCGCCTGCGCGCGCGGGTCGACATCAACGCGTTAATCCGCCCGCTCGTTGGAATGGCCTAAGGCGCGGCACCCCGGCTCACCCCCGCCGGAGGAGCCCCGAGAGAGGGCGATCCCTCAGCGCACAGCTATGGCGATCGGCCGCTGCTCCCGCACCCGCCGCGCCACGAGGCGCAGCCCGAGGGCAGCGATGGCTAGAGCGAAGAAGGGCGCGTACCACGTGCCTCGCTCGAGCGTGCGCGTTCCATAGGTGAACGCGAACACGAACCACAGGTAGTAGACACCAAAGGTATGGAGTCTTCGCCAGTTCCGGCCGAGACGGCGAACCGCCGCATCGGTCGAGGTCGCAGCCATGGCGTACAGCGTGAGATACGCCCCGCCGCCCACGACAACGGTAATGGGTTCGGGTCGCGTCCCTTTTACGGCGAAGAACGTCGTCAGTGCCGCGAGATGCACGGTGTGGGCAGTCGCGAAGGCGAGTCCCAGCGAGCGTCGCCGCCGCAGAAGCCTACGCGAGAGCACACTCGGAGCCAGGGAATTCCAGGACCTTAGAACAAACACCAGAAGAAAAATCATGAATGAGAAACGCGCGGTGTAGCGTGCGGCGAGCTGCCAGGACTCAGCGTGCGAAGTGCCCGCATCGAGTGCGTAGCCCACCGCAAGGAGAGCCCCGAGTGCGGCGGCTGCGCACAGCCGCGCGGTCGTGGAGGCCGGGCGAGCGAAAGCGGATTCCAGAAGCGTTGCGACGGGCACAGCGGATCAGCCTTCTGTTTTCACTGAGGTCTTACAGTCGAGGCGACACAAAATAGCCGAGGGCCTTGCGTGACGTCAATTCCGAGGGCCGAGAGCCTTTCCGAGCGGCGGGGAAGTTGTTTTGTTCGCACGCAGTGGCTCAAGGATCGGATGACAATCGTGCCACCCCGGGCTGGGTGTGCGTCAGGATCGGATCCACGGGTTCCCCTTTGACGTAGTGATTCATGAAGGCGAGGCTATAGGCGACGATCAAGCGATGCGCAGTCTCGCTGAGATTCGTCCAAGCGAAATGCCCTGCCTTATCGAACTCCACGTAATACTTCGGCCTCGGGGATTTCTCATACGCGCCCGCATTCTTCCGTAGCGACGGTGTGATGCCGAGGTCCCGCGTCCCGCCCTGATACATCACCGGCATGTCTAGGCCGCCGAGGCTGTCGTGCACGATGAAGGGCTGGCTGTAGGGAGACAGCGCGAGGACCGCTTTCACGCCGCCGAGCTTCCAGCTCGGCCACGCCCCGGCCGATCCCAGAACGGTGTATCCGCCAAGCGAGTGACCCGAGAGCCCGAGGCGAGAGAGGTCGGCGCGGGCACCAAACCGCTCATCGCTCCCGATCGCATGGATGAGCCGACGGAGATCCTCTTCGCGATCGCGATAGGTCGTATCGTTCCACAATTCCGGGCGACGGAAAGCGACCTTTGGCCCGCCCAGATCCCATCCGCCATCGCAGGCCGCGTCCCGGTGGTTCGGCGCGAACACCAGATAACCCGCAGAGGCGAACGCTTCCATCAGGAATCGCGATTGGGTCGCGCAGCCATGAAACCCGTGGGAGAAGATGATGACCGGCTCCTTCCTGGGGGTCGGAGTCTCCTCGGACCAGACCGTGACTTTCATGCCGGCGAGCATGACGGCCTCTTCTGCGGCCTCCGCCGCTCCCGTCACAAGGAGCCCAGCAATCACGAGAAGCGTTACCCCGCGCATCGCGAACTCCTGAACCACGAAGATCCGTGATGGACCCGAGCACCCCGGCTCGGCCTCTGCTCCAGGCTTTGGAAGACCTTATCGACCTTGTCGGGTCGTGGCTTAGCTCCATGATCATTCGCCTTGGCAAGCCGTTCTTTTGCTCTTCTCCAGGAGGGGGAGCCGGCCAGTGCCCGGGCTTAATGCTTCGCGGCGACGATGTGGTATCGATTCGCAGGCCCGCTGCGGTTTGGGTCCCCTCGCGCCGGCGGTAAGGCTCGTCTGCTCGGAGCGCCGCTGAAGGGACCCGAGGCGCACTCACCCGCACAAGGAGGGACCGTGGATCTGGTGGTACAGCCTCTTCAATCGTCGCCCGAGTTCCAGGAAGTGGAGATCGTCGAGCGCAAGGGGCTCGGTCATCCGGACACGATCTGTGACGCGATCGCAGAGCACATCTCGGTGCGGCTAAGCCGTCATTACCTCGAACGGTTCGACATGATCCTCCACCACAACGTGGACAAGATTCTGCTCTGCGGCGGGTCGTCCCGCCCCTGCTTTGGAGGCGGAGAGGTGACGCAGCCGATTGAGATCTATCTCTCGGGCCGCGCGACGGGGGAGTGGCGCGGGGCGACGGTTCCCGTCCACGAGATCGCCGTCGCCGCCTGCCGGGACGTGCTCACGCAGCGCCTTCCCGAGCTCGACCTTGAACGCGAGGTGCGAATCACTTCCCGCATTCGGCCGGGCTCCGCGGACTTAACCCGCCTTTTCACGAGGGGTCGTCGTGTCCCTCTCGCAAACGACACTTCCTGCGGCGCCGGGTTTGCGCCGCTCACCGATCTCGAGCGGGTCGTGCTCGAGGTCGAGCGCCCTTTGACGAGCGCCGCGACCAAGCGCGCGCACCCTGCCATCGGAAGCGACATCAAGGTGATGGGCGTGCGGCGGACCGACCGCATCAGCCTCACCATCGGGTGCGCGTTGATCGGGCGCCATCTCGCGGGCATGGACGAGTATGCAAGGGAGAAAGAGGCGGCACGCGCGCTCGTGCTGCGGGCCGCACGAGACCTGACCAAGCGAGAGGTCGAAGCCACCCTGAATGCCGCCGACGACCTGAACGCGGGGGACGTGTTTCTCACCGTGACGGGTACGTCGGCCGAGGCGGGCGACGACGGCGAGGTCGGGCGCGGCAACCGGACCAATGGGCTCATCACGCCTTACCGCTTCATGACGATGGAGGCCGCCGCCGGAAAGAATCCTGTGAGCCACGTGGGCAAGCTCTACAACCTCGCCGCCGACAAGATCGCCGGAACGCTGGTGGCGCAGATCCTGGGCGTTCGCGGAGCGACTTGCGTCCTCGTCAGCCAGATCGGGCGGCCCCTTGACGACCCGCAGGTCGCCGATGTGCGTCTCTTGTTGAATGGGACCAAAATCAACGGCCTCCGTGCGGAGGTGGAGTTTGTGGTCCGGGATCAGCTGGAGCGGCTGCCGGAGCTGCGCCGTGAGCTGCTCGAAGAGCGCCTCGGCGTCTACTAGCTACTTCTCGTCCCAAAACGCTCCATTTCTTCGGCGTTTCTCGCCGGATCGAGCGAGGCCCGGAAGCGCGGGTGGCTGATTTTGCGGCGCTGCGGGCGCGCAGGGGCCCGAACGGGATGCACAGCCTGCGGCGATCC
>DATGZK010000067.1:0-24095 GCA_035489755.1 Myxococcota bacterium
GCAACCGAAGAAATCCGCTTCGGCGACAACGACAACCTTTCCGCCACCATCGTGAATCTCGTGGCGGCCGATCTGCTCGTCCTGCTCACCGACGTGGCCGGCCTTTACGCCTCGCCTCCCTCCGCCGAAACGCCGCCCCCCCCGCTCTTCGACGTGGTCGAGACCATCACCCCCGAGATCGAGCGCGCGGCACAGGGCTCGGGGCACGCCTTTGGCCGTGGCGGGATGGTGACGAAGCTTGAGGCCGCGAAAAGTGCCGCGCGTTCGGGGGCTGCAACCGTCGTGTGCAGCGGGCGGGGCCGCGAGACGCTCTTGCAGGTCGCACACGGGGAGCGCGTGGGTACGCTTTTTTGCGCCGGTGAGAAACTGCGCAGCCGCAAGCACTGGCTCGCATTTACGACGACCCTGCGCGGTGCGCTGGTGGTCGACGACGGCGCCGCACGCGCCCTCGTCGACCGCGGGCGCAGCCTGCTGCCCGCAGGCATCGTTGCGGTCCAGGGAGAGTTTGGGATTGGCGACGTCGTCGCCTGCGTCGACCGAGCGGGGCGCGAGCTCGCGCGCGGGCTTGCCTGCTACGCCGCCAAGGATGTGGTTCGCATCAAGGGGCTTTCCACGCGAGAGATTGCTCCGGTGCTAGGATATTCCAACGGTGATGAGGTCATCCACCGCGACGATCTCGTGCTCACGTCTTGAGGGCGAGCTGAGCCCGTTGGACGGTCCGCTATGAATCTCGAAGCGCAGATCCGCGAGCTTGCAAGAAATGCGCGCGTCGCATCGCGTCGCACCGCAGCGCTTTGCACGCGCGAAAAGAACGCATGGCTGCTGCGTGCCGCGGAGCGGCTCGAGACCGCACGCGAGCGCATCCTTGCGGAGAATGCCGCAGACGTGCATGAAGCTACGGCCAAGGGCGTGGCCGAGCCGATGCTACGACGCCTCGAGCTCGGAGCCGGAAAGTGGCGCGACATGATCGCGGGGCTGCGCGCGGTGGCCGCTCTGCCCGATCCGATCGGCGAGATTTCACAGCTTCGGGTGCAGCCCAACGGCCTGCGCGTCGGGCGCATGCGCATCCCGCTCGGTGTGATCGGCATCATCTACGAGTCGAGGCCGAACGTCACCGTGGACGCGGCAGCGCTGTGCGTGAAGGCGGGAAACGCCGTGGTTTTGCGCGGGGGCTCCGAGGCGATCCGTTCGAACCTCGCGCTCGGCGACGAGCTTCGGGCCGCCGCCCGCGAGACCGGAGTACCGGAGAACGCGATCTCGCTGGTGCCTCGCACCGATCGCGCCGCGATCGATCACCTGCTCCAGCAGGCCGAGTCCATCGACCTCATCATCCCCCGCGGCGGGGAGGGTCTGATTCGCAAGGTGCTGGAGAACTCCCGGATCCCGGTGATCAAGCACGACGCGGGCGTGTGCCATGTCTATCTCGATGCGAGCGCCGACGCGACGATGGCGACCTCGATCGTCGTCGACTCGAAGATCAGACAGATGTCGGTATGCAACGGGCTCGAGACGCTGCTCGTGCATCGGGACGTGGCGCGCTCGCTCATGCCCGGCGTGCTCAAGACCCTGCACGAACAGGGTGTCGAGATCCGAGGCTGCGAGCGCACGCGAGAGGTGTTCGCCGAGGCAGTGCCAGCCAGTGAGAAGGATTGGCGGGAGGAATATCTCGGACCGATTCTCGCCGTGCGCATCGTCGACTCCCTCGAGGATGCGATCGACCACATTGAGAGCTTCGGAACGAACCACACCGAGGTGATCGTGACCCGTGACTACGCCCACGCCCAAGAGTTTCTGCGGCGCGTGGACTCGTCGACGGTCGGCGTCAACTGCTCGACGGCCTTTGCCGATGGCTACCGTCTTGGCCTCGGCGCGGAGATCGGGATCTCGACCTCGAAGCTTCATGCCTACGGCCCGATGGGTCTCGAAGGGCTCACGACCCAGAAGTTCGTGCTCTACGGCGACGGCCAGCTGCGCGAATGAAGCCCGCTCTTGCGCCCGCGCAGGTGGGGCTCTTCGGCGGAACGTTCAATCCCATCCACGTCGGGCACCTGCGTGCCGCCGAGGAGGTGGGCGAAGCGCTCGGCCTTGAGCGCATCGTCTTCGTGCCGAGTGCGCAGCCTCCTCACAAGCTGCCAGACCGAAGCGACGCGCTCGCACCGGCGAACCTGCGCCTCGCTTGGGTGAAGGCAGCCATCGCCAGCAATCCGCGCTTCGCCGTCGACGCCCTTGAGCTCGAGCGCGGGGGCCCGTCGTACTCCGTCGATACGCTGCGCACCTTCGCGACGAGGCTCGAGCCGGCCCGCTGCGTGTTCGTGATCGGCCAGGACGCGTTCGTCGAACTCGGCTCGTGGCGGGAGCCGGCGGCCCTCTTGGAGCTCGCGCACTTCGCCGTCGCCACACGGCCGCCTTGTCGGGAGGGGTCCCTTCGGGCCTGGATGCCGCGGCCCCTTGCCAACGAGGTCGAGCTCGCAGCCGACGGCCTCTCCGGCCGACATCGCAGCGCCAAAACCTGGATCCGCGCAATCGAGATCACGTCGCTCGAAATCTCGTCGTCCGACATCCGGGCGCGGCTTCGCGCCGGGCGCTCTGTGCGCTATCTCCTTCCCGACGGGATTCACGACGCGGTGGTGCAAAGCCGCGTCTACGGCCCCAGACCGGGTCGTCGCCGCCCGGGCGCATCCGGTGCCCCCGGCGCATCCCGCAAGCACAGGGAGAGTCGGTGACCGGCGGCCTCGATTCCAAGCAGAAGGCACAGCTCATTGTGCAGGCCGCGCAGGACAAGAAGGCCGAGGACGTGATCGCCCTCGACGTGCGTGGGATTTCGTCGTTCACCGACACGTTCGTGATCGCGACCGGCAACTCCGACCGCCATGTTCGCTCGATCGTGGACGGAATCGAAGCGGCCCTCGGCCAGCACGGCGAGCGTCCGATCGGCGTCGAGGGGCGCGAAGAAGGACGCTGGGTGCTCATGGACCTGAACGACGCGATCGTGCACGTCTTCCAACGCGAGGCGCGTGAACACTATGGCCTAGAGCGCCTGTGGGGTGACGCGCCGGAGCTCGAAATCGCGACGCTCGGACCGGGAGTGGCGCGGAGCGGCGCGTCATGACCGCGCCTGTGCTGCTCGTGGTGCTGGACGGATTTGGCATCGGCGATGGGTCCGAAGGCGACGCCACCGCACGCGCGCACGCTCCCTTCCTGGCACGCGCCAAGCAGCTCTACCCGACGGCGCAGCTTGAGACCTCGGGCGAGGCCGTGGGCCTTCCCCCCGGCCAGATGGGCAACTCCGAGGTGGGCCACATGACGATGGGCGCCGGCCGGGTGATCGAACAGGACATCACCCGCATCTCGAAGGCGATCGCCGAAGGCGCCCTCGAAACGAATCCTGCCGTGCAGGGGGCGCTGGCCGCCGTCGCCAAGAGCGGCGGCCGGCTGCACCTCATGGGTCTCGTCTCAGACGGTGGGGTTCACAGCCACGTGTCCCACCTCAAGGCGCTGCTCGAGCTGTGTGGTCGGCGCGGCGTGCCGCCTGTCGTGCACGCCTTCCTCGACGGTCGCGATACGCCGCCGCGCTCGGGCCTTGGCTACCTGCGGGCGCTGCTTGGCCCCGTGGCTGCGGCAAAGGGTGCGATCGCAACGGTGATCGGGCGCTACTACGCGATGGACCGCGACAACCGATGGGAGCGCATCGCCCTCGCCTACGACGCGATCGTGGCAGGCAAGGGCCGAGAGGCCGCCGGGGCGCTCGAAGCCGTGGAGGCCGCCTACGCTCGAGGCGAAGGCGATGAGTTCGTCGCGCCCACGGTCGTGGCCGGCGGGGCGCCCCTCTCTGACGGAGACGCGGTCATCTTCTTCAACTTCCGCGCCGACCGCGCCCGGGAGCTCACGAACGCGATCACGAACGCAGCACCGAAACGCATCCCGCCGAGCTTCGTGCGGTCCAAACCCGTTCGCGTGTCGAGCTTCGTGTGCTTCACCGAGTACGACGTGGAGTACAAACTTCCTGTGGCGTTCAGCGACGAGATTCCGCGCCGCATTCTCGGTGAGCTCGTGGCCGAGGCCGGCCTCTCGCAGCTGCGCATCGCGGAAACCGAGAAGTACGCTCATGTCACCTTCTTCTTCAACTGCGGTCTCGAAACACCCTTCCCGGGCGAGGATCGGGTGCTGATCCCATCCCCGCGCGATGTCCCGACCTACGACCACAAGCCCGAGATGAGCGCGATCGAGGTCACAGAGGAGCTGGTGCGCCGCCTGAAGGAGCGCGAGTACGCCTTCGTGCTCGTGAACTACGCGAATCCCGACATGGTGGGCCATACTGGCGTCCTGCCCGCCGCCATTAAAGCCGTCGAAACCATCGATGCCTGCTTGGATCGTGTGGCGCAGACCGTGCTCGCCCTTGGAGGCTGCGCACTCGTGACCGCAGACCACGGAAACTGCGAGCAGATGATCGAGCCCACGACGGGCGAACCGCACACCGCCCATACCACGAACCCCGTGCCGCTGTTTTGGGTGACCGCGAACCCTCTGGGGCGGCGTCTGCGAAGCGGCACGCTCGCCGATCTTGCGCCGACGGTGCTCGCGCTTTTGGGTCTGCCAAAGCCCGCCGAGATGACCGGCCGCTCCCTGCTGGAAGGCTGAGCGGGGAAAACCCGCACGGCCGTCCCTCGGCAGAGCGCGCCCTTTGCGGCGCGCTTTGGGCTGCGAATCCGTCGCTCCCCGGCGGAGGCGCTTGCGCGCGCACAGGGCGGCGCGCTGCCTCACCCGGAAAGACCATGCGCCTCTTTGCGCGTGGCCGCGCGGCGGGCCAAACGGTACGCTGCGCCGCGCTTTGCAAACGCGGGAGAAGCCTCCATGGCCAAGCTAAGACGCGCCGCCACGCTCAAGCATCAAGGCAATCTTGGCGAGCCGGTGGAGGAGGTTGCGTTCGACGCTGGCGAAGAGGTCACGGTGCTGAAGGAATTCGCCGACCACTACCTCTTCAAGAAATCGACCGGACAGATGTTCACAGCCCCGAAGGACCTCCTCGAGGTTTAGAGCCGGGGGCGACCACCGTCTCCAGGATCACCTGCCGCAGGCGCTGGGGGTCGACGGGCTTCTTGAAGATCACGCCGTCAAGCCCGAGCATGCGGCTGCGCTTAATGATGTGGTCCTTGTCATAGTGAAAAGCCGTCATCATGAGCACCGGGAGCCCGGGACGGCGCTCCTGCACGGCCCGCAAGAGCTCATAGCCGTCCATCTTCGGCATCACCACATCGGTCAGCACGAGGTCAAACCTTCCGGACTCGAGGCGGCTTAGGGCTTCTGCGCCGTCGCCCGCCGTCTCGACCTCGCAGCCCTCGGCCCGCAGAATCTCCGAGAGGCTAAGCCGGATCCCGAGGTCGTCGTCGGCCACGAGCACGCGCAGGCCCGCCATGCGCAAATCGTCCTTCGGGCGCCGCGCGCGCCGCCGCAGGTCCAGCATTCGGGCGGGGCCGATGTAGTCCACGGTTTGGTAAGTGTCCTCGCGCGCCATCTCCCCCACGCGCTCCAGAATCTCGGAAATGCGCGCCACCTCCCTTCGCACCGCGTCAATGCGCTCGCTCTCGACGGAGATGTCGGCTTCACCCGCGAGCCGCAAGAGATCACGCTCCAAGAGCTCTGCTTGATTCACGATCACGGCCAGCGGGTTGTTGATCTCGTGGGAAAGACCGATCGCGACCTCTCCGAGCGTCGCCAGTTTGTCCTTGTGGAGGATTTCACGCAGGTCTTTGGCAAACCCGATCGTGCCGTCTTCTTTGCCGCTCTCGTCGTGCAAAATTGTGCCGGAGATCGCGACGGGAATGTGCTCGCCCGACTTCGAGACGAAGGTGGTGCGGAAGGTCTCGACGATCTGGGCGCCGCCATGGGCGGGATCCCGCATCGCCGCCATCACGCGTTTGGCCTCCTTGCGGTCGGGATAGAGCTGTACCACGTACTTGCCGAGGATTTCGTCCGCGGTGTACCCGAGGGTGCGCCGCGCTCCGTCGTTGTAGTAGATGACGGTGCCGCGGGCATCGGTGGCGACAACGATGTCGGTCGAGCGTGCGATCAGCTGCTCGAGCCGCTCCTTGGTGAGGGCCATGGCGAGGCGGAGGCTAGCCCCTGCCTC
The DNA here is from genome assembly GCA_035489755.1 of Myxococcota bacterium. Classification (GTDB taxonomy): domain Bacteria; phylum Myxococcota_A; class UBA9160; order UBA9160; family UBA9160; genus UBA9160. The sequence goes on from DATGZK010000067.1 coordinate 6,128, forward strand.
TCGGCGGGCAACCGCGACAGGCCGCGCGTGGGCTCTTGGGCTTACGCGAGTCCTTGGTGTGCCAACCACCGCTCAGCGTCGATCGCGGCCATGCAGCCGGTTCCCGCTGCGGTCACCGCTTGGCGGTAGACAGGATCGGTCGCATCTCCGCAGGCGAAGACGCCCTCCACCCCCGTGCGGCTTGTTCCAGGCTCGACCTTGATGTAGCCCACGGAGTCCCGCGCGAGCTGGCCCTCGACAAGCTGGGTGTTCGGCTGGTGGCCAATCGCGACAAACAGCGCTTCGATCGGCAAGACCCGTGTCGTGTGCGCCACGAGATCCTGCACCTGCACTCCCTCCACGAAGCCCGTGCCGAGCACCTCGTCGATCACGCTGTTGAAGACGAACTCGATCTTGGAATTCGCCTTCGCGCGCTCCTGCATGATCTTGCTCGCGCGCAGCTTGTCGCGCCGGTGGATCACGGAGACTTTGGTCGCGTAGCGCGTGAGGAAGAGCGCCTCCTCAAGAGCCGTATCTCCGCCGCCCACCACCGCCATGGCCTTGCCACGGTAGAGCGCGCCGTCGCAGGTCGCGCAGGCGGAGACACCGCGGTTTGTGAGGCGCTTTTCCGAGTCGATGCCCAGCCACTTGGCCGATGCGCCCATGGCCAGGATCACGCTGTCCGCCGTGAAGCGTGCGTCGTTCGTGCGAATCCGGAACGGCCGCTCTGAAAGGTCGATCCCGGTTGCGTCATCGGGCACGACCCGCGTACCGAAGCGCTCGGCCTGCTTTCGGAAGTGCTCCATCATCTCCGGGCCGGTGATGCCGTCTGGAAAGCCCGGATAGTTCTCGACCTCGGTGGTGAGCATGAGCTGGCCGCCTGTCTGGAAGCCCGCGATTAGAATGGGGTGGAGCTCTGCCCGCGCGGCGTAAATCGCCGCGGTGTAGCCCGCGGGGCCGCTCCCCACGATCACGACGCGCGCATGCTGTGCGGGGCCTTGCTCTCGCGGCCCGAGGCCGAGCAGCGAATCGAGCTCGCCCGCCGCCTCGAGCGCGGCCAGATCGTCGTAGCCGCCCACGTGGCGGTCGCCAATAAAGATCTGCGGGACGGTCTTGCGGCGGGTACGCTCGATCATCTCCTCCCGCTGCGCCGGATCCGCCTCGATGTCGATCTCGGTCCAGATCTGGCCCTTCGAGCGAAGGAGCGCCTTTGCCCGATCGCAGAACGGGCAGGTCGGCCTGCTGTACAGGAGGATGGACGCCATGGCTCTCGTCTCGCCTTTCTAGCGTTCCCGCAGTAGCCCTTGGAGGCCAGCAAGCTTAGCTCGTCGCCCCTTGGGCGGGATGGCTCCCGCCCAAGGTCCCTCTCACAGCGGTTCGGTGATCGGTAAGTCTTCCCAGAGGAGTTGGAGAAAGACCCCGATGAAGAACGCCATGAAGGTCATCGAGAAGACCGCCGTCGGGAATGCCAGAATGGGGTCGATTCCGAGCATGCGCGGCAGCGCGCCTTCGAATCGCGGGTAGAGGTCCCGGATCATCTCGAACGGGAGGGACTGCTGGTTGAGCGTCGCCCAGTTCCGGTAGACCATGAAGCGCCCGAGGATGCTGGTCGCGAGGATGCCGAGCACCGCCGCCTCGAGCAGGCCGAGCAAGAAGATCCCGCCGGCACGCGAGAACGCCTCCTTCGGATCGCCGAGGCGCCGCTGCACCTCGACATACAGGTAGAGGAGGGTCGCGAAGCCAATCAGCACCGAGACCGCCGCGAGGGGAAATTGGGCTCGCAGCGAAAGATCCCAGACTTCGTCAATCAAGAAGACGGGGAGATAGCCGACGATGATGCCGGCGCCGATCCGGGGAACGGAGGCATGAAAGAAGGTGAGGTCGCGCTTCCAGGCGAAGCGGTAGGCCAGGTACCAGAACGCACCCGCCACCACGACGAGCACCTCCGCCGAGGCCGCGAAGTCGAACAGGAGCGGGGCGCGGTCGTAGGCGACGGCCGCGCCGACGAAAGGCAAGAGCAGCAGGCCGAGCGCCAGCGAGTAGTTGCGCGGAGAGTGGCGCGAGAGCACCCGATCGGCGTCGGGCTCGCCGCGCTCAAGCAGCGCGCTGTGATGCAGCACGACGGAGGCGTGGTGGATATCGTACTGGCGTAGGAACCACGCCTCGAGTCGTTTGAGCACGCGGGTGCAGTCGCGGTTGTGCGGGCGCTTCAAGAAGATCGACAGATCCCGCCCGCGCACGATCTGGCGCACGTCCCGCGCCGCGGCGGCCCGCAGCACCTCGGTTTCGCGGTCCGCGAACGGTGAATCTGCGCGTTCGAAGGACTGGTTCTCTTCATCGAGGCACACGTCTTCGAGCCAGCGATAGAAGGCGCTTTCGGCCAGGCGCAAGAGCGTGCGATCCACGCGCTCGGGGTCGGCCTCGGCGAGCACGGCCAGAAATGCCGTGTCCGACGCGTCATAGGTGGGATCGACGAGCACGAGTGTGCCTTGCTGGTAGCCGGCGATGCTTTCCGGACGGACCCGCAGTCTCACCAGAGCCAGCAGGGTCCGGAAGGAGAGCTTGCGCAGATGGTGCGAGGCCAGCCGCAGCGGCGGCGAGCCCTCGAGCTGCTTGTCGATCAGGAAACGGCCGAACAGGCGAACCAGGAGGGCAACGTCCTCATACACGCGAAGCAGCAGCTGCGGATCGACGCTCTCGTCGGCTTCCAGCCGGTCGAGCGTGCGTTCGAGATAGCGGGGCACGTTCGCGCACAACCGCCGGACCACCTCCTCGGCTTCGCGGCGCGTCGCAATCGGCGAGAGCAGCCTCGGTTTGGTCCACAGGTCCTCGAGCTGCAGGTAGAGCTCCGCGGGATCATGCCGCCTGGCATGGAAGGAAAACGTCTCCGGGAAAAGGCGCGTCCAGCCCTCGCCCGCGTTGATCTCGAAACGCACCTCCCGCGCGTGGAAGGCATAGGTAAAGCGGTAGGCACAGCGCAGGCGCTCAACGCGGAGTTCGAGCCGCTCGAGGGCTGCCGAGCCGGCCAGCAGCGCTTCAGAGAATCCGCTGCTTCGGGTTGTCGCCGGATTCGTAGTAGGCCTCCACGAGGCGCGCGAGTTCGCGCACCCGGGCCGGGACTTTTTCGGGCAGCGGCCAGCGCGCAAACGCCACACGCAGCCGGTCCATCAAGAGCTGGGCGTCCGGGAACGCCTCTTGCGTGATCGCGTCGTCCACGGCCAGCCAGTTCTCAAGCGCAGTGATGGTACGCGAGGTCCGATCGGCAAGCGTCGCCATGTCGGCCGAGGCCACGGGGGACAGGCGAATCTGCTCCGCGAGTTTGCGCAGCTCCCCCACGGCCTGTTCGAGCCGCGCCCGCAGCCCCCCGGAGCTCCCGATCTGGCCGACGACGTCCTCGAACTGGTGACGCAGGGGTTCGTGGGAGATCTCGCGCAAGAGGATCACGCGACCGAGCGGCTCGCCCACGGGATCGACGAGGGTGCTCGCCGTGATGCGCAAGCGCAGCGCGCGCTTGCCTTGCTCGATCTCGATTTCCTCGAAGTGGTCCTCGCCGCCCTCGCACAGCTGCTCGATGGCGTTTTCCACCTTCGCGAGCCCCGCACCCAGCAGCACGTCCTTGAGGGTACTCCCTCGCGGGTCGAGCCGAAGGCCGAGAAAACCCCGCGCGGGCTGGTTCGCCGCTTGCACGACGCCCTTGGGATCCACCGCCAGCGCGCCCGTCGGCAGCCGATCCATCACCGCCTCGAGCAACACCTTGCTGCGGCGCAAGTCGGCCAAAAGGCGCGCGTTCTCGAGCGTCAGCTTGTGGTGGCCCACGGCCCTCATCACGATCTGCTTCAGCTGGTCGGGCTCCCACGGCTTTGTGATGTAGGCGTAGACATGGCCGTCGTTAATTGCCTTGAGGATCGCCTCCATGTCCGCAAAACCTGTCAGGATGATGCGGGTCGTCGTGGGATGGTGCGCATAGACCTCAGCCAGAAACTCGACGCCCGTCATGTTGGGCATACGCTGGTCGGTGATGACGGCGGCGATCGGTGCGTTCTCGTCGAGGATCTCGAGTGCCTGCCGCGCGTCGGGCGACGTAAAGACCTCGTATTCATCCTCGAAGGTGAAGCGCATCGTCTCGAGGATGGCTTCCTCGTCGTCGACGATTAGGATCCGGCTCTTCGGGGGCGGCGCCATGGCGGCGTCTTTTGGGTGCGCCGCGCGCGTCACCACAGAAACCGACGCCGGCTCTTGCGCTTCAAGATCTCGGCACGGACCTGCTCGCGGAACTCGGCGATGCGGCCCGCGCGCCGCTGCTGGGCGACCTCCGTCCAGGGTCGCAGTTCCATGCCCTCCACGAGCTTGCGAAACTTTCGATACGCCCACAGCTCGTGCTCAAACTCCTCGTCGAGGAGCTTGATCATGATCGCATCGTCGAGGAAGCCGAGGCCCGGTACATCGTCGGGGATCAGGTCCTCGGGGTTGGCGAAGTAGGCGAGTGCGGCGAGAACCGCCGACGCTTCGTCCTTCGGAAGGGCGTAGTCCTTGTCCTCGAGCATCCCCATCAGCGTCTCGAGCGTGGTGATGGCCTCGGTCACGAAGTTCGGAACCTTCTTGCCCGATCGAACGCGCACAATCAGCCCGCGAGCGCTCTCGATCACGCTGCTCGGATCGAGATTCGCCGCGTTCTTCTTCGCTTCGTGATAGAGGTCCCGGAAGTAGGCCGCGTCCTGTTCATCGAGCGTGAACGTGATCTTGATCGGTTTGGTCGACATCGGTCGAACCTCCGGGCGGAAGCGCCGCCGCAAGCGGTCACTCTATCAGTAGCGCATGTTCTCGATCAAGCGTTCGGGGGAGCGCTCCCATTCTCCCTCCCAGCGCTCCACCACGATTTCACCGGGGCTCTTGCCCCGTTCGAGCTGCGCTTGGACCGCATCCAAGAGCACGCGCTCGTCCCGTCCGGTCGTGTCTCGATGCCCGATCCGGCGCAGACCCTCGGCGGCGATCGCCACGAGCTCTCGCGCAAGCTCAGCAATCGCGCGCCCACCCAGGCGTGCGCGAAGGCCGCGACGCGAGACCGCGTCAAAGGCCTGCTCGCGCTCAGCCGGTCCCCACTCGCGCACGAGGTCGAAGGCGGCCCCGCGTGCCTCAGAATCGTAGAGCAGCCCTTTCCAGAGAGCGGGAACTGAGCACAGCAGATCGGTCGGTACCGCGTCGACCACCCGCACCTCGATCAGGCGCTTTAGCCTCACGTCCGGGAAGAGCGTCGTCAGGTGCCGGTCGAAGTCTGCGAGGGTAGCATGCAGCCCCTCATGTCCCTTTTGCATGAAGCTGCGGAAGGTGACTCCGCGCAGTGGAAAGTACTGGCCATTTCGCACGATGAAGAACATGGGGACGTCGAGCGCCCACTCCGCGTAGCGCGCGTAGCCGAAGTCGGGATCGAAAACGAAGGCGAGACCCCCGCAGCGATCCGGATCTGTATTGCGCCAGATGTTCATCCGGCGCGAAATGAAGCCTGAGGCCTTGCCGAACGCGAGACTTGAATTCGCGTAGAGCGCGCCAACGATCGGTGTCACCCCAAGCGCAGTACGCATCTTCGAGACCATGTCGGTCTCGTTTGCGTAGTCAAAGCTCACTTGCACGCTGGCCGTGGCGTGCATCATGTCGAGCGCCAGCGTCCCGTGCGACGGGAGATACTCCCGCATAATCTCGTAGCGCTTCTTCGGCATGCGCGGCAGCTCGGCGGTCTCGTGAAGGGGCTGCGCGCCGAGGGCGAGCCAAGCGATGCCAAACGGCTCCGACACGCGTTTGACGAGCGCGAGATGGGCGCGAAACTCGCGCGCCGTGTCGTGGGCTGTCGAAAGGGGCGCGCCCGAGAGCTCGAGCTGGCCGCCAGGCTCAAGGGTGATGCTGGCGCCCTCGCCCTCGAGGGCGATCAACTTTCCGTCCTCCTCGACCGCGGCCCAGCCGGTGTGCGAAACGAGCTCCCGCAAGACCGCAGCAATCCCCGAAGGCCCCTCATACGCCACGGGACGGAAGGTGGGACCGAGCGAGAGCTTCTCGTTCTCGACGCCGATGCGCCAAGCGCCTGGCGCCTTCTCACCGCTTTCGAAGTAGGCGACAAGGTCACCCATGCTCCGAATCGGCCGGTCGAGTTCGCTCTTCGCGCTGCGATCCAGCGTCACAGCGTGACGCCCTCCGCCGGATAGAGATCGGGGTGAAGGAATGGGACGAGGGCGCACAGCACGGCATGCCGTGCGTATTCGGCGCGCGTGAGCACGCCCAAGGAAAGGCGTCCCACGTTGCCGAGGGTCATGGCGGAGGGCACGCCGGCCACCTCGCCGCGCCGGGCCTCCCAGAGCTCGTCGAACAGGCGACCAATCGGCTCACGCTCGGCCGCGGCCGTCCTCGAAACCGCGGGGGGATAGGCAAAGCCCGAGGAAAGGCCGATGGAGACCCGAGTGCCATCGGTGAGCGCGGCGCAGCCGACGTTGAGCGGGCCACCGGGCGCCCCTGCGATCTCGACGAGCCCATCCTCGATCCCAACGGCGAGGTCACACTCGGCGCCTCGCAGCGCAGCGAGGGCGCGATTGCGGGCGCCCCCCACGATCTCGTCGAAGCCGAGCGGCTGGTCGGGAACCCCGCTCGCCACCCGCATGCCGCTCACCTCAACTCCGCCTGCGTAGGCGGCCAAGGCGGCTCGCACCGCAGCGATCTTCGGGCCGTTGGTCGACCCGACCCGCACGCGACGCAGCCCTGCGAGGGGCCCCGCGACAGGACTCATGGGGTGACCGCCTCGGCGAGGAAGCGCTCCAGAAAATCCCCAAGACCCTGCAAGAGTTCGCGCTCGGCCGCGAACGGGAACGTCATGCACGGGCCCTCGTTCTTGCCCGCACGGAAGGGCCCGACGAGGGTCACCTCCCCGCGGCTTTTCACCGTGACGATGCCGAGATGTCGGCCCCGCCGGAGCTCGAACTCGACAGCGCGGATGTGTTTGTCGTCGAGCCGTGTCGCACCAAGCTCGATGCGCAGGTGGGGAGCTCCGCTCGCCGCGGCTGCCGCGGAGAAGCCGTCGAGCGCGTCGGCGACGACTCCCCGCAGCGCGTCAGCGCGGCGATGCGCCTCTTCAAGGCCCGTCCGGTGCGCGGCTTCTTCAACCCCCACACGGCGACCGATCTCTTCGAGGCGTTGGCGCAGCTCACCCAAGGACGGGGCCGGCGATGACCTGGAGGAGGGGGCAGTCATCCACTTCATGCTCGCACAGTTGGCCGTTTGTGGCAGCCGACTTGGAGCCGTCTCACACGGAGCGCAGGCGCTGCGGGGGATCCTACAGGGCGTCGTCCACCGCGACGAACTGGCTCGAACGCAGGCCCGCGAGCAAGGTCTCGCGTGCGCTGCGGAAGTCCTTGTCCCCGCCGACCGACCCCAGCGCGACCGTGCGCCCGGGCATTTGTGCGGGGTTTACGTACTCGCCATCCTTGGTGATGCGGAAGCAGACGTGGGGACCGGTTGCGAGACCTGTTTGACCGACGTACCCGATCACCTGCTTCTGGCGCACCATGGACCCCACGTGCAGTCCCTTCGCAAAGCGCGAGAGGTGCCCGTAATAGGACGCGTAGCCGCCTTCGTGCTGGATCTTGATCAGCTGGCCATAGCCCCCGGCCCAGCCCATCTCCATCACCTTGCCGTCGCCCACCGCCCAAAGGGGTGTCCCGAGCGGCGCCGCGTAGTCGATGCCGGGGTGCGGCCGCGTGTACTTCAAAATGGGGTGAAACCGCGCCCTTGAGAACGCCGAGCTCACCCGGGTGTATTGGAGCGGCGCGGCCAGGAAGCTCCGGCGCACCGGTGTGCCATCAGGCCGGTAGTAGCCACCGTGACCGGGATCGGTCTGGTAGTAGATCGCGTTATGGTCCCCGCTCGCACTCGCATAGTGCGCGGCCAGGATGCGACCCGGCCGCACGTAATGCTCGTGCCCCCGCGCGTCCGTCCGGTAGAGGCGCTCGTAGAGAATCTGGAACTCGTCCCCGCGCTGCATCCCTCGTGCGAAGTCGACGTCGTAGGCAAAGATGTCCGCAAAGTCGTGCGCGAGCGTCGGGGCTTCACCGAGATCCTGGATCACGTCGTAGAGGTTGGAGCTGATGATGCCGCCGAGGCGTGCCGTGCGACGAACAAAGTCTCCGCCCTTCTTCTCCGCGACCAGGCGCGAGCCCTCGCGGAACACGCGGTACTTCTCGTGGGTCACCGATTCGTAGGCGAGCTCGGCCACTCCCCCACTGCGGCCGCGCACGATCGTGTAGCGGTCGCCGGGGTGCGAGCGCCGGAAATCGAAGACCGACGCCATCTCCCGCGTCAGCAGATCGACCGTAGCCGGAGTGAGGCCCGCGCGGCGCAATGCGACGGCCACCGAGGTCCCGGACGCGATCGTCCCCGTGACGATCCGCGGCACCGCGGCCACAGCCCCCGGAGCGGAAGCAGAAGGGCCCTCGGCAGGTGCGGCGACCGGCACAGCCGGCTGCTCTGCGAGGGGGAGATTCGCGAAATCCGCCCAGCCAAGAAGTCCCGGGACGGACTCGCTCGGAAGGAGCAGCGGGGTCACAAGTTCAGGTTTGGCAGCGGGGGGCAGGGGAGCCCGCGTCCGGGCGGCGATGCCCACCACGGGAACAGTGAGGACCGAGGCAAGGAGCGCAAGGTAGAGGCCGCGGTACTGCATGCGTGATTCAACTCTCCTGCATGCTCCCTGCGCTCCTTTCGCGGCGGGTATACTCGCCAAGGAGCATGCAGGCGCGGTTGTAGATACGGTCTCTCCTGAAAAAAAACTGTGCGCGTCGTCACACTCCTAATCTGCCCTGCAGGGTTGCCCCGAACCCCGCGAAGTGCCGAGGGATCTTCCCCTCGTCCGGCGCGAACGGATGCGCCATCGCAATGACGTTATTGCGCTCCCGACACGCCTGGATGTTCCTCTTTGCCCTCACACTCTTGCTCGGCGGGCGGGCCTCCGCGATCTGGCCCTTCGATCGACCGAGCTACCCCGACCCGGCAACGGACCTCCCGGGCGCGGCAGCGGAGATCCTCTCGCAAGCGATTCGCATTCAGACGGTAAATCCCAACGGCGACGAGCTTCCTTTGGCCAAGTATTTGGCGGGCGTATTGCGCAAGGAGGGCATCGAAACCCGCGTCGTGGATACACCTTCTGGCGACTCGAAGGTGGGACGGGCAGCCCTGTGGGCCCGGGTCAAGGGAACTGGGCACGGTCGCCCGATCGTCCTGCTCTCCCACCTCGATGTGGTCCCAGCGGACCCGAGCGAATGGGCGGTCGCCCCGTTCGAAGGAGTGGTGGGCGGCGGTTACGTGATCGGGCGCGGCGCCCTCGACGCCAAGGGCGTGACGGTGGTGCAGCTGCTTGCGCTGCTTCAGATTGCGCGCGCTCCCGTTCCCCTGGATCGCGACACGATCTTGCTGGCGACGCCCGACGAGGAGACCGGCGGCCAGGACGGGGCCGGCTATTTCGTGCGCGAGCATGCCGCGCTCCTGTCCAATGCCGAGTATCTGCTCACGGAGGGCGGCGGCATTTTGGTCGGGAACTCGGGCACACCACCCGTCTGGGGAATCTCGGTCGTGGAGAAGACGCCCTGCTGGATCCGCGTGGTGGCCCACGGCACTCCCGGTCACAGCTCGGCCGAGCCGCGGGACGCAGCCGTCCCGCGACTGCTCGATGCGCTTTCCCGGATCCGGGAGCTCGAGACCGAGGTGCGGGTGGTGCCCGAAGTAGCGACCATGTTTGCGGCGCTTGCGCCGTATGCCGCGCCCGAGGACCGCAGCGCATTGGCCGACCTGTCCAGCGCCTTGCACAATGACCCGGCATTCCGCAGCCGTTTCCTGGCCGATCGTGGCCAGAATGCGCTCGTCCGCAACACGGTCAGCATCACCGTGCTGCAAGGCGCACCCAAGACGAATGTGCTCCCGGCAGAGGCCTCCGCCCACCTCGATGCTCGCCTTTTGCCGGGGGAGCGCTGCGAAGACTTCGCCGATGAAGTCCGCGCAGCGATCGAGGATCCGGGAGTCTCCGTTGAGCCCATCCTCTCCTTCAATGCGCGCAGCTCACCCGTCGACACTCCGCTGTTCCACGCGATCGAGCAGGTGGCCGCCGAAATCGATCCCGGGGCGATCGTGGTGCCGCGTGTGATCGCGGGCTTTACGGATGCCCACTACTTCCGGGACCTCGGGATCGTGTCCTATGGATTCATCCCGCGCTGGCTACCGCCCCAGGAGAGCCACGGCATCCACGGGCCGAACGAACGGATCTCGATCCAAAACCTGGAGCGGGGCGTGCGCGCCCTCGTGCGAATTCTGGAGACGCTGGGGCGCGCCCCGGCGGAGCCGAGGCCCTAGGCGCCGCGGAGCTCGCCAATCGCCTGATGCAGGAGCGCAAACATCGGCTCGATCTCCTCGACCTCCAGGCACGAGAAGGCCACGCGGATCTCGGTCGGGCTGGTCGAGATGAGGCCCACACCGTGTGCATCGAGCAGGTGCACCCGCAGCCGCTCTGCATCCACCCCCTTGATCTTGAGGCACATGAAGTAGCCACTGTTGAAGGGATAGACCTCCCAGCTCCCGGCGAAGCGGGACTGGTGCACGACTTCGTAGACCTTGGCAGCACGGGCTCGCAGCGTCTCGGTCTTCTGCTTGCGCTCCTCAGCGATCGAGGACGATGCGAGGGCTTGCTCCACGAGGGTTTGCGAGAGCTGCGGGCTGTTGGAGATCGCTCCGCGGATCGCTCCGCGGATTTTCGCGTCAAGCGCGGCAGTCGTGGCCTCCGCTCCTTCGGCCCGGCCAGGCGCGATCGTAATGAAGCCGCAGCGCAGCCCCCACACGAATAGCTCCTTGGTCGCCCCGTCGAGCTTCACGGTGACAAGGTTGGGATGGCGGTTCGCGAGCCGACCGAAAAGCGACTCGGTCATGGAGCGTCCACCGAGGTGATAGAAGAGGCCGAAGTAGGCGTCGTCGAGCACGACCACGAGCTTTGTGCCCCGCGCCGCTTGAGCCTCGAGTGCACGCCCGATGGCGTCACCCTCGGCTTCGCTCGGCATGTAGCCCGTCGGGTTGTTCGGAAAGTTCAGCAGCACGAGGAGCTTCTCGCGCCCCGAGGCCTGCTGGGCTAGGGCGTTCGCGAAGGCCTGGGTCGCGAAGCCTTTGCCTTCGTAGAACGGAAAGGTCTCGATCTTCGCGCCAAGGCGCACCTCGTAGGTGAGGCGATAGTTCCCCCACAACTGATTCGGGAGCACAATCCGATCGCCCGCGCCGACGAACAGATCCCCGACGATGGAAAGGCCGTGGGTGAGGGCGCTCGTCACGATCGGCAGGCCGAAGGCCTTGCCGCGCATCGACGGATTCTCTTCGAGGAGCTTCTCCCTCCAGCGCTCGCGGAGCTCCGGCCGCCCGGCGGGCGGCGCGTAGTTGTAGGCATCCTCGGGTGCGATGCCCACGAGGTGCTGCTGAAGGGAGGGCAGGTACATCGGCCCCTTGCCCTCGGTCGCGATCCCGATTGTGGCGTTAAAGCGCTTGGCCTTCTGCTTCGCCTCGGCGCTTTGGGAGAGGATGCCTTTGGGAAAGTAGAGCCGGCGCCCAAGGGGCGAGAGCATCGCAAAGAGCTCGGGCGCGTTCTTCTCGAGTGTCGCGTTGAGCTCGCGCGCCAGAGGGTGGAGCGGCTCCGCAGCGTCGGCAGTCATTCGGGCTCCTCGGTGTCACGAAACGATTTGGCCGGACAAAGTTAGGTGCGAAAAGAAGCTACAGGCGCAGGTCGAGAACGTCCATAAAGTCACGGAAGCCCAGCGCGCGCCAGAAGGCCTGGCCCTCGAGATTGCGCGTCGAGACCCGGACTTCCAGGCGAGGCACCGCAAGCTCCTGGGCGTGGCCGAGCGCGGCCCGAGCGAGCGCGCTGCCAAGACCCGTGCGCCGCGCATCCTCGCGCACGTAGAGCTCGGTGATTTGCGCGCGTCGCGGCTCTTCCAAGATCGCAGGGGCGCGGTCGACCCGCACGGCGCACAGTCCACTGGCGCTGCTCGGGCTTTGCGGGCGGCCCCCAAATCCGAGAAACACTGCGACGTCTTCGTCGTCGAGCATCGCCCGCACGAGGGGGCGGATCTCACCCTCCGTCCCCGGGCGCAGCCGGAACGCGGGATCAAGCTCGGCGTGGTAGTGCAGGAGAGCCGTCCAGAGCGCCGTCACGTCGGTCAGGTCCGCACCCGCCGCTCGGCGAATCACAGGGCCTAAGGAGAGCGTCCTCTCTGGCCTCACGGGCGAGGGGAGCTCGCGCCGAGCGCGCGCTGAATTTCCTCGGGGCTCTTTCCTTCGAGCAGCATCGAGGAGACCTTCTCCGTCAGCCTGTCGATCTGCGGCTCGACGAGGCTGGGCTCGACCCCTTGCTCGCGCGTCTTGCGCTCGACTTCCGCGCGCACCTTCTCCCGCAGCTCTTGGCCCCCGTCTTTGGGCGCCCCCCCCGTGGCTACGCCGTCCTTTAGGGCCTGAAGCTCGGCGGTCGAGAAGAAATCCGCACTGCCGTAGTTCTGGTAGTACGACTCGATCACCCGCTGGGTTTGGGTCTTGCCGCTTCCCTCGGTGACCTTCGCCGCGCCGGAGCGGCGCATCGTGAAGCTCCCGTGCCGCGTGCCGTCGCGCTCAAAGGTTCCGCGCAAGAGATTCCCGCCCTCTTCGACGGACTCCGTCACGTACTGCGTGCGCCCTTCCATGTGCTCCGCGCTCGCCGAACCGAGAATGTCGTCGCGCGTGAAGACGGGCTTTGTCGGGAGACCCGCGATCGACCAGGTCTCGGAGTAGGTAATGACATTGGCAGCCGTGGGCGAGCCGCCCCGCCCGCCCGACGACCAACCGCCCGCGTCGGAGCCGCTCAGCGTCTTGGACTTCGTCCCGCGCGGGTTGTACTCGAGCCCGCTCTTAATCTGCGCGAGCTGCACCGGGCTCGGCTCCCACGCGCCCACCACGCGGTGCAGACCGGTCGCGGACTTCTCGAAGCGCCCCGTCTCGTCCTCGAACACCACGATCGGGTACTCCGTCCACTCGAGTCCCTTGGCATCGCGCTGGAAGGCCCACAGCCGGTCGTCCCAGCGTATCTGCTTGGGGTCGTGGGTGGTGTCGTCGCGGTAATGGATGAGAACGTGCCAAGTACCGCTGAGATCCACCGTCGGCTCTGCCGCCGCGCGGCCGGCCGCGGCGGCGAGCACCCAGAGCGCGAGCCCCGCAGCGGCCACAAGACGCGTCATCAGATCTTCCGCTCGGTTTCTGGAAAGCTTCGCCACACAGGGACTCCACAGAAATGCGTTCCCTCTGTACAGCGTGGCGCGACGAGTCCGTTGCGCACGACGCACGGAGGTCCGACGTGGCGGACCAGCTGGGGGTGCACCGCACGCACCTGATCGAGCTCGTCCATGCTGGCTTCCCAGATCTCGCGCTGCGCGTTGAGGCAGGTCCGCATGGTCCACTTGTGCAAGAGGTGGAGCAGCGATCCTGACTCCTCGAATCGCACGGCCAGGGCGTTGGGCAGCACGTAGAGCGCGAGCTCTGGCGGGGCGCCGAGGCGAAGCAGCTCCCCCCGTGCATGAAAGGCATCCTCGACGCTCTCCCGGAACAGCACGTGCGCCGCCGGGTCCTGCAGGACGAGCTCAGGCTCGATGACATCGGCGGACGCGGGCAGCGTGCGCGAGAGCAAGGGGCGCGATCCCGGCACCATCCTGTGGCGCTGGTCCTGGGAGTCGGCGCTGTGCGAGAGCTTCTTTCGGAACGTGTAGTGCGCGTGCTCGAGCGTGCGCATCAGCGGCGAGTGGGTGGATACGTTCAACGTGTCGAGGCGGTAGCGGTTGCGTGCGGGATCGAGCACGAGCTCGAGCGCCTCCTCTTCCGAAAGATCCGGGCGACCGAGCACGCTGCGCACGGCGGAGGCGACCACCGCCGGAGCCCGCACGCCGTAGTCGACCAGGCGGGAGCGGTGGCCCTCGAGGGAGCGGTCGAACTTCACGGGAAAGTCGGAATCGCACGGACCCGGTGCAGCGAGACGCTCCGGGATTTCGTCCTGCACGAGCGGCGGCTCGCCAATCTCACTGAAGAAGGCGGGGTCGCGCTTTTCCACCTCCCCGATCATCGCATCGACGAGTGCGCGGGCCTCGTCGGGCGCATCGCAGGCCGCCGCCATGCGGCGGAGCCGGTGAAGCACGATGCCGGAGACCGTGTAGACCATCGCAGTATGGCAGGCGATCGGCAGGACGTAACGCGCGGTCTCGATCGCCTTTTTCTGCGCTTCACGAGCGACATTGCGACCAAACGCCACGGACTGGCGGTCCTTCAGCCGCCAGAGCTCGCCGAGCGTGCGCAGGGTCACGGGCTCAAGGCGGCGCGCAAGCTCCCGGTAGGCAGCCCAGGCCCGCTCGACGGCGGCCTCGTAGACGACCCGTGCCTCGCCTGCGAGCCGGGGCGGCACATGGGCCTGCACCGCGTCGAGCCGCACATAGCGCTGGCTCTGCTGCTCGCTGTTGTAGAAGGGAAAGGCGTGCAGGAAACACCACACCACTTGACGCGAGAGGCCGGAGAGCGCGAACTCGAAAGTCGCGTGTTGGTACACCGTGTGGTGGCCGCCAAAGAACGTGAGGGGTCCGATACTCTGGCGCTGTTTTTCGGTGACTTCCTCGGCGTAGACGACGCGGGGTGAGTAGCAGGTGCGGGCGGCGGAGATCGCGTCATCGTAGGGGCGGTCGAACCAGTTCCGCAGCCGAACTTCCAGTCCGCTGTCCAGTCGGCTCGGGCTTCCCGGCACCTGTGCTCCGCTCCTAACCGCGAAGGCGTACTCTCGCAGAGCCCTCCGCCCGCGTCGACAGGGAGTGGGAAAGTTTTCCTTAGAATGGCGTGCGCGTGGGTATCCCTCCGACGTCCCCGGCGCTCCGGATCGCCGGAGGGCGGCGCGAAATCTCGATCGGCCGGGAGAGCTTGGAACGCGCCCTGCCGGCCGGCTGCCAGTGGAGAGCGCTTGGCATACGACTTGCCCTCGCACAGACCGGCTGGGACTCATGCCGCAAGGGCGGAGTTCCGTCGCGGATCTACCCGCACGGGAAGCTTCACGGACATGGCCCTACTCTGGATCGTGCACCGGGACCCAGGCCGCCGTCTGGCACTTGCGAGGCTCGCAGCCGAGCCGAGCGCCGTCCTGGGCGACCCCTCCGACCGGCTGTTCGACGGGACCGGGAGCGCGAGCGTCGTGCTTCTCGGGATCGGAGGGGACTTCGAGGCGGAGCTCGAGTTCGCGCATCGGCATGCCCCGCGACTGCGGAGCACCACGTGGATCCTCGTGCCCGAGCCAAGTGACCTCGGCGAGGTGCGGCGGCTGTTCGATACACTTCCTGCCGAGCTCCTCGCCTTCCCCCCCGAAGCGCGCACCTTGCGTGGCCTGCTGGCCTCGGCACGTCTGCGCCGCCGGGCCGATCCCCTTTCGGAGCGGCGCACCCGGGACGGACTGGCAGCACGCTTTGCGCGCTGGTTCGCAGACCTCGAGCTGCCCGACCTCCTGCGCGCCCTTGACCCGCAGCTCGCGCGCGTGCCGCTCCTGGTGCGCGGCGAACCCGGCACCGGGCGTGGCCTCCTCGCGCGCTACGTCCACGCCTTTGGCGGCACGACGGGTGGAGCTTTCATCTCGATTGACTGCCCCTCGATCCAAGGCGCAACTGAGCTCGCGTCCGAGATCGCCCGGGGTGCGGGACGCAGCCGGGCCCGAAGCTCGCTCACTGTGTGTCTGGAAGAGGTCCATCGGCTCCCGCCGCAGCTTTTCAGCGAGCTGCGCAGCTGGATCGAGATCGCCCCGCCACAGGGGATTCAGCAGACGACCTGGTTGCGCTGGATTGGCACCGCGGCCGAGCCCTTTGCGACCCCGCCCGAGATGGAATCCGGCCTGCTTGATTCCCTTGGCGGCATCACGGTTCGCATCCCGCCTGTTCGTGAGCGGCCGAAGCTCGTTCCCAGCCTCGTGCATGAGACGACCCTTGCCTGGGCGGAAGCCCACGGCGCGCGTCCCCGGCGCTTTAGCGAAGGGGCCATCGAGGCGCTGCGCGAGTACCCGTGGCCGGGGAACCTGCGGGAGCTCGAGGCCGTCGTGCTCCGCACCCTGGCCGGGGATGCTTCGGATCCGATCCCCGCATCGAGCGTGCGCTTTGACCGGGATGCCGTGTCGGCGGGATGGGCGCCCGAAGAGGAGGGGGAGGGGGGGGTCGCACCGGAGCTCTCACACCCGGGCGCCCCAGCACCGACCAGCGGCCCGGCAGCCGAACAGGCAAGGGCGCCGGCCGCCCCCACCCCGGCCCCGGCGCTGGACCCGGTCTTCACACGCCGCTTTCTCGGCGCCCTCGCCCACGAGCTGCGCAACCCCCTGGTCCCGATCCGAACCCTCGCCCAGCTCCTGCCGGAGCGGTTCTCCGACGCCGAGTTCCGCAGTCGCTTCGCAGAGCGCGTCGGCGCCGATGTGGGGCGGATCGAGGGCACCCTCGACCGCCTCGCGGAGTTTGCGGCTCTTCCTCCTGCCGAAAGCGGCCCGGTCGACGTGGCGGAGCTGCTCGATCGCTTGCTCGAGGAGCATCGCGAGGAGATCCAGCGCCGCAGGCTCCTCGTCCTCAAGGAGCTCGACCGAAACCAGCCCCTCGCGCGGGGGGACGCGGCACACCTTGAGCTTGCGCTCCGGGCGCTCCTCGACAAGACGTTTGAGCTCGTGCCCGAGGGCAAGGATCTCTACCTCGCCTCGAAGCACCATGCATCGGGGCTGCGCGGGAAGCCCTCCGTTCGGGTGCTCATCCGCTACCACAGCCCGACCCAGATCGCGCGCAAGGGAGGAATCGAGGGAACGTCGCTCGCAGAGAGCGTGCTCGAGATCGTTTTGGCCGATGCCCTGGTGCGCGGCATGGGTGGCCAGCTCACCCTCGATGCCTCCGGCGCCGAGGAAACCGTCGTAGTCCTCGATCTGCCCGCCTGAGGTCTGGGCTCCGCGTGGTAGATTGCCTGCCGCATGGCCCGCGTGCTGATCGTCGATGACGAGACCGGCGTGCAGGAATCCCTGCGGATGCTCCTCAAGGACGAGTGCGAGGTGGCGACCGCGAGCACGGTAGACCTCGCCCTCGAGGAAATCGCCGCGAAGCCTCCCGACCTCATCCTGCTCGACGTCGTCATGCCCGGCCGCAGTGGCCTTGAGCTGCTTGCGGAGCTCACGGAGCGTGGAAAGGTCCCGCCGGTCATCGTCCTTTCCGCCACCAAGACCGTGGCCACAGCCGTGGAGGCCATGAAGCTCGGTGCTGCAGACTATGTGACCAAGCCCTTCGAGGCCGACGCGCTGCGGCTCAAGGTGCGGCGGCTGCTGGAGCGCAGCGAGCTCGAGCGCGAGGTCGCGAGGCTGCGCGACGAGGTGCGGGGGCGGACTCGCCTTGGCCGCATGATCGGACGCAGTGATCGCATGCAGGAAGTCTTCCGCACGGTGGAGCGCATCGCGCAGTCCCGCGCCAGCGTGCTCATCACCGGCGAGAGCGGCACCGGCAAAGAGCTCGTTGCGCGCGCGCTCCACGATCTCGGTCCACGTCGCGCCGGTCCGTTCGTGGCGCTCAACTGCGCGGCGATCCCCGACGGCCTGATCGAAGCGGAGCTCTTCGGGCACGAACGCGGCGCCTTCACCGACGCAAGAGAGCGTCGTCTCGGCCGGTTCGAGACCGCGTCAGGGGGAACACTTTTTTTGGACGAGATCGGGGAGCTCTCGGCGAGCCTGCAGGCGAAGCTCTTGCGCGCGCTCCAGGAACGCACGATCGAGCGCCTCGGCGGGAGCACGCCGATCGAGGTGGATGTGCGAGTTGTGGCGGCGACACACCGCGACATCGAGCAGGAGGTTTCCGCCGGGCGTTTTCGTTCCGATCTCTACTACCGCATCCACGTGCTGCCGATCGCTCTGCCTCCCTTGCGGGAGCGGCGCGAGGAC
>DATGZK010000068.1:0-64428 GCA_035489755.1 Myxococcota bacterium
GTCTTCGCTACGAAACCCTCATGAGCCGGATCCATGGCGTCCTGCCGGATGGGACTCTGATCGAGGGCGTCGAGGTTTTCCGCCGGCTCTACTGCGCGGTCGGTCTTGGCTGGCTCGTCGCCCCCACGCGCTGGCCTTTCCTGCGCGGGCTCTGCGAGGCGGCGTACCGAACCTTTGCCCGCAACCGCCTCTGGCTCACCGGACGGGAGCAGGCCGCCTGCACACCCGAGCGCTGCGGCGTCCCGACACAGGGAAAATCGCCGGCCGCCTGATGCGCAGCCTTCATTGGTTCCGCTCCGACCTCCGGCTGCGCGACAATCTGGCCCTCGAAGAGGCGGCGCGCGCCGACGAGTGTCTGCCCTTTTTCGTGCTCGACGACGCGATCCTGCGGAGCTCGCGTACAGGCGCGCCGCGGGTACGCTTCCTGCTCGATTGCCTGAAGGCGCTATGCCACGAGCTCAGCGCCCGCGGCTCTACGCTTCTCGTGCTGCGAGGGGACCCCGCAGCGGAAATTGCGCAGCTCTTGGACGCGACGCGCGCAGAGCTCGTGACGTGGGGGCGCTGCGAAACTCCGTTCGCGCGGCGCCGCGATGCGCGCGTGCGTGCGGTGCTGGGGCGCGCCGGGGCGCGGAGCCTCGAGACCAAAGACGACGTCGTCTTCACAAGCGAAGAGGTCCGGACGACGACGGGACGCCCCTATGCGGTCTATACCCCCTACCGGAACGCGTGGGGGGCGCGCCTGCTCGCCGAGCCACAGTCGCCTCGCCGCGCGCCGCGCCTGCCGCCCCCCATTCCGAAAGCTGCAGAGGCGCTCGGGATTGCGTTGCCAAGCCCCGAGGAGCTCGGGTTTGGCGACGCCGAAGCTCTGCTTCCGCCGGCGGGTGAAGCGGCGGCGCAGCGCCGCCTGGAGCGCTTTCTCTCCGGACCCCTGCGAAGCTACGCCGCGGACCGCGACTTTCCAGCGAAGGACTGCACCTCGCGACTTTCCCCCTATCTTCGATTCGGAGTGATCTCCGCACGCACCTGCGTCGACGCAGCACGGGCATGCGCCGACGACGACAAAAGCGCAGCCGAGGGTGCAGGCAAATGGGTGAATGAGCTGGTCTGGCGCGAGTTCTATCGCGCCGTCCTGGCCGAGCACCCCCACGTGCAGCGGGGGTGCTATCGCCGGGAATACGATGCCCTGGCCTGGAATGAGGATCCGGAGGCCCTTCGAGCCTGGTGCGAGGGCCGCACGGGCTATCCCCTCGTCGACGCCGGCATGCGACAGCTCGCCGCCACGGGCTGGATGCACAATCGTCTGCGTATGGTCGTCGCGAGCTTTCTGACCAAGGACCTGCTCCTCGACTGGCGTCTCGGTGAGGAGTTCTTCTTTCGCCGGCTCGTGGATGGCGACCCCGCGAGCAACAACGGGGGCTGGCAATGGTCGGCGTCCACTGGCACCGACGCACAGCCCTACTTCCGGATCTTCAATCCCGTGTCGCAAGGCGTGAAGTTCGACCCGCAGGGCGGCTTCGTGCGGCGCTATGTGCCTGAGCTCGAGGGCGTAGAGGATCGCTTTGTCCACACGCCGTGGGAGATGCCGCACCCGCCCAAGAGTTATCCCCCGCCAATCGTGAGCCACGCCGAGCGGCGCAGGACGGCGCTGCGCCGCTTCGAAGCCGTACGGGCGCGCCTGGCCAAAGACGGTGCAAAGGGACGCAAGGCATGAGGGAGCACGTCCTGCGCAGCGAGCTTGTGCTCCCGCTGCCGCGAAAGGAGGTCTTTGCCTTCTTCGCGGATGCCGGGAACCTCGAGCGCATTACGCCCCCCGAGCTGCGCTTTCGGGTCCTAACCCCGCTTCCCATCGCAATGCAGGAGGGCGCCCTCATCGACTACCGCCTGCGCCTGGCCGGAATCCCGTTCTCTTGGCGCACGCGCATTGCGTGCTGGCGGCCCGACCACCTCTTCGTGGACGAGCAGCTCCGCGGACCGTACCGACGGTGGGTCCATACCCACCGTTTGAGCGACGTGCCCGGCGGCACCGCGATTCGCGACGAGGTGCGTTACGCGTTGCCGATTCCGCCGCTCGGAGAGCTCGCGCTGCCCATGGTCCGCGCCGAGCTCGAGCGCATCTTCCGCTACCGCACGCAAGCCATCCCGCGCATCCTGCTCCCACAAGCGTCGTCTGAGGGCCAGGCCGGGGCGGCCTGACCCGTCCTCGACGACTCGTGTCGTGAGTCTTGAGTAAAGTGGATGAGCAGAAGTGCGCTGCGTCTTCCTATTACAAGGAGGGCGCGATGAGGCTGGGACGACCCAAGTATGGCTGCCAGCGGCGCCGGCAGACTGGACGCGACTCGAGGAGTTGACGGAGCGCCCCAGGACGGCGCAAGCGTTGGCGTTGCCAGCCCGGATCCTCCTCGCCCGCACCGAGGGGCGCGACAACACGGACGTGCGAGCTCCGAGACGCCATCGACCGGTGGACGCTGGGGATACGGCTTGTCAAGCAGCAGCGGAGCGTCTGCGGATGACCAGCTTGACATCACAATCGAGCGTGTGGAGAAGGGAAATCAATTGATCGATTGATTTCCGAGTGTTTCGCGGATCGAGAAGCCTGTAGAACTGTGCAGCCGATGTATGGAGCTTGCGAATGATCTCCCGCTTGCTCACGGAACTGGCTTCGACTCTCCGTTGCGCCTCAAGAGTGAGCTTGTAGACGAGCAGCTCTCGCAGGTATGCCGGATCCTCGTTGTATTCGAGCACCTGATCGATGTGAACTGAACTCTCCCTGTCCGACTCGAGTCTGTAGGTGAACGCCTCGCGACCAAGTTCGGCATCCACGAAGACACGAACCACCCTGTCGCTGGGCGATGGACGCACATCAAGCTTCGCGTAGGGGAAAAGAAAGGTCTTTCCCGTCGATGCAGTGACCTCAAATGCCTTGCGTCGGTTATTCGCGAGCACGCGTCGGATCTTCACAGAAGACCCTCCTGTTCCAGCTCCCGGATGAGTTCCAGGAGACGGGCGGTGGGGCGACCCTTCATGGCGCGACCATTTTCGAGATCCCACTTCAGCACAAGCCGCGAGTCCCGATAGACGTGAACATGACGTGGACTATGGTCTCCCTTCCACGCGAGAAAGACGTAGTTCCCGCGCCTAAACTTCGGCACCCATAAATGTTGCCCCTGGTGGTAACGCTTGTAAATATTTGATCCTGGCCCGCATCTATTCGATTCACATCACCACAATCTCTGCCGGTCTGGCCCTTGTGGGCCTCTGCCTACGGTGAGTTTTGACGAGAGTCGGCCTTCGGAAGCGGACGCAAGAGAGATCTCGCGCAGTGCCATTCACGTTGGCCGGGGTGCCTGGTGGCGTGATGACAACAGATCGAAACGCTCCAAAGTCGTTTGAGCGTCGCGGAGACGTATCGAAGGAGAGAGCGGGGGCTCTCGCGTAGCGACTCTTCCCCACCGCCCCGCACGCGGCGAAAAGCCCTATCCGTCGCGGAGTCTGAACTTGAAAAGCTGTGAGCCGCTTCGGCTGTGATCAGGTGTATGGCAGAGCCTGGAAGAAATCCACGACACCGATCTAAGGGTCTCGTGGAAGGCCGGAGGAGGCACCAGGCACCGGTCGCGGAGGGCCGATCGCCCAGTCGCCGCGCGTCGCCCGTCTTTTGCGTACTTCACGACTATCTCCGCGTCGGTCGTGATGTCTTGTGGTGCCAGCGGTTGGATCTCCGGTACGGCGACCGCGAAGGTGGCCTTCGGGAGGGTAAAGCCAGCAGAAGTCAGGCGAAGCCACAAAAGGACGCGGGGGTCCCCACAAAAGTCCCCCCACAAACAGCTGTGTTGGAATCATCTCGCAATCAACTTTGACTTGAACATCTTCGCTCGTCGCCGACGCGAGGCCTGTTGGGACAGTTCGACTGTCATCGCATTCGCGGAGTGGCGCACGGCCTCGCGGATCTCCTGGTTGGTTCAAGGCGACGTCCCCGAGGAATTCTTGCGTGGCGACCCCCTGCCCTCAGCTTGGGAAGTTATCGGCGAGCTTCCAGATTCTACAATGATTTCAATAGCTTGGAATATTCCCATTCCGGGCAAACATGGCCACGGGTGGACTGAAGATGGCAGGAGCCAACGTGCCGAAGCGACGAGCGAGCGCGCCGCCGCGGGGCCGGGTGGACGGGGACCGCACAATCTACTGCCGTTGCGGATGCGGGTCTGAGCTTTGCGCTGAAAAGCGATCCCGTGTTGCGAGCTTTAGCTTCGGCGCCTTGGGCAGCGGGCGCTAACGGTACACTTCGCGGCGATGACCAATCTTGACTACCTCAACGATTCGTCGTTCGTCGTCAACCGAGTAGACGATCCGATAGGCACCTTGCCGGATCCGATAGCGCTCGGACTCGCCAGCAAGCTTCTGGCTACCGGGAGGACGGGGAGCGCGGGCAAGACTCTGGATGCGAGACACGATCCGGGTGCGCGTCCCGCGAGGCTCGACGGCTCCGAGCTCTTTCGCAGCGGACGTCTTGATGAGGACGCTATAGCTTGCCACGCCGCCGAAGACCCTTGACGACGTTCTCGAAGCTGAGACTGCGCTCTTTGGAACGCTTCTCAAAGGCGTCGAGATCCTCGGCATCTTCGGCGAGGCTCAGCCGGACCGCCTCGCTCACAAGTTCCGAGATTGAGCGATCGGCCGCGGCGGCCTTTAGCCTCAACGCGCGATGAACTTCGGCCGGTAGGTAGATCGTAGATCGCTTCGGTGCTGCGCCCATGATCAAGAACCTACCGTCTTGGTGCCTTAGCGTCAAAGCGTCGTTCTCGCGTTAGGGCGTCGAGCCCCGGACGACCCTCTATCCGTGCCGGCCCTTGCGGAGGCCCGGATCCTGTGTTCGCCCGTAGGCGACTGAGAAGTGCCGGGCGGAGACGCGGAGGTCGGGGTCGCCAGCCGCCACTCCGGGCGCTGGGTGGGCGGAATCTCTAACCGCGAGCCGATCCAGCTATCAGGAGGACGCAGTGCCCGCGGATTTCTGTAGCTGGACGGGCAAACGCTGGAATCCGGCACCGGGGGATGAAAACGCCTCCGCGCGAAATCAGCGGACGCACGGTGGAATCCTGGAACGGGAAACGGGGCTCGAACCCGCGACCCTCAGCTTTGGAAAGGCGGACCGCCCCGCCGAAGAGTCCCCACAATGGACCCCAGACAAAGCATCGCCTGAGGCAAGCGTTTTGTAAACGTTTATTGTGATTTTTGGTGGGCGCGACAGGGATCGAACCTGTGACCCCCTCGGTGTAAGCGAGGTGCTCTCCCAGCTGAGCTACGCGCCCGTCAAGAAGAGACTAGTTTACTCCCGGCGCCGCGGGCAGAGAGGCCGGACTGATCGGGTCCTCGTAGATGCCGTCGAGCGCGTGGTCGCCTTCGCGCAGGAGATGCTCGGGATCATCGGTGGCAAGCGCGCGCACGAGGACCTGGTCCATGTGCTCGACCATCACGATCTCGAGGTTCCGCTTAATGTTGGCGGGGAGCTCCTTTAGGTCCTTTTCGTTCTCCTTGGGGATCAGAATCGTCGAGATCCCGCCGCGGTGTGCAGCGATCATCTTCTCCTTCAGTCCGCCGATCGGGAGAACGCGACCGCGCAGGGTAATTTCGCCGGTCATCGCGACGTTCGCGCGCACGGGAATGCGCGTTAGCGCCGAGGCGATGGCCGTCGCGATCGTGATTCCTGCCGAGGGACCGTCCTTCGGGATTCCGCCTTCGGGTACGTGAATGTGAATGTCGACTTTGGAGTAGAAGTCCGAGGTGAGCCCGAGCTGCTTCGCCCGTGATCGAACGTAGGACAGGGCCGCGTTTGCGGACTCCTGCATCACCTCCCCGAGGCGCCCCGTGACTTGGAGCTTGCCTTTCCCGGGTGTTACCGATACCTCGGTCTGGAGCAGCTCGCCGCCCGTCTCCGTATACGCGAGACCCGTGCAAACGCCCACACGGTCCGCTTCCTCGGCCTTGCCGAAGCGGTACTTTGGCACACCGAGATATCTCCGCACCGCCGGGGCATTGATCCGGGCGGTCTTGAACTGCTCGCCCGCCTTCACCACCTCGCGGGCCACTTTTCGGCAAATGGAGGCGATCTCGCGTTCCAGACTTCGTACACCCGACTCACGGGTGAAGTGGCGGATGATCTCGAGCAGCCCAGAGTCCTGGAAGTCGATGTGCTCGGGCTTTAGGCCGTTCGCCTCCCGCTGCTTCGGAACCAGAAACGAGCGGGCAATCGACAACTTCTCCGACTCGATGTAGCCGGGAATCTGAATGATCTCCATCCGGTCCTGGAGAGGACGGGGGATCTGGTGCAGCACGTTCGCGGTGCACACGAACATGACGTGCGACAGATCGTAGTCGAGATCGAGGTAGTGGTCGTTGAAGGAGTGGTTCTGCTCGGGATCCAGAACTTCGAGCAGCGCCGCCGACGGGTCGCCCCGGAAGTCCATGGACATCTTGTCCACCTCATCCAGCAAAAATACGGGGTTCCCCGATCCGGCCTTCTTCAGGCTCTGAACGACCTTGCCCGGGAGCGCCCCGATATAGGTGCGGCGATGACCTCGAATTTCCGCTTCATCGCGAACCCCGCCGAGGGACACGCGGACGAAGTCGCGACCCGTGGCGCGTGCAATCGACTTGCCAAGGGAGGTCTTCCCGACACCAGGCGGACCGACCAAGCAGAGGATCGGACCCTTCATCTTCTCGACGAGAGCCTGTACCGCGAGGTACTCGAGAATTCTCTCTTTCGGCTTTTCGAGCCCGTAATGATCCTCATTCAGGACGCGCTCCGCCTCGACGATGTCCTTCTTCTCCTCTTTGTACGATTCCCACGGCAGCGAGAGCAACCAATCGATGTAGTTGCGGACCACAGTCGCCTCGGCGCTCATGGGAGACATCATCTTGAGCTTGCGGATCTCTTTTTTCGTCCGATCGAGTGCCTCCTTGGGCATCTTCTTCTTCTTGAGGGTCTCTTCAAGCTCCTGAATCTCATTCTTGAATTCGTCGCGCTCGCCGAGCTCTTTCTGGATCGCCCGCATCTGCTCGTTGAGGTAGTACTCCTTCTGCGAGCGCTCCATCTGCTTCTTGACCCGACTGCGGATCTTCCGCTCGACCTCCAGCACCTCGATCTCTGCCTGGATCAGCGCGAACACCTCCTCCAGGCGCTTGGCAGGCGATACGAGCTCCAGCAGCCGCTGGCGGTCCTCGAGCTTCAGATTGAGATGAGCCACGATGGTGTCGGCCAAACGGGCCGGCGCAGTAATCGTCGAAACCGAGTTCAGGATTTCCGGCGGGACCTTGCGATTGAGTTTGACGTAGTTCTCGAAGGTTGCGTGGATCGTTCGCACAAGGGCTTCGAGCTCTACCGAGCGATCTTCGGGCTCCTGCACGAGTTCGATCTCACAGGAGAGGAAAGGCTCGGACGTGCTGAAGGACTTGATCTTGGCTCGCGACTTCCCCTCCACCAGCACCTTCACGGTTCCATCGGGCAGCCGAAGGAGCTGGAGGATCGCACCCACCGTACCCACCCGGTACACGTCCTGCTCTCGCGGGTCATCAACCTTGTGATCGCGCTGGGCGACGAGCAGCAGCTCGCGCGAGCCCGCCATCGCATCCTCGAGTGCGCGGATCGACTTTGCGCGACCCACAAACAGAGGCACCACCATGTGGGGGAAGACAACGATGTCCCGCAGCGGCAACAGGGCGACCGCACCGCCGGCCTTGGGCGTGGCCGGGGGGCTCTTGCTCTCGTCGTCGCTCCGGAAGAACACCATCGCCTGCGCTCCCCCCCGCGCTTACGCGGACTCGGCCTCCCGCTTGAACACAAGCAGCGGCTTGGCGCCCTGCTCGATCACTTCCTCGCTGATCACACACTCCTCAACGTCGTCCCGAGAGGGAATGTCGTACATCAACTCGAGCATCACGTTCTCGAGGATCGCGCGCAGTCCCCGTGCGCCAGACTTGCGCTTGAGCGCTTGGCGAGACACGGCCCGCAGGGCACCGTCTGTCAGGCGCAGACGGACGTCTTCGAGCTCGAACAGCTTCTGGTACTGCTTCACGAGCGCGTTCTTCGGCTTGGTCAGAATCTCGATCAACGCGTCCTCGTTCAACTCGTCCAGCGTCGCCACCACGGGAAGCCGCCCCACAAACTCCGGGATCATTCCGAAGCGCAGGAGATCCTCGGTCTCGGCCTCTCGCAGGACGTCTCCGAGCTTTCGGTCCACCCGCTTTTGGATATCGGCATTGAACCCCATTCCCTTCACCCCGACCCGGCGCTCCACGATCTTCTCGAGGCCGCAGAACGCCCCGCCGCAGATAAAAAGGATGTTGGTCGTGTCGATCTGGAGGAACTCTTGCTGGGGATGCTTGCGGCCGCCCTTGGGCGGGACGCTGGCCATGGTCCCCTCGATGATCTTCAGCAGCGCTTGCTGCACGCCCTCGCCGGACACGTCGCGGGTGATCGAGGGGTTTTCCCCCTTGCGGGCGATCTTGTCGACCTCATCGATGTAGATAATTCCGCGCTGGGCCCGCTCGACATCGTAGTTCGCGGCCTGGAGCAGGTTCAGGATGATGTTCTCGACATCCTCGCCCACATAGCCGGCCTCGGTGAGGGTCGTCGCGTCCGCGATCGTGAAGGGGACGTCGAGGATCTTTGCAAGGGTTTGGGCGAGCAGCGTCTTGCCGGTCCCTGTGGGGCCGAGCAGCAGGATGTTGGACTTTTGCAGCTCGACGTCGCCGACGAAGGCCTGGCTCTCGATCCTGCGGTAGTGGTTGTGGACCGCGACCGACAGGATTTTTTTGGCAGCCTCCTGCCCGATCACATACTCATCAAGAATTTTCTTAATTTCCCGCGGCTTGGGAACGCGGGAGGCCTTGGTGGTGACTTCCTCTCGCCCATATTCCTCCGCGATGATGTCGTTGCACAGTTCGATGCACTCGTCGCAGATATACACGGTCGGGCCGGCAATCAGCTTCTTCACTTCCTTCTGGCTTTTCCCGCAGAAGGAGCACGAAAGATTGGCGTTGTCGTCCCTTTTCTTCATGCCGTCTGGCCTCCGCCCCTCGACTTCTCGACCGACCTCGCGACAGGCAACTTCGATAGGTCCCGCCGGGCCATCACCTGGTCGATGATCCCATACTCTTGAGCCTCCGCCCCAGACATATAGTAGTCCCGGTCGGTATCCTTCGCGATCTGCTCAAGCGACTTGCCGGTATGGTGCTGGAGGATCTCGTTCAGGCGCTGGCGCAGCTTCAGGATTTCCCGCGCCTGGATCTCCACCTCAGTTGCCTGTCCCTGGAGGCCGCCAATCCACGGCTGGTGGATCATGATCCGGGAGTTGGGCAGCGCCAGGCGCTTGCCCTTGGCGCCCGCCGCGAGGAGCACTGCACCCATCGAGGCCGCCTGCCCCACGCAAATCGTCGCGATATCGGGCTGCACATATTGCATCGTATCGTAGATGGCAAGGCCCGCGGTGAGCGACCCTCCAGGAGAGTTCACGTACAGGTGAATGTCCTTTTCGGGGTCTTCGGCCTCAAGAAAAAGCAGCTGCGCGATCACGAGGTTTGCGACGTCGTCGTCCACGGCGCTGCCGAGAAAGATGATCCGGTCGCGCAGCAGGCGCGAATAGATGTCGTAGGCCCTCTCGCCGCGATGATCCTGTTCGACCACGATCGGAACTAGGGGCATCGATCCCTCGCTTCGCTGCCAGCCGACTCATCGGCTCGAACCGTCTCAAGATTGCATCCGAGGCCATGGCGCGCCCATCGGGGGGAGGGGGCGGCCCTCTCACAACCGTGCCAGCCCGGCCCTAAGTTGCGGACACTTCGTCGATCTTAGCTTCACGGCACAGGTACTCAAGCGCCTTCTCGTCGGCAAGTTGGGTGCGGATCGTTTCGAGCAGATCCGCCTCGCGATACGCCTTGCGCAGCTTCGCCGAGTCGACGCCCTGCTCCTGCGCCATTCGCTCGATGCGCGCCTCGACTTCGGAATCGTCCGCCCCAAAAACCTGGGTCTTCGCAACGGCTTCGAGCAGGAGCGCTTCGCGCGCCTCGCGCTCCGCGAGAGGGCGCCATTCCTCGTGCCAACGCGAAAGCTGGCCGTGGAGCGCTTCGTGAGGGACGGAGCGCTCGAGCTCGCGGTGCGCGGCGCTGAGCCTGCGTTCGAGCCGCCGTTCCACAAGACCTGCGGGCAGCTCGAAGGGCGTGCGTTCGATCAGTGCATCGAGGATCGAGCGCTGAAGTGCCGCCTGCGCCTTTCGCTCGCGCTCGGCGGTAATGTTCGCCCGGACCCGCGCGCGCAACTCCTCGAGGGAGGCGAAATCTCCGACATCCTTGGCGAACTCGTCATCGAGTTCGGGCACCGCCCGCCGGCGCACGCTGTGGAGGTGAACCTCGAACACGGCCTCCTTGCCCGCGAGATCGCTTCGCGCGTAGTCGCCCGGGAAATGGATCGTGACCTCGCGCCGCTCCCCCGCCCGTGCACCCACAAGCTGCGACTCGAAGCCCGGCAGGAACCGGTCTGAGCCGAGCTCGACCGCGACGTCCTGGCCGCTCCCTCCCTCGAAGGCTGCGCCGTCGATGCGACCGACGAAATCGATTTGCACGATGTGGGTGGGCGCAGCCTGCGTGCCCTCCGGCTCCTCGACGACCGGTGCGCGCTCTTGGCGCAATCGCTCGAGCGCACCCTCTACGTCCTCGACGCCCACCACGACCGTGGGCCGCCGCCCCGGAAGCCCGTGAAGGTCAGGCAGCGCAAAGGTGGGCTTCACCTCGACGCGTGCTGTGTAGCGAAACGGTAAGCCTGGCTTTGGCGACTGCGCCTCGATCGCGGGCTCGGCGACGGGCACCGTCCCGCTTTGGCTAAGCGCCTCTGCGAATGTCTCGCTCACGAGCGCGCGCTCGATCTCCTCGAGCACGCTCGCGCCATACAGCTTCTCAAGCACGGAGCGGGGCGCCTTGCCAGGTCGGAAGCCAGGCACGCGAGCGCGCTTTGCGAGATCCCGATAGGTTCGATCGAAGGTACGGTTGACGCGATCTGCGGCGACCTCGATCTCGAGTGTGCGCACGACGGAAGTCGTCTCTGTGGTTTCAACGCGCACCGTAGGCGTTGCGGCCGCGGTTTCTTCGCTCTTGTCAGGATTCATCGAGGACCCGAAATGGCTTCGCCGGCCGCCGTCGCCCGGGCGGCGCAAGGCGGGGTGCCGGGGACAGGACTCGAACCTGCACGTCCTCGCGGACAGTGGCTCCTAAGGCCACAGCGTCTACCGGTTCCGCCACCCCGGCGCACACACAATCTCATTTCTTGCGCAGCGTAGGGGGGATGGAAACGAGCGTCAACGAAGGACGGAACCTAGGGCCTTCGCAGAGAAAGTGGTGAGCGCGGTAGGAATCGAACCTACAACCTAGGGATTAAGAGTCCCTTGCTCTGCCAATTGAGCTACGCGCCCGAGCGCGCTCGACGGTAAGGCGCGCCGCAAGGCGTCGCAAGCCCAGTCGTGGCGGCGTCGAGGCTTCGCAACTCCGTCCCGAGCTAGCGGGCGCGGCCAAACCCTCCTCCGCCGGGCGTCGCGATCCACAGCTCGTCCTCGGCGGCGAGCTCGAAGGTCGCCCGTCCCGCAAGCTCCTCGGAGGCACCTCCGCGCCGCTTCATGCCGTTCTCTCCGCGGGCGGCCGGCTCGCCCCCTGCAAGGCCAAAGGGCGCGACGACGCGGCGCTCCGTAAGCAGTGAAACCGTCACCGGGGCGAGAAACTTGTAGCCGCGGACGAGTCCGTCGCCCCCTCGGTAGCGCCCTGCCCCACCCGAGTTGCGACGCACTTGGAATGCGAGCAGGCGCACGGGATAGCGCGTCTCCAGCACCTCGGCGTCGGTGATGCGGGTATTGGTCATGTGCACGTGCACGGCCGAGGCCCCCGCGAACGTGGGTCCGGCACCCGCGCCGCCCCCGATGGTTTCGTAGTAGCCGAAGCGAGCATCGCCGAAGGTCACGTTGTTCATGGTGCCCTGGCTCGCGGCGGCGAGGCCCAGCGCACCGAGCAGCACGTCGACAATCCGCTGCGACGTCTCCACGTTGCCCCCCGCCACCGCAGCGCCGGGCGGTGGATCCAGCAGCGAACCCTCGGGAACCACCACCTCCACCGGCGTGAGGCAACCACCGTTGAGGGGGATGCGCTCCGCGACGAGACACCGAAGGACGTAGAGAACGGCCGCCTGTACGACGGCGCGGGGGGCGTTCAGGTTTCCAGAGGTTGCGGGGTCCGTGCCGGCAAAGTCGATCCGCATCCGCGAGCCCGCCACATGGATCGAGACTCGGATGCGCGTTCCATCGTCGAGCCGATCTTCGAAGACGTGATCGCCCGGCTCGAGCCGCGCGATTGCGCGAGCGACCTTCTGGCCGGCCGCCACCTGAAGCTGCGTCATCGTGGTTTCGACACTCGCAAGGCCGCGGCGTGCCACGAGCTCTCGAAGCAGCGATTCGCCGGTGCGATTTGCGGCGACCATGGCTTCGAGGTCGGCCACGTTGTCGTCGGGATTGCGAGCCGGATAGCGCGCGCCGAGGAGGGCTGCGCGAACGCGCCCCTCTTCGAAGCGTCCCGCCCGCACCAAGAGGAACGGCGACAGCACAACACCCTCCTCTTCGAGCGTCCGCGAGTCCGAGGGCATCGAGCCCGGCGTCTTTCCTCCGATGTCCGCATGGTGGCCGCGGCTCGCCACGAAGAAGCGCGGAGCGGCCGACTCGACAAAGACTGGGGTCACGACTGTGACGTCCGGCAGGTGCGAGCCACCCGCATGGGGATCGTTGGTGACTGCGACATCGCCCGGTGTAAGCTGGGGGAGTGTGCGTTTGATCGCACGCACCGTCTCCCCCATCGCGCCCAGGTGGACGGGAATATGGGGAGCGTTGGCAACGAGCCCGCCATTCTCGTCGAAGACCGCACACGAGTAGTCGAGGCGCTCCTTAATATTCGTGGATACCGCGGTGTTCCGAAGCACCACTCCCATCTGCTCTGCGATCGACATGAAGGCGTTGCCCAAGACCTCGAGGCGAATCGGGTCCGCGCGGGAGAGATCGTCCGCCGCCTTCGGCGAGGTGGCGCCCTCGTGGTCGTGCAGCACGAGCACGCCCAGCTCATCGATCTCTGCCTCAAAACCGGGGTCGACGACAACGGTGGAAGTGTCGTCCACGACCAAAGCGGGGCCTCTCATCTGGGCGCCGCGCCCGAGTTCCTCCCGGGCGAATAAGGGGGTCTCGCGGCGACCGCCGCCCGGGAAAAGCACCTCCGCAGCGCGAAACGGCTGAGCGGGGGTGCGCGCGGCCTTTGCAGCCATGGGTCGAAGATCGAGGCCGATCGCGCCATTAGTCTGCAGAGCCTGGACCCGCGCCACGACAATCTCGATGGCTCGACCCTTTCGCGTGTAGCCAAAGCGAGCCTGGTGGACCCGCGCGAAGGCCTTCACCCAATCCTTGTCTTCGGGCTCGGCCACGCAGAGGGCGCTCTCCGCCCCCGCATAGCGGAGGTCGAGGCGCCGCACGATGCGCACCTCATCCCGCGGCACACCCTCGGCGATAAGAGCGCGACGACCCTCCGCCTCCAGCTCCGCAAACGCTGTGCGCACCGATTCCGGCAGGGGCAGGGACGCCTCGGGCAGGGGGAGGCGGCCGGCATCGCGTTGCCGATCCCACGCCTGCGGCGCGACGCCAATGCCATAGGCAGACAAGAGGCTCGCCAAGGGGTGGAGGAGGATCGTCCGGATGCCGAGTCCGCGCGCGACGGCACAGACGTGCTGCCCCGCGGCGCCGCCGAAGCCCACCAGGGCGCAATCGCGGGGATCTACCCCGCGCGCCACCGATACCTGCCGGATCGCCTCGGCCATGCTCGCATTGGCGATCTCGATGAATCCCTCCCCGACTTGATCGGCGGAGAGAGCGTGGCCCGCCGCGCGCACGGTCGAGGCCACCGCTTCGAGTGCGGCCCGGGCGGGGTCAAGGCGCAGCGCAAGCGGGAACCGATCCTTGGGCAGGCGGCCGAGCAGGACATTGACGTCGGTCAGGGTGAGCCCCTCGCCGGTCGGGCCAGAACGGCCTCGGCCCAGGCCGTAGCAGAGGGGTCCGGGATCGGCGCCGGCGCTCTCCGGCCCGACCGTCAAGCGAAAGCCATCAAACCGGCAAAGCGAGCCTCCGCCCGCGGCAACGCTATGCACGCGCAGCGCCGGCGAGCGCACGCTGATCCCCGCGATCGTGGTCTCGAAGACACGTTCGACCTCCCCATCGACCACCAGCGACACATCGGTTGACGTCCCGCCCATGTCGAACGCAATCGCCTCGCGAAAACCCGCCGCTCTCGCGACGCGCGCCGCGCCCACCGCGCCCCCTGCGGGACCCGAGAGGAGTGCGGCCGGACCGCGGAAGCGCGCAGCGTCCGTCAGTCCTCCGGAGGACTGCATAAAGCGCAGGGACGACTGAGGGAGCGCCGCAGCCTGCACCTCGGTGTAGTGCCGCAGGATCGGAGTGAGGTAGGCGTCGGCGACCGCGGTCTGGCCGCGCGCGAGAAGACCGAGTTCGCGTGCAATCTCGTGCGAGGCGACGACGTGTGCAAAGCCGGCTTCACTCGCCAGCGCCTTCACCCGAGTCTCGAGCTCTGGGTAGGCGTGGGCATGGATCATCGCAATCGCGACGGAAGCGAGGCCGTCCGCCCGCGCCGCCGCGAGGCCTGCGCGCAGGGCACTCTCGTTCAGCGGGTTCGCGAGCGTACCGTTTGCGGCGCAGCGGCCATCAACCTCGAGGGTGCGCTCGTGAAGCGGCGGTGGCCGCTCGATCCGCAGGGCGAAGAGATCCGGCCGCTCTTGCGTTCCGATCACGAATGCGTCGCCGAGTCCCGAGTTCGCCACAAGCAGCGTGCGCGCTCCCCGACGCGTCAGCAGTGCATTCGTGGCAAGCGTTGTGCCGATTTTTACGCTGCATGCCGGCAAGGGTTGGCCCGGCTGGATGGCACCCACAGCCTCAAGCATGGCGCAAATGGCCACGAGGCCGGCGTCGTCCGTCGAAAGGCGCTTGGCGGTGTGGACCGCGCCGTCGGGCGAAACGCCAATGCAGTCGGTGAACGTCCCCCCCCGGTCGAGCCAGAACTGCCAGATCCCGGCCAATGCGCAGCGGGTCAGCGACTCGCGCGACCGTACAGCGCAGCGCGAAGGTCGAGGCTGAGGCTTTGACCGTCGAGCCGGAGCCTGCGAGGATTGCGGCCCTCGGCGCGCACGACGACCGCGAGTTGGTCGGGCGCGAGATCGGATGGGGTCGCGAATCCAAAGACGCCCCCGGGTCCAGTCCTGCCGTGGGCCACGCGGCGAGGCTGCCCCTCCGCCTGCGGCGCGTGGGCCTCCACCAGCACCTCGGCGCCTTCGACGGGCAGGCGCTCACCACTCGCCACAGGGTCGTTCTCGGACACCATGACGCGCGCCGTGCGTCCGTCGTGGGCGCGCTCTACGGCAACGGCCACATCGCGCAGCCAGACCATGGGTTCCGCAACCACGGCGGCCATCCCGATCCGCTCGACGTGGCGCGCCGGGTTGGCACGCAGAGCGATGTCCTGCGGTGACATGCCGTGGTCGGCCGTCACCACGAAGAGGGTTTCCTCGAGAAGGCCCCGCCGTTCGATCACATCCAAGACTCGCCCGATGCGGCGATCGGTCTCATCGAGAGCGGCGCCCAGGCCGGGGTGATGGGGTCCGTAGTCGTGGCCAGCACCGTCGGTGAGGGTCAGCTCGTGGAACACGCAATGAGGCGCACGCAGATCAGGACGGGTAAACAGCTCGATCACCTGAGCTACGCCCCGTGCATCGACCAGCGACTCGCGCGCGACCCCGGTCTGGCCGTCGGTTTCCCAGCGCGAATCACAGTCACTCAGGAGCTCCGCGGTGAGCACGCGAAGACGCGCACGGTCGGCAAGGTTGCGACCCTCGAGCACGGCGTGGTCAGCGCCGCGGCCGAGCGGTTCGTAGATGCTCGCAGTCAGTGCTTGCGGACCGTGAACGCGGTGAAATGCCTCGAAGATCGTCTCCACACCCGCACTCACGAAACCCTCGGTGTGGAGCTGCTGCCCCTGCGGCGAAACGAGCTCGCCCTTTTCGCGCAGGTAATAGGAAGGGTTCACAACGTCGTGGTGACCGCACCAGGCGCCTGTGCCGATGGTCGTGTGACTCGGCCATGTGATCGAAGGAAAGTTCACGATCGAACCCGAGGAAAGGATGGCTGCGCGCTCGCGCAGGCGCCGCAGAGCGGGGAGCGCAGCGGGGTCGCTCGCAAGGCGACGCTCGAGCTCCGTGTGGGAGAGTCCATCGAGCAGGAAGATGTAGACGCGGGATGCGGCGGGTGCACGCTCATTTAGGATTTCCGTGAGCACACGCCCATCCTGGCGCTTTAGGTAAACGTCCGGAGGGACGCTCCGCTCGGAAGATGTGCGCCCCGTAGCGTCACAACCGTCCATCTTGGGGAAGCCAGCCGCCGAAAGGAGCGTGGGAGCGATGTCCACCGCTCTCGCCGCAAGGCCATGGTGTCCGGAGCGCACACGGGGTCCGGCGAACCAAAGCGGCGCGCGAGACTGACGCACATTGAGTGCGCCGTGGGTCCCTGGCTGAATCCCCTGCGACCAATCCTCGGGTGAGATCGCAAGGTCAGGGGCATGGGGCGAGTCGAAGAGCTGGGCCACGCGTTCATAGGCGAACGGGTAGCTCTGGTGCTGCGTGCGGATAAAACGCTGCGCCGGGTCGTCTCCATCAAAGCCCGATGCCCGCGCTGCGGTTGTCTCTTCCTGGACGGTGCGGAGAGCGGCCTCGTCCTGCCGAGCGAGCGGGTTTTCGCCCAGCAGCTCGATCACTTCGAACGCAAGCCGACCGTCGCGTCCGACGCGCCGGACAAAGCGGACAAGACCCCGCCGTGACCAAACCTCGTAGGCCGCGCAGCGCTCGCCGTTTGCCGCGCGCCAGGTGAGGACGAGGTCCACCTGGTCGCGGACCTCAGGATCGGTGAGGAGTGCCAGGATTGCGCGGTTCCCAGACTCCTCTTGCTCCGGATCAAGCCCTTGCCCGCCCAGCCGCTCTGGGCCGAGGATCAGCCCCTCCTGCTGCGCGGCGGGCAGCCGCGGATTTCCTCGGCGCGGGAGCGTCATGGGCACGAAGGTATCACGGAGGTGTGCGCCAACGCGTGAGCGTCGCTCGAAGACCTCGCAAAAAGGCCTGGGACTCGCGAATGCCGAGGAGGGCAGCCCCGGCGACGTAGAGGGCGCCATAGAGCGCGAGGATTGCAACCCCTCCGAGCAGCGGCGGCAGCGAAGGAGCCGCCAGCTGCCCGCATCTCGCCGCCGCCGCGGCGACGAGCGCCACTCCCCACAGTCGGCACGCGAATCCGGTCCCGATCTCGACCCGCCCCACGCGGGGTACGAGCGACCGGCGGAGCAGCGCGACCTCGAGCCAACCCGCAAGGCCACTTCCAAGAGGCAGACCGGCAGCGCCCCAGCGAGGGTCAAGGCCGAGCCATCCCGGCGCCCGGAACGCAAAGACGATGCCCAAAGCCGTGCCGAAGACGAGGCGCACGAGGGCGAAGCGCAGGGGCCGGCTCGCGTCCCGCAGCGCGTACCACGTAGAGGCGTAGAGACGACCGAGGGTCGAGGCCAGAAGGCCGACGGCAGAGGCGGCAAGGAGAGACCAGACGTAGAGCACGTCGCTGTGACCAAAGCGCCCAGTTTGGTAGATCGCGGCCGTCACGAGGTCTCCGAGCGCCGCGAACGCAACGGCCGACGGTACGATGAGAAAGGCCACCCGACGCAATGCGGCGTGAAGCCGGTCGTTGAGCTGGCGAGCGATTTCCGTCTCGGCGCCGATCGCGCTCGACATGGCGGGAAGCTCGGCCGCCGAAATCGCCATTCCGAACAGACTGACGGGAAGTGTGTAGAGAGTCTGGGCGTAGCCGAGCGCGGCAACCGCCCCGATCGGTAGCAGGCTCGCCAGCAGCTGGTCCACATAGGCACTAATCTGAACGACGCCGCGGCTCACAAAGGCGGGCATGAAGTTCCGAAAGACGGTCCCTACTTGTGGATCCCGAAACGCAACGTTCGCCGGACGAAGGTTGCGCGCGAGGCGCAGTGTGGTCGGAAGCTGCACCGCGAGCTGGGCCGCGCTCCCGACGACAGCGCCCCATGCTGCCGCGAGCGCGAGTCCCTCCACGTCCCGGCGCCCGGCGAAGGTCAAAAGCGCGGCCACGATCACGAGGTTCCAGACCACGGGCGCCGCGTAGGAAAGGAAGAAGCGTCGGTGACTATTCAGGATGCCGAGGCACCAAGCCGAGAGGACCAAGAGCCCGACGCCTGGAAATAGGATTCGCACCATGGAAACCGTAAGGGCCCGCCGCGCGCCCTCGAAGCCCGGCGCGATCAGATCGACGAGCCAGGGGGCGAGCGTCACACCGGCCGCGACGGCGATCGCCATCGCCAGCGCAAGGGCTGCGCCGACGCTTCCCGCCACGCGATCCGCCTCGACCTCGTTGTCGCCCGCAAGAAGGCGCGCATAGACGGGGATAAACGACGCCGAAAGTACGCCTTCGCCGAATAGATTTTGCAGAAGATTGGGAATGCGGAACGCGGCGCGCAGGGCGTCCGCAACGCTGGAGTTCCCGAAGTAATGGGCCACCACGCGCTCGCGAAGCAGTCCGGCGAGGCGCGAGAGCAAAATCCCCGCACCCACGAGCAGCGCCCAGCGCCCGGAGGGCGCGGGCGGCGGGAGGGCAGTCTGCTCTTCGGGCGCCGCAGCCACCAAGCTACTCGGCCTCGCGCGGGCGAGCGCCTGGGCGCCCCCCGAGCGTCCAACCGCGTGCCGAGCGCGGGCCCTCGATCACTGTGGGTTGGGCTCTCGCCAGAGGCGACCCTCGTACGTCTCGACCACCACGTCCTCGCCCTCGCGTCCGCGCAGATAGGGATGCAGGAGCGGGACCTTGCCATGGGGAGTGTCAAGCACGTACAAGGGGATTGCGAAGCCGCTCGTGCGACCGCGAAGGGCACGGAAGATCTCTATGCCGCGTTCGATCGGTACGCGGAAATGCGCTGTCCCTTCCAAGAGCTGCGCCTGGTAGGCGTAATAGGGTCGCACTCGCATCCGAACAAGACCCTCACACAGCCGCTTCATGGTGTCGACGTCGTCGTTGATGCCTCGCAGCAACACGCTCTGGTTTCCGACCGGCACTCCTGCCCGGAGCAGGCGATCGCATGCTTTGGCCGCCTCCGCCGTCAGCTCCGTCGGATGATTGAAGTGGGTGTTGACCCAGATCGGGTGATAGCGCCTCAGCATGCGACAGAGGGCCGGGGTCACGCGGAAGGGCAAGGTGACGGGCAGCCGCGTGCCGAGGCGCACGATTTCCACGTGCGGGATCTCGCGAAGCTGCGCGATCAGCCATTCGAGGCGATCGTCCGAGAAAATGAGCGGATCCCCGCCTGTGAGCAGCACGTCGCGAATCTCCGGGGTGTCCTTGATCCACGCGAGGCCCTGTTCGAGCTCGCGTTTTTTCATCGCCCACTCCTCATCGCCGACCATGCGCTTGCGCAGGCAGAAGCGACAGTAGAGCGCACACTCGTTATTCACGCAGAACGCAATCCGGTCGGGATAGGCGCGGATCACGTTCTTCACCGGCGAGTGGTCCACCTCCCGGAGCGGATCGGCCAGACCCGCGGGATCGTTCAGTTCCGCGGTGCGCGGCACCACCTGGCGCCGGATCGGGCATTCCGGATCGTCCGGGTCCATGAGCGACGCGTAATAGGGCGTGATGACGAAGTGAAAGCGGTCTGCAAGGAGCGCGATGGCTCGGACTTCGTCCTCGGTCGGTCGCACCCAGCGCGAGAGCTGCTCGGCCGTGCGGATGCGATGCTGCAGCTGCCAGGTCCAGTCCGTCCACTGTGCAGCCGAGACACCGGCAGGAATCCGGGCGCGCTTGAGCCTCACGCCGCAAGTCCGAGGCGAATAAGCCCGCCTTTGATGACCTCGGCCAGGAGGTCCGGCAAAGGACGCCCAAGGAGTTCTGCCAGGATCCCAAACGAGCCGTCTGGCGAGAATGTGGGGAGGGGATTCATTTCGAGAAAGCGCGGCTCTCCTGCGGCGTCCAGCCGAAAGTCGGCACGGGCAAAGTCGCGACACTCGAGGGCGTCGAAGGCGCGCTGGGCGAGCTCGCCGAGGCGCACTTCAAGGGCGGGACTCAGCTCCCCCGGCAGGCGGTGACGAAGCGTTCGGTTTGCCGTGGTGGCGTGGCGTTCGAGCGCGTGCAGACCGATGCCCGTGTCGTGTTCGAGGGCGCGTTGAAGGACCGGCAGTGGCCGTGGGGGGGAGTTGCCGATGAGAGTCACCGTGTATTCCGCCCCGGACAAGAAGGGCTCAATCAGAACGGGCTGCCGATAGGCGCGTACCACCCGTTCGACTTCGCGCGCAAGGGCCTCCGGATCCTCGACCCGAGAGGTCGCTGCGATGCCCTTCGCGGTGCCCTCCCAGCGTGGCTTCACAAAGAGCGGGAAGGCGCCCGGGAGCGCGCGTCCCGCGAGTTCGCTGCGCGAGCGCACGGAAAGATGTGGCGCCAAGGGCACCCCCGCCGCCGCGACGATGTCCTTTGTCCAGGCCTTATCGAGGGACAGCGAGAGCGTGAGCGCATCGGACCCGATCGTGGGCACCGCGAGCATCTCCAGCAGCACGGGAACCCAGGCTTCACGATTTCGCGTGCCGAAACCCTCGGCAATGGTCATGGCTGCGTCGAGGGTGGGAACCTCCCCTTTCCCCGCCTTTGCGAGCAGTGCGTGTGGATTGCCCAGCCGGACGGGCCGGTGCCCGAGCCGGGAGATCGCCGCTTCCAGAACCTCGACGGTCGCTTCCGGCTCGAACTCGGCGTCCGCATCGGACGGCGCGCCAGGCCCGCCGGAATAGCTGCCGAGCAGGTCGTATGCGAGACCGATCGCCAGGGTGCGCATGTGCTTGCGAGGATACCGAGAGCACGCGCGGGCGGCGACGATTCGAGCCGGCGGGGCGCCGGGACGATAGGATGGACCGTACCGCCGACGCATTGTCGTCGTGGGTGCGGAGGAAATGCAGACCGAATGACTTTGGAGGCGACGTCACGGGGTGAGTTCTGGCGCGCGTGGTTGGCTGTCGCGCTTTGGACCGCACTCGTGTGGACGCTTTCCTCGGACGGCTTTTCCGCAAGTTCCACCGCGCGGGTGATCGGGCCCATCGTTCGATTCTTCTTCCCTGGGATCTCCAAAGAACATTTCGAGCTCGTCCACTTTGCGATCCGCAAGGGCGCGCATTTGACCGAGTACGCCGTGCTCGCTCTGCTCACGCTGCGCGCGCTTCGTCGCGGTGCGCCTCGTCCCGCAAGCCACTCTGCCCTCCTCGCCCTCGCATTCGCCGTGGCGGTCGCGTCTGCCGACGAGCTGCGCCAATCCCGCTCCCAGGTCCGGACGGGCTCGCCGGTGGATGTCGCCTTCGATGGCAGCGGCGGTGCGCTGGCGCTCGGCGGCGCCCTGCTCTGGCAGCGACGTTTTGGCGTGAAAGCCCGTCGCCGGTACCGTAGTCCCGACCGCGTCCCCTCCGACACGCGAGGTGCACCCGCCAATGTCGAAGACCTATGAGGAAGTCGTGGCCCAGCTCACTACAGCCGGGGGCCTCTTCGAAATCGTGAGCGAGCCCGTTCGCGGGCTTCCCATGAAGAACTTTAAGAATCGCGAGAAATCTCTGCGCGAGAAGGTCGCCAACGCGGGACTGCGGGGAGACGCCGTCTTCATGGTGCAGGGTGATCGGCGCATCAGCTATGCGGAACATGCGCGTCTTGTCTGGGGCGGGAGCCGAGCGCTCAAAGAACGGTTTGGCTTCCGCTCCGGCGACCGGCTTGCGATCCTCGCCTACAACTCGCCTGACTGGCTGATCGCCCTGTTCGCAACGGCGTCGATCGGCGGGATCGCCGTGGGCCTTAACGGGTGGTGGACACCCGAAGAGATCGAGTACGGCCTCACGGATTCGGGAAGCCGGTTTCTCGTGGTCGACGAGCGGCTCTATCCGCGGGTCGAGAAGCTCGCCGGCAAGCTTCCAGGGCTGGAACGGATCTTCTACATCGGCGAGCACGCACCGCGCGGCACCGTACCGATCTCGGAACTCCTGACGCCGCACGACACGATGCCGACCGACCCCATTTCCGAGGACGACGCATTCGTCATCCTCTACACCTCCGGAACCACAGGTCGGCCCAAGGGCTGCATCACCACGCATCGCGGCACGGTCACGCAGGTCCTTGGCGTCATCTTTTCGGGCGTCGTCGGTGCGATGCTCGGTACGGCGAATCCGATCCCTTCCTCCGGCGGTCAGGTGACAAGCCTCCTCACTTCGCCGCTCTTTCATGTGGGCGGGATCCACTCCGGCGTGTGCACTGCGATGACTGCGGGGGCGAAGCTTGTTTTTCCCGTCGGTAAGTTCGATCCCGAGCAGGCGATGCACCTCATTGAGCGCGAGAAGGTGACGGTCTGGGCCGCGATCCCGACCATGCTGCACCGAGTCGTCCACCACCCGAAGGTGAAGCAGTACGACCTCTCGAGTCTGCGCGCGATTTCTTTCGGCGGAGCGCCCACTCCGCCCGAAACGATCGAAAAGGCGCGGGAGGTCTTGCCGGTCGAACCCTCGTTTGCCAATGCCTACGGGCTCACCGAGACACACGGAGTTGCGACCCTAAATGGAGGCAAAGATCTGCTCGGCCGCAAGACATCGATCGGCCGGCCGATCCCCGTCCTCGAGATCAAGATCGTCGACGATGCGGGCCATGAGCTCCCGGACGGCAAGCTCGGCGAACTTGCGATCTATGGGCCGACCGTTACGCCTGGGTACTGGAATCGTCCCGAGGCCACCGCGGAGACCGTGCGAGAGGGCTGGCTCTACACCGGCGACCTTGGCTATCGCGACCGCGAGGGTTTCTACTTCGTCGTTGATCGCGCAAAGGATATGATTCTTCGCGGAGGCGAGAATGTGTATTGCGTCGAGATCGAAAACTGCCTGGCCGATCACGCCGAAATCGATGAGGCGGCCGTGATCGGCGTTCCGGACCTCGAGCTCGGCGAGCGGGTGAAGGCGATTGTGCGCCGGGTTCCCGGCTCGACGCTCTCTCAGGATGCGGTCCGCAAGCATGTGGCGGAGCATCTCGCGGCCTTCAAGGTGCCGGAGTTCGTTGAGTTTACCGACCAGCCCCTTCCCCGAAACCCGGCCGGAAAGATCCTGAAGAACCTCTTGCGCGGAAGCGGAGCCGTGAGCTTCGAGGCCGGCGCCCTAGAGTAGAATTTCGCCGTTTCGGCGAGCCCTGCCGCTCCTCCCCGGCGTCCAGAAGCCAGCGTGCTCGACCTGCACGTGCGGCTCCAAAACGCGGATCACGCCGAGGTGCGTAATCACGGCGATGCCCTCCGCGTTTTCCTGCGCCGCGATTTCTGCGAGGGCCGCGCGCACCCGCGCTTCGAGCTCGCGGAAGCTCTCTCCGCCGCCCGGGCGCAGGTCTGGATCTCCAGCGCGCATTCGGGCAAGCTCGTCGGGGAAGCGGCTCGCGATTTCTGCGTGAGCAAGACCACTCCAGGCTCCGACGTCGCGCTCGCGAAGGCGCGGTTCAAGGCGGGGCGCGACGCCAAGGCGCTGGCCCGCGACTTGCGCGGTCTGCGCGGCCCGTGCAAGGTCACTCGAAATGAGGGTGTGTACGCCGCGTCTCGTGAGCCGCAGGCCAAGTGCGCGCGCCTGCTTCTGGCCAA
The DNA here is from genome assembly GCA_035489755.1 of Myxococcota bacterium. Taxonomy (GTDB): domain Bacteria; phylum Myxococcota_A; class UBA9160; order UBA9160; family UBA9160; genus UBA9160. Next base: position 23,800 of record DATGZK010000068.1, read on the forward strand.
GTCTCGAGAGCGGCGGATCCCCCTGCCCCTGCCAGCGCCCTTCGGCGTTCCACGTCGACTCCGCGTGCCGCGCAATCCACATGGTGGGCTTCTCCGCCTTCCCCAACGCCTGGACGAGATCCGCTCAGATTCGCGGGAACGCCCGGCCGATCCGGATCAGGCACTGCCAAAGCTGAAGCACGTGCAGGGAAAGAAAGGGTTTGCCTGTCGTGAGGAGTGCGACGGACAGGGCTCGCTCGGGGTCTGCCCAGGAGATGATGTTCGTGAAACCGAGGTGCCCGAAGGCGTGGGGCGTGTCCGGACCAAAGAGGCTGAAGAGCTCACCCCCGAGCATAAAGCCCAGCCCGTAGCGCAGCGGCAGGCCAAGGGTCAGATCCAGCTCCCAGTACGACTGCTCTGAGGTCGCGTGGCGTACCGTCCGGGGCTCGAAGATCCGTACCCCGTTAAGCTCGCCCTCGTTGAGCAGGCACTGGTAGAAGGCCGAGAGCTCTTCGGCCGTCGCGACCACGTTCGCGGCCGGGATGATGCCGGTCCGGAATCGCGGATCGTTGGAGAGCGCCACGGCCTCGTGAAATCCAACACCGAGCGCCCGCCGCAGAAGCTGAGAGAAGGGCGGCAAAACCGGGGGTCCCGTAAAGGCGTCGCGGGCAACCAGTGGCACATCGATAGGCGACACCCCGTAGTTTAGCCAGCGAAGGCCGAGCGGTTCCTGGATCTCCTCCCGTAGAATCGTGCGGATGTCTTTCCCGGTCGCCCGCCTCACGACTTCGCCGAGCACGAAGCCGCCGGAAACCGCGTGATAGGCGAGAGTGCGCCCCGGCCGGGAGACGGGCCTTGCGGCGCACAGGATCTCGACCACATGCTCGGGGGTCTCCAGCAAATCGAGATCCATCGCCCCCGGCGGCAGGTTGGGGATTCCCGCGCGGTGGCAGAGCACGTGACGAAGCGTGATCCACTCCTTGCCGTGCCCTGCGAACTCAGGGATATAGTCACTCACCCGATCTTCGAGATGGAGCACGCGCCGTTCATCGAGCTTGTGAATCACCATCGCCGTGATCGCCTTGGACGCGGAGAAGAGCAGAATCGGCGTTTGCGGAGTCACCAGCGTCTTGGGGGAGTCGGCCTTGGCACCGGGCGAGTTTCCCGAGGCATGGCCGATCGCGCGGTTGAGCACGATTTCACCGCGCCGCCGGATACAAATCTCGATCCCTGGATAGAGGCCCGTGCGATAGAGCGATTCGACGCTCTGCCAGACGCCCTCAACCGCGCCCTGGCCGATCCCGACCTCACGGGCCGGGGTCTCGGCACCGGGGGTGGTGACCTCGCCGGGGTCGCGGGGGACGCGGCAGAGGGCCTCGAAAGGCCTCGCTGGAAGCGAAAGCAAGCGCAGGCAGTCCATGCTGCCAAGGATATCGGCGTAAAGGCGCAGAGTCCTCGCCTGCTGGGGAAGCGGGCAAGGAGCTAGAACGCGACGGGAAGCGCCGTGAGACCTCGCAGTACGACGTTGGGGCGATAAGTCACGTCCTTCTCAAGGCGCAGATCTGGAAACCGCTGGAGAATCGCCTGGAACGCAATTTCGGCCTCCAGCCGGGCGAGGGGGGCGCCGAGGCAGAAGTGCGCACCGAAGCCGAACGCGAGATGGCGATTCTCGGTTCGAGCGATGTCGAAGCGGTCGGGCTCCGGGAAAGTCGCCGGATCGCGGTTTGCCGCCCCGATTCCCACGACAACAAGAGCCCCCGCAGCGATCTGCTGCCCTCCAAGCTCGATCTCCTCCGTCGGGATGCGCACAGTCGCCTGGACCGGGCTGTCGTAGCGCAGCATCTCCTCGATCGCGCTGCGCACAAGAGCGGGCTCGGCGCGCAGGCGCTCGAGCTCGCTCGCGTTGCGCAGCAGTGCCAGAAGGCCGTTTCCAATCAGGTTCGTGGTCGTTTCATGGCCCGCAATCAACAGGAGATTGCTGGTCGCGAGGAGCTCATCATCGGAGAGCGCGTCGTGAGCCTCTTGGGCAGCGATCATGGCACTGATGAGGTCGTCCCGCGGTTCTCGCCTGCGTTGGGAAATGATTTCGCGGAGGTAGCCGAGGAGCGCAGCCAGGCCGCGCCGAAAGCGCGCAAGCGCGCCGTCGCGATCCATCCCTCCCGCGAGAGAAATCAGGTCATTCGACCAGGCTTTGAACTGCGGATAGTCGCCGCGGGGTACGCCCAGCAGTTCGGCGATCACATAGGCCGGAAGGGGCGCTGCGAGATCGGCCATCACGTCCATCGTTCCCCTCCCTGCGACGGAGCCCAGGAGCTCGTCCACGATGCCCTCGATGTGCGGTCGCAACGAAGCGACACGGCGCGGCGTGAACGCCTTGTTGACAAGGCTACGCACGCGTGTGTGGTCTGGGGGATCCATGACCAGCATGGTGCGGAAGCCGCCCTGCTCGCCCAAGATCTCGGGCGGAAGGAGCGCACGGTTCTGCTGGAGGACCGCGGCGCGCCGGCGGTCCGCGGAAAAGTGCGGGTCCCGCAGCGCGTGCGCGGCATCCTCGTGGCGCAGCAAGAGCCACTGACCCGGTTCTTCAGAGCCTGCAACTGGGATCCGGAAGACCGGGCTGCTTTGGCGCAGCGTGGCGTACATGGGGTAGGGGTTCGCGAGGAGCTCCCCGCCAATCATGGGAAGCGGGCTCGGGATCGAGCTGCGGCCGGCGGCCGGGGTGGACACTGCGCCTCCTCCTGGCGGGCTCGCACCCGAGGATGGACCCGCTCTCTTTACAATGACCGACTGGTCAGTCACTCTCGTAGCCGTGCCGCGGATGGCTGCAAAAGATCGCGATGCCCTCTGTGAGACTCGCCGGGACCAGATCCTCGAAGCTGCCGTTCGTTTGTGGCTGCGAGGCGGCTTCGACGCCACAAGCGTTGAAGCGATCGCTCGCGAAGCCGGCCTAGGGAAGGGCACGGTCTACCTCTACTTCCCGACCAAGGATGCCATCCTCGACGAAGCCGTGCGGCGTTATTCGCTGCTCTCCGCCGTGGGCGAGCTCACCCAGTTGCTGGAGGCCGCGCCGCCCGAAACAGCCATTGCGGGGATCGTCTCCGGCCTCTGGACCACGCTCCGAGAGCGGGCCGGGATTATCGGCCTCGTCCTGCGCGAGCTTCCTGTGCGACCTGACAACGCGCGGATGTTCATCGAAAAGGTCGTGCTGCCCACCAACCGTCTCCTCGCCGACTATCTCGATGCCGGTGTGGCCTCCGGTGCCGTGCGCCCCCTCAACACCTTTGTCGCCGCACGCGCCCTCGTCGGGATGCTCGTCATTTTCCTGCTCACCCAGGAAGTCTTCGGAGGACGCGCGCTCTCCCCGCTCTCGGACGAGGCGATCACCACGACCGTGACTGACCTCTTCCTCCACGGGGCATGCGCGTCGGTGAAGAATGTGTAGGCGGCTTTTCCTGCGGCTTAGCCGACGGGGCAACACGGGTCGCCGCGAGCCGGGAGGCCGGGATCGAGAGCCGACGCGGAAGTCTCCGGCGGGCGGGTGCGGGCCCTCGAGCGAGTGGCGCGGTTTGAGATCTCTCGCGGCGAGGGGGGTACCTCGTGCTTGAGGTCATGATCCTTACCATTGTCTTTGTGCTCGTCATCGTCCGCTGGATCCGCGGCTGACACGCGAGGGCGTCGAAGCCTCTCCCGTTCTCGCAAGGGGACGCCCGCCCTTGCTTCGGATCCTCCCCGTGGATGGAGACCGCGCACCGCGATCCCAGCGCGCGCTCTCTCGAGTCTTTGCTGACACTTTCGTCCGCTCGGCGCCACCTCCTTTGAGACAGCAGCAAAGGGAACGGCCGTGCGGCGCCGGTTTGATCATCTGGTGGTGGAGCTCTCGGTGGCCGTCGGATGCGTGCTCCCGCGCTACGCGCTTTGGCTGCGCATGCGCGAATGTGGGCTCAATCCCGAAGATCTCTCGAAAGAAGAGGCGCTTCTCTTCTGCGATCTACCCGTCACGGCCTTCCTTGCGGAGCGGGGTCTTTCCCTTCCGATCCGCGCCCGCCGCCGCCTCCTCCGCGCGATCCGACAATTCGATCCCAGTGTCTTAACACCCTACGAGCGCTTTGCTCGAATCTGAGCGCGCTCGCCGCGCCAACGTCCCCGCGCAGCCCGACTCCGGTTAAGCCCTGCGCTGGGTGCTCCGATAGCGAGACAGGCGGTTTTCCCGAATGGCCAAGGATCGGTGTGTCCTGCTCCTTGACGGGCCTTCCGGCCGGCTGGCGGGCTTGCGAGACCGTCTGTCCGGGCTCGGGCTGTCGGCGATCTTGACCAAAGAGCCTGCCGAGGCGGTCCGCGCGCTGGAAGGACCCTCGCCCGCTGGCGCGGCGCTTCTTGTGCCCGAGTTTGGCGGAGCGGCACTTCGCGAGGCGCTCGCCTCGCTGGTGGAGAAGGCGCCCGAGCGCGACCTCGGCTTCGTCGCCACGGGCCCGACGCCCAGTGCCGAGACGCGCCTCCGCCTGCGCGGGGCGGGCGTCCGGCTCGCACTCTGGGAGCCCTTCGATGATGGGGCGCTGCGCTTCCAGCTCAATCGCGCTCGCCATCGCAAGGACAACGGACGTGACGAGCTGCGCATCCCGACCACGCTTCTCGCGCGGATCATCACCGTAGACCGCCCGCGCGACGCCATCATCTACAACCTCTCCGCACGCGGGGCCTTTCTCGAAACCCCCCGTGCCCATCTGCGGGGAGCGCAAATCGAGGTCGAGATCCCGCTTCCGTTGGGCATGGTCCGTGTGCGCGCGCGGGTTCGCTTTCACAATGTCGCGGGAAATCTGCAGCGCGCGAATCTGCCGTTCGGCATGGGGATCGAGTTCACCGGAGTGCCGCGGGACGCGACCGACGCCATCCGTGTCTACGTGGAGGAGCGCTCCAAGGCATTCGAGGTCTAGAGCCGGGCGCGGATCGCATCCCTGAGCTCGCTGAAGGCGCGCCCGCGATGGGAAAGCGCGTTCTTGTCCCCCGCGGAGAGCTCCGCCATCGACTTGCCCCGGCCCTCGACCTCGAAGATCGGGTCGTAATCGAAGCCGCCGCGGCCTCGCGGCTGCTCCAGGATCCGGCCGAGGCACTCGCCGCGCGCCACCACGACTTGACCGTCGTTCGTTGCCAGAGCCGCGACGCACACAAAGCGGGCTTGGCGCGCGCTCGGCGCCATTCCGTCCAGCGCTTCGAGAAGCTTGGCGTTGCGTGCCATCGGGTCGAGCCGCAAGCCGCCAAAACGCGCGGAGCGCGGGCCCGGGGCGCCTCCGAGGCCGTCTACCTCAAGACCGGAGTCATCGGCGAGCGCCAGCCGACCCGCTCCGCGCGCCGCGGCGCGCGCCTTGGCCACCGCATTCGCCTCGTAGTCGTCCCCCTCCTCCGGCAAGACCACCTCGGGAAAGGCCTCGAGGGAGCGAAGCGAAATGGGCAGGTCGCCGAGGATTGCGCGTACCTCGAGCAGCTTGTGGGAGTTTGCGGTGGCCAAGACCACCTCGCGGTAGGGACGATCGGACGAGCTCACTCCCGCGGGCGGACTCATCCGGCCGCCGGCCCTCGCCCGCCGGCGCTCCCCAGGGCCTCCTTTTGCAGGCGTGTCAGCTCTGCGATCCCCTGGCGCGCGAGCGCGGTGAGCGCCGTGAGGTCGTCGGCTGAAAACGTCCCCTGCTCCGCGGTGCCTTGGATCTCGACGAACCGGCCGCCTCCGGTGGCAACGATGTTCATGTCTACCTCGGCCCGCGAGTCCTCTTCGTAGGGCAGGTCGAGCACGGCGTGACCATTCAAAACCCCGACCGAGATGGCGGCCACGGAGTCACGCAGGGGGAAGCGCGCAAGGACGCCCCGCGCCAGAAGACGCGAGATCGCAAGATGCAACGCCACGTACGCCCCGGTGATAGAGGCGGTGCGTGTGCCTCCATCGGCTTCGAGCACGTCACAATCGACCCAAAGGGTTCGCTCGCCAAGGCCGCCCAGCTCCGCCACCGCCCGCAGGCTTCGGCCGATCAGGCGCTGGATCTCCTGGGTCCGGCCCGAGAGCCGGCCACGCGTCGCTTCCCGCTCGCTGCGCCGATCGGTCGAGCCCGGCAGCATCGAGTACTCCGCGGTAATCCAGCCCTTCCCGCTCCCCTGCAGAAAGCGCGGCACGCTCGGTTCTTCCGTCACCGTGCAGAGCACTTTGGTGCGACCCATTTCGCAAAGCACGGAACCGAGCGGGTTCGCTGTGAAGTCGAGAACGAACCGCACGGGGCGCAGCTCGTCCGGCCTGCGCCCGTCCGTCCTCCCCCGGCCCGCTTGCGCTTGCGTCACGCTCGTCCCCAGCCGCTCATGAGCCCCCACTCGGCGCAGTGCGTTCGCCCTGGCGCGCAACCCCGTGGCGCGCGTCGTAGCGCCTGCCGAACTCGTGTACGGCGCGGGCGAGTGCGTCTGCGATCTGTTCCTGTCGCACCTTGCTCCCGAGGGCTCGCTCCTCCTGGGGATTGGTGATGAAGCCAATCTCGACCAAGGTGGCAGGCATCTGGACACCCATCAGCACGTAGAAGGGGGCTTGTTTTACCCCACGCGAGGGGTGGCGATCGATCGCCGCAAGCGCCTCGTGTGCGAGGCGTGCAAACTCGTTCGATTCGGCGAGGTGCTCGCTCGCGGTGAGGTCACCGAGGATCGCAGCAACCGGATCGGTTCCACCGACCGATCCGGTCGCGGAACGGAAGGCCGAGTTCTCCCGGGTCGCGACGCGCTGAGCGGCCTCGTCGCTGGCGTGGAGCGACACGAAGAAGGTCTCGATACCGCGTGCCTTTGGACTTGGCGCGGCGTTCGCGTGGATGGAGAGGAAAAGCTCGCCATGCGACTCGTTGGCGACGGCCGCCCGCTGTTCGAGGCTCACGGCTTGATCCCCGTCGCGCGTCATCACGACCTCAAGGCCATCGTCCCGCAGGCGCGTCGCGAGGCGGCGCGCGACATCGAGCACAATGTTCTTTTCGAGAAGACCCTGCGGGCCGCCCGCGCCTTGGTCGTCTCCGCCGTGCCCGGCGTCGATCACGACCCGATCAAACCGATCGGGGGCAGCCCCTGCTGCTGCCGGCCCGGTGGCGGTGGCCTTTGGGGAAGCGAGCGCGACGAGCGCCACGATCGCCGCGCCATTCCCGCATTTCCAGATCTTCTGATGAACTGCCCCTCTCACTTCTCCCCCCGGCTAAGGACCTTACCCCGGCGCTTTCGCGGAGGCGACCGCTCGCACCCAAGGACCGCGCCGAGGCGGGCGGCCAGGCGAGCACCCGACCCCGCACCCAAGCGCCCTCGCAGCCGAGCCACGGCGACGATACGGTCGTCCCATGCGGGTCGAGCTGGCGTACGGACGGGGCGCGCTCTCGGTCGAGATTCCCGAGCCGGCCTGCGCGGAGCTGCGCGTCCTCGAGAAGGCGGAGATCGCTCCGCTCGCGGACCCTGCCCGTGCCGTGCGCAGCGCACTAGAAGCTCCGATCGAGGCTCGGCCGCTGCGCGAACTTGCGCGCGGACGGCGCGATGCGGTGATCGTCATCTCCGACCGAACTCGTCCCGTGCCCAACGCCTTGCTGCTCCCTCCCATTCTCGACGCGTTGCGGGAAGGTGGCCTGCCCGCGGACCGTGTGACCGTCCAGGTCGCGACAGGACTTCATCGGCTGTGCACCCCCGCAGAACTCGACGAGATGCTGGGCGCTGCGCTGGCGCGCAGTCTGCGCATCGTCCAGCACGACGCACGCGATCTCGACTCGCATGTGGACCTGGGCACAAGCCGTACCGGACTCCCCGTTCTGATCGACCGTTTCTTCCTCGAGCGGGACCTGCGGATCGCGACGGGGCTGATTGAGCCCCACCTCATGGCCGGCTACTCGGGCGGGCGCAAGGCGGTCTGCCCAGGTCTCGCCGCGGTGGAGACGATTCGCGTCGCACACGGCGCCGCCATGCTCGAGGGCCGGGTCGGGCCGGGAATCGTGGTCGGCAACCCGCTCCATGAGGCGCTGCTCGAGGTCGTCCGCCAGATCGGCATCGACTTTCTCGTGAATGTTGCGCTCGACCGCCGACGCCGAGTGGCTGGCGTATTTTGCGGCGACCTCGAGGCGGCCCACGCCGAGGGGATGCGCTTCGTCGAAGCCGAGTCACACGCAGAGCTCGATCGTCCTGCGGATCTCGTGATCGTGAGCGGCGGCGGCGATCCCCTCGACGCCACCTTCTATCAGGCCATCAAGGGCATTGCGGCAGCCGCAGGGGTCGTGCGTTCAGGCGGCATCATCCTGCTGATCGCGTCGCTCTCCGAAGGGATCGGGAGTGCGTCCTTCGAGAAGTGCCTGCGCGAAAGCGAGGGCCCTGCGGCCTTTGAACTTCGTCTTCGGGACGACCGCTTCTTTGCGATCGACCAGTGGATGGTTCAGCACTTGTGCCAGGCCCTGCGCCGCGCGCGCGTATTCTTGTACAGCGACGGGCTGGACCGCGCGACGCAGCGCGAACTATTCGTTGAGCCCGTCAGAAGCCCTGGGGAGGGTGTCGCGCGGGCCCTCGCGCTGCTTGGGCCAAAGCCCCGCACGGTCGTAATTCCGCAGGGACCTTACATTTTCGCGACGGTTCGCGGGGAAAAGCGGGCGCTCGGACGAGGGGGAGCAGCCGAGGAGTCGGGCTTAACATCCGCACTGCCCTAGCAGGCTGCGGAAAAACGAAACCGAGGCCTGCCGCAGTGCTCATAGATTGCCCTGTTTACTTTCGAGGGACTGGCTCCCGGGGAGACACGTGGCCATCTACGCAACGTCCAGCGAGTCACGAAATCCCTTTTTCCGCACCCTGCTAGGCAGGGAGTGGATCGAGCGAGAGGTGCCGCCGTCCGCCAGGCGCGGGACCGAGCAGCTTTCGCACTTGGGCCGGGGTCTTGCCGTCGAGGGCGATGAGGTCAGCGAGCGTCTCGACACCGGCCCGCCCACGGGCGAGGTCGAGCAGGTGCAGGAGGACCTCGGCAGTCGCTTCGGCGTCGCCGAGGGCCCGGTGGGGCGCTCGGTTCACCACCCCAAAGTGACAGGTGAGGCGGTCAAGACCAAGGCGCCGAAGCTCGGGCAGTACGCGCTTGGCCAGTCGCCGGGTGCAGAGCACATCGCGGCCGAGCGGGAGGAAGCCCGCGGCAGCAAGACCGCGCGCGAGGAAGTTGGCGTCGAAGGACGCATTGTGGGCGACGAACGGCGCGCCCGGAAAACGCCCGATCCAGCGCAAGAACTCGGCGAGGGCCTCGGCAAGCCGCGGCGCCTGCGCGACCATCCCGTCGTCAATCCCGGTTAAGGCACGTATTGCAGGAGGAATGGAAACGTTCGGGTTCACGAGGGTCGCAAAGCACTCGCGCGCCCCCGCGGCGCTCACCCAAACCGCACCGATTTCAAGAATCGTGCATGCCCTTGGCGAGAGGCCCGTGGTCTCGAGATCGACCACCACGAACTCGGCTTCCGAGAGTCGCGGGGTCGCTTCGTCCGAGGCCCGGGTCCCTTCCCGACGCGGCTCACCCGGGCGCGGGCTATGGGACATCCCGAAGCAATCGAGATCGATCGGATCGGGCAGTGCCGCTGCCTCGGCCCCGACGAGTGCTGCAATCACCCGGCGCGCGATGAGCGGCGGAGGAGGTGCCCTGAGAGCCAGCAGTTTCTCGGCAAGGTCCCCGAGTGCGACAGGCTCGCCCTGCGCCCGGAGTTTGGCCCACCTGCGCTCGATGGCCGAGTCGCAAAGCCATGCGCGGACCGGTCCCCTCGCGATGTTCACGCCCGCATCACCAAAGAGGAAGGTGAAAAAATGTCTCTTGGAGGGTTCTTGCCAAACGTATCCGCCGCGTCACCCCGAGGTCAAGCGCCGCGACATGACAGCTGGGAGTGGGTTTCGTATCGTGGCGCCGATGAGTCCGAGCGCCGACCGCGTTTGCCGGCTCCTCACCCTTGCGACCCTTGCGCTTCTCGCACCGCTGGCTCCTCTCTCTGCGGCGCGCTCTGAGACTCTGCCTGCTGTCACGCGGCCGACTTTTCTCGTGGGATCTGAGCTGCGTGCGGCGGGGACGGCCTTCTTCATCCCCGTGAAGGACGAGGTGGGCGTTGCAGCCATCGCGACCGCCCACGCCGTCAGTCTCGACGACCTCGCAAAGACCAAGGAGGTCGAGTTTCGCCTCGGCAGCACGCAGCAGCCGGTCACCGTCTCAAGCCGCTTCCTGGTCTCACCTGGCCGCCCGTACTTTGCCGCGGGGGCCTCGGTCAGCGATGACTTTCTGGTCTTTGCCCTCGATGCCGCGCCCCATGGAGCGCGCGTGCTTGAGCCCGACCCCCGCGGAGCAACTGTGGGCGAGCGCGTGCAATTGCTCGGGCTGCCCGCGCAGGTTCCGCAGGGCGAGACCCCCCGCGACGAGGAGGCCCAGTTTGGAACTGTGACTGCGGTCGTCGCCGATCGCATCGACGTCGACCTCGACACCAAGGCCGACTTGCGGGGCTGGGGCGGCGCGCCGGTGCTCAGCTACGACAAACGCCGCGTGATTGGTTTGCTCGAAGCCGCGCAGCCCCAAGGGGTGACCCTACGCCTAAAAGTGTCGCCTATCGCAGCCGTGACGACAGCTTTGCAGACGCCCCTCGACGGTGGTCTGGGCCGGGCATTTTCCGGCTTTCGCGCCGAAGATACGGGGCCGCCGCCGCGCGTGGAACCGCCGCAGACCGCGAGCAACACGGCGCGAGACCTTTCCCCCGATGCGCTTCCCCTGCCCCAGAAGTCGAAGGACCACGGGAGCTCGGGCCCCAGCTCCGCCTCGCCTCCGCTGGCCAGCAACTCCGCCGCTCCCAGCCGCAGCGCCGCCGAAGCCGCTGGCGCTGCCCACCTGCCCCGTCGCCCGCTTCTCGGAAAATCGGCGGGCGGCGCCACGAACCTGCAGCTCGTGGTGGACCAGCCCGCCGAAGGAGCGATTTTCGGCGAGCAAAAGGGAGCGTTCGTGGCGGGCCGGGCGCTCGCCCTGCACGGCGAGATGCGCCACTTCGATGTGGCCATCGTGATTGATACGTCGGGCTCGACCATGATGTCCTCGGGTGCGGATGTGAACGGGAACGGCATCGTCGGCCGAGATCGGCCCTGGGGCATTTTCGGCCTCCCCTCATCCACCGACCCGGGAGACTCTGTCCTGGCCGCCGAAGTCGCGGCTGCACGTCGGATGCTGAAGGGCCTTGACCCTCGCAGCACCCGGGTCGCCCTCATCACCTTCTCCGGCAGTATCCCGAGCGGGCCGCAAGGGGGATTTGTCTTCGGGGGTCGCGGTCGCGGCACGGCAGCCGCAATCACAGAGCAGCCGCTGACGACCGACTACGCCCGGATCGAGAAGACACTCACGCACGTCCTCGAGCGGGGTTCCGACGGCGGAACCCACATGGCGGCAGCGATCGATCAGGCGACCACGGAACTGCTCGGTCTCGAGGGTGCGCTCTCCCAGGTGGACAAGACGAGCGAGAAGTTCGTGTTGTTCTTGACCGACGGGCAACCCACCCTGCCCTATGGACCGGGCTTCGACGCGGACAACGTCCGAGCCGTCCTGCGCGCGGCCGATCGTGCGCAGCGTGCGGGCGTCCGCATCCACTCCTTCGCGATCGGCCCTGAGGCGATGGAGGGGCCGGTCTCTTGCGTCGAAATGTCCGAGCGCACCCACGGCATCTTCACACCGGTCAAGAACCCAGGAGAGCTCACGGACGTCATCGAGCAGGTCAACTTTGCCAACATCGACGAGATCACGGTGAAGAACGTCACGACCGGGAAGCCAGCGGATGTCGAGCGCGCCAAGGCCGATGGGTCGTTCGGCGCTCTGGTGCCCCTCCAGCAGGGGAAAAACAAGCTTGAAATCTATGCGCGGTCGAGCGATGGGGCGGAATCGCGAGCCAACATCACCGTCGTGTACGCGCCGGGCACCCCAGATCCCGTCCTCCCTGTCGAACTGATCGCGGTCGAAAATCAGCTGCTCGAGCAAAAGCTAATCGAGCTGCGGCGCGGCAGGATCGAGGCCGAGCGTGCGCAGGCCGAGGAAGTCCGCAAGGAGCTGGCGCTGCAGATCGACAAGGAGCGCGCGGCGGCACAAGAGCGAGCGGCGCAGCAGCGCAAGGAGCTCAAGATCGAGGTCGATCGCGACGCGCCGCCCCAGGGCGCGGCACAGCCTCAGACGCCGGCGCAGCCCCAGGGCTCAGCTCCGCCCTGACCGCCCTTCCCAGCGCCCGCTCGGAATGTGCGCTGAGGCGGGGGGTGTCCCTCGATAGAGATAGATCCAGCAGGTGAGCGCTTGGCCCGAACGGAGGGTCGCGGTACACGGGGTGCGCACGAAGAGACTTGTCGCAGGAGAGGTGAGATCAAAACCCTCGTAGGCATCGAGCTCGGGAAGCCACGACTCAAGCCCGGCGAGCTGCAGCACCTCGCCGTGCACCCGAAACTCCTGCGACCCGCTCGCGGGTGGCGCGATCACGCCGGGATAGGAGCCAAAATCGTAGAGCAGACCGGGAACCCAGGCCGCCCCGAGGCTCGAGGCGAAGCGCATGAGATGCGCGAGAGCAGGCGGTGCGCTGCGCGGTCGAAGGGTTCCGTACGCGAAGAGGTGCTCGAGAACGCGGGGTTCGACCAAGCCAGGGCTCCCTTAGGCCCTAGCGCGCCGCGACCCTCGGAGCGAGCGCCACGGGCTTGAGACGACGCAGCTCCCGGCTCGTCTTGGTGCGGGTACGCTTGCGGTTCCACGCCTGAAAGCGGCGGTAGCTCTTCGGCCGCTGCTTTGCGAACCAGGTAAGGAACTGATCCGCACTCTCGAACAGCCATTTGTCCGGCGGGCCGTCGGTTACGTGACGCTCGCAATCCTTCCAGTCAAACTCCTGGCAGATCGCGGGGCGCTGTTCGTAGACTCCACACAGCCCTTGCGTTGTCAGGTGATGACAGCGCGTTTCGAACCTCACGAACCACGCGCCGTCCCAATCGACAAAGACGCTGACCCCTGGGTGATAGAGGTACCAGACGAGGTAGTCGTACTCCCGGTTCGTGGTCGGGGCATCGATCTCAATCGCGATGTACCTGCAGCACAACGCGCATTCGAAGCAGGGATGGTCCGGCGCCTTCTCAAGGATCGGCAGGAGCTCCCGCTCGTGCGTGGTGGATTCGCCCGTCCCCTCGTCGCCCATCACTCCCCTTCGCCCTTGGAGGTCACGAAAGCTGGTCGAGATACTCGGAGAGTCCATAGCCCGTGCGGCCCTCGCACGTCCACTCCGTCATGCCCTCGCTGATGCGGGTGACATGTTCGCTGCGCTGGTTGCGCAGGGGAATGAGGGAAAGCACGCGGCCTTCCGCCGCGAGTGTGCGGCCGTCCGCGCAGAGGAGTTTTACCCGCAGGCGGTCGTGGACTTGTTCGGGCCCGACAAACTCCGTATCGATCTCAATGCCGCGTACCAGCACGATCTCGCGCCCACGCTGAACGAACCCGCCGCGCGTCTCGCTCCCATCTTTCGAAGCCACAACGCTGCCCATAAACCCGAAGTCATCGCCGAAGTTCGCCGTGAGCCAGCGATACCAGGCGGGCGCCTGCCAGGAGCGCGGACCCCAGGAGTGGTCGCGCAGGCCGAGGCCCCGGAACGCATGCCTGCGGCCCTCGATCGCGATGGATCCCACGGCGCGGTGGTGTTGTTCGTAGTGTCCCTTCGCGAATTCCATCTCGTGCGCGGACCCCGGGCTCACCCGCTCGCCCCCGAACATGGGCCCCACACCCTCGATCGCGAGCTCCACAGAGACCTCGACGAAGGGATTGTTCTTGAAGGCGCTGCGCGGGTCCGACATCTCGAGAGGCCGCGCGAGTCGGCACGCCTTGCCAGCGTAGGTGATGCGGAGCTTCTCGAACGGCGCATCGACCTCGAAGCCCATGCCGCCGGCTTGGAAGCGCTCGTTTCCCGAGATGGGCGCGCGCTGAAAGTTAAAGAGGACGGGACCAGCCGGCTCGTACAGGCAGACGGTCGTCTCCGCGTAGCCTTCGTTCGGGCGATTCCCGATGCGGAGAAAGCCGCCGAGCCGAGAGCTTTCGTCGAAGAAGTTGAAGTACATGCTCTCGTTGAAATTCGCTTCGCCGGTATTGCGGTGCATGTATTCGTCCGACGGCTCGAGCCGGATCGTGGGGATTTGGGTCTGCGGCACTGGGGGCTCCTTCGGGGCGGGTTTTGCGCATTCTAACCTTCGTGGGCGAGGTCGGCTCAGCCCGCCTCTCGCCGATAGGGCCGGCCGAGGTCCTCCGGACCGTGTGCCCTTCGCGTCGCGAACGCGAGCACCGCAAGCGTCACCAGATACGGGAACATCAAGAAAGCCGGGTACGGGATCGGCACACCGCTGGCTTGCAACCGGAACTGGAGTGCGCTCGCCGATCCAAAGAAGATCGCTGCGAGGGCGATGCCGAAAGGCCGCCAGCCGCCAAAGATCACGACCGCGAGGGCGATAAAGCCGCGTCCTGCGGTCATCCCCTCGGTAAAGCTGTTGGACTGTGCGAGCGAGAGGTTTGCGCCCGCAATCCCGGCCAAGATGGCGCCGGCAAGCACCGCACAAACGCGCAGCCCGGTGACGTTCAAACCCTCCGCGTCTGCGGCGCGCGCGGACTCCCCGACGGCGCGCAGCCGCAGGCCAGGACGGGTGCCGCGCAAGAAGAGGGCGATCGCTGCGGCAGCGAAGGCGCCACCGTAGACAAATGGGGTCTGCGCAAAAAGACTCCGTCCGAAAATGGGGAGCGCTGCAAGACCGGGAAGCGCAAGATCGGCCACGGTCGGTGCGGTGGGCGCGCCACCCGCATAGATTGCTCGTACACCCACGCCCGTCGCGCCGAGCGCAAGCAGGTTGACCGCGGTTCCGACCACGATCTGGTCGATGCGCCGCACCACGGCGAAGTAGGCGAACAGCGCCCCGAGCGCGCAAGCGGCGGCCGCTCCTGCGGCGACGCCCAAAGCAGGGGAGCCCGTCGCGACCGCGACCACGAAGGCCGCAAACGCACCGGTGAGCATCATGCCCTCGACCCCGATGTTGAGGACCCCGGCCCGCTCGACCACGAGCTCCCCCAACGCCGCAAGCAGAAGCGGTGCGGCAAGACGAAGCGCCGAGTCGAGCAGGGCCTCCACGCTACGGCGCTCCGTCGGGGGGAGTCCCGGGCAAGGGTGGCCGGCGGCCTTCGAAGGGGATGGCGACGAACACCAAGATCACAAGCCCCTGCACGATCTGGGTGACCACGGAGGGGACCCCAGCCGTGCGCTGCATTGCGCCCGCGCCGGCCTCGAGCGCGCCGAAGAAAAGCGCGGCCGGCAGCGCGGCGAGCGGATTTAGGCGCGCGAGCAGCGCCACCGCGATCGCCGTGTAGCCATATCCGGGAGAGAGTCCCTCGTACAAACGCTCCGTCACACCCGCGACTTCGAATGCGCCGGCGAGCCCCGCCAGGGCTCCGGCGATGGCGATCGACACGAGGGCGTGTCCCTCCGGCGAGATTCCAGCGAAGCGAGCGGCGACCGGTGAGAGGCCGACCGCGCGCATGCGGAAGCCGAGAGCGGTCCGAAAAATCAGCAGGTGGACGGCGAAGGCCAGAGCCACCGCGATCGCGACGCCGAGGTGCACACGGCCAAAGGCAGGGAGCAGTGCCGCGGCGGGAAGCGCATCGCTTTGAGGGTAGGCACGGGATGCCTCCTGGAGGGGCCCGTGCACCGCGAGCGCCACCGCCTGGATCGCTACGAAGTTGAGCAGAATGGTAGAGATCACCTCGGACACACCCCGCACCGCCCGAAGCGCTCCCGCGATCGCCGCGAGCAGCGCCCCGCCCGCAGCGCCGGCAATGGTCATCAAAGGCGCAAGCACGGCCACGGGTGCGCCGGGCAGGAGGCGTGTCGCTACAGCGGTGGCGGCGAGCGCGCCGGCGTAGAGCTGGCCCTCGGCTCCGATGTTCCAGACACCGCAACGAAACGAGAGTGCGACGGCGAGGCCCGTCAGCAGTAGCGGCGAAGCCTTGAGCAGCGTCGCCGTCCACGCTGCGCTGCTGCCGAATGCGCCAGAGGCGAGCGCTCCAAGAGCCGGGAGCGGCGGGTAGCCAAGGAGCAGGAGCCCAAGGGCGACCATGCCAAGCGCGAGCACGACCGACAGTACAGGCCGCAGCGCGGCCGAGGCAGCGAGGCGCGCGGTCACGCCACTGCGCTCTTTGCCGCGCCCGAGAGCAGGATCGCACCCAGCGCCGCGCGGTCCGCGTCGCGCGGCACGGAGACCACCCGGCCCTCGACCAGGGCGACGACCCGGTCGGCAAGCAAGAGCACTTCGTCGAGCTCCGTGGAGACGAGGAGCACGGCACCGCCTTCGGAGCGAAGCGCGAGCAGCTGCTCGTTCACGAAGCGCGCGGAGCCTACGTCCAGTCCGCGGGTTGGATTCACGGCCACCAGCACACGGGGCCGCGCATCGAGCTCGCGGGCTACGGCCACCTTCTGGGCATTGCCTCCAGAGAGTGTCGCGATGTCCAGGTCCGGGTCGGCGGGCTCGATCCCGAAGCGCTGCATCACGCCTCGCGCGTATTGGCGTGCGGGATCCAGCTCAAGCAGGCCTCCTCGAAAGAATCGGGGATCGTCGTAGGAGCTCTTCAGAATGAGGTTTTCCGCGATTGTAAAGCCTGCGACGAGGCCGCCGCGCTCGCGTTCTCCGGACAGGTGGGAAACACCCGCTGCACGCAGACTCCGGACACCGGGAGCCACGGGTCGCCCCGCCACCTCGATCCGGCCCGCGGTCATCGGGCGGACGCCGGCGAGTACCTCTTCGAGCTCGCGCTGGCCGTTTCCGTCAATTCCGGCCACTCCGACGATCTCGCCCGCTTTCACCGCGAGACTCACGCCCTTGAGTCGGCTGGCCTCGCGGAGCCCGGGCGCTTCGAGATCCCGCAGCGCGAAGGCGGGTACGACCTCTGCCCTCTGCACGGCCGGGGGCCGCACGAGCCCGGGAAGATCCCGCCCGAGCATGAGACTGCCGAGCTCACGGGCATCGGCTTCACGCGCGCCTTTCACCGCCACGAGGACGCCGCGCCGAAGCACCGCGACCCTGTCCGCCAGCCCTTCGATTTCCTCAAGCTTGTGAGAAATGAAGACGATTGCGCTGCCTGCATCCCGCAGCCTGCGCAGGCCAGGAAAAAGGGCGTGCGTCTCGGCCGGCGTCAGAGCCGCGGTCGGCTCGTCCAGCACGATCACCCGCGCGCCGCGCTCGAGCGTGCGCAAAATCTCCGCGCGCTGGCGCTGTCCTACCGAGAGCTGGGCGACCGGCACATCGAGGGGAACGTCGAGTGCGTACTGCTCCGCGAGCCGTGCCACCCGTGCGCGAACCCGTGCGCGTCGGAACAGAATGCTCCCGTCCACCGCAGCCAAGGCGATGTTCTCTGGCACCGTCATGGCGGGGACGAGGGTCGAGTGCTGGTGGACCATCCCCACTCCGGCGCGGAGAGCAGCGCCCGGGGAATAGCTCGCGAGGTCGAGCTCGCGCCCGGCGATCTCGAGGCGGCCCGTGTCGGGCCGCACGAGCCCAAGGAGCACGTGCATGAGCGTTGACTTGCCGGCGCCGTTTTCGCCGAGGAGCGCGAGGATCTCGCCCGCGCAGATGTCGAGTGAGACATTGACGAGCGCGGGGCGGGCTTGCCCAAAGGATTTCGAGATCGCGACGAAGCGGACCGCTCGGGTCGCGGTCGCGTCGGGGCGCGCACCGCCACCGCTCGCGCTTGCCGTCAGAAGTCGCCTCTCGGAACAACGAGGGAACCGGCGCGGATCTGTTCTTCGAGTTCACCGAGCTCAACGCGAACCGACTCCGGGATCTTCGAAACCAGAGCCGGATTTAGGACAAAGCTCACGGTGCCGTCGTTCATCCCAAGGCGCAGCGGTTCCGCGCGGAACGTTTTGTCCAGCACGCGGCGTGCCACGAGCACGAACGCGGAGGGGACGTCGAGCACCGCGGAGGCGATGACCACATCTGGCGCCATGTCGTTTTGGTTCTTGTTTGTTCCGAATGCAAAGACGTGGGCACCAGTCGCCGCGCGCTCAGACACGGCCTGGAAGACCCCCCGGCCCGCGTCGTTCGCCTGATGGAGCAGAAAATCCGCCCCCGCATCGAGGAGCGCGAGGGCCGCCTCGTGGGCGGCTCCGCTGTCCTGAAAACTGCCGGTAAAGACCTCGCGCACGGAGATGGCCGGCATCGCATACTCGGCCCCGGCACGGAAGGCCAAGAACGTGCTGCGGATCGACGGGATGTCGATTCCCCCGATCATCCCGATCACCTTGCTGGAGCTCATGCGCCCGGCAAGAACGCCACACAGATAGGTGGCTTGTTCGAGCTCGAACACCATCGGAGCGACGTTCGGGCGAATCGTATTGCCCGACGTGGTGATGAAGACCGTGTCGGGGTATTGGGCAGCCACCCGGGCGGCGGCTTGCTGGTACTCGAAGCCATGACCGAAGACGAGGCGATAGCCGCGACTTGCATAGTCGCGAAAACCCTCCTCGAACTGCCCGGGCGTCTTGGTTTCCTCGTTGTTCACTTCCGCACCGAGTTCATCGCGAATGCGCAGCAGCCCCTCGTATGCTGCTTGGTTCCAGCCACCGTCGGCGACCGAGCCGGGCGTGAGGAGTGCGACTCGAAAGGGCGGCGGTCCCTTGGGCTCCGAGCGGCCGCAGGCGATCGCTAGGGGGAGGAGGAGCAGTACGCACAGAGTGGTGGCACGCATCTTCATCGGCGCCGGAGTATGGGACGCTTCGCCCCGGCGTCAACGAAGGTGGCGCTATGTGCCCGCCTCAAGCGCCATAGCGGCGCATCCGAAAGGGGGACCGATGGCCGATTCGGCTGCGTTCGAGAGTGCCTGCGAACTGCTAAGGCAGCACACGATGTTCTCGGAGATCGAGGCGCGGGGTACGGTGCGCCTCGCCCTCAAGGCCGTGGGCCAGAACGCCAAGACTGTGGGCAAGACGGAGATGATGATTGCGGTGCGCAGCGCCCTTGAGCCCGAGCTCACAGCGCGCAGCGTGACGGATGCAGCCGGCGTGTGTCGCAAGATCCTGGATGGGCTGACAGCCCTCGACTCGGGCGAGCAGAGCCCTTACGAAATCTTCTCGCGTCTGGGCTAAGGGACGTACGGCTCGCGAAGCGTCCCGGAGGCGAGGGGCGCCGATTCCACCATCCAACGGGGCAAAGGGTCGGGCGGTGCGCGCTAGTGCGCCTGCCGGATGGCCAGGCTGCCGGGCGCCACGCTTTCGGGATGCACCGTGTATTCGACGGATTCCCCAAAGACCTTCACCGGCACCCAGGCCACCACTTCCGACAGGTGCGGCATCCCGCTGGTCATCGCGCCCGTGGGATCAATCACCCACGGATCGTCGGGGTTCTCGAACCACAAGGTCACCATGTGATGCTGACCGTCCGAGGGGCGCATCACGATCGCACGGTAGACCTCGTCTGGACGGAAACCCGCATCGAGCAGGAAGCGGTAGGGAAGCAGTTCAAGGCCATTACAGCTCGCCCCGTTGTTGGCGAGCGTCTCCTCGAGGGTGGCCCAGTGGGAGATCGCTCCATTCGGAATGTAGTGCTGCCTTGCCTCGCTCTGGATCCAGGCCGCGACTTCCCGTGCCAACTCGCGCTTGCGTTCGGCACGGAAGGCGAAGTACTCCGCCCGCAGGTCTCCGTGGGTGCCGCCGGAACCGACCGTGGTGCCGGCCCCTTCAGAGACCCGAGGTCCCATCGATCCCTCTGCCGGGCGCAGCATCTCGGTGTCCGGAAGTGCGCGCTCCCGGGCCTGCCAGCCCCGGATGGTCGGGGTCCAAATGTCGTTGGCCTCGGGCGCGTCGAAGAAACGGTAGTGCGCGGACGCGACCGCACCTCCCCCGCTGCCCGCGCAGCCGCAGCCGAGCACGACGGAGCTGAGCGCGAAGGCACGCAAGAACGGGAGCGACCGGGTCGCAGCGGAGCGCAGCATCATTTGAAAGGGTCGGCGTCAGCCGGACACCACTTGAGCGCGAACCTAGCGTCTTAGAAAAGGATTTTGTGTTTGACGAGATTCCTGAGGGACGGCGGGCAAGCCTCACACGCTCCTGCCGGCCCGTGCGGGCGAAGCGGACCGGCAGCTCCTCGGCAAGAGCCTGCGCGCGGGTTAGGCCGGGAGGTTAAACATCCGGCCGAGCACAAACAGGACGACGAAGAAGCTCACCATCGCGGGGATGCCCAGAAGAATGTAGAGGTAGGCGATGCCATCGAGCTTGCCGCGTGCCATGGGTTGGACCCTCCGTGCCATCGAAGAAACAGGAGCGTGAGTGAACGTGCGGCGCGCAACCTAGCGATGGCGCGGACTGCAGTCGAGCCTTCGCCTCGAGGACCTAGGGGACCACTCTCACCCGCACACCGTCCTTTTCCGGGGGGGTTCCGACCACCAGCTTCTCGTCGCCCTTCAGCCCGTGCGTGATTCGCACGCGATCGCCCACCATGCCCGCGGTTTCCACATCGCTGCGCCGGGCGCGGCCCCCCTGCACCACCCACACGTAGCTGCGGCCATCGTTCTCGCGCCGCAGAGCGGCCGCCGGCACCAGGATCGCCTGGCTGTTCGCGGCTCCCCCGGCCGGTAGGTCAGGGAGGAATGCCACCCGAGCGCTCATGTCGGGCAAGAGCTTGCCCTCGGGCTCAAGGATCCGGACTTCGACCTTGAGCGTGCCCTTCTGGCGGTCCACCTGCGGGTAGAGCTTTACGACCTCGGCGGCATAGTGGGCATTCGGATCGGCGTCGGGGGTGACCTGGGCGCGCTGGTGGAGATGAACCTGGGACAGGTCGCTCTCATTGACGTCCACCTCGGCCCTCAGATCGTGGAGGTTTGCAAGGCGCACAAGATCGCCCGATCCCGCGAAGCCACCGGGAACCGCGATCTCGCCCGCTTCCTTGAGCTTGGCCAGGACAACGCCGTCCGTGGGAGCACGCAGTACCGTGTACTCGAGGCTGACTTCCGCCTGGGCGAGTGCGGCCTCGAGCTCGTGGATCGTCGCCCGGCCCACCTCGACCTTGTTGCGGCGAATATCGAGTTCGCTGGGTGCGAGGTAGTGGGCCTTGGCCAGTTCGTCGCCGCGCGCGAGTTCGGATTCCGCCAGCCGGAGGTTGGCACGCGCCACTTCGAGCTGCGCCCGCGTGCGGTCGAGCGCAGCGCGGTATTCGCGATCGTCCAGCTGAACGAGCGGGTCGCCCGCCTTTACGATCGATCCATCGTCCACGAGGTAACGCTCGACGCGACCCGGCACCCGTGCGCCGATCGCGACCACCTTGTCGCCGGGTACGATGTAGCCCGAGCCCGTCAGCACAGGCGCGTCCCCAAGCGCCCCGGCATCGGTCAGGACGGCCGGAGCCACCGTCACCGGTGTCGCACGCAGCCCGATCGCCGCAACTGCGAGCGCGACCGGAACGGCGATCGCGAGCCACAAAAGCGGAATCCGCCTGCGGGTGCGAGCCGGGGTGCGCGCCGATTCGACAGCGCGCTCGACCCGCAGCGCCGCCAGATCGGCGCGCAGCTTCTCTTCGCTGCTGGTGCTCACCGAGCCTCTCCCGTGCGTGGGCGCGACGACATCAGTTTAGCGTTCAGGCCTTGCGAAGCGCTTCGATCGGACGAAGCCGCGCGGCGCGATAGGCGGGCCCAAGACCGCCGAGCAAACCGATCAGGACTGCGAGGCTGCAGGCTTGCGCCAGGTCTGCGCTCCCGATCGAGAGCGTCACCACGTTGGTGGTGAAGGTCGAGGACGTGAAGGCGATGCCGCCCAGTACGCGCCGCAGGCCCGCCGCGAGAGCGAGAGAGAGTACAACCCCACAAAGGAAGCCGATCAGCGAAAGCGTGAGCGCCTCGACCTCGAACGAGGTCAGAATCGCGCCGCGCGAGAAGCCGAGGGCGCGGAGCGTCCCGATCTCGGCGGTGCGGGACTGTACGGCCGCGTACATGGTGTTGGCGGAACCGAAGCCGGCACCGACGCCAGCCAGTACGGCAATGGCGACGACGAGGACGTAGAGCGAGTTCGCCGTTTCGGACTGCTTGGCGTAGTACTCCACCTCGCGCGACGCTTCGAGCGCGTACTGCGGATCGGCATCGATGTGCGCCTTTAGGCGATTGAGCTCCGCGCTGCTCGCCGCGCGCAGGCGCACCCCCGAGTACGGCGTCGGCCGCCGAGAATCCTCCGCGAGCTCCTCGACGTCGGACCAGACTTCGCTCTCGAGGGAAGATCCTCCGGCCTCGAAGACTCCCACCACCTTCCAGCGGCTGCGGCCGAGATGCAGCTCTCCGCCGAGCAGCGCCCCCTCGTAACGGCCCACCATCGCCTTGCCCACGATGACTTCGTGGAGTCGCGGACGGAACATGCGACCTTCGACGATTCGCACTGCGGAGTGAACCTCAAGCGCAATCGGCTCGACCCCGCGCACGAGCACGTTCTCCCGCCCGCCGCTGCGGGTCGGGAGGAAGGGCTGCACGACGAGCTCGGGCGAAAAGAGCGGCACGTCCTGCGCGTTGTGCGCGATCCCGTCGCGGTATCGCAGGGACGCCGCGGCCTCCCGCGTCAGCTGGCTCGCGCCATCGTTGTCTGAGCCCTTGCGGAGCACCACGAGGTTCATCGGATCACCGCTTGAGATAAAGCTTTTGCGAAGACTCGAGATGAGACCGAGGAACAGACTGCATGCGACGACGACGAGGGCAATCACGGCGACGGAGAGCAGGCTCCGCAGCGGCCGCAGGGCCACGTTTCGGACCGAGTAGCTGAGGGGCAGCATTCAGAAGACCTCGCGCAGCGTGTCTGCGACCGGGCGTCGCGCCGCGCCGTAGGCCGGCGCAAAGCCCGCGAAGATTCCGATCGCGAGCGAGAGCACGAGGCCCTGGAGGATCACCGCGGGAGTGACACTGAAGCCGCCGAGGGGCCCGAGCGCCGCGATGCTCCCCCCGAGCCGCTTGAGGGACGTCGTGACCACCCAGGCGAGCCCGACGCCCACGGCGCCCGCGGACCACGAGAGAACGACGGTTTCGGCGAGCAGCATGGAGAAGATCACGCGGCGGCGGAAGCCGATCGCGCGCAGCACTCCGATTTCGCCCGCGCGCTCGCGCACGGCCATGGACGCGGTATTGGCGGCGATGAAAACGATGCACAGGGAAACCAGGGCCGTCACCATGAGAAGGATCTGGAGAAAACCCTGCAACGAGCCCAGGAAGTTCGAGAAGAAGGTCTTCTCGGTCTGCGAGGTCGTCTCATAGTCGGTGTTGCGCGTGAGCTCGTCGATCCGCAGCATGACGGAGTTCACGCGGTCGGGCGATGGAACTCGCACCCAGACGATCATCACGATCCCAAGGCCGGCCCCCCCCTGGGCCTTGATGGCCTCGTCCAAGTATTCGCGATTGATCCAGACGATCGGCGAAGTGTCCCGTGGAATTTCCCCGACGATCCGCAGGTCGAGATTCACGTTCCACACGTTGCTGCGTAAGGTGACCCGATCCCCCACCTTCCAGCCGTATTTGCGCATGGTCTGGCGGCCGACGATGACACCATCGCGGTATCGATTGAACGCCGCCACGGCCTCAGGGGCGAGTTTGTAGTCGGGATAGGTGCTGGGGATATGCTCCACCTCTACGGCGAAGCTCGGGAAGGTTACTTTCCCTTGCTCCTCAAAGGCTCCGCCGAACCACACCATGCCGACCGCGTCCGCCACGTCATCGAGGGCGCGGATCTTCCGCATCAGCGAGTAGGGCATCCAAAACACAAGACCACTCTTGTTGATCACACCCACACGTGTGTCGCTGGCGACACTCGTGAGCAGCGCGTCGAGCCCGGCGGGCATGGTGAGGAGTAAGCACACGAGCAGAACCGCCAGAGCGATGGCGCTCCCGGTGAGCGCGCTGCGCAGCTTGTTGCGCAGGAGATTCGCGATCACAAAGCCCGTGTAGCCCATGTCTCGTTCTAGGCCCTCGGCGGGAGGGCCCGCCCGGGGCTTCGTGTCGGCGAGGCCTCGCCCATGAGGCCCCCTCCCGCCGCCACCCGCATGGCCGCTCCGGCGCGCTCGGCCTCCTCCCCCTCGAGCAGCACCCCCTTGTCGAGGTGAAAGACCTCGTCGACGAACCGCAGCGCCCGAGGGTCATGGGTCACCATCACGATCGTTTTTCCGAACTCCGCGCTTAGCTGGCGCAAGAGGCCCAGCACGCCCTCGGCATTGCGAGCATCGAGGTCTCCCGTGGGTTCATCCGCCACGATGAGATCGGGATCGCTCACGAGGGCGCGCGCAATCGCGACGCGCTGCTGCTCGCCCCCCGAGAGGATGCGGGGCAAGTGCTGGAGGCGCTGCTCGAGACCCACCACGCGCAGGGCGATCTCGGCGCGGCGCTGGCGTTCGCTGCGGCTGAAGTGGGTAAGCAGCAGGGGAAGCGCCACGTTGTCGCGCGCGGAGAGCACGGGCACGAGGTTGAAGAACTGGAAGATGAGGCCCACGTGACGCGCGCGCCAGCGGGCGAGCTCGTCCTCGGTCAGCTGATTCAGTTCTTGGCCCGCCACCCAGACCTCGCCCGAGGTCGGCCGATCGATTCCCGACACGAGGTTGAGGAGCGTCGATTTGCCCGATCCCGACGGGCCCATGAACGCGACAAAGCGCCCTTGTTCGACCCGCAGCGAGCAGTCTTCGAGCGCATGGATCTCATCGACGCCGCGACGATAGAGGCGAGAGACGTGGCTCAGCAGGATGAGGGAACGCGCAGCGGAGGCCGATTCGACGGTCACGAATCGATCCTAGCTGCCGCCTCGAGCCCGGGCGATACTGCCAGGCGGGGGGTGCGTGTCGCAAAAGCGTCGGCTCGCGATCGTTGCGTTGCTCTATTTTGTCGAGGGGTTCCCGTACGGAATCTTTCGCAGCGTCTGGCCCGTCTACTACCGAACTCACGGCGCATCGCTCGAGAGCGTCGGCCTTCTCTCGGGCCTGTATTTTGCCTGGTCTCTCAAGTTCCTCTGGTCGCCCATCGTGGGAGCATGGGGCAGCGCACAGCGCTGGATTGCCGGCGCCCTGTGCATCATGGCGGCTGCACTGCTCGCGCTTGGCAGCGAAGACGCCGCCACGATCAGCGTGCTCGCGTGGGCGATCCTCATGGCGTTTTGCGCGGCCTCTGCCACGCAGGACATCGCGATCGATGCCTATACGATTGGCCTCGTACCGCGGGGGGAGGAGGGTCCTGCGAACAGTGTACGCATCACGGCCTACCGGATTGGGCTGGTGTCCGCGGGAGGGCCCCTTCTCGTTCTGGCCGGCCGAATCGGCTGGCCTGCCGCGTTCTTCAGCGCCGCGCTTTTGCTCTTGGTGCTGGCAGGGGCGGCGTCGCGAACCCCGCGTGTCGGGCCGCCGCGGAGCGAGCGATCCGTCGATCCGCGACCCGCATTCCGCACCTGGCTGGCTCGGCCCGGTGCCCTCGGTGTACTCGGTTTCGTGCTGCTCTATCGCCTTGCCGACCTTGCGATGGTGCCCATGCTGCAGCCGTTCTGGGTGGACCGAGGCATCACGCTCAGCCGCATCGCCCTCGTCTCCAACACGCTCGGACCGATTGCCACCGTCGCGGGTGCCGTGTCAGGAGGGGTGTTCGTCGCGCGCAAGGGGATTGGAGCGAGCCTTTTCGTCCTTGGCGCGCTCGCGCTGCTGCCGAACCTTGGCTATGCGACGGTCGCTGCCCTGCCGGAGCTCGGCAATCCAGGCGTCTACGTCGCATCGGTGCTCGAGTCGTTCTGCGCCGGCCTCGCCTCGGCTGCGTTCCTTGCCTGCCTCATGCGGATTTGTGAGCGCGAGTACGCTGCCGTCCAGTACGCGTGCCTCTCCGCACTGTACGCCCTCCCGGGCACACTGGCGGGCGTAGTGTCGGGCTGGGCGGCCCACCACGTGGGCTATGCGAGCTACTTTGCGGCGACTGCACTTCTTGGACTTCCCGCCTACGCTTTCCTGCCGTGGGTGCGCCCGTGGGTTCAGGATGACCCGAGTCCACCAAGCCATGCGAAAGGAGAGCGATGAGCGGCGAAGAGCGCTCTGCGGGGCTACTGATCGCGCGGGTCGGGGGCGGACTTGGGCTGCTCGTGGCGACGCTGCTCGTGCTCCAGCCCTTCCTTGTTCCCATGGCCTGGGCTGCGATTGTCGCCTACGTCACCTGGCCCCTTTACCGAGCTGTCCGCTCACGCACGCGCCGCCCGCATCTTTCCGCGGCCTGCTTCACCCTCGCCTTGGCGCTGGGCCTGGGCATTCCCCTCGCTTCCATTCTGGTCGCGCTTGCGCGCGAGGCTACACAGCTCATCTCGGTCCTGCGGGACTGGCTGGCCCAGGGGGCGCCGTTCCCGGACTGGGTTGAAGCGCGGCCCTGGCTGGCAAAGCCTCTTGCGGAGCTGCGCTCGGAATCGGTTTTCAATCCCGCCGCGATCGCGCAGTACGTGGCGAAGTACGGCACCGAATTCTCTGGGCGCCTGATGGAGATCGCGGGAGGTATCGCCACCAACTTCTTCAAATTCGCGATCATGCTTGTCACGCTCTACGCCTTCTACATCGACGGAGAACGCCTGATTGTGCAGGCCCGTCGGCTGGCGCCGGTCGTCTTCCCGAGTGCGGGCGAGCGTGTGCTCGACCACGTGGGGGGAGTCGTCCGGACGGTTGTGTTCGGCCTTCTTGGAACCGCCCTCGGCCAGGGCATCCTCGCAGGAATCGGATTTGCGATCTTTGAAGTTCCCTCGGCCGTGGCGCTGGGTGCACTCACGTTCGTGCTCTCCTTCTTGCCGGTCGGGCCGCCCGTCGTCTGGGGAGGTGCGGCGATCTTCTTGTTCTCGCAGGGACGCACCGCCGCTGCGATCGGCATGGCGATTTGGGGCTTGGCCCTCATCAGCACGATCGACAGCGTGCTCCGGCCGGTCTTGATGAGCTCCGGGCCGGTCCGGATTCCCTTCCTTCTGCTGTTCCTCGGGTTACTCGGGGGCCTTTTGGCCTTCGGGACGCTCGGCCTTTTCCTCGGACCGGTCCTGCTCTCGGTCGCTTTCGCGCTCCTTGCAGACTTCCCGCGACGAGGCGCCGGAGCCCGGGCGGCCTAAGGCGACTCGCGCCAGTCCGCCGGCACCCCGGCCAGGTTCGCCTCAACCTCGAGGTCGCGCAGGTGCTTTTCCGTGCGCTTGACCTCTTCGCGTTGGTGCTTCACGTCCTGGGAGAGGGAGAAGTTCGCGGTCGACTCGGTTTGGGTGCTGGCCTGGACCCCGGGCGGAGCCACACTCCAGGGCGACTTCTCGGCTCCTGTCTCGAGCGCCTTCTCGGCCTTTTCGAGGCCCGCCCGCGCGGTTTGGAGCTCATTGCGCGCCTGCTGGAAGCGCGCCCGCCACTCCGTCTTGGTCGCTCCTCCCTTCTTGTCCACATCGTACTCGACCGAGGAGGGGAGCTTGAGCAAGCGTTCGAGGTCGACGGTCTTGGCCGGATCCGAGGGAGGGGGCGGGGGCGGCGGCGGGGAATCGCCCGCCCAGGAGGGCTCAGGCGCTCGGACAGCCAGCGAGATCCAAAGGCCGACCGTCAGTACGCCTGCCGCCATCCGCCATCCGCGCCGTCGCAAGTCGCCTCCCGGGTCCTTTGGAGCCAAGTGTAGCCGCGAGTTCCCGTCTCGTGCGCAGTCAAGGCAGGGGGCCGCACGCCGATACGCTCTGGGAAGGGACCCGCTGTGCCGGCCCACGGCGGGCAATCGCGGGCTCGGCCGGCTCCCCGGTACGTCGGGGGCCTCGGAGGGCGTTCCGGGATGGAACGGGAGAAGGTTCATCGCCTCCTGCGCCTTGGCCTTGAGAAGGGGGCGTCCGACATCCATTTCCAGGTCGGCTATTTGCCGCTCTATCGCTTCCACGGCGACCTCGTGGAGCTTCGCTACAAGGTGCTCACGCCGACGGACACCGAGGCGATTGCCAAGCTGCTGCTCGAGGGCGATCCGCGCCAGGCGAACATGAACTGGAACGAGCTCGATCTGGCATTCGAACTGCCCGGCGAGGGCCGCTTCCGCGTCAACATTTCACGCCAGCGACGCTTCTTCAACATCGTCTTGCGTGTGATCCCCCTGCAGATCCGCAGCTTCGAAGATCTCAACCTCCCGAACGTGTTGCATGACCTGGCCCTCGTCCAGCGCGGCTATGTGCTTGTCACGGGCGCTACGGGCATGGGCAAGTCGACCACGCTCGCGACCATGATCAACGAGATCAACCGGACTCGGAAGGCGAAGATCGTCACGGTGGAGGATCCGATCGAGTTCGTCTTCACCCACGATAAGAGCATCATCACACAGCGCGAGATTGGGACCGATACCTCCTCGTTTCCGGACGCCCTGCGCGCTGCGCTGCGTCAGGATCCCGACGTCATCATGGTGGGCGAGATGCGCGATCTGGAGACGGTCGACACGTCGCTCAAGGCTGCGGAAACCGGCCATCTCGTGTTCTCCACGATTCACACCAATGATGTGGCTTCCACCATCAACCGCTTGGTCTCGTTCTTCCCGACCGAGGAGCAGCCGCAGGTGAGGGCGCGCCTGGCCGAGAACCTAAAGGCGGTGGTGTCCCTGCGCCTGCTCGCGAACAAGAAGCAGAACGGCCGCGTGCCGGCGGTGGAAATCATGCGCAGCACACGCACGATACAAGAGTGCATCAAGGACCCCGCCAAGACGGCGCAGATCACGGACTTCATCGCTCGTGGGCGGCCGGAGGGGATGCAGTCCTTCGATCAGCATCTTTTGGACTTGTTGCGCGCCAACAAGATTTCGGTCGAAACGGCCCTCGCTGCAGCGTCAAACCCGACCGACTTCAAGACCAAGCTCGAGCTCGAGGGCGGCGCTGCGCCGAGCGACGATGGCCCCGACGAGAAGCCGTTGGAGCAATACGAGATCGAGGCGGACGAGCGGTTCTAACGGCTTGGGGCCGGCGACGGCGGAGGCGCTTCGGTGACGGGCGGTTCGGACGACGTAGCGGCAGTCGAGGGCGCAGCAAGCGCCCCCCCGACCGGCGAGCAGGGCGAGGGGCTCGCGGGCGCGCTACGCGCGATCGCCCTGCGCGCCGCGGAGCATGCCGGCGGCGGCGTGGCACTCATCTACGGAATGGGCGCTGGCAAAGAGGGTCCGGGGTTGCGGCTGCGTGCCGCGGCGGGCTTCCCGAAAGCAGCGGAGGCACGCAGCGCCGCAGCCGAGCTTCTCGGAGCCGTGCAGGAGGTTTTGCGCTCGGGCAATCACCGCGCGCTCCCCGCCGCGTCTGGGCTCGGGGCGCGAGGAATGGGCGGCACGCTCGTCATGCCCCTTGCGTTCGAGGGTCGCGTCCAGGGCGCCCTCGTGGCGGCGGGGCCTCAGCCGATCAGCCTCGCGGCGGTCGAGTCCCTGGCGCTCCTGGCCGCGGTGGCCGCGATCCGCATCGACCACACCCGCGTGTCCCGGGAAAACGACGGTCTCCAGAAGCGATTGTCCGAAATCGACCGAGTGGCAGACCAAAAGAGCGACGAGATCCTCAAGCTGTCCGAAACCCTCTTCGCCCAAGACATCGAGCTGCTCCGCAACCAGGAAAAGCTCGGCAAGATCGAGAAGCTCAAGAATGACTTCATCGAGAAGATGTCGCGCGAGCTGCGGACGCCGCTCAACAGCATCATCGAGTCGGTGATCTCTGTCCTCGCGAACGAAAACGACGCGCTCTCAGACAGTGCCAAGGCGGGTCTCCGCTCCGCCCTGGATGACGGCACAGCCTTCCTTCGCACGCTGCAAAACATCCTCGACCTCTGGCGCATCAAACAAGGTGAGCTTCCGGTCGAGATCCATGAGGTGAGCTTCCGCGAAGTCGTCGATGAGGCGATCTTTAGCGTGCAGGACACCCTCGGGGATAAGCCCGTTGTAATCGAGAAGCACCTGACGGAGCCATTCCCGAAGTTCCGGACAGACCTCGCGAAGCTCAACCAGATCCTTTTTCTGCTGCTGGACAACGCCGCCAAGTTCACCCCGAAGGGCCATGTCACAATCCGCGCTTCGGTGAAGGATGGCGAGCTCGAGTGCGAGCTTGAAGACACGGGCATCGGGATTTGCCCGGACGACCAGCAGTACGTGTTCGACGAGTTCTACCAGGTAGACGAACTCGAGTCGACGCGGTATCGCGGCGCAGGCCTCGGTCTTGCTCTCGTGCGCGACTTGCTGGTCCTGCTGGAGGGCGGAATCACGCTCTCGAGCGAGGTGGGGCGCGGCACCAAGGTGGCGTTCCACGTCCCGGTGCAGGTGCTGCGCTGAGCGGATAACCCCCGCCCAGCCTACTTGTCGGACGCGCTGAGCTCGGGATAGTCGGGAAGGATGTAGCCGGCCGCGATCTCGCGCAGGGCAATCACCACTTCTTTGTTGTCCTCGGTCTGCACGAGCGGATGAGCGCCCTTCTTGAGCTGTTTGGTGCGAACCGACGCCATCTGGACCAGGTGGAAACGGTTCGGCACCCGCTCGGTGCAGTCCTCAATCGTGATGCGTGCCATGAATCGCGACCTCTTTGCGGTTTGGGGCATGCAAAGTAGGACAGCTGGGAGCCAAAAGGAAACCCCGGCCGGATCGCTCCGGCCGGGGTCCGAAGAGCCTTCCCTGAAGAAGGCCTTGAGGCGAGCACTGCTCGCCCCCCCGCTACATCATCGGGGCTGCCGCTGCCTTGCGACGACGACGGCGCGTGGCCTTCTTCCGCCCGCCCTTCTTGCGGGCTCCCTTCTTCCGGCCACCCTTGCGTCGCGTGGCCTTCTTGCGCCCGCCCTTCTTGCGGCCGGCCTTCCTCCGCGTTCCCTTCTTACGAGCTGCCATTCTGGGTCACCCCCCTGTTGCTTGTCTCGAGCGGTGGTCTCGCGCTCCGCGGTTCATCAGCGACGGCGCCGCGGGTGCATCGAGTGAGCGACGATCGCTCCGGTCCCCTCCGCTCCTGGCGCAAAGGAGACCGCTTTGCTCATGCCCCCTATCGGACCCCGGAACCTGCAACTTGACGGCAGATCAGCCCGTTTCAGTCGCAAACCGCGGCTCTAGAGCCACTCTTGCTGCTCACGCTAACACTCGGTTTTCCACGTCGTCAAGTAAGAACCACAAAAAAAACAACGCGATGGGCACCAAAGCTGCGGGCCGAGGGATGACTTCGGGGGGTTCGAGTGCAAATGGCGCAGGGCCGAGGCAGAAAAAGGGGGGCGTGGAACACGCGCAAGGCGGGCGTGCGGCGCTCGTGCGTCTACCCGGGAAGCAGGGTGGGATTGCGCGCGGACTAGCGCTTCCGCTTGTGGCGCGCGCGCTTGAGAAGCTTCTTCTTCTTGTGCTTGCGCATCTTCTTGCGGCGCTTCTTGATTACGCTGCCCACAGCGGCACCTCGGCGTCAGAAATGCGCGAGGACGTGTAGGTCTTCGACCTGGTGAAGTCAACGGGTCTGGGCTGGTGCGCGCGCCGGGAACGCTTCAGGCCATGCGCTCTTCCGCCATCGGGTCGACTTCGCCACCGCCGAGGCGACGGCGTACCTGGCCGAGCAAGCGATTTAGCATGTGACGCCGCGGCAAGAAGCGCAGGACGGGGTCGCGGCGCTGGCCCATGCTCTGGAGCTCGGCACGAATCACCTGATTGCCCGGATCGATCATGAGACCGCGGCGGAGGTAGCGCATACCCTCGGCTTTGAAACCGAAGGCGAGGTGCACACGCGCAAGGTTGAGGTAGAGCTCGGGATTGAAAAACTCCTCCTTCACCGCTGCACGGCAAAGCTCAAGGGCCTTGTTAAAACGGCGCTCCACGAGCGCGAGGCACAGACCATAGTAGGAGGCGTACTTCGCGTTGCTGCGCTGCAACCCATGGGCGGCGCGCAGGTGCTCGAAGGCCGCTTCCTCTCGCCCCGCCGCGAGCAAGTCCTTACCACGCTCAAAGTGCTCTTCCGCCGAATAGGTCGCTTCCATGTTTCCTCCGCCCCGCCAGGGTTCGGTGATCCGGCTCACCCTTCAACTGGAGGAGCGCAAGGCGCGTGCCGAACTCTCTAACCGGCAGGACGGCATGCAGTCGGCGGAAGGAACACAGGGAATGGTGACGGGGATCGGACTGGGGGGTTCTGCACACAAGCACGATCTCGAAACTGGTGGGTTCGAGTTCGTAGTTGCCGGCTGCGATCAGAACCGCTCGAGCAGATCCGAGCGCTCGGCCGCCGCGAACTCGACGCGCAGTCGTTCGAAGTCCTCTCCAGCGAAGGGCAAGTAGCGGGTATCCCCGCGCCGCCGCCAATAGATGGGCGCATCCGCAAGGCGTCCCCGATGGAAGTGCTCTTTCTTGAGGCTGCGGACCAGAATCTTTTGCGTCTGCGTGAACTCGAAGTCATCCACAATCCGCACGAAGTCGGGTATCCATTTGCGGTCCATCCCGCCCTCGGCGACCTGGCGTTCACAGAAATCGAAGAATCCCTTGGGATCGAAGCTGGCTCCCGGGCACAGTTTGAGCGCCACCATCACCAGCTCGTCGGAAACCGGACACGGTACCCCGTAGGCCGCAGCGAGCATCACGCCGGGATGTTCGGCCAAATGACGTGCGACCTGCGCGGCTGAAAAGTTCTCCCCGTCCTTGCGGATCCAGTCATCCGTACGACCGTCGAAGTACAGGAAGCGTTTGCCGTCGCGCACGAGGACATGCCCGAGGTCACCGGAGTGGTAGACGCCATCGCGGTACTTCGAGGTGTTGGCCTCGGGGTTGTCGAAGTACCCCTGGAAAAGTCCCGTGTCGGCCGCAATCCTGCAGATCTCCCCCACCGCTTCGGCGTAGTTTAGGATCTTGCCGTCGGGACCGAGCCGAGCGGGCGGGCACTCCGCGCCGCGCTCGTTCAGGATCTTCACGCTTTCGTCGGTGATCTCCCCGACGCTTCCCCGCGGGTCGGTTTTCTTGCGGAAGGTGCTGATCGCCGCCTCGGTGGAGCCATAGAGCTCGAACATATCCTCGAGCCCGAGCCATCGGGTGAAGCGGTCGATGTCGGGCGGTGAAGCCCCGTTCCCTACCGCGTACCTCAGGCGATTTCGCGGATGGCGTGCCACTTGCTCGAGGATGCGTCCCTCGTCCCCGTCATATTCCTTCTCGATCGCATTCAGGATGTAGTGGACGGGCTCGCCGACGTAGTTCCAGTACGTGACACCGTACTCCAACACGTCCGGCACAAAGTTGCTGGCGCTGAAACGATCCCGCAGCGCGAGCTTGCCACCCACCCAGAACGCTGGGGAAAATCCGAGAAAGATGGCGTTGGAATGAAACAGCGGCATGCAGGCATAACCCACCGCGTCACTGCCGAGCTCCAGACTGCGGGACACCGCGAGGCCCGTCACGAGCAGCTTGAAGTGGTTGTTGTTGATGCCCTTTGGCAAGCCCGTTGTGCCGGAGGTGTAGATCACCATGAGATTCGTCTCAGGGCCCACCGTGGCATCCGGTGCGTCGAGGGAAATGCCGGCGCCTCCGACCTCCCGGCACAAACAGGCCTCGAGGTCATCCGCCGCTTCGCCGCTGCGCTGGCGGCGCACAAGGACATTCTCCACGTGCTTGAGCGAGCTGCGGACCCGCTCGAACTCAGGGAGGTAACGCTCGTCAAGGACCACGGCGCGGGCACGCGAGTGGTTCAGGACGCCCGCAAGCGTATCGCCACGCAGCCCTGTATTCACACCAAAGAGCGTCAAGCCCAAATATCCGCAAGCGCCATAGACGGCCAGCAGTTCGAGATGGTTATCGAGCAAAATCGCGACATGGCCGGGTCGCGCCTCATCGCACGGGCCCAGACGCCGACGCAAAAGGTGCGCGACGCGCACGCATTCGTCCCGGTACCGGCGATAGGTCCAGACCCGCTCTCCCTCGAGCAGGAACGCCGAATCGGCTGCTACCGCGTGGGCGGCGCGAGCTTCGATCTGCGCACCTACGGTGAGGGAAGCTTGGAACGTGAGCGGAGCAGAACCCACGACGATCTCCTGCAGCCTCGAGCAACGAGGGCCGAGTACCCGACCTTACCAGAGCAGAGGCCAGCGAGCCGCAGCGGAGTCCCGGCGGAGTCAGTGCTCAATGATCTCGAGGATGTACCGCTTCTTCTCTTTGCCGCTCGCCGCGGCCATGATGGTGCGAATGGCTGATGCGTGAGCTCCACCCTTTCCGATGACTTTGCCCAGGTCTTCTTTTGCGACACGCAACTCGAGCACGTGGGCGTGCTCTCCGATGACTTCTTTGATCTGCACCTCGTCGGGCTTGTCGACGAGTGCCCGTACGACGGCTTCGATTAGCGCTTTCATGACCCCTCCACGACCGCAACTCGGGCTCAGGCGCCTCGCATGCCCTCGGCTATGCGTGCGCGAGGTCCCGGTACGCTCCAGTCTACGCTTAACCCACGGCCGTCGGGAAGCGAATCCGCAGGTTCCCTTAGGGCAAATCCGCACTCGACCTCCTGGCTGCGCGGGTGCCTTGTGTGCACACGCTCCACGCGGGGAATCTCCCGCGGTTCTCTTCAGCTTTTTGCCGGTTGAGCCGAACATATCCCGGTATGGCGGCAATTCGGCTGGATCGGCTCGCGCAGCGCTTGGGCAAGCGCGAGGTCCTCAAGGCCATCACGCTTGAGCTGTGGCCCGGCGAAGTTCTTGGTCTGAGCGGCCCGAACGGGGCGGGCAAGACGACGCTCCTCAGAGTCATCGCCGGCTTACTCCTTCCTACGGCAGGAGTGGTTCGTGTGCTCGGCCAGTCACCGGATCGCGCCCGGCGATCCGGCTGCATCGGCTGGTCCGGGAGTGGCGAAGGGTCGTGGGGCCGTAGGTTGGACCTTCGAGGCGGCCTCGCCTTCCACGCAAGGGCCGCAGGGCTCGGACGCCGCGCTGCGGCGACGCGCATCGACGAGCTGGCGGAGCGACTTGGATTCCGCACCCACCTCGACATGCCCGCGGATCTTTGCTCGGCGGGAATCCGCCAGCGCGCAGCACTCGCGCGAGCCGTCCTTCTCCGGCCGCCCGTCCTACTCTTCGACGAACCCCTGCGCGCGATCGACGCCGCCTCACAAAGGGACATCCTGGGTGCGCTGCGGCTGGAGTTTGCGGGGCGCACCGTGATCTGGGTATCCCATTCCAAAGAGGAGCTCGCCGCCATTGGCGATCGGAGCGCCGAGCTTGCGGGGGGGCATCTGCACGAGGCGCCCCGCTTGTGGACCGCCGCATGACTCGTCTTGCACGGCAGCTCGCGGCGGTGGCGCGCCGGGACGCGCGGGTGCAGCGCACGTACGGGATTTCGGCCGCTCTCGGGCTCCTCTCGAGTGGTTTCGGGCTCTTCTCCTACCACTTCGTGGCCCGCCTTGTGCCTTCCGGTGGGAGCACCGCGCTCCCGGCCGGCGGCTACTTCGAATTCGTCTGTACAGGTCTCATGCTGCACATGATGGTGATGGCGACCCTAAGTGCCCTCGGCGGCGCTTTGGCCCGGGAGGCGGCGGAGGGGACACTCGAGCCCGCGCTGGCGAGCGGAGTGTCGCCGGCGGCACTTGTTGCGGGCGCGACAGTTGTGCCGCTTGGACTCGCCATCGTGCAGGCGCTGATTTACGCCGGCGCCGGAAGCTGGATGAGTGGGATCGCCTGGTCGCAGGCCTGCGTTGCAACGGCCCTTGTGACGCTCACGGCCACACTGATCGCCTGCGCACCCCTCGGCCTGCTGGGTGCCGCGCTCTGGCTCGTCCTGCGGCGACCCGGCGTCGTGACCACGCTTACGGCGTTTGCGTTCGGAATCCTCGGCGGGGTCTATTTTCCCGTCGCGCTGCTGCCCGAGCCCCTGCGGGCTGTTGCGGATTGGGTACCGCTCGCCGTGGGTCTGCGAGCCTTCCGCGCCGCCCTCCTGGAGGGTGCCGGACTCGCACAGGCGGCCCCGGCACTCGGACGCCTCGCGCTTGTGGCAACGGTTACGTTTCCCCCCGCGGCCCTTGCGCTGCGCTTCGCGTTCGATCGCGCGCGTCGCCGGGGCTCCCTCGCCCTCGCATAGCGCGCACAGAGCCATCGGTCCCGCTGGCCTGTTCGCGGGCTCTCTGCACCGCGCGCACCCCCTTGCCCGGAGCGCGCAGGCGTTCGCGCAGCCGACGCGCCCACACCACAAGCGGCGCAAGGACGAGCCCATAGGCGCGCGCCGAGCTGCCATCCAGACGCCTCCAGCCCGCTGCACGGCCACCTGTGCGTGCCCGTGCAGTCGCCACGCCGAGGATGTCACTGACGCAGATCCACCCATCGGCGCCGCGGCGGGCGTCGCCTCGGAGCAGCCACGCCTCACCGCGGCGTCGGAGCACCCGATGGAGCACGAGGCGCTTTCCGGCGACGGCAAGCACGATTTCGCCCCGCCGTGGCGGCCGCGCCTCGAGTTTCACCCGGTCTCCGGGTCGGAGCGCAGGCCGCATCGACAAGCCTTGCGCGACGAGCTCGAGTGGGCCGGCAGCTAGGGCAGTGCGGAGCAGCTCTACGAGCTCGGGCCGGGCAACCTGACCGGCGGCCACCCTCGGATTTAGCGAGCCGGTTGCACGCATGGGAGAGAGGTCGTTTGGGCGGACGCCAAGCGGGTGTGGTCGGCTGCGCCCCACGCGAAGGAAACCACGCGCCCGTCCTTGGGAAAGCCGAGTCGTAGGATGGGCACCCGGGCTGCGAGCTTCGCGGCCAAGTCAAGGCTCCTTTCGGCTGACACGGGATCGTGAAAGGGGGCGAACGCGTTGCCCAGAACGGCCGCCGCGCCGGCGGCACCTGCCAGGGGCTCCGCCTCGATCCCGCACGCGTGGTGGATCAAGTGGATCGCTCGCAGCGACGCAGAATCGGAAAGCGAAAGCGGCGCATCCCCATGCCACGGT
Organism: Myxococcota bacterium; assembly: GCA_035489755.1. Classification (GTDB taxonomy): domain Bacteria; phylum Myxococcota_A; class UBA9160; order UBA9160; family UBA9160; genus UBA9160. The sequence goes on from DATGZK010000068.1 coordinate 60,666, forward strand.
GTGCCGTGGGCACGGAAGCCCGACTCGGTCGGACGGATTGCGATCCGATCGTCCGAGAGCACACGCACATCGGGTGTGCTCTGCATGAGGCGTGCGATCGTCGTCTTGCCTGCGCCCGACGGTCCGCTGAAAAGGAGCGCCTCGCGCCCGCGCACCACTCCGCATGCGTGCAGCAGGAGTCCTCCCTCCCGAGCCAGCCGGTGCAGGAAGATCACTTCGTCGAGTGGATAGGCGAGAGGATAGTGACGCTCTCGCGCATAGAAGGACTCGGGATCGACCACGACTTCGCCGCTGCGGAACTCCGCGTCGAAGCGCGCCAAGCGTTGGAGTCGACCCTGGATTCGGAGCGCGATGACCCAGTCACGGCCGACTTGCGCGACGTCAAAAATCCCGCCGCCCGAGTCGTAGCGAAGCGCCTCGCTCGTGGGCGGTTCGGAGCGTCCCACGCGCACCCCCACGTGCACGTGCGCGGAGTCCGCAGACGAGGCGAAGCGCCGGAGAGGACCCGCAGGCCAGCGCCAGCGCAGCTCCGGAGGTACCTCGATCGCGATCTTGAGCTCCGCCACCGTAAGTCCGAGCAGCAGCGTACGGGCCACGGCTAGCTTCCGATGTTCAAGCACATGACGGTGGGCTGGCTGGATTGCTGGCACGAGCCGGCCGCGCCCCCGAAGCCACCGGTGCCGACATCCATTTTGCAGTTGTCCGGGAAGCTCGCCATGACGTCGAGCTCGATCAGCCGGATCTGCGGCGGCTCATAGGGAAGCCGTCCCCCCGCCTTCCCGCCTTCCCCGCCGCTCATCGTACACCTCCGATCTGAAGGAGCGGGCTCGCGCCCTGACTCTTGCTCTTACAGCCCGATCCGCATCCTCCGCAGGCGCCACCTCCGGAGCCGGGCTCGCCGCTCGCATCCTCGAGCGCACCGCGATAGGTCTGCTCGCGCACCCCTGTGAGAGTGCAGAGAAAATCGACATTGGCGTGGTTGGTCTCTGTCTCCCAGAGTGCGATTCCCGGGCAGTTGTTACAGATCGCGCGGCTCTTGCAGCTTCCACATTTCGAGCCTTCCTCCCGCTTTAGGGACAGAATCTTCGGAAACTCTTCGAAGTAGATCTCTGCAAGATCGCGTTCACGCAGGCTGTGTTTGAAGTTTTTCACCATGAGACAGACCTGCACGTTGCCGTAGGGATCGATGTGCAGGGAGTTCTTCCCCGCGCCGCAGGAGAAAAGCGCGGTGGGATCCAGCTCCGGCTGCGGCTCCTCGGCCAGGTATTTGCGCCAGGCGCGGTCCTTCTCGATGTCTTTGGCCTCGAAGGCAACGATCTCCTCGGCCGCCAGCCGCAGGACATGTGGCTTGTGCCCGCCGTCCATCGTCGCAAGAATCACCGGGTCGTAGCGGAAGTCGACGCCGAGGTCCTTGGCGAACTGGGCAATGCCCGCGATTTCATGGGCATTGTCGCGCGTCACCGGACACTTAAGCGCCAGCGGGTGGGCGCTGGCCAGAACGCGCGAGATGCCGGCCAGACAGCGGTCGTAAGAACCGGGGACGGCCACGACCTTTTCGTAGACACCCCGTGTCAAGCCATAGAGGGAGATCTCCACGAGATAGGGCGGGAGCTCCTCCCAAAGGTCTGCGATCCGGTCGTCGATCAGCGTGCCATTCGTGAAGACGGTCACGAGCATCCCCCGCTCTTTGGCATGCCGATACAGCGCGGCGAAGTCTTTGCGCAGCAGCGGATCGCCCCCGGTCATGAGGAGAAAGAGCGTCCCGAGGTCCGCGAGACGGTCGATAAGACTCCTGATCTCCTCCCCGGTGAGCTCGCGGCTCCGGTCGCCGGGTGGGCAGTAGCAATGGCCACAGTGGAGATTGCAGCGATAGGTGAGCTCGATCGAGGCAGACACGGGCGTACGGTCGGCCGCGATCCGCCGCTTGTAGTCCTTGCTGAGCGAGTCGCTCCGGACGTGCTCCAGCCCCGCCGCGACGAGCCCTGCGCGCGCAAAGTTCATCGCGCAGCCTCCGCGCGAGCCGTCGCGCAGCCGGTGCGTTCAAGATCTGCGCCGAACGCCGAAACATCGGCCAAGGCCCGAGCCGGATCGACCTCAAAGGCGCTGGCAACCGCTCCCGCGATTTCCCGCAGCGAGCGCGTGCCATCCAGAGCCTTCCAGACGAAGGTTCCCACGCTGTTCAGCGTAAAGAGACCCATCTCTTGGGCTCGCCGTCGCACCGGAACGAGAATCGTCTCTCCGGCGATCGTCCGTGCGACGACTCCCGATGCGCGACAGAGCACGCTCTCTTGTGTCATTAAGAACCCTCTCCTGCCTGCAGCCAGGCTCGCGCGGGCTGCGCAAGACGGCGGCGAAACCTTGGTTCTTCGCCGCGCGCCGTGTACCACGCTGCGCCGGGAAGCGTTGCCCATGCCGCGGTGCGGGCGACATCCCACCAGCTCTCGCCGAGCAGGAGCTTGGCGACCCGCCCGGGGCGGCGGCTCGCCTCGTCGCGCATCGAGGCCGAAAGGGAGCGGTGCAGAAGGCCGCGACGCACCGGACCGGGTGCCAGCGCTGCGATCACTTCTTTCGGCACGGGCGTTCGGAACAGCTCGCGGGTCGCGACGAGCCCGGCGTAAAGCGGGCCGCGCACGCGCCACGCGCCAGCGGCTCGAACCACCGAATCCCAGTCGAGTGGGCTGGTCGTGAGAAGCCGGTGGAGATCGTGCAGCCAGATCCATCGTTCGTAGGCGTGGCGAGCGCCATGGACCGCAGCAAAGAGCAGATTTCCAAGTCGCGTGGGCTCAAGCCTTCCGGACTCCTCGTTTTTGACGCACAGCGTGCGCAAAAAGCGCTCGCCGGAAAAACTCATCCCGCGCAGCAAACTCTCTGGGCCGGCCGACGCCCAATGCAGTTCCACAAAGAGGTCGATGTCGCCATACCGCTTGTGAAAGGCAACCTCATGGCCCGCCGCGTAGAGACCAGTGCGAACTCGGGGCGATTGAATCGGCATGAAGCCGACGGTCTCAAGCACAGCGGACGCAAGGCCGCGCTCATCCGCCGCCACCATGAGGTCAAGGTCGTCCATGGGTCGCAGGGCGGGGTCGAGGTACACGGGAGTCGCGCCACCGCCGTCGGGCGTGGTCGTAAGAAGCGCCCACCCCTTGAGCGGTGCGGCGGCGACGCCGTGGGCCTCCAGCGCCGCGAGCACCTCTTCGCCAGCGTCGAGGGCCACTACGTTCTTTCGCAGCGTCGCGAAGTAGATCCCGCGGCAGGCTTCGGTGAAGGCTCGCGGCAGGGCATCTCCGATGCGCCCATCGCACAGCGCGAGATGCACAAGGGGCGCCACGCGATGGCGCCGCGCGAGGCGCAGCACGGCGTCCGACTCGAACACAAGAACGTCATCGAACGGGTCCCCAGCTCGGATGGCGCCCGCCGCCGCCCGGACGAGGTGCGCGAGCCAGCGGCGGGCAGCGGACGCCTTGGGCGGCACGACGATCACCGGCTCCCCCTGTGCCTTTAGGCGCCTATCCGCGCGCAGGCACAACCGTCTCTTCGGCCGCTCCAGGGTTTCCTTGAGGGGGGATTTCCATCGGCGGCACAGCCCGTTGCGCCGGTGCATGCACGCCCTTGAGCCGGCAGGAGCTAGGAGAGTGACCCAAGACTCGTCGTTACGGATAAAATGACAGTCATGGGGGATGAGATCCAGTTCAAAGCGTACGAGCAAGGGCAAGGGCAGCTGCTCCCGGGCTTCGTGGGGGACGCGCTCGACCCTTCGGATCCG
>DATGZK010000069.1:0-4562 GCA_035489755.1 Myxococcota bacterium
TTGGAAAATTGAGCGCCTGTTCGCGTGGCTCCAGAACTTCCGCCGCATCCACACCCGGTACGAACGGCACGTTGAGAACTTTCTCGGCTTCGTGCTGCTCGGCTGTGCCCGCATCCTGTTGCGGCATTTATGAGACTGCCTTAGTCACGTATTGGCTCCGCGCGGGTTTCGTGGTCGACCGGCGAACACAAGCCCGAGGATTCCGACGGCTAGCAACATTGCGCTCGAAGCCTCCGGGACAGGCTGGAAGGTCAAGTCGGCGATGCCGAAGTCGATCGCCGTGAACACCACGCTGCGAATGCCCGCACTCTGCTCGATCCCGACGAAGTTCGTCCCCCATTGCGACACAGGGACCGTGCCGACGGTGACCGATTCCAGGAGGTTGTTCGACGCATTGTATGCGTCGAGACGGACATTCGTGGTCGGAATGCCGGTCACGTAGGCGCCCACGGCCAGGACGTCGCTCGCGAAGGTCAGCCGGAATGAGACGGGTTGCGTATCGCCACCTATGTTGTCGAAGGCGCCAAGGTACGCGGTGCTCGACGGCACGTTTGCCGCCGAGGACACGCTTCCATTCCCGGCCCAGTTGTTGGACGCACTGTTTCCCAGCGCGAAGTCCTGGACGAAGACACCGTTGTTCATGGTTCCAGGGTTCGGCACCGGCGCCGTGAGGGTGACACCGGAGGAGAACGTGTAAGGCCCGGTGATCCCGGGTTCGAGGATGTTCCCGAAGGGGCTCGCTCCGACATTCGGGCCCACGGTGAGACCCTCGAAGTTCTCGACGATCGCCCCGCTACCCAAGGCGGCCGGGGTGATCGAGAAGGCCATCGCAGGGCCCGCGAGGAAGAAGCAGAGAACCGTGCCGAGAAAGACGCGTTTCATGAGGAGAACCCCGTATGTGGCGGTTACCCCCCGGCCCGCGAGGATGGTATCGATCCTTCGTTTGGTGATCTTGAGCACAAAATAGCCGTGGAAGCTCCGGCTCCGGCGAGTGAGGGGGATAAAGCAAGCAAGCAACAGATCGGCAAGGACGGCGCAGGAGGGGTGTGGTTCGACAGTAAACGTACTACGGCGAAATCGGCATTAGGCAGCCTGAGAGCCGAGGCTAATAGAGCGATCGAGGGGCCTCTTCCCTTGAACCGAGCGCCGCATCCGGGGGAGCAGGAGCCTCCACGAAGGCGCCTACTCTCGTGCTGACCCTCCGGTTCTACAGCCTGCGGGCGCTGGATCCGTGCGAGATCGCACCTCGCCGAAGGCCCGGAGCACGAGCGACAGCGGATCGCGTGGCAGCTCGAAGACACTCACGAGCTCGATCGCGGACGAGAACGATGAACCTCCCACGGTGAGCTTGCCCGATCCTACGACGACGAGAGGATGACGTCGAGTCGCTACTCCCAATTGCGACAGATTGCGCTTTCTCGGCTCGTATCCGACGCGAGTTGTGACGTCAACAGGCGGACCCCGAGCGCAAATTCAGGGTGGATGGGTGCCTGTGGCTCTCGCTTGCTCAGGAAAAAGAAGCCCGAGCCGACGCCCGGCCCGGGCTTCTCTCTGTGGTAGCGGGTGGGTGCTTTTACCGAAGCGAACAACCTCATTCCAGGTGGTTCGCTCGCGGATGGCGCTGGCAGCGTAGATCGAGGGGCCACGCGGGCCCTCATTGGACCCGCTCCGCTGCGCCACTCGTCGGTTATATTTCTGGGTCGTGGACGCCGACTTCCTTCGCATCGCGCGCTGGCTCGAGCGACAGCCATGGAACAGCCCTGGCACCGATAAGGCGTGGGTCTTGAAAGCCACTTGGACGGCCTACGAGTTCCATCGCGAGGTGCGGCGCGCGGTGCGTGTTGGCAGCAGCTAGTCCGCTGCTCGAGGCTCTCGCTACGCTTGCGCGTGCAGGCGTCGAATTCGTCGTGGTCGGGGTCAGCGGGATCAACTTCTATGCGCGTGACGCCTCCGAGGCGGTGGTCACTGCTGACGTCGACGTGTTCCTTGCCCCCCGCGTCGAGGCTCTCCGTTCGGCGCTGGGCGCCCTCCGCCGAACGGGCTTCGAGTTGTGGGCGGGAGGTGAGCCGTTCCTCGACGTCGACGACACCGAAATCCTTGCGAACTTGATCCGCTCGGGCGCAAACGTGACCGCAGAGAACGAAGCCGGGGCGCGAGTCGACCTCATGCTCTCCGCTGCCGGCTTCGGCTATGACGATCTCGCCGCCGACGCCGTGACGTTTCGGCTTGGCGACGTCGAGGTGCGCGTGGGACGTCTCGAGAAGCTACTGCGCTCGAAGGAGCTCGCCGGACGCCCGAAGGACGTCGCTTTTCTGCGCCTCTTCGCGGCTCGCTTGCGAGAGGGGGCCGGCGAAGACTGACGACGAGCACCCATTCGCTCCGGGCGCATCCTTATGGGGTATCCTCCCAAAAGGCCGGCGTCCACGTCGCGTTCTGCGCGCAGCGTTGCCCCAAAGCGGAACAGGAGGAAGGGGCTCGCCCCGGATGGACGAGGCATCCCAGTCGCCTCTCGATGAGCGCCTCGCGCCGAATGGGTAATGGCGAGCCACAGCTTCCCAAGACGCCGCAGGGAAGGACCCGCTCCTCGCGGCGACTTGCCAACTCCCACCACCTCGGAAGTGGGCCAAAAAGAGGAAGCCCCCGGAACCGTCACGATTCCGAGGGCTTCGTCAGGTAGCGGGGGGAGGCTCTGGCACAGAGGGCCCCGCGGCCGGATTCGTGTCCCCCGGCGCGTTACGATCGCCCACGACCTCGTCGCGGCGTGAGCTTTGCACCGGGCCGGTTATCGTTTTCTGGGACGAAGGTTAGCGATGGTCCTTGATGCGAAGAATGAGCTTGTAAGACGCCACGGCCGCGCGCGCGGAGCGAATGTTAGGTCGCGCTCGCGCGCTCGCGGTCGAGGCGTGGCTGGAAAAAGGTCCACTCTACGGGCCGGCGCCGTTCGCCCGGTTCGGAGCGAGTGGCTCCGCCGCACTCCCTGGGCGCATTACGCCTTCTCGTTGCGCACGCGAAGTTGCGGCAACCCGTGCCGCCCCTTCTGGAAGTAACAAATCTCGACCAGCGTGGGCCACAACTCAAGCGACCCCTTGATGACGCTGACGACGTCGTCAACGATGCGAACCAGGTTCTGCTGGAAAAAATCCCAAGTTCGCCGCGAAAAGGCGCAATGCGTCTGCGCGTTCCAGAGTGGCGGCGTGTGAAACCAGCTTTTCCGCTCCGGGCGTACAGGCCCCTGATCCTGTCGAGCACTTCCTGCGCGTCCGTGGCGCTGACTTCTCCATCGTAAGCAAATCCAACACTCAGCTCGTCGACCCGCGTGACACTGGCCGCGCCAGTCACCCTCGACGTATGAACCGAGGCCCGCGCCTGTAGGGACTCCGTGCCGCAGGGTACTGAGGCGCGCTGCCGCGCAGCGTTGCGCGGGTCGACCGCTCGGCGCGCAGGAAGTCGGCACGTCTCGTGCTTTCCTCAAGAGTGAAGCTTCGTTTGCAACGAGGAGGGCGGAGATGGCGATTCGGGATCTCGGCCTGCGCACACCGCAGACAATCGAGCCTTCTGCGACCGCGCGCGCCGCAGCGCATCGCATGGAGAAGGACGGGATCGGCTGCCTCGTCGTCGTTGAGGGCAAGAGGCCGGTGGGTATGGTCACCGACCGAGACCTCGTGCTGCACGTCCTGGTGGAGAAGCGCGACGCGAGGCTCGTGCAGGTCGGCGAGATCGCGAAGCGCTCGCCGGTCACGGTGCCCGCCACGGCGACCCTCGCGGAGGTGACGCGCGTGATGCGCAAGCACGGCGTGCGGCGGCTCCCGGTCGTGGATGAGCAGGGCGAGCTCGTCGGGCTCGTGGCGCTCGATGACCTTTTGCGGCGCGTCGCGACCGAGAGCGGCGATCTCGCCGAGACTTTGCGTCGCCAGCTCTCGGGCGAGAGCGGCGCCGAGGCGCCGCCCAGAACGTGATCTCTCCCACCGAGAAAGGAGCCGTGCCATGGACGCTGCCGTGACCTACGAGAAGGACGTTACGATGCTTCCCGAGACCGCATCCGCCTACGACGTGGCGACGGCCATCCAAAAATGCGCTGTGGGCTGCGTGGTGATCGTCGACGCGGAGGGGCGCCCGCGCGGCATCGTGACCGACCGCGACCTCGCCGTGCGGGTGATCTCCCGCGACCAGGACGCGGGAAGCCTCACCGCTTCCGCTGTGATGAGCGCGCCCGTCTTCACCGCCGAGGCCTCGGATCCCCTTGCGCGCGTCATCGACGTGATGTGTCGGCACGGGATCCGGCGGGTCCCGATCCTGCGCGACAGCCGGGTCGCGGGGATCGTCGCGCTGGACGACGTCCTCGCCCAGCTGGGGCGCGAGTTCGACGACCTCGGCGGTGCCGCCCGCCGACAGATGTTCGAGGCCCGTCTCGCGTCGAGCCTACCCCGTCTGCGGGACGACATCGAAACCCGGCTGTCGGAGCTCGGCGAGCGACTGAAGCAAGTGGGGAGCCGCGCGACGGAGACGCTCGGCCGCGAGTTCGAAGAGCTGCGCGAACGCGTGCGGCGAACGCTGCAGTAGCC
>DATGZK010000070.1:0-25660 GCA_035489755.1 Myxococcota bacterium
AGATCCAGGCGCTCCGCGAGCAGATGCACAATCTGCTCGCTCCCAAGCCCTAGGCCGTGCGGCGCTCGCCGTAGCCGCGCAGCTGCACTCCCCCCGAGCGTTGAGGGCTGCTGTGAGAGTCGATCAGGTCATGCGCAAAGATGTATCTATCTTGGTCGATGACGCGGGTCAGCTTTTAATGTGACACCAAAGGGGGGTGTGAACACGGGAAGGGGATGGCGGATGGTTTGGGGGGGATCCCCTCGCGCGTGGGTTCGATCGGCCGCCGGGCACTACCCCGTGAATCGAGATCGCGCAGACCGCCGGACGCAGGGACGGGTCTTCTAGGCCGAACTCCTGACAACTCCAAGGTGAATGCGGTAGTGTCGCACCGATCAAGTGAATTGCGGCTGCGTGGTTCTGTCGACAAGGAGATGCGGCCGGGAAATTCAAGAGTTCGAGGCTATCTTGGGCTCGCAGTTCGTCGTCACCGGAAAGGATGCAAAAGCTACAGGCCCCGGCACCGCCGCCGAGGGTAGGCAGTGGACAACGTCTTCAGGGTCCGGACTGACCACTGACAAAGGGGGGCATCATGTTCCAACGCGCTGACTCCATGACCCATGCTCTTGCGATTGCGACGCTTCTAAGCGCCGTAGGTCTCACTGGTCCTTCGCATGCGGCCCCGACTGCCGCAGTCTTGGCCCAAGCCGCGACGCCCGAAGCCGCACCGGCCCCTCCCCCAACCAAGGAGACTCCGGGTAGCCACTCTCACGAGGATCGGGTGGAGACGCGGATTAAAGATCTGCACCAAAAGCTGAAGATTACCCCCGCTCAGGAGTCGCAATGGAATGAGTTCGCGCAAGTGATGCGAGAGAACGCACAGGCGATCGATGCGGTTCTCAAGGAGCGGGCCGAGAACCTTCACGCCATGAATGCGGTTGAAGACCTCCGGTCCTATGAGAAGCTGGCGGACGCGCACGCGGACGGACTCAAGAAGCTCGTTCCCGCCTTCGAGACTCTCTACAACAGCATGTCGGCGGATCAGAAGAAGACGGCCGACACGGTGTTTGCAAAGCATGAGAAGCGGCCAGGGCGCGCCAGCAAGTGATCGTGCCGCATCATTGGACGGCCGGGGCGCCGCCTCAGAAAGAGAAGAACATCATGCAGAGCGAACGTGACCACACCAAACCGAATCCGCACATCAACCCGATCGCAATACTGCTCGCTGCCGCATTCCTCGTGACCGCCGGGGCCATTCCCCCAGCGCGGGCCGATAACGAACATCACGGCCACGGTAACGATCACCATCACAAACAGAAGGGGCACGACAAGCACTGGCACGGGTATCCCGAGCACGTCTACTACCCTCCGCCGGTGGTCTACGCGCCGCAGCCTTATTATTCGCCTCCGCCGCCGCTCATCAACATCGTTATCCCGTTTCCTCACTAGCGACCTTCCGCGCCGGAAAGACGAGTAGAGACGCCAGGAGCGGGCGCCGGGATACGAGATTGAGCACCCCGCGGGCAAGGGACTCCCCCGCCGTTCCGACGGTCTGAGCGTTCCTCCCGGCGTGAATTTGATGGTCGCGCCGTCCGGCGCCGCTGCCCCGAAGCAAGACGCTCTCCCAATTTTGACATTCTGGCTGTGCCAGCTTCTCTCTCTGGGAGGATGCCAGCCCACGATGACCGCACGTCCAATCCGCCTGATTCTCGTCACGGGAGCCACCGGCTACGTGGGCGGCTTGTAAGGGCTCTTGGTGAGCGAGGCCATGGCCTCCGCTGCCTCGCCCGAACTCCGGCGCACCTTGCTTCGCGCGTCGCTCCCGAAACGGAGGTCGTGAGGGGGGGGCCGTCACCGGCGAAGGTCTCGCCGAAGCACTCCGGGGGTAGAGACGGCCTACTACCTTATCCAGCTCCATGGGTGCCGCGAGCGGCTTCGAAGACGCAGACCGCCGAGCGGCGCGGAATTTTGGCAACGCGGCACGGGACGCACAGGTGCGTCGAATCGTCTACCTCGGAGGGCTCGCGGACGAGAGCCAAGATCTTGCCCTCGCGAGCCTTTCGTCCGATTCGGCGAATCGGAGGCGACGCTGGCTAGTACGGCCACGACGCGCTCTGGATGCTATGCGGGCTCATCGATCTGCTGGTTGGGGGCGCGGGGATGCGCCGCGGACGCCGTGATTCTGGTCGAGGCGGAACGCCTCGGCTCGCGCGCCCACATGGGGGCGTGTTCCACCCCGTAGAGTGCATTCGCCGGCGTTAGGACACTCAGGCACCCGATCCTCGCGGCGCGAGCCGACGCATACCACCCTCTTGGACGATGTGCCCGGCAGCCGGCGTCGCGAAGTGCGTGCCCAGCACAAGCACGGGCGCGTCCGTGTAGCGCGCGAGGAACTCCCGTCGCGTCTTTCGTGCCCACTCGGAGTCGTAGTCGAAGGTGGTCGCGATCTCGGGGTCAGCGATCTGCAGCGGGTGGTGCATCAGATCTCCCGTAATCACGGCGTCGGCTCCTTTCGAACGGATGCGCACGCTCACGTGGCCCGGCGTGTGCCCGGGAGTCGGCTCGAGCCATACCGTGGACGAAACGCGGTGATCGCTTTCTACAAGCTCCGCGCGCCCGGCCTCTACGATGGGCCTCACCGAGTCGCCGATGACATCCTCGCCGCGGGCGGGCGCTTCGGCCGACCAATGCTCCCACTCGGTACGCCCGAACAGGTAGCGGGCGTTCGGGAAAGTGGGCACCCAGCGGCCATCGACGAGTCGCGTATTCCAGCCCACATGATCCACATGCAGGTGCGTGCAGAGCACGCGGTCAATCGATTCGGCGGGATGGCCGAGCTCAGCGAGCTGCGCGAGGAAGGGACCCTGCAGCTGACTCCAGAACGGCAGGCTCCGCAGCTTGTCGTTCCCGACGCAGGTGTCGACCACGATCTTGTGGCGGCCATCGTCTACGACGAAGGCGTGAACAGACAGCACGAGCCGGCCCTCGGCCGTCACATAGCAGGGCTGCAGCCACGCCGCCTTTTCCAGGATCTCAAGCTTCGTGTCACCAAACATAAACTTGGTAGAGATCGGAACTTCGCTCTCGACCACACGGGTAATCTCGACGTCGCCGACACGCCAGCGCTCGACCGGCAGATCCGTCATCGGGCTTTCTCCTTCGGTTCGTGGATCGGGGCACGCGGGAGGACGCCGGCGGGAGGTGCCGACGGCGTACAGACACTCGCGTCCCGCCGAAGAAACCGGGGTCTCCCCGTAGCCGTCAATTCGGTTCCGAAGCCTCTAGTGCCCATGCAGCAGATCCCCGTAAAGCACGGGGACGGCGCTCGGCATCCCGTTCTGGGCGCGCTTCCCGTACTCCTCGTAGGAAATGCGATCCATGGTGACGCGTGGATCGGGTTCAAAGAATGCGTCAGGCACTTCGAAGTCTCGGCTCCAGTTGATGATCGTCGTCGCGGTTTGTCCCTCCCCCCGTCCGAACAGCTCGATCTTCACGGGCAGGTGCAGGTTGTCCTGCGTCATCCACACGGTCTTCTTGCCTTCGTTGTCGGTGAGTCGATAGACGTCACAAGGACGGCCCGCGATGCGCTCGCTTGAAATCTTCTCTCCGCCCATGGCGATCATCCGTTCGCCGTCGTTGAGAAACGGGCGACCCCCTTTCACGTCGTTTGCGAGTGCCTTGGGTGCGCGCTCGATCGCCGTCCCCACCAAGGATCGGCCGTTCATCGCGTAGTACGTGGTGCCGTTCACGATCGTTACAACGGGGATTCCGCCGACCACGGTGTCGGCGCGCATCTTTCGCCCCTTGGACCACAGATAGGAGCTCACGATGCCCGCATCGGATTGGGTGATCGCCTCCGCGAACCAGGTCTCGGAAGACCCTTCTGCAGCGTGGCTATGGGCGGGAGAAAGGGTGAGCCCGGCGACAAGCGCCCAGACGGCAACAAGGGCTCTCGGGGTGGTGCGCGCCATGGGGGCGGATCTTACCATCACGCCCGTGCAACTCGCTGTGTCGATCGCCGGCTCGGACCCGACCGGAGGCGCCGGACTTCAGCTTGACCTGCAGGTCTTTCGTGCGCTCGGGGTCCACGGCGCGGGCGTCGTCACCGCGCTCACGGTTCAAGACACGGTGAAGGTCCACCGGGTCTTGCCCGCCTTCCCGAATGTTGTGCTGGATCAGATCCGCGTCTTGCTGCGTGACATCCCACCCTCGGCCGTAAAGCTTGGCATGCTTGCGACCGACGACGTCGCTCGCGCGGTGGCGCTCGGCCTGACGGAGCTGGAACCGCCGGCGGTCCGCGGGAGGGACAGACGCTCCTTCGGAGCGCCGCCCATCGTGATCGATCCCGTCCTCGCCGCGAGTGACGGTACGCCTCTGCTCGAGCGCCGTGCGTGGGGCACGCTCATCGAGCTGTTTGCGCGCGCCGCTCTCGTGACGCCGAACCTTCAAGAGGCCGAACTTCTGGCTGAACGGGACGTGTCAAGCGCCGAGGGGATTGAGAATGCCGCGCGGACCTTTGTCACCGAGTTCGGAGCCGGGGCTGCGCTGGTAAAGGGCGGACACCGCGATGGTCCTTGCGACGACTGCCTCGCGCGCCGGGAGGGCGAGGGCGCCAGCATCACCTGGCTCCCTGGTGAGCGCATCGTGGGCTCCCGCGTGCATGGCACGGGCTGTGCGCTCGCTGCAGCGGTTGCTGCAGGCCTGGCGGGCGGGCACGAGCTCGCCGCCGCCGTCAGCTCCGCGCGCGCCTTCGTCGCAAGTGCCATCCGTCGCGCGGAAATGGCAGGTCACGGGGCCCGGTTGCTGGTTTTTCCGTGAATCTGCGGGCGGAGCCGGAGCGCGCATCGGAAGCCGCGCAGCCCGCGGCAGAATACGCGCGGCGCCTTGCAGCCCGGCGCGGAGCGGCACTCGGGCTTGCACGTCGCGAGCGCTGGCTCTCGCATGCGCGCCTTCTTGTCTTCTTGGGGGCAGCGGCAGGGGCTTGGTTCGTATTCATCCAGAACGCGGCGCCCCCGCTGGTGCTCCTCCCGCCCGCTCTCTTCTTTGTCTTCCTCGTCGTGCTCCACGACCAGACCATCCGCGCACGCAGATCCGCCGAGCGCGCCGCCGCCGTCTATGAGCGAGGGATCGCTCGGCTCGAGTCCCGCTGGATCGGAGAGGGCGAGCCGGGAGAACGGTTCTTGAGTGGCGATCACCTCTACGCCGCCGATCTCGACGTATTTGGGCATGGCTCGCTTTTCGAGCTCCTTTGCACGGCACGCACCCGCGCAGGCGAGGACACACTCGCAGCCTGGCTGTGCGCCCCCGCAGCGCCCGAGGAGGTGCGCGCGCGTCAATCGGCCGTCGCTGAACTCGCGCCGCGCCTCGATCTTCGGGAAGAGCTCGCGCTCCTTGGGGACGAGGTTCGGGCGGGCCTCGCGCCGGAGGCGCTCGCGCGCTGGGCGGCGACGCCTGCTCCCTCTTCCCATCTCGCGCTCCGCGCGGCGAGCGCCGTGCTTGCCGCTTCGGCTGTCGCGAGTCTTGGCGCCTGGCTCGCGGGCGCGTGGAGCGCGCTGCCCTTCCTTGGAGTCCTCGCCGTCGAAGGCGCGCTCGGCGCGGCGGCTCGCCAGCAAACGGCCGCGATCGCGCGTGGCGTCGAAAGACCCTGCCGCGATCTCGCGCTGCTCGGGTCGCTTCTCGCACGGTTTGAGTCCGAGCGTTTCGAGTCGGAAAAGCTCGTCTCGCTGCGCAAGATGCTCGACACGGGAGGCGTCCCTCCTTCTCGGCGTGTTGCACGACTGCGCCTTTTCGTCGACCTCCTGGACGCGCGCCGCAACCAGCTCTTCGCACCCCTCGCTGCGCTCGTGCTCTGGACCACGCAGCTCACGCGAGCCATCGAGGCTTGGCGTACGCGATGCGGCGCGGCGGTGCCAGAGTGGCTCGCGACCGTCGGAGAGGTCGAGGCCCTCTGCGCGTTGGCGGCCTTTGCGTATGAGCACCCCGAGCATCCCTTTCCGGAGATCGCGGAGGGCGGGGCTCTCTTTGAAAGTGAGGGGCTCGGCCATCCCCTTTTGCCCGCCGAGCGCTGCGTGCGCAATGACCTACGGCTTGGCGGTGAGCTGCGCGTTCTCGTGGTGAGCGGGTCAAACATGTCCGGCAAAAGCACACTCTTGCGGAGTGTCGGCACGAATGCCTTGCTCGCCCTGGCGGGAGCTCCGGTCTGCGCGCATCGGCTGCGCCTTTCGCCGCTCACCCTTGGAGCGTCGATTCGGATCCAAGACTCCCTCGAGACCGGGAGCTCGCGCTTTTATGCGGAGATTACGCGCATCCGTCGCTTGGTCGAGCGAGCGTCGGAAGGACTCCCCCTGCTTTTCTTGCTGGACGAGATCCTCGCCGGCACGAACTCCCATGACCGGCGAATCGGTGCCGAGGCCGTGGTTCGCGGTTTCGTGGAGCGAGGTGCCATCGGCCTCATCACGACACACGACCTCGCCCTTGCGCGGATCGCCGAGGACCTCGCCCCTCGCGCAGCGAACGTCCACTTCGAGGACCAGCTTCAGGACGGGCGCATCTGTTTTGACTTCCACCTGCGTGCCGGCGTTGTGCAGAAGAGCAACGCCCTGGCGCTGATGCGCGCGGTCGGGCTCGAGGTGTAGCCGGCCATACCCCCTTCTCAAGAGGGCCTGGGGGCAGTCGCGATTCAAGAGATCGATCGGGTCTTCCGAGACGATCTCGGCGGGATCCACCGGAGTGCGGAGGGAACCGGACCGGTGAGTCGCTTCGGAAGACCCTTGAAGGCTCTACGAAAGACGCTCCTCAGGAGCCACTTCGGCGTGCGCTTCGGTCGTGCGAGGCGCGCCGCTAAGCTGGCGTGGGCCGGATCTTTGCTGCTGACCGGCGCGTGCGGCCACTCCATCCTGCTCACGCCGCAGGAGCCTTCCG
Source organism: Myxococcota bacterium (assembly GCA_035489755.1). GTDB lineage: Bacteria > Myxococcota_A > UBA9160 > UBA9160 > UBA9160 > UBA9160. The sequence continues at coordinate 6,901 of DATGZK010000070.1, forward strand.
CCACGACCCAGCTTCTCATCGTGCGCTCCCTCGACCGTGCCATCGCCCAGCTCGATCTCAGTCGCCTCGCCGGCCGACGCGTCGACCTCGAACTCGTCGCCCAGGCAGGAAATCTGGCGTTCGCGAAGGAGGTCATGAAGGAGAGGCTACGGGAGCGAGGCGTGCACCTCTCCTCCGACGCGCCCGAGATCAAACTTGTCGTCCTCGCGACCGTCCTCGGGACCGATCGCGGCGAGACCCTCGTGGGCTCCCCGGCCATGCAGCTCCCGATCGTCTCCTTGCCGGCGCCGGAGATCGCTCTTTTCAAGTGGATACGCCATCGCGGACTCGTGGAACTCGAAGTGGAGGCGCTCGAACCCGGAAGCGGGGACCTCATGGCGAAACTGGGACCCGAGATTGGTCGCGCAAAGCACGACGACTTCACCATCTTGATCGCCATCAACTTCACGGTAAGCGATGTTGACGATCAGCCCGAAGGGGCCGAGGACGGCCGCGAACGTCCGGGGCACCGACCCGTGGACGCAAGGCCCGACGGTCTCGCCGAGGGCGTGCCGGTCGCAAATCCATAGCGCTGCGGCAAATTCGGATTGAAGCACCCAGGACAAGGGGAAAACCCACGCCCCGCCGGCTCGTGCGCCGCCTCGAAGATCTCGGATGTCAGGTGGAGATCACCGCCCATGCAGCATAAAGCTTCCTAGTAGAGTTGGAGCCTGCGAAATCCCTCGGCCGCAAAGCCTGCGTGTTCGTGCAGCGCCTCGGCTTGCAGCTCGGCATCACCGGCAAGACCCGTCGGATTCTGGCTCGCATGGCAGAAAAGGGCCTCGCGCTTCAACCCTCGCATCGCCGCGATCTCTCGAAAGTGATCGGGGGCTGTGGTGTCGAACAGCCACAGCTCGCGCGCGATCCAAGGCGCCAATCCCTGCGCTACGAGCTCGGGGTAGAAGCTTGCGAGAAGCGATCGGGGGTAGAGTGCGTCCAGCACCGCCTCACCCGCCGCGCGATGATCGCTGTGACCGAGGCGAGCGAGGGCGCCGCTGCGTGTCCAGAGCGTGGTGGGGTCGTGGGCAAGTAACAGCTCGGGGCGCGCCGCTCGAATCTCGCGCACAAGGTCACGACGCAATGCATTGTCGTTCACGAGCTCGCCGTCGGCGTAGCCGAGAAATGTGGGCCTCGCGCATCCCAGCGTCGCGGCCGCACGCTCCGCTTCGTTCCTGCGCTGGGCCGCAAGCTCCGCTCCGCCACCTCCGCCCCGCGACCCATCGGTGCAGATCACGATCCGGACGTCCGCTCCCTCCCGCGCCAAGCCCGCCAGCGTCGCGCCGGCATAGAACTCGACATCGTCGGGATGCGCGCCCACGGCAAGCACGCGCGAGAGGATCATCGCCCGGGGTGATCCCCGCGGAGCTTCGAAAGGAGTTTGTCCCAGAAGCCGCCGAAGGCGCCGTTGCTCATGGCGAGGACCACGTCACCCGGCGCGAGCTCGCCGCCCAGCCACTCGACGATCGCCTCGGTACCCTCGATTGCCCGAGCGGGTGTCCCGCGCCTGCGCAGATCGCGCGCCAGCTCCTCGGCGGAAAACCGCTCGGTGACCTCGCCGGTTGCGCTATAGAGCGGAACGTCGGGCACGGCTGCGATCACCACGAGTTCGGCTCCCTCGAAGGCCGCGGCGTAGTCGGCCTGGAAGACTTTGCGGCGGCTCGTGTTGGTTCTGGGCTCGAACACGGCGACCAGACGGCGACCCGCGTAGCGGGCGCGCACTGCGGCAACCGTCTCCCGGACAGCCGTAGGGTGATGCGCGAAGTCGTCGAGCACGACGATCCCCCCCACCTCCCCGCGCACCTCCTGTCGTCGCTTCACGCCGCGGAAGGCAGGAAGCGCTGCGGTCGCCTCGGCCAGTGGGACGCCGAGCGCATCGACGACCGCGATCGCGGCCATCGCGTTTTCCACATTGTGTCGGCCGTCGAGTGGCACGAGCGCATGACCTTGTGGAATACCGTCTCGAGCGATCAGAAAGCGCGTACCCCGAGGTGTGACCTCAAGCGCGCTGGCCCGAAACCCGGCCCTCCGGCCCTCGCCGCGATCGCCCGCGTCATCGACGCCGTACGGGACGACTTGGCAGGGCGGCTTTTCGATCACGTCGCGCACGCCCGCATGGTCGATCGCCGCGACGAGGGTCCCATCTTTCGGCATGCGAGCCACCAGCGCGCGGAAGGCCTGCTTCACATGATCTAGGTCGCGGTAGATGTCAGCGTGGTCAAACTCGACGGACGTGATCACCGCCGTGCGCGCTCCGTAGTGGAGGAACTTCGGAGTCTTGTCAAAGAATGCCGTATCGTACTCGTCTCCCTCGACGACAAAATGCGGCCCCTTCCCCTCCCGAAAGCTTCCGCCAAAGTTCTCGGCGATGCCGCCCACGAGCAGCGACGGATCGCGTCCCGTTTCGAGCAGCAAAGTGGCAACGAGGCTCGTCGTGGTCGTCTTGCCGTGGGTTCCCGCGACCACGACGGAGTGCTTGCCTGCGATGGCGAGCTCGTGAAGGGCGTCGGGAAAAGAAAGGCAGCGCACCCCACTTTGGAGCGCCGCCTGGGCTTCGGGATTGGTCGGGCGCACCGCGTTGCCGATCACGATGAGGTCAGGGCGGCGCAGCTGCACGTGTTCCGGAGCAAAACCCTGGGAGACAGAGATCCCCCAGCGTTCGAGGGCGGTACTCATCGGCGGATAGAGATTCTCATCCGAGCCGGTGACCTCGATCCCGCGGGCCTTCAGCAAGCCTGCGAGCGAGCCCATGCCCGTGCCCCCGATCGCAACAAAATGGACGTGGTGCGGTGTCATGCATCTGCCAGGAACGACTCGAGCAAAAGATCGTGAATCAAGGGTCGCAGCTTGTATTGACTGCGCTTCGCGATGAGATGGATGCGGTTGGTGAGCATGACCACGATGCACTCGCGATCGAGATCGATCCACAGCGAGGTGCCGGTAAAGCCGAGATGCCCGACCGAATGCTCCGAGAAGAACTGACCCGACGACGAAGCGCCCTTGGTCGGCGTGTCCCAGCCGAGGGCCCAATCCGAGCTCTTTGGCAGATGTTGACGCGTGAAGAACGCGCGAACGAGTTCGGGAGGGAAGGCGCTGCTGCGCTCGTGGTAGACGTCGAGCAGGATCTGCGCATAGCGCATCACGTCATCTGCGCTGGCAAAGAGACCGGCGTGCCCGGCCACGCCACCCATCACCGATGCGTTCGGATCGTGCACCTCGCCCCAGACGATGCGCCCGCGCCAGGGGCAGTTCTCGGTTGCTGCAAAGTGTCGGCGCACGTTCTCCGGCGGGGCACCTCCTCCGAGAGGTGGCCGCAAAAAGGAGGTGTGGGACAAGCCGAGGGGGTGAAAGATACGCGCGTCGCAGAAGACATCGAGGCTCTGGCGGGTCGCGCTCTCGACGAGCGCCCCGAGCACAATGAAGTCAAGGTCGCCATACACCGCGGCCGCTCCGGGCTCGTGCATGAGGGCGGAGCGACAGATCCTTTGCAGCACAAACTCTCGCGCGGAAGGAGTGCCGATGAGGCGCTCTCCCGTCTTGCGCTCCCGCTCGACCAAAAGCTCATGAAAGGCCCGCCAGGGCTTGAGCCCGGAGGAGTGCGTGAGCAGGTGGCGCAAAGTGACCGCCTCCTTCCCGCGCTCAGCAAAGGCCGGCAGATGCTTGGCCACCGGATCATCGAGGGCGACGGCGCCATCCTGGACGAGCCAGAGCAGCGCGCTCGTCGTGGCCAGCGGCTTGGTGAGCGACGCCAGATCGAAGAGGGTCTCACGACCCATCGGAACTCGTTCTGGGCGCGAGGCCGCAAGGCCGCGGACGGAAGCGTGTTCCAGCAGCTCCCCTTCGCGTGGCATGCGGGCGAGCACGACAGCTCCGGCGGTTTCACCGCTCTCGATCGCCTTGTCGAGCGCACGATCGACGCGAGTCAGCTTGCGCCGAATGACCGACTTCCTCATCGCCTCATTCCGTTGACACCACTCCCCGTTCCAGCGGCTCCACCACCCCAAGCTCCCCGTCGATCCTTCCGCGCACCCCGAAGGGCCACGTCAGATTGGGCGCTCCGTGCCCGAAGGGGAGGCCCAAGACGAGGGGGACCTGAAGCGGGCCCACCACCGCCGCAACCACCTCCTCGGCAGAGGGACGCGGGTAGCGCGAATCGTCGCAACCGCTGAGGTGCCCGACACCGACCCCCGCCACGGCGTCGAGCTTGCCGGCGGCCCGGAGCTGCTGCATGAGTCGGTCGATACGGTAGGGACGCTCGCCGATCTCCTCGAACAGGAGGATTGCACCGCGTGTGTCGATCTCCCAGGGCGTTCCCAGGCTCGCAACGAGCGTCACGAGGTTCCCACCCACAAGGCGTCCCTCGGCGCGGGCGCCACCCAAGCCGCGCCCGCGAAGGAGCGGCCCCGGCGATGCACCGGTCAGCACAGAGACGAGCGCAGCCAAGGCCTCCGCCGTCTGGTGGTCGCCCTTTTCCAGCATTGGACCGTGGAAGCCCACCATTCCCGCACAGCGACGCTGCCAGAGCAGAAGGGTCGTGATGTCGCTGTAGCCCACGAGCGGCTTGCGAGCTGCACGGACCTGATGTGCATCGAGCATGGACACGATTCGGTGGCATCCATACCCACCCCGGGCGCAGACGACGACGTCGATCTGCGGATCGGCAAAAAGCTCGGAGAGCTCTTTGCTCCGGCGTGCGTCGTCTCCCGCAAGGAAACCGTCGACATTGAGCAGGTCATCACGCCGCTGCACCTGAAAGCCGGCTCGCCGCCACATCGCCTCCCCGGAGGCGAGCTTCTTCGGATCAATCGGAAAGGCCGGTGCGGCGATGCCGATCGTGCCCCCCGGCCGCAACGCACGAGGCTTCGCGAGCGGAGGCACTTAGAAGGGATCTTCTTCGAACGACGAGCCGCCGCGGCTCCCGAGGTCGTTCGAACTCGGGGTGCGGCCCGGCGTGTCGGATCCGCTGCGGGTGGAGAGCGACTCGAAACGGGCGTAGCGACCCTCGAAGTGCAACCGAATGGTGTCCGTCGGGCCGTTGCGCTGCTTTGCGATGATGAGCTCAGCAATCCCTTCGTCTTGTGTGTCCTTGTTATACACCTCATCCCGATAGATGAAGGCGATCACGTCGGCGTCCTGCTCGATCGCTCCCGACTCGCGCAAATCCGCAAGCATCGGCCGCTTGTCGGCACGCGCCTCGGGCCCCCGATTGAGCTGCGAGAGCGCGATCACGGGGATGTTGAGCTCTTTGGCGAGGCCCTTGAGCCCGCGGCTGATCTCGGAGATTTCCTGCTCGCGGCGTTCCGCGGTGCCATCGGAGCGGGCCAGCTGGAGGTAGTCGACGATCACGAGATCAAGACCGCGCTCGGCCGCGATGCGCCGCGACTTTGCCTTGATCTCGAGCACGGTGGCCGCGGTGCCATCATCGATGAAGATCTGAGCCTCCGCGAGGCGACCCGCCGCGTTCACCAGGCGCTGGTGATCGTTCACGGCGATGAAGCCGCGCCGGAACGCCGTCGAATCGATGCGGGCCTCGGAGGCGAGCAGCCGCAGCACGAGCGAGCGCGTCGTCATCTCGAGCGAGAAGACTGCGACCTTCTTGGCGTGATCGGCGGCGGCGTTCCGCGCAATGTTAAGGGCGAGTGCCGTCTTTCCCATGGACGGGCGTGCGGCAATGATAACGAGCTCGCCGGGCTGGAGTCCGCCCGTGATCTCGTCAAGGTCTTTGAAGCCGGTGGGGAGGCCCGTCAGCTCGCCGCCACGGTTCATCAGCGCCTCGACGAAATCGAAGGCGTCGTGGATCTCGTCGTCGAGCTTGCGGAAGGCCTGCCGGCTCTTCTCCTGGCCGATCTCGAACATCTTGCCTTGGGCAAGGTCGAGCAGGCGGTCTGCGTTCTCCGCCTGCTCGAAACCCATCTCGACGACCTCGGTCGCGACTCCAATCAGCGCCCGCTTGACAGCCTTGTCTCGCACGATGCGTGCGTGATGGAGTACGTGCGCTGCCGTGGATTCATAGTCCACGAGTTCCGCGAGAGCCGTGTGCCCGCCCACCGCGTCAAGCTGCTTGTGACTCAAGAGGTGATCGGAGAGAGTGTGCAGATCCACCGGAGAGTTCGCGTCCTTCAGCACGATCATCGCCCGGTAGAGGATCTGGTGCGAGGGATGGTAGAAGTCCTCGGGCTTCACTTCGGTGTAGACCGAGTGGAGCGAGGAATCGTCGAGGAGAATCGCGGAGAGGACGGCCTTCTCTGCCTCGAGGTCGTGGGGCGGTACGCGGCCCTGAGGCCGCGCTGTCGCCCTCGGATCGCTGTCCGTCGTCCCTCGTGTCGCCCGCGCCACGCCACCCCCCCCGGATAGCGGGTTATCCGACGGCTTCTATATCACTCTGCGGCAGTGACTTTCACCTTGACATTCGCCACGATTTCTCGATGAAGCCGAATCGAGACGGTGTGCTCGCCCACCTCCCGGATCGGCTCCTCGAGCTGGATCTTGCGGCGGTCGATCTCAATCCCCTTGGCAGCGAGCTCCTCGGCGATCTGGCTCGCAGTCACCGAGCCGAAGAGCTTGCCCTCCTCACCCGCTTGGGCGGTGAACTCGAGCCGCTGCGCCTGCAGGCGGTCGCGCTGGGCTTCGAAGGCCCTGCGCTCACGCGTGACCCGCTCGGCGACGACGCGCTTGTGATGCTCGAGCTCACTGACGTTGGCGTCCGTCGCGGGCATCGCCTTGCCCTGGGGGAGAAGATAGTTCCGCGCGAAGCCCGGTTTTACCGATACGACATCCCCGGCGTCTCCAAGACTCGGCACGTCTTCGCGCAAAATGAGCTTCACATGGGCCACGGCTAGATCCCCACCGAGACGAAGGGGATCAACGCCAGCTGGCGGGCACGCTTGACCGCGACGGTGATCGCTCGCTGGTGGCGGGCGCAATTGCCCGAGATCCGGCGCGGGATCAGCTTCCCTGTCTCGCTCACGAAGAACTTGAGGGCCTTGGGATCCTTGTACTCGATGCCGATATTGGTGTCGGCGCAGAAGCGGCACACCTTACGCCGCGTAAACATGCGCTTGGCCGCCTTACGGGCCTTCTTTCGAGCCTTCGCCCGCAGGCGGGCCTTGGGTCCGTAGCTGCGCTCGCGGTCGCCGTAGGCTCCGCGCTCGCCATATCCTCCGCGGTCCCCTCCGCCGAAACCGCCTCGCTCGCCAAAGCCGCCGCGATCCCCGAAGCCGCCCCGATCGCCCCGGTCGGCGAACGGCGCGCGATCACCGCCGCGCTCGCGGTCCCGCTCGTCGCCTCCTCCGTCGCTCATCCCCATGGCCTACTCCTCGTCCTCGTCGGGCTCTTCGTCTGTTTCAACGTCGTCGGGGTCCACGGCGTTCGCGAAGGGTGCCGCACTGGCCGCAGCGCGCGCCTCGCGCTCCGCCTGCTCGCGTGCTCGCTCCTCCTCGGCTTCCCGTGCAGCACGTTCGGCGGCACGCTGCTTGCGCAGACGCTCCTCCTCGGCAGCGGCCGCCTTGCGGCCTTCGATATCCGTGACCTCTTCATTCACCATCACGGTGAGGAAACGAAGCACCGACTCCTCGAGGCGCAGCGTGCGCTCGAGTTCCTTCACGGCGGGACCGCCGTCCAGGTACTGCAGGGTGTAGTAGTGACCCTTTTGGAACTTCTGAATCTCGTAGGCGAGTTTGCGCTTGCCCACGTCATCGACACCCAACCGCACGGCGCCCTGCTTCTCGATCAGGGCATCGAGCTTTTGGAGCATCGCCTCCCGACCCTCGTCGGAGATCTCGGGCTGAACGATGAAAGTCGTCTCGTACTCCCGCAACGCGTTCCTCCTCGTGGACAGTCGCCGCGGCGACCGAGTCTCCGGTTTGCGCGCCGACCGGCGGGACCGGTTCCGGCAACGAGAGACTGAGGCGAAGTATGGAGAGCCCCGGGCGGGCTCGCTGGACCGTAGACGTTTAGCGCAGGGGCGGTGGGGACGGAAAGGGCCGAGGGGGAGGTGTGAGCCTGCTCTCTCGCCAAGGCGCCCGGCGACGGCACGCTGGCCTTCCGCCGGAGCGACCCCGGAGCGCCCGGCGCTCCAGTGGCCCACCCCGTCAGCGCACGCCCATGGTGGGGACTCCGCGAACTCGAGTCGAGCGGAGGCCTTCGCAAGCGGGACTAGCGGATCCCGAGCGAGCGCCGGGCGAGCTCCCAGAACAGACCACCCAGAGCGATCGAGACCAGAATCAGCACGATCTTCGGCAGCTGCGCGATCCTCCAGAACAGCACGTGCACCGAGGTCGGCTCCACGTTCTGCAAGATCACAATGATCAGGAGGGCAGCGCCCACCGTCTTCAAGATCCCGACCGGGTGGCGGGACACGAATCCGCCGACGCGCTGTACGAAAGTCCGCCCGCCCGGCAAGCGCTCACGCTTCTTGGCGCCGGAAGGCAGCTCCGGGGAGGGTTCGTAGCCGCCGTTGGTCTTGGAAGGGGTCGGCGTCGAGGTGGTCATGGGGGGCCTCCGTGTGGCTGAGCTTTCCCTAGCCGGGGTAGCACGCCGACCCGGCGCGTGCCGCCCCGATCCCGTCGCTTCGCTCCGCCGTCGGCTCGGTCAAGATGCCCTTTGGGAGCTCCGATACGCCACGCGCAGGGCAGCACTTCGCGCGCAGGCGGGAGCCTATCTTTGATCGGCAAGACCATCGGCAACTACCGGATCGACGAGAAGCTCGGTGAGGGTGGCGTGGGCCTCGTGTGGAAGGCGACCGATCTCACCCTTGGCCGGCCGGTCGCCCTCAAGGTGCTGCGCGCAGAGTTCGTGGCACGCGACGGCGTGGTCGAGCGATTCCGATCCGAAGCGCTGATGCTCGCGCGCCTCAACCACCCGAATGTCGCCACCCTCTACAGCTTCGTGTGCGAGGGCGACCTGCTCATGATGGTGATGGAATACGTCCAGGGTCAGACCTTCGAACACCTGGTACACGCGTTCGGTCCGATGCGCTTCCAGCGCGCCCTTCCCCTGTACTTCCAGGCTCTCGATGGCATCGAATACGCGCACGAACACGGCATTGTGCACCGAGACATCAAAGGCTCCAACGTGATGCTGAATCATCTTGGGGTGGTCAAGGCGATGGACTTCGGTATCGCGCGTGTCCTCGGCAGCGTGCATCTCACACAAAACGAGCATCGCGTTGGAACGCCTGCCTTTATGGCGCCTGAGCAAATCCGTGGCGAGGAGGCGGACATCCGCTCCGACGTGTATTCCCTCGGCCTCCTGCTCTACCTGCTGCTCACCGGCAAGGCGCCCTTTTCCGCAAAGAGCGACTATGAGCTGTGCCGCATGCACCTCGAGGAGGCGCCGCCTCCGCCACGGACGATCGTGGGAGACATTCCCGACGCGGTTGAGCGGGCGGTGCTGCGCTCGCTGGCAAAAGCACCCGGAGAGCGATTCGCCAGCGTGCGTGAGCTTCGGGCGGCGCTTTCGACCGGATTTGTCCCCACCTTGACAACACCCATGGGTCTTAGCGCTGTCGGTTCGAAGAAGACCGTTGTGCTGCCCGAGGATGAGCCGGCCCCTGCGTCTCGCGGAATGGCGAAGACGCTGGAGTTCGATGACGGGGACGAGCGTCCCGGAACTGCGAGTCGCACGAGAAGAGCCGACGCCGAGGACACGGCGAGCATGCAGAGCTTGCCGACGCTCCATTCCTGGGTCGCCGCGCCAGGGCAAGGCTCCCGCAGAGGCTTCGCCTTTGCGATTGGCGGAGCGACGCTCGCGGCAGTCGTCGCGCTTTGGGCCGCCCCCCTGCTCGGCCCGGAGACTCCCGCACCGGCGCTCGCGCCTAGCGCAGCCGCCAGCGCGCCGGCGGAGGCCCCGGCAGCTTCGCCGGCGCCCGCGCCCTCGAGCCAAACCGCGGAGCTCGCGAGCGAAGCTCGGACGCAGACGCCCGCGCCCCCGAGCCAAACGGCAGAGCTCGCGACCGAAGCTCGGACGCAGACGCCCGCGCCCCCGAGCCAAACGGCAGAGCTCGCGAGCGAAGCGCGGACGGAGACGCCCACACCCCCTGTGGCGGGGCATCGCTCCGGGGCGCACAAGCGAACACCGTCCAAACGGGCAGTACGCCGGAGTGCGCCCGCAATGCCGACGCCAGAGGCGCTGCCGGCGGCGCCCGACGAGCCGCAGGAGGATGGATGGGTCATTCGAAGACGCTGATCGTCGGCCTAGGCCTTGCGGCTGCACTTGGATGCGCGGGAGTCGTGGGCAAGGTGCAAAGGTCCCTGCGCAGCCCGGGCGAAAAGCTCGCGACCGTGCCGGACGATGTTTGGTCGGAGTACAAGTGCGGCGAGCAGAAGCTACCCCTGTTCCGCCTCGAGCGGACGGAGCTCGTACCCCAGCGCGTGACGGCCGGGGAGAATGTCAATCACCGTATAGTGTATGCGCTCTGCCCCACCGAGCCCACCTTGGTCATCGAGGGCACGCTGCAGACCCGAATCCTATTCAAGGGCAAGCCGGTGGTGCGCGATGCCGACGGCCACTACGAGATCAAGCCTGGGCGCTGGGTGGTGGACACCTTCATCCAGATCCCTCCCCAAGCGGAGACGGGCATCTATTCCGTCGAAGTCCAGTTCCTGAGCGAGACGGTCAACTTTCGCGAGGAGCGGAGCTTTGCCGTCGAGCACAGGCAGCAGAAGCAGTAGCTACGCCGATTAGATCCCGGCGGAATGCTCGCTTCCCCGGACCAGCAGATACGGCCTGCGTTTGCGCACCGGCTCTGCCCCCGGCAGAAAACGGCAGGCCGCAGAGGCGTAGTGCGCGGAGATGGCGCGCCGGAAGCCGTCGGTGCGGTTGTGGCCGGAGCCGTGGATCAACACGGGATGGAAGAACACGGTGTCTCCCGGCTCCATCACAAGATGCACGCGCTCGGGATGGGCGCCCACGCCCTTCGCGCCGAAGTACGCAAGGTTCACCCACTCCCAGTCCGGATTCTCGTGCGGCAGAAGCTCCCCGCGGTGCGTGCCGGGCACAACGACGAGGCAGCCATTCTCGCGCGTGCAGGGCTCAAGCGCGGTCCAAGCGCCCACAATCTGGTCCGCGGGACGAAACGGAAAGTAGAGCAGATCCTGATGAAGGGGGTGTCGGCCATCGACCCCCGGTGGCTTGTTGATCAACATGCTGTGGATGGACTTGATGTCCGGTCCGGTGAACTGCTCGGCCGCATCGAGCAGGCGCGGATGCTTCACGTAACCCTCGTAAAGAACGGGGTCGTTCTGAAAATCCTGGATCTTCGCAATCGCCTCGGCCCGCGTCCCGGGCCGCACCGCCCCCTTTGCGACCATCACGTCGCGCATCACCGTCATCCCCGGCGCCGGTGGCACTTCCTCGTTCACAATCGCAAGAAAGCGCTTCACGAAGGGTTCAAGCTCGCTTTCCGAGAAAAAGTGCCGCTTCACGAGATAGCCGCGGTCTCTGTAGTGGCGCAGCTCGTCCGGGGTGAAAGGCGTCTCGCTCACGTGGGTCGCTCCAAAGGGCCCAGAGCCTTGGGCCGGAAGCCTACATCGCTGTCGTTCTGCCAGAAAGCCGCGCTCTCCGGAAGAGCGCTCGCCGGCGCGCGAGCCTCGCCCATCTTCGCGCCGCTCCATCTTCTCGACCCTACGGGTTCTCGCTCCCGCTCCGCCTCTCACTCGTGTCGCTATCCTTGGCCGAGGGGTGCAGACTGCGTCAGTTCTTGAATCTCCCACAGACGCTCCTCGAGCCGTGCACGCACCGCAGGCCAGTCGGACGCGATGATCCCGAAATAGACGCTATCGCGCAGGCGCCCCGACGCCGTCACCATGTGATGACGCAGCGTTCCTTCTTCGGTCGCGCCGATCCGCAAGATCGCCGCGCGCGAGCGCGTGTTCAGAGCGTCTGTCTTGAGCTCGACGCGGATGCAGCCCAGCGCCTCGAACGCGTGACGGAGCATGAGATACTTCGCCTCGGTGTTGATGCCGGTTCGTTGCCATGGGGGCGCGATCCAGGTGTAGCCGATCTCGATGCGCGGCTGTGCGGGCTCGAAGGTGTGAAAGCGCGTGCTGCCGACCACTCTGCCCGACGCCCACTCGATCGTCGCGAAAGGAAGCGCGCAGCCGGAGACCTGTTGCGCCAGCGCCTGCTCCACGTAGGACGCCATGTCTTCCCGGGTGGTAAGCGGCGGACGCGGGTTCCAGCGCCAGATCTCGGGGTCGAGGCCCACGCAGGAGAGGGCTTCGACGTGGCTGCGCGAGAGCGGCTCAAGCCGCACAAACTTCCCTGAAAGAGCGATGGGTTCGAGCTTCATGGCGCACTGGCCGCGAGGCGCTGCTCGAGGCGGAGCTTTAGCTCGGGCCAGTCCCGGGCCAGGATGCTGTAGTAGACGGAATCCCGGAGGTAACCGTCCGGCATCACCATATGGGCGCGAAAGATGCCCTCTTGGCTCGCGCCGATCCGGAGCAGCGCGGCGCGGGAGCGCCCGTTGCGCGCGTCCGTCTTGAACTCGACACGGTTCATGCCGAGGCGCTCAATCGCGTGGGCGAGGAGCAGGAGCTTGGCTTCGGTGTTGAGCGCCGTGCGCTGCCACTTGGGCGCGAGCCAAGTGGCGCCAATCTCGAGCCGGCGGTGCGCGCGCTCGATCGCCAGATAGCTCGTTGATCCGACGACCGCGCCCGAGACTCGGTCTCGGGTCGCGAACGGGAGCGCTGTGCCGAGGGCCTGTTGGCGCAGCGCAGCCTCGATGTAGCCACGCAGGTCGTCCGGCGTCTCCATCCGGAAGGGGAAGAAGCGGAAGAGCCCGCAGTCAAGACTCGCCTCGCAGAGTGCCGCGTGATGGACCATCGACAGCGGCTCCAGCCGCACGGCGCTGCCCTCGAGGACGAGCGGTTCGAGCTTCATGACCGCCTCACCGCGGCGCCACGAGCTCAATCAGCCGGCGGTGGACCCGCGGATCCTGGGTCAGCTCCGGATGGAAGGTCGCCGCCAGCACGTGACCCTGCTGCACCAGAACGGGCTCCCCGTCGACGCGCGCGAGGACCTGCACTTCCTCGCCCGGCCGGCGCAGTCTTGGTGCTCGGATAAAGACGCAGCACAGACCCTCGAGGCCTAGGGCGGCGCCCGCGTCGACTTCCGCGGCGAAGGAATCGACCTGGGTTCCGTAGGCGTTGCGCACGGCGATGATGTCGAGCACCTCCAGTGTCTCCACAGGACGGTTTTCGACCTGGCGGGCCAGCAAGATGGCTCCCGCGCATGTGCCGAGTACGGGCATTCCCGCCCGAATGCGCTCGCGGAGCGGCGCGTAGAGCCCGAGCCGGGCCATGCCCTTCGAGATGGTTGTGCTTTCACCGCCGGGGAGCACGAGCGCTTCGACGCCGTCGATGTCTTTCTCGGTGCGTACCTCGCACGCCTCGGCACCTGCGTGCGCGAGAGCGCGCGCGTGCGCGGCCACATCGCCCTGGATCGCGAGGATCCCGATGCGCGGCCCTGAGGTCGTCACGACGCCGACTCCAGCGCACCTGGTAACCCGAGTGTCTCTTGTACGAGGTCGGCGACCCGCGCAGCGGCCGCGTCACCGCTCGCGCGCAACCCCTCGGCGACGCGCGCTCGATCGGTCGGTCCCTTGTTCTGACTGAGTTTGCGAGCTCCCACGATGCGCGTGATCGGAAGTTCGAAGGCGACGATGGCGCTGAGCAGGCCTTCCGCGTAGTCCGCAGGGATGGAATCAAAGCTGCGGGGTTCGGGGAAGGCAGACTCGTAGAAGCTCATCGTGCGACCGAGGAGGTCGCGGACCGCGTCCCGGTTCTCGATCACCCGGGGCGCTCCGCACACATGGACGGCGACGTAGTCCCAGGTGGGCACGTTCCGCGGTCCTGTGTACCAGCGAGGCGAGACGTAGGCGTGAGGACCCAGAAAGACCGCGAGGGCGGGGGACTTGCCATCAAAGCTCTTCCACTGCGCGTTGGCCCGGGCGAGGTGCCCGCAGAGGACTCCGTGCGGACCCCGTCCTGGATCGAGAAGCATCGGCAGATGAGTGGCGTGGGGAACGCCGTCCTCGACCGTGACGAGCAGCCCGAATCCGTTCGTCTGCACAAGGGCATGCAGCACGCGCGGATCGTCCTCTTGAAAGGAACTCGGGACGTACACGGCTTGCCGCGCCCTCTCACCACCCTCGCGTCGCGAGACGGTCGGTCTCTGCGAGCGTCTCCATCGCGAGGCCCTCCATGGCCTTGCCAAGGCCACGCGAAGCCGCGAGCACCTCGGCGGGATCCTTCCAGTGCGTGGTGGCTCTCACGACGGCCGCCGCGCGCGCGGCCGGATCTTCGCTCTTGAAGATCCCCGAGCCCACAAAGACCGCTTCGGCTCCGAGCGCCATACAAAGCGCGGCGTCGGCCGGCGTGGCGATGCCGCCGGCAGCGAAATTGGGAACCGGCAGGCTCCCCGTCTCGTGCACCCGCTGCGCGAGTTCGAGCGGGGCCCGCAGCTCCTTGGCGAAGCCCGGCACCTCCTCAGGGGAAAGGGCGTGGAGACGCCGGATCGCGCCCACCACGCTGCGCAGATGACGCACCGCTTCGACGATGTTCCCACTGCCGGCTTCGCCCTTGGTGCGGATCATGGCCGCCCCTTCCGAGATCCGGCGCAGCGCTTCCCCAAGATCACGTGCGCCGCACACGAAGGGCGAGCGGAAGGCATGCTTGTCCACGTGGTGCTCTTCGTCGGCGGGTGTCAGCACTTCACTCTCGTCAATGAAGTCGACCCCTAACGTCTCGAGCACGCGCGCCTCGACGAAGTGGCCGATCCGCACCTTCGCCATCACCGGGATCGATACCGTCCGCTGGATGCCCTCGATCACCTGAATCGAGCACATGCGCGCGACGCCTCCCTCCTTGCGGATGTCGGCGGGAACGCGCTCGAGCGCCATCACTGCCGCGGCGCCCGCGTCCTCGGCGATCTTGGCTTGCTCGGGGCTGGTGACGTCCATGATCACTCCGCCCTTTAGCATCTCGGCGAGACCCACCTTGATCTCAAATGACTGGGCCGTGGTGCGTTGCCCGTTGCCCTTCTCCTGCACGTTTCCTCCCTCGCGCATCCCCTGCGCGGACCTTCGTCTCATCGTATGGGGGCCGCCTTGTGTCCTGCTTAGACGATCCCTTCGTCGAGTCCGGTTGCGGCGCCCGAGCGCAGCCGCTCTCGAACCACCTCTGCCAGTCGCCGAATACCCCGGCGGATCTCCTCCTCTTTTGCGAGCGCGATGGACAGGCGCAGCCCGTTCGAGGGCCGGCGATCGTGACGAAACTGGAATCCCGGTGCGAACATCACTCCTGCCCGCACCGCATCCGCCAAAAGATCCGCGGTATCGATCCCGCCCGGAAGTTCCACCCAGATCTGATGTCCTCCTTCGGGCGTGGTCCAGCGCGTGCCATCGGGCATCTCGGCCGCAAGGGCTTCGAGGAGCGCGTCCCTCCGCCGCAGAAGCGTCCGGCGCACCCTCCCAAGATGGCGGTCGTAGGCCCCGCTTTCCACGAAGTCCGCAAGCGCGGCTTGGAGCACGAGCGCGCCGCCGAGGTCGGTCGCCTGCTTGAGCGCCAGAATGCCGTCGAGGGTACGGCCGCGGGCCGTGATGCAGCCGACGCGTGCGCCCGGGAAGAGCGATTTCGAGAACGAGAACAACTGGACGACAAGGCCTCGCTCGTCGAGCGCAGCGAGCGGCGAAACCGGTTTGCCTGCGTAACGAAGGTCCATCTCATAGGCGTCCTCGACGACGGGCTTGCCGGTGCTCGCGGCGACGCTGAGCAGAGCGCGCCTGTGCGTCAGCGAGGTGCTCGTGCCGAGGGGGTTGTGGAAGGTCGGCATGGTGTAGAAGAGCTTCACCTCGGGTCGCGCCAGCGCCTGCTCGAGCGCGGCCAGATCGGGCGCGCCGTCTCGGATTGGAATCGGCGCGGCGCGCACGCCGAGCGCCACCAGCGCCGCGTGCACGTTGTGATACGTGGGCTCCTCGACCGCCACGGTGTCGCCCGGTTCGGCAAAAACCCGCAGCACCAGGGTGATGCCTTCGCTCGCTCCTTGTGTGACAGCGAGGCTGTCGGGTGTCGCCTTGACCCCTGTGGCGCACAAGCGCGCCGCAAGCGTCCCGCGCAAGCCGGCGTGGCCCTGCGGACCGCCGTACCGCAGCAGGTCGCTCCCGCCCTGCGCAAGCACCCGGTTCAGCGAGCGGCGGAACTCCTCCACGGGATACAGCGAGGGGTCTGGCACGAGTGAGTGTAGGGGCACACTGCCGACGGGTGCGGCGTAACGCGGACGGGTGCGTTCCAAGTCAAGCAGGCGCTCGACGACGGGCGCGAGTGGGAGTTCGCGAAGGGGCTGCGCAGGTACAGACTCGCGCACGAACGTGCCCCGCCCGACGGTCGCCTCGACCAATCCTTCGCGCGAAAGCTCTTCGTAGGCGAGCGCGACCGTGTCGCGATTCACCCCCAGCTCGGCGGCGAGGGCGCGGATGGTGGGCAGCCGGGACCCCGGCGCGAGCTGACCCGACGCAATCTCGGCCCGCACCCGCTCGGCGATCTGCCGGTAGACCGGGGAGGCTTCGCGGAGGGCCGTAGGAGAGGCCATTGCATCAAACTACATGGCAGACAATACCCAGTCAATCGGACATATTTTAAATATTTACGGAAGTATGTACCTAGCGCACACCGGACAATCGGCGATTGTACCCCTCGGGGCGTCTGTGGTTTTTAGCCACATAATCGAAAATGAAACAAATTACAACCTAGATTTGTCGTTTTTCATTGACACGGCGATTTAGGCCTGCGTATCCGCTTATTCCAGGAGGGGGATTCCATGTCTTCGGAGGTAAAGTGCATTCCGCCGAGCGTCGATCTTGCCAAGATTCCCAGCGAGTATGATGGCCTTTGGGTTGTCGTTAACCGATCCAATCAGGCCATCCTCGGGTCCGGTGATACATCTAGGAAGGCATTAGAGTGCTCACGACGCGCGACCGATGATCCCACTATCGTCATCGCATACGTTCCGAAAGAAGAGCACGTGGTTCTTATATCCCATCCAAAATAGTGCATGGCAAAATGGAAGATCAAATATACCGGACGGCCGGGGCGAACGAAGCGGCCATATATTGAGGTCGTTCTCCGTTTTGCTGGCAAGCAAACGCCGGGGCACCCAATGGTCGTGGATACCGGGTCTGACAGATGCATGTTCAATGAGCAATTGGCGAGAGATTATCTCGACATCAATCCGGCTATGTACGGCATGCTTGACAAGGCGACTGGTTTGAGCGGCACAGATGACGTAGCGGTCTTTCCACACCTTGAAGTGTTTCTTCCAGAACTCAAACGATCTTTCATTGTCAGCGCACAGTTCAAGTTTCTTCTTTTTCCCGGCGTGATCGGTCACGAGGGCGTCTTGAATCAATTGAAGGTAACGTTTCATCACGGCGAATACTTCGAAATCGACGACTCAGACCATCCCTAAACGACCGCTGATTGTTCGGCATGGCGTGGCTCGCCTCGGTACGACGAGGCTTGGTATGGCAAGGTGAGGTAAGGGGAACCCGGAGGACCTAGCGATCCTTCGGGTTCTTCTTTTTTGGTGCCTTGGAACGCGGTTCAGGCTTCGGCCAGCCCTCCGCTGGGCGCTTGGCTTCTAGGGCGCGCTTCACGGCGGTCTGCCAGTCCCCGGGAAGCTTGAGCCGGTCGGCCTTGGGGCCGGGCTTTTTCTTCGACTTGGCCATGGCGCTATAGTAGATCGCAGCGGTGAATGGAGCCGGAGGGGATTGGACCCTCGGCCCGCGACTTCCAAGGCCCGGACCAGCACCAAGCTCGGCCCCATATCACTGCGATCACTTAGCAGACGGCAGAATGGACTTGGCAGGCGGTTTCGCGACTGCCTTGCGTCGCTTTGCGGCAATCTTCTTGATGGATGGTTCGGCGGGAAGGTGTTCTGGCATCGTTCCGCCAATCCTCGCGATACTGGCTCGAACCTCGCGACCTACGCCATGGTGGGTATCGGTAACGGCTTTAGCGCCGCTGATTGGCTCTCGGCTGAGCTTTTGCTCGGTTTGTGTGATTCTAAACTCATTCGCAGCTAGCTCGGCGTGTCCTGCTCGGTCGAGCAGGTCCGCGGCACCTGGCAGTCCCTTCATTCGCTTGATGTCTTTCAGAGAGAAGCCACCGTAGAGGCCGCGATAGCCCGCGTCTTGAAAAATCGCGAACTCCATATTGGTGCGGACCCCAGCCCGTTTTGCAGCTCCGGAAAGATGACGGTTCGCTTGGGTGACTCTCTCGCGCAAGAACATTCTCCGCTCCTCCGCAGGGAGTTGGTCAATCAGCTCCATGCGGCGCGTTTGGACTGCAAAGTAGGCCTGAGCCGCGGCAATCTCGGGCTTCGAGGGATCGCCGTTCATCGCGATGAGATAACAGGCGAATCGGGCAAGGAAGTAGTCCGGAATGGAGCGCTTAGATTGACTTCCGATCTCGACCATTTTGCTGGTAGCAGCAAATTGGTTTGCGGGATCGACGCCTACGCTCGCGCATGATTGCTTTGCGCGGGAGATCGCTTCTTCGAAGTTTCTCCACTGTTCGTAGCCGAAGGGCACAGTGGACTCGCCGATACAGGCGGTTCGGGCGTCCATTCTTGCCAGCGATTTCGACGCCCGGAAGGGAAAGCGTGGGTAGTCCCTTGGGGGGAGGACAGTACCCCATAATTTGACATAATCAATCTTATCGGACGCTAT
>DATGZK010000071.1:0-19298 GCA_035489755.1 Myxococcota bacterium
AGCTGTTTGTCCCCATGCTGGAGGCCACCGGGCTTCAGGTCGGTGTCGACTTTTGCGTCGCGTTTGCTCCCGAGCGCATCGACCCCGCGAACAAGGTCTGGCACGTGCGGGCGGTGCCGAAGGTGGTGGGCGGCGAGACCCCGCTGTGCAACGAACTCGCCACAAAGGTCTTTGAGAAGATCTTCGACACGGTCGTGCCTGTCTCATCGTCTCAGAGCGCAGAGATGGTGAAGCTTCTTGAGAACACCTTTCGGGCCATCAACATCGGCCTTGCCAACGAAGTGGCGCTGATGTGCGACAAGCTCGGCCTTGACGTCTGGGAGGTGATCGAGGCCGCGTCGACCAAGCCCTACGGCTTCATGAAATTCCTGCCAGGCCCGGGTCTTGGCGGTCACTGCATCCCCGTCGACCCGACCTATCTCGCATGGAAGATGAAGGCACTGAACTTTACGGCCCGATTCATCGAGCTTGCGACCGAGATCAATGGCCACATGCCGGAGTACGTGGCATCGAAAGTGGCAGGGCTTTTGAACGAGGACCGCCTTCCGGTGAACGGCTCAAATATCCTCGTGCTCGGTGTCGCGTACAAGCCAGACGTATCTGACATGCGGGAGTCTCCGGCCCTTGATGTGATTCGGCTCCTTCTGCAGAAGGGGGGGCGCGTCACCTACCACGATCCCCACGTCCTCGAGCTCAATCTCGACGGCGCCACCCTGAAGAGCGTGGATTTGTCCGATGACGCCCTCTCCACGGCGGACCTCGTCGTGATCGTCACCAACCATGCTTCGATTGACTACCGCCGCGTGGTCGCCAAGGCTCGGCGCATCTACGACACTCGCAATGCGACCAAGGACGTGCGCGAATTTCGAGAGAAGATCCGCAAGCTGTGAGGCAAAAGGACAGCGCCCGCGCCCTCGGGTTCGTTTGCGCGCTGGTGATGTGGCAGGGCTGTAACACGTGCCGCCCCGACCAGCCCGCTGTGCAGCCGCGCATGGGTGGTGCAATTGGGGTCGGGAGCGGTGGCGTCTCGCACGCGAGCGGCGTCGGGCTCGACGTCAGTAACCTGTTCTGTCGGGCGCCTGATGCCGAAACCAGGCCCCAGCCAGGACCGGGCTCTCCCCCGATTCAAGACCCTCCGCCGCAGACGCCAGCGAAGCCGACCGAGAGCGAAGCTCGGTAGCCTCTAGGTGGGGGAGCTCGCCGACCGCCCCGCCCTTGACGAGCGGTTTTCTGTCTCGTAAAGACTATTGATTAAGCACGAGTAGCTCAGTTGGTAGAGCACCACGTTGCCAACGTGGATGTCGCGGGTTCGATTCCCGTCTCGTGCTCCAGGATTTCTGAGCGCTCTCGGTCACTTAGACTGGGAGCGTTTTCGTCTGCATTCTCAGCCTCAAACCCCGGCGACGGATAGCGACGGAAAGCGACGTTGGCCGCTTCTTTTTGGCCGGGGGCGGGCGTGCTCGTAACTGTTCTCTCGGGCGCCGTGGCGAAATCTGCAAACCCAAGGTCCGCTTCTTCTTCCCGCATTGAATGCGCGTAAGTGCGCAGTGTGAGCATCGGTGTGGAGTGACCGAGTTGGTCTGCCACCCCCCGCATCTCCTGGCGGGCTGGGAGGTGTTGGGGTGAGGCATGTGTGGTGGATCGCTCTCGTTGGGCTCACCCTCGCTGCTTGCGCTCGACACGTCGTTGTGAAACCCGAGGAGGTTTCGAAGCTCGGCGACCGTCAGTGGAAGGTTCTCTCCGAGCCCGCCCCTGCCGAGAGTGAGGACTCACCAGCCCGCTGAGGCGAGTCAGCCGAGACGACAGTCCTCAGACGCGGACCTCCTGGGCGGACGCTGCCTCATGTCTTGACCTATAAGACCTATAAACCCCGCCGTATGGTGCATCGGGCAACCCCCGCTGCGGTCCAGCGAATCCTCTCGGTTTCCGTAGAACTACGCAGAGGCACGCTCTCCGTGCGAGGCGCCTTGCGATGGTGGCGTCGCGGCACGGATGCTGCCATTCGCGAACCACAACCTCTGTCCAGGAGAGCGGAGACGAAGAGAGGGCGATGCATGCCTCACGCACCCGATTGGGCTAAGAGGGGTTTAGATGCACACGCCCGTCGACGGCTGACATCGCGCGCTGCCCGGAACGCGGGGCCCGGTGCCCGCGCTGGCGGACGTGGGGTTCGGGAGCGTGGCAGCTCGGCCCGGTGCTATTCGAGCAAAGCGCCTCGCGCACCGCAGCGTCGAGCGGCGAGGCCCACGACACCCGCGGCAACAATGGGACGCGACCCCATCGACCTGGAAGGTGACGTGAGCCGAGAGCGTTGCAAAGGAACCAGGGGAGCCAACGCCCCTGCGTCACGGCACTTTCGCCTCCGAATGGGGCACGCGACGCAGGATCACGAAGGCGCTCGACGGATCGTCCGGACGCGGTGTCGTGAACTGATGGGTGATTGGCACGAAGCGGCTTGGGAAGAGCTGGGGAATGTTATTGAAAGGCAGGTCCGCGACGTCGAAGCGAACGACTTCGTAGCGATCGCGCGCCCAGAGCTTCATAAGCGCGCGGAAGCGGGGCGGCCGAAAACGCCGCGGGATGATCAGGTCGGGCTGGAGTTCGAGATCCTGCTCGAGGTTCCTGCCAATGCCCCCAATGATGACGTGGCACCTCAAGTAGTAGATAAGGGATGGTTCTTCGTAGTTAGTGGCGATCATGAGCTGTTCGGGATGTGCATACTCGCGCCGGATCCACTCCACCGCGAAGTCGAGCGGGCCGCGGTAGGGCACCTCGAGCTCAAAGCTGTGGAGGCGCAGCTCGGTCCAGCGCTGCGGCAGGAGCCAAACCGCCGAGCCGAGCCACGCGAGGACGAGCAGGGCCGCGAAAACGCGCGACCCCGTCCGCTGGGTCTCAGCGCGCGCCAGGGTAAGGACGGTGGCGCCGTCGATCACGAGCGTGAGCATCAGGAGCGGGAGCAGCACCAGCACGTAGCGCTCGAAGCTGAAGGGAAGCAGGCTCGTGCAGGCGACGTAGGCGAGGACGACCAGCCAGAAGAGGTCCGAGACCTGAGTTGCGATTCGAACGCACGCCGGAACGCTCTCTCCACCGGTGCGATGGACCGACAATAGGGCTGCCACTTTCGCGGCGGAGGAGGGCAGCAGCGTCGAGTAGCCGAGCAGGTACATGAGGAGCACTGCGAGGTGCTCGGTTCGCGCGTAGCGGACCGGGATTTCGCTGAAGATGGCCGCGATCCGAAACGTCTCGAAGTAGAGACATACTGGCACGAGGAGCACGGCGGAGCCGACGAGGGGAGCCAGGTCGCGCGCGAGACGCACAAGGCGCAGGCGGGTGGACTCGTTGCGGCGCGACAAGGTGCGAAGCCGCTCCAGGCCGAGACCGCCGACGAGGGCGAACCATGGGAGCAAGAACACATTGAAGAGGAGAAAGAGGAGGATCGTCTGACCCGCGACGTACGTGAAAAAGCCCATACGACCAAGCACGGTGCGACGAACATGGACGAGGAGACAGGAGCCCACGAGAAGGACCACGAGCGGGTAGTGGCGCGCCTCCCGGAGGTGTAGGACCAGCGAAGTCGAGAGTAGGACGAGGAGCGCGAAAAGGCTGGCGAGCTGGAGCCTCCAATCGACGTTCGACACCCAGCCCGCGGTGGCCGCGAGGAAGAGCACCGCCAGCCCCGCAAGTCCCGCCAGTGCGAAGGGAAGGCGAACGCGCAGCGTCTTCTCCCACGGGTCGTCTATGCTGCGCGCCCAGGCCGCACCGGGCGCTGCGAAGTAGTACTGCCCCCACGTCGAGCCAATGTAGGCGTCGTTCGCCTTCTTCGTGCCCACTTCCAGCGGCGCGCTCAGCTCGTAGATGACGTTCTGGCCGTCGTGGACCTTCGGGTAGCCGTAGTCGAGGATCCGATCGCCATAGACGACCGTCTCGGCCTCGTCGTTCCAGAGAAGCGGGTACGAGAGGTGTCGCAAAACCGAAACGGCCACGAGGCCGGAGAGGACGAGCAGCAAGAGGGCGTTCAGCAGCCGGACCACGACGATGCGCGCCCCCTTGGTCGCGGCGATTCTACCTGAGAGGATTGCTTGCAGGCTCCGCCCGGGATCGGCTCACGGTGCGCGATGTACCGCGGATGTTCGCACGGGGGCACAGGGTCCCTACGCTCTCCGTGGCATCTTCTCGGTGGCGGCAGGAACTTCTCGAGCCTGCGGACGTGGCGGCGGGGTTATGCAGAGCTAGGCCGGGGGCTGGGTCTCACGCGGTCACGTCGAAGGTGGGTGTGATCGCGTCGCCCTCGTCACCCAGCGACCTTGCCGGGGTCATGTCGATTGGCGGCGGAGTCGCGGCCTCGGGGTGCGTCCGCTCCACCGTGATCGTGAGCTTGCCCTCGAGCTGTGAGAGTCGGTCCGCGACGGCAGCCACCGCAGTTTCGGGACCGCGCATACTGTTTCCCCAGCTCTCATACCTGGCAAGCTTGTCCGATGCGATGCCACCCACCACGGCCAGGTCCTTCGTCGCAATGCTCTCGGGGTCATTCACCAAGCGCCGTTCGAGCTCCTGATTCGTAGATCCACGAGTCTACGAAAGCCCCCGACGAGCTTGCTGCTGTGGATCTCGAGCAAGCTGAGCTTCTTCGCCGCTCGGTGTAGGTCTTGGTGGCTGGCGAGGCCAGCCTCACGAGCAGCATCGCGGTAGGGCGTGCCGTCGAGCACGAGCGAGGCCGTAGCCGGTCGCGTCGATCTCTTCGTGGGTGACGGCAGGCTTGGCGGCAGGCTGCGGGGAAGCCGGAAGCGCAGGACTAGACAATATGGCGCTCCTTCTTTCGCGTTTCGCCGAGATTCTACTTCACTCTGTCGACGACAGGCTCGGCAGCAGAGGCGGCCTATCGCATCGGATAGGCCGCCTCGTTGGAGGATCTTTGTTCTCCTAGTGCCCAGTGCTCGTCCTAAGGGGTACTAACGCCATGGCCTGTAATAGTGCGGTACGGGGTGGAAGCCCGGATACACGCGAACGCCGAAGGGCGGCGGCGGAAAGAACAGTGGTAGAGGCGACAAGGGCAAAACTGGGCCGTACCAAGGACCGCCCCAACCACCGTGGTAGTACCCATGGAAGTGACGCGGACCCCAGCCACCGCCGCCATGCCACGCGCTCGCTTCGTGCGGGGCAGCCAGCGTGATTACGACCGCGCACAGCAGCGCGGTGCAAAGAGAGATCGCATTCCAACGGTTGCAACGAAATGGCAGCCTCATCTTCAGGCCCTCCTCTGGCCCTTTGCTTGGTAGGACGAGCACTCGGTTAACCGCCCATGAAGTGACCCTCGGGGCACCTTTGGCGCTCCTGCCGCAAGGGCCAGACCGTCGGCGGCGTCGAGGCCCCGGGGGAGGGGGGCCGGAGGCAGTCGGGCCGCCTGCGGCTGCCCGCCATCCGCACGCGCGGCGTAGATCGCTGGCGACGGATAGCGACGGAACGACGGCACGGTCGCCGCCCGGTGCCGCACCTCGCATGCCCTCGCAGACCATGGGACGCAAGCGCGCGTCACTTCTTGCCCTCCCGTGCTCTTGCCAACGTGGATGTCGCGGGTTCGATTCCCGTCTCGTGCTCCAGGATTCCTGAGCGCCCTCGGTTGTTTAGACCGGGCGCGTTTTTGCTTGCGCTTTCCGCGTCGTAGGCGAGCGGGATAGAGCCGTTTTGCGCCGTCGGCTCGCCTTTCGGCGTCACTTAAACCATCACCAGTGGTGCCGCGGATGTCTGTGAAGGCGAGGTCCGCTTCTTCCTCGCGCATCGCATGGGCGTAGGTGCGAAGTGTGAGCATCGGGGTGGAATGACCAAGCTGATCCGCAACCCAACGCACGCTCTTCCCCGAAGCGAGCGCGAGACTTGCATAGGTGTGACGCGTGCTGTGCAATTTGAGCGGGAGGACTCCCCGTCCCTGGGCGCGGCGGCGAAGTCTAATCCAAGAACGCTCCAGGTTCGCGTAATGGATCGGCCCACCCGTTTCGGACGGAAACACGGGGTCTGGAACTGCGCCCCAGCCTCCGCCAACTGCCTCCACGCGCCGCTGCGCGAGAAGATCGAACAGCTCCGATGCCAGTGCAGCAGGCATCGCCACAGCTCGCGCCGCCAGTGCCCAGCGACGACACTTCCAGGGTTTTCTGACACTTTTCGCATAGGGAGGCCATACTGGGCCCGTTCGAGATGAATCTGTCACTGAGCAGCGAGGCGGTGTCGCACCTCGGCCTTCTCGTTCCGCGAGCTGGGTGCCCTCGATCTCAAGGGCATCGCTGAGAAGGTTGGTGTGTGCGAGGTGCTCTACGAGGTTCGGTTGGAGCCAAGGTGGCCGTGCGCCACGGCATCCTATCGAGTGCGCTCTGCCAGGGAACGTTGACGGGGTACCAGCATGGCCCATTTCGCACTCGCCGGGCCCATCGATCTTCAGGCGGCCGTTGCCATGACCTTGGCTGTCCTGATTCCTAGCATATGCGCGCTATCTCACTGGAATAACGCGCATCTCCAGCCTGTTGGCAACGCTTAGTTCGAACCCCGGAATCGGGCGTAGTGACGCCCAGCTCCGTGCCTATTGCGTCTTCGTCGGCCGTCGACCTCAGGCAGGGTCCGCTCAACCACAACATCGATCCACTTCGCCCAAAATGCTCCCGGGTCGCTCCCCGTCTCAAGCGCTTCCACCAGCTCGGCCAGGAACGTGCCAAAGTGCTCCAGCCCGAGGAGGACAAAGAACTCGGCGAGGCCGCGCTGATCGCTGCTGCCGATATTCTCGACCGTGGAGGGCAGCTCAGCCATTAGCTCGCGAAAGCGAGACGCCCCCACCTTCGCGCGAAACCAAATCATCGCCTTCCAGGTGCGATCGAACTTCGCGGTGAGGAAGACTCGCCATTACCGCTCCGCGGCTTCTTCGCGCGGCGCGCTGCTTGTGCTGAGGCACGCCGGAGCTCGGTCCGTTTGCTCGTTCTGCGCCGTGCGGCCGGAGGCTTCGCTTTCAATCTCTTACGCTCCCATGCGGTGGGCCATCGGCGGCCGATGCGCTCGCAATACGCCACGTCTTGCCCTCGTCATTCGACAGCAGTACGCCTACGGTAAGCGGCGGGGCGGCGCCCGTCGCTCGCCGCGTGAGCCGATTTCGTCGGGACCATATCGGGACCAGACGAAGGCCAACATGGTAGCCCTGGGCCCGTGAGGAGCAGAGTGACCGGAAAGACCCTACGCCCTCTCGCTCTC
Organism: Myxococcota bacterium; assembly: GCA_035489755.1. Taxonomy (GTDB): domain Bacteria; phylum Myxococcota_A; class UBA9160; order UBA9160; family UBA9160; genus UBA9160. The sequence goes on from DATGZK010000071.1 coordinate 7,228, forward strand.
GAGCGCCGAAAGGGAAATGCAAGACCTGACCGCCCGAAGGGATGCTGATGGGAGGACTGCGCTCACTCTCCCTCGCCGTGCTTTTCGGCCTGGCCTTTCTAGCGACGACAGCGTCGATCCGTACGGCGCTCCCCTGGCCGAGGGGAGGAGCGTTCGACGCGCGGATGCGTCACTTCATTAGCCATGTCGACGAATATGACCTTGTATTTGTGGGTTCGAGTAGCGTGGCGCGCGGCTTCGATCCCGCCGTCTTCGACGCAGCGCTAGCTGCGCGGGGCCATCCACTCCGCAGCTTCAACCTCGGTGTGGATGGCATGTGGTCTCTTGAGGCTGACTATCTCATCCGAGAGATCGTGAGGCGGCAACCTACACGTTTGCGCTGGATCGTGATCGATCTTTTCGAGCTCGATCCCAAGCTCGATTCCACGCCAGAGAGCGAGTCCGACGTCTTCACCGAGCGCGGGTTCTACTGGCACGATGCATGGGGGCTCGCGCAGGTCCTTAGGCGCGTATTCGCGGGCAGCGGGGGTCTCCGGGAGGAGGCGAGGCTCGCGTGGGTCCACGTCCGGCTTGCCGCTTGGCGGCTTGGGAACCTCGGCCAAGGTGACATAGCACTCGCTTCCTGGTGGGCCGGACCGGCCTCCGAAGACGCGGGGATCGTGCAAGGGGGTGGCTTCGAAGCTCTAGACGACCTGAATCATCCGGTCGCCGGGAAGATGCGCGCGTTCTATCTCGCAAACGCAGCGCAATATGAGGGCGTAATCGCCACGCTCGACGAACGCAACGCACGGCCCGAGGCTCCGCCCGAGGCGAAACGTGCTGAGATTCGCGAACAATCGGAGCGCCTACGCGCCGCTAACATCGAGCCCCTCTACATTATTCCGCCGATCCTTCGCGCGACGCCATCTCTCTACGGGCTGGTGAAGGCGACCGACGTGCCCGTTCTGGGTTTCAACTCTCCGACTCGATATCCGGAGCTCTACGCAACCGAGCATCGGTGGGACGCAACGCACCTCAACCGGGCGGGCGCGCAGTGCTTGAGCCGGCTGCTCGCGGAGCGTCTTGCCGATCTCCTGGACCGGGAGGGGCGGACTGATGCTGTTCACTGAGCTCCGCTTCCTCGTCTTCTTCGTCGTCGCCTTCTTTGGGTACTGGGCACTCCAGGGCAACCGGCTTCGGAAGGCCTGGCTCCTCGCCGCGAGCTACGTCTTCTACGCTGGATGGGATCCCCGCTTCCTGCTTCTTCTGCTCGTCTCGACGGCCGGCAACTACTGGGCCGGGGCCATGATCGGTCGCGAGGCTCCACCGGGGGGCCGGCGCCTCTGGCTGGCGGCGAGCGTCGTTCTCGATCTCGGCCTGCTCGGGTTCTTCAAGTATTTCGGGTTCTTCGCGGAATCCACAAGCGCCCTGCTCGGGGCACTCGGGTTCTACTTCCGGGCGTCCGCGCTCAAGATCGCATTGCCAGTCGGGATCAGCTTCTTCACGTTCCAGACCCTCTCGTATACGATCGACGTATACCGCCGCCGCATCCAGCCCGCAGCAAGCGTGCTCAACTTCGCGCTCTTCGTCGCGCTCTTTCCGCATCTCGTCGCGGGGCCCATCGTGCGCGCCGTGGAGCTGCTGCCGCAGTTCGTGAGCTCGCGACGATTCGCGGCTATCCACCTGCGATGGGCCATCGGCCTTATTCTCTCGGGCTTCGTCAAGAAGGCGTGCATCGCCGACCGGCTCGCGATCGTTGTCGATCCCGTCTTTGCGTCACCGGCTTCCTACGGAGTGGCTAGCAAGTGGCTGGCCGCCGCGCTCTATCACGTGCAAATCTACTGCGACTTCTCGGGCTACACCGATATGGCAATCGGCGTGGCGGCGATCCTCGGCTATCGGCTCCCGCAGAACTTTGACTACCCGTATCTCGCGTCGAGCGTGCGCGAGTTCTGGCGGCGCTGGCACATGACTCTGACCCGCTGGTTTCGCGACTACCTCTATATCCCGCTCGGTGGCAGCCGGGGCTCCGCATTTCAGACGGGTCGGAACCTCGTACTCGTATTCCTCCTGTGTGGCCTTTGGCATGGCGCGGCGTGGACCTTCGTCGCGTGGGGAGCCGTGCACGGCGCGATGCTCGTCCTCGAACGCGGCCGCTTCGGGCGCGTCGTGGCTAAGCTCCCGAAGCCCCTCGGCGCGCTCTACGTGAACGGGGTTGTGATGGTCGGATGGGTGCTCTTTCGTTCTGTCGACCTCGGCCGCGCCTTCCGTTTCCTGGGCGGTCTCGTCGCGATCGGAGAGGCACCCCATCCAGCGATCGCGAAGAGCGTACCGGTCGCGTGGTGGTTTGCAGTGCCCGTCTTGCTGCTCGCGCATCTGGCTGCCCGCAGGCAGCTCTGGGCCCGAACGGCGGGCCGACTTCCGAATTGGGCCTTCGCCGTGGCCTGCGGCGTGCTGCTCGCGCTCGTTCTGCCGTGGGTCGCGACAGAACACCGCCCGTTCATCTACTTCCAGTTTTAGGCGGTCGGGCAGAACCGGAGAACTGAGTAAATCGTGCCTCTCAAAGCGCGGCCGACCCAGCGATGCTCCCAGTGGACACCGCAGAGTTTCACAAGAGATTTGCGAGCAGCGTATACGGGGCGCGAGTCGGCTGTGGGGGGGATGGTACATAGGGGGCGTCGGCGTTGGGGACAGCAAGCGGGCCGCGAGGGCAGTTAACGCGGCATGTCGCGAAATGAATAACACTATAAAGTGTATAACGGATTTTTGCAGGCTGACTGCTTCTTCTCGACGGGTCGGGCGGTCAAGGTCCGACTGCAGCCGTATCTTCGGCCTCCTGCGTAGAGCGCTTGCGCTCCGGGCCATGATGAAAATCGGCGCGCAGGGAGCCAATCGCTTATACCGGCCTCAGCGGGCCAATGCTCTTATCGGCTCGTCCCTGCGCCGGTCAGGACCGGTGCACCGTCACCGTCGTGCGCTCGAAAGCAGTCGATTCGGTGGATCACTCCTTCGTTGTTGGGGCTGCTACCTCGAACGCGCGTTGGTTGCGCCACAATGCCCAGACGATCCGGGCCAGCTTGTTGGCGAACGCGACCGCGGCCTTGTTATGCTCCCGCACCCGCTCGCGATCGAGTGCCCACTCGACGACTCCCGGGGCGTCAGACCCAGGTAGCTCGCGAAGTGGCGTCCCGACGGGAAACGCTGGACGTCGCCCACGAAGGCAACGAGTGCCGTCGCCTCGTCCAGGCAAGCGGCAATGTTCGGGATAGCTTCGTCTTGAGCGATCCCTCTCTCCCGCTGAATGCACCGGTGAACTTCGTGGTTTCGGGAACTCTGGATGCCGCGGTTTCTACGGTTGGAGGGGGATCTATCGGAGGACAGGCCGATGCAACTGCTGTGATCGTCGTGAGCGGATCCTTTGGAAGCAGTGTAATCGGCGGTCCGGAAGCTGTGTGTTGTGGCATCGGAATCCATAACTTGAATCTGTGTACCGACTGCACTGTGCCGAATGCGCGCTTCTTTGTGAGTTTCGCGGAAAAATGGCGAAGTCGTCTCGCTGAATTACCAGTTGGCGGCTACAGTCAATCTGATGCCGGCCGGCTCCGCCTACGGCCCCTCGTATTATGGAGAAATCGGGGCGACGGCAGACGCCGTTCACACGATGACCGTCAACGTCGATCCTACGACGCTCGGTGAATCGATCCTGAGCGGGAGCGGCCACGACTACTCAACGTTGGCAACTCCAGAACCCAGTTCTGCGCTTCTCTTGAGCTCCGGAGTCGGTGTGCTCGCGAGCCTCGGCCGGCGGCGGTGGCCCTGCCATACCCGAGCCGAAGGGCGCGCTAGTCTTCGCCCGAGCGGCCGTGGTGGGTTGGACGTGCCGATCTAACGCGTAGGTAAGGCCGGCTCCCCCACGCAGCTCGAGCGCAGCGTTTCCAATCCGCCCACGCTGCGAGGGTCTCGATCCGGGTTCTGCGCTCCGATTCGCTTGTTGCGTTGCGCTCCCCGATTTGAGTCCTGCCAGTGCAGATGAGGCGCTGCCTGGTGGTCGCGCTCGTGCCCGCCACCTCCGCTCGAAATGTGCAAGCAGCCCATATGGAGGCGAGTCGCCAATGCGCGGGGTGGTGGCGGAATAGTTGACATAAAATGGTGTATAAAACTTGTAAAAGTCTAGTCGTGAAAGCCGAGGGCGCGCTGCGCTCAGAAACGCAAGGGAACGCGCGAGTCACCCGCCACTCTCGCCGAGAGGTAAACCAGCGTTCCGAACGGCGTGGCGGCGTGGCCCGTCTTGCGCACCTCGCCAAAGCCGGCCTCGGCAACGAGGAGGGGAAGCCGACCCTCGAGATTGTCGACGGTGCGCTCCGCGCCGTCGAAGTGGCGGAAGAGACTCGAGACCGCGCGAGCGTAGAACCCCTCGGGCGGCCCGAAGTCGGCCACGTGGAGGTCGCCCCCCGGCCGTAAAAGGGTGCGGATCCCGGCCAGCGTGGCTCGCTTCTCCTCCCGCGTCAGATGGTGCAAGACGAGGGTCGAGAGGACGCGATCGAACGAGGCGGGCGGTAGCGGCGGCGCATAGGCCATGCCCTCCACGAGCTCCACGTCGAGGCCGGCCCGCGCGATCTTCTCCCGCGCAATGGCCAGCACTTTCGGGTCGCCATCGAGACCCACCACGCGCGCCTGCGGCGTACTTCGCTTCACGAGGATCGCGAGCGTTCCGGTGCCGCAACCGACATCGAGCACAGTATCACCGGGGCGGATCGCGGCCTGATCCACCAGTCGTTGCTTCAGCGCATGCTCACGCAGGAGGAAGCGGAGGATGGGATCGTAGAGAGGTGTCAGAAGATCGAAGCCGAGAGCCGGGACGTAGGCCTGTGCACCGAGCGGACCGTTCTGGGTGCGGTGCGTCACGAGACTTCCTCCTTCGCAGGGATGGCGCGGGCCTTTCGAGCCCGATCGGTTGGAGTTACAGCGGGACCCGGCGCAGGCGCAGCGCGTTGCCAATCACCGAGACCGACGAGAGACTCATCGCCGCGGCAGCAATCATGGGCGAGAGCAGGAGCCCGAAGGCGGGGTAGAGCGCACCCGCTGCGATCGGCACGCCGAGCGCGTTATAGACAAAGGCGAAGAAGAGGTTTTGGCGGATGTTCCGCATCGTCGCGCGCGAGAGGCGCCGCGCGCGCGTAATACCGCGCAGGTCGCCCCGCACCAGCGTCACGCCCGCACTCTCCATCGCGACGTCCGTGCCGGTGCCCATCGCAATCCCGACCTGAGCCTGCGCCAGTGCCGGTGCATCGTTCACTCCGTCGCCAGCCATCGCGACGACGCGACCCTCGTCCTGAAGGTGCTTCACGACCTCGGCCTTCTGTTCCGGCAGCACTTCGGCGACCACTTGGTCGAGACCGAGCTTCGATGCAACGGCTTCGGCTGTCGCGCGCGCGTCGCCGGTCAGCATGACGATACGGAGCCCCTCGCGGTGGAGCTGCGCAATGGCTTCCGGCGTCGTCTCCTTAATCGGATCGGCTACGCCGAGAAGCCCCGCGGCGCGGCCGTCTACCACGACGAACATCGCCGTCTGGCCCTCCCGCCGGAGGGTCTCAGCGGTTGTGGCAAGCGGACCCACGTCGATTCCGAGGTCACGAAGCAGCGCGATATTCCCGAGTGCCACTCGGCGTGTGCCCACACGTCCAACGACGCCCTTGCCCGCGCGCGCCTCGAAGTCCTCGGTCTTCTCGAGCGCGAGGTGGCGCGCCTCGGCGCCGGCCACGATGGCGGCGGCCAGCGGATGCTCGCTTCCGCGTTCGAGGCTTGCTGCGAGCCGCAGCAGCTCGCTGTCGGCGAGCGGAGTGGCCGGCATCACCGAGACGAGGCGCGGCTTGCCTTCGGTGAGTGTCCCGGTCTTGTCGACCACGAGAGTGTCAACGGTTCGAAGCACCTCGATCGCCTCGGCGTTCTTGAAGAGTACGCCTGCCGTCGCACCCTTCCCGGTCGCCACCATGATCGAGATCGGGGTCGCAAGCCCGAGCGCGCAAGGACACGCGATGATGAGAACGGCTACTGCGTTCACGAGCGCGTGCGCGAGGCGCGGCTCGGGGCCGAGCAGCGCCCACGCCGCGAACGTCCCCACCGCCGTGAGGACGACTGCGGGGACGAACCAGCTCGAGACTGCATCCGCGAGGCGCTGGATCGGCGCTCGACTGCGCTGCGCTTCGGCCACCATGCGGACGATCTGCGCGAGGAGGGTCTCGGCACCGACGCGCTCGGCGCGGATCACGAGGCTCCCCCTCTGGTTCACGGTCGCTCCGACCACGCGGTCGCCGGGGTTCTTCTCCACGGGGATCGGCTCGCCGGTTAGCATCGACTCGTCGACCGCACTCCGCCCTTCGAGCACGACGCCATCGACCGGGACCTTCTCACCGGGTCGCACGCGCAGTCTATCGCCGGGCATTACCACGTCGAGCGGAACATCTTCTTCGCTGCCCTCGTTGCGCAGGCGGCGCCCTGTTTTCGGAGCGAGACCGAGGAGTGAGCGGATTGCGGCGCCGGTGCGGCTGCGGGCGCGCAGCTCGAGCACCTGGCCGAGCAGGATCAGCGTCACGATCACTGCGGCCGCCTCGAAATAGGTGGGCACGTCACCCGCTTCGGTGCGGAACGAGGCGGGGAAGGCAGAGGGCAGGAGCACCGCCGCAACGCTATAGGCGTATGCGGCACCCGTCCCAAGCGCGATCAGCGTGAACATGTTGAGCGCGCGGCGGCGCAACGAATTGAAGCCGCGGACGAAGAATGGCCCGCCGCCCCAGAGGACGACTGGCGTCGCAAGCAGAAGCTGAGTCCACCCAAGAGCTCGACCGGACAGCACCGTCTCGAGCGGCTGGCCAGGAATCGCATCGGACATCGTGAGAACGACGAGCGGCGTAGAGAGCACCAGACCGACCCAGAAACGCCTCCGCATGTCGCGCAGCTCGGCGCTCTCCTCGTCTTCGAGCGAGGGCAGCATCGGCTCGAGTGCCATGCCGCAGATGGGGCAGGTGCCGGGCGCGTTGCGCACGATCTGCGGGTGCATCGGGCAGGTGTAGCGGCGAATCGGAGCATTGGACGAGGGGTCCGGAGCAAGGGCGTGGTCCCTCTCTTGGGCCTGCCTCTGCGGTGTGCTGCCTACGTAGTGCGCAGGGTCTTCGCGGAAACGCGCGAGGCATCGGGCCCCGCAGAAGTGGTGTACAACCCCTGCGTACTCGAAGTGGTGGGACCCATCCACGGCGATGGTCATGCCGCACACGGGGTCGGTGAGGGGTTCGCTCATTATCTCCCCGACCGGCCGTCAGCGCTTGCTCACGGAGCCGAAACGCGAGAACACTTCGAGGAGCTCCTCGGTCTTCTTGCGCCGCTCACCTGCACTCCCGTTGGCGAAGGCCTCGGCCACGCAGGTCTCCACGTGCGCGCCGAGCATCAGCTTCCCGACCTGATCGAGCGCCGCGCGGACGGCCGCGATCTGAAGCAAGATATCCACGCAGTAGCGGTCCTCGTGGGCCATACGCTGGATACCTGCCACCTGACCGGCAATGCGCATGAGGCGCGCGTGAACTTGCCGTTGGACCTCTACCTTCATTGCAAACCTCTGAGATCGTTCGAAGAGAACATATACCCATAGAGGGTATCTGTAAAGGCGATGACGGGGCCCGAACTGGCGGCATGAGCGAGACGCCATCGAGCAATCACGTCGGGCGTTCACACCTTTACCGCTCGCGCCGCCCGAGCGGGGAAACGTGCTGCGTCCGCCTCACTTCCCGCTTTCGTGCTCGGCTGCCAATGGCCCGGAACCCACCACCTCGCGGGTACGGCGGGGTGCGGAGCCACTCGAAAGCGGGGGTTCAAATCGGGCGGTCGTTTGCGTATTCAGCGACCGCACACGCCGGTGGCGGAGGCGACGGTCGCCCTGGCGGCGTAGCGTCGTGCGGCGAGGTCGGCGACAAACCCACCCAGAAACCGACAACGCCCCGACGAAGCCGGGGCGTGTCGTGTCGATCGATCCTCGGCTTACGCGAGCTTGCGCCTTCTCCGGCTCCGCAGCCAAAGCAGTGCCGGCAACATGGCGCCAGCTCGAGGCCAAGCCCGCAGCCTCGCGGCATGATCACGACAACGTCATCGCAACCCCGGAAGAGCTGTCCACTGATCTCGCCTTGCAAGCACGCCTGCGTGTCGCCGACTGCGAGCCCAGTGTCCTGCACCTGGAAGGACGCGACGAGATCACTTTGGCCGTCCACGCTGACAATCTGAGTGGAGATCGGGCTTGCACCCTTGGGTCCGAATCGCAGCGTGGTGACGTCGATCTTGGTCACGCGATCCTGTGGTCGCGCTATGGACATTCACGAAGGGCCCAAGAGCCTATTGATGTGCTGTGGTCCCGCGACTTCTAGCGTTCAAACACCCAACTGAATCCGAAGCTAACCGCAAAGGGTGGTACCGGGACGTAACGCGGGGCATGGGAGTAATATGCTTCGTCCTCGTAGTCGTCTTGGCATGGGCGGCGAGGATAGGGCACCGAGCATCTCCGATCTGCGCGGGCCCAAAGGTCGGCGGCGGAACGAAGAAAGGCGGGAAGGGTGCCGGCGCAAAGTAGACGCGACTTCCCCATCGCCGCGGTGAAAATGCCTGTGTGGTGGTGAGGGCGGCAGTCATTCTCGTCGTGCTTCCAGGCGGGCGTGAGGCGCGGCTGACCCGATCACCGCTGCATTGAGCACCGCGGGCCAGATATAAATTCTGTTCCGGCCATTGCGTCGAAGTGGCAGCCTCAGCTTCGGACCCCTCCTCTGGCCCATTGTTCCGCTTCGACGGGCCACCCGGTGAAGCGCTTGTGAAGCGACTCGCGGGTCGCCTTTGGCGCTCCTGAAGTCCTGAAGGGTGGGGCGCGATTGAAGTCCACGGGCTGGAGGCTGGGCCGGGTCTTCACGCGTCGGGTCGTCGGGGACGTGGTCTTTCAACCCAACCAATCTGCCACCGTCGGACGGGCGCAAAGTGAGGAGCAGATGGTCCGAGGCTCACCTTGTGGACCGACGCTCGGCCTGGCCTCGAGCTCTGGCGAGAGCCTTCCGTGCAGCCATCCAGTCCGGTCGAAGACTGACGGCTTGCTCCAACTGGACCATGGCTTCGTCCGTACGTCCCTGACCGGCCAGCGCGACGCCCAAGCTGAGCCGTGCGTATGGCGATCCGGGTGCGAGGCGCACCGCCTCCTCGAGGTGCGCGATGCCCTCGCGGGCCTCTCCGCGCTTGACGAGGGCATTCCCAAGCCCGGCCTGAGCCTCGGGCGAGTCCGGGTAGCGAGCCAGAACCGTTCCAAAGCGAGTGATCGCCTCATCGATGCGACCCTGGAACAAGAGTCCGCTGCCGAGGTTGATCATCGCCTCCATATAATCGGGCTTAAGAACGAGCGCTCGCTCGGAATGTCGGATTGATGCGTCGATCTGTCCGCGGTCGAGCAGATACATCCCAAGGTTGCACTCGCAGAGCCAGCAACCAGGGTTGCGCGCGATGGTGCTGGTCCACAGCGCCGGTAGGTCCCGATAGTTCCGCGATTCGCGATTCGATAAGACGGCAAGGCTCAGAATGAGGAATACGGCCCCCGCCCGCAGAGCCTCGCGTGGCACGCGCGGCAACCGCGCAGCAACGCGGGCCCCCGTGCTTGCTGCGAGCGCGATCGGGCCGATCGTAGCGAGGTAGGCGAAATGGTTCGCAACGAACGAGAAGCGCATCGGGTACACGTCGAAAACGCCGAGTGCGGGCACGAGTGTGCCGGCGTAGTAGAGCGCCGCGACAATCGGTCCATCTCCTGTCACTCGACGACATGCGAACAGCAACGTACCCACCAGCAGGGCCGCGACGGGGAAGGACCACTGCCACCACTGGGACGGGTCCAGCGTCCAGCGCGGGTACACGAAGAGCAGATCGGTGGGCCACGCAAGCTTGCCAAGATAGAACCAGAGGGCCCGTCCCGCGATGAGCAAGCGTTCGGCGAACGAAAAGTGCCACTCCTCACCAACTGCACCCACATACACCTTCTCGATGATGGCTGTCTGCAGCGAGAAGATGAGGCCGAGGACGAGGGCGCTGCCGAGCGCCACGAGCTCGTGACGCTCGATCCGTCCACGTTTCCACAAGATAAGGAGCGCGATGGCGCCGGGCAAAGTCACGGTCACCGACTTGGAGAGCAAAGCACAAGCGAAAAGGATCACCGCGACGACCTCGAGCCGCAAAGGCGACCGAGGCGACGCGCCTGAGCCCTCCAATCCCATCACGCGTAGGTAGGCTCCCCCCGCGAGGAGATAGAAGAAGCCGGATAGGAGGTTCTTGCGCTCCGTGACCCATGCCACCGACTCCACGTGGATGGGATGCACGGCGAATATCGCGCCCGCGAGGAATGCGCCGGGGACCCGAAGTCGGTCGAGGAGTCTCCACACGAGAAGAGCGTTGGCTGCGTGCAGGAGCACGTTCACCGCGTGGTAGCCTACCGGGGCAAGACCCCACAGGTGGTACTCGAGCCAGAATGTCGTGTGTGTGAGGGGGTAGTACTGGGGAACGGCACCCCGTTCGAGCCAGAGTCGGCGCAGCCCGTCCAGCGAACGGAGCGTCGCGTTTTCGGTGACGTACATGTCGTCGTCCCAGACGAAGCCGGCGTGGAGCGCCGGCCAGTACGAAGCGACGACGCAGATCACAATCCCAATTGCGCCGAGGAGTCGCCGTACCGATCGCTCTTGGTTCCCCACGCGCGCTCACCGGATCGCCACAATCGACGCTTGGGGTCTCCAGCGTACGACTTGTATTATGAGATGGTTTGCTTGGTAATTCTGACACATGAAGCTCCGCAGTGCGGGGCTCCCACGCGGCTTCGCGCCACTCGTTCGCGGGCATCGAGAGTCCCCAGCACTCCGCGATCCCCGCCTGCAGCTCGCGGTCATCAAAGGCCGTCCTGCACTACACGCCGCAGGGCCATCCGTAGGTAAGCCTCGCTCTCATGCTCCGCCAGTAGCACCTCAGCCGCTGCTCCCGCGTACTGGACCACAGCGTGAGCACCCACGGTCAGCGCGGGTCCCTCGTGCGGTCTGGGCCTGACACCGGGTGGGCGGCCTCGTGGGTAGGCGGCGCCGCGGTGGAGACTCGAATCGGCAATGGTGCTGGTACTCCATCGGCCGAGTGTCGTCCGATGGCAGGCTGAGATCAAGCGGGGCTTGTGACGTGCTCGGTGGCCGGCGCAGACACCGGGCTTTCGGTTGCATGCAGAGTTTGAAATCGGCTGTCAGTGCGTGCAAAGCTTGCAATCCTGCACCTCCAGCGTTACCCACCGGCTGCCGAAGCGAGTGCATGCAAACGATGGCGCGCATGCGACCGAAGAAAGGACGATAAGGCTTGGCGTGCCAACAATCATGATTGACCACTGCTCCGACGGAGTGGCCTTAGGAGCTCGAGGGAAGTCGCGATGGCTATTGGTATGACAATCGGATCAGCCGCGCACCTGTCCCCTCGCCCGAGGAGGGACCGACGATGAGAGCCTTCGAAACCCCTCTCCTCGTCGTCCGCGGCTTCCTGCTCAGCCTTGCCGGTGTCCTCATCCTGCCCGTCTGGTCAGCCCACCCACGGTTGTGGCTGACGGTCTTCCTGACTCTCGCGGGCGCTATCGTCGTGATGGGCTTCTCCCCGCGCAGTGCCCTCATATCCTTGCCTGCCGCAGCGTTGTGCCTTGCCATCGGCCTTTGGACTGGCCGCGCCCTCCTCTCGATGGGCCTTGGCATTGGGCTTGGAGGTGGGCTGCGCCTTGCGCTCTTTTTTCACAGGGAGTGGCGGCGAGGAGTGCCATTTCGTGTCGCTGCGCGAACGCTGTGGACAAGGAGCAGTGCCGCCTAGACTCAGGGGACTCGCCGTCCGACGCCACCGTGCGCGAGGCGCCTCGCCCGGAGAGCGCGCCTCGACCTAGCTACTTCTCGTCCCAAAACGCTCCATTTCTTCGGCGTTTCTCGCCGGATCGAGCGAGGCCCGGAAGCGCGGGTGGCTGATTTTGCGGCGCTGCGGGCGCGCAGGGGCCCGAACGGGATGCACAGCCTGCGGCGATC